>JAZKGC010000024.1:0-5703 GCA_040386115.1 Pseudomonadota bacterium
GCCCCACGCGCGCGCATCTGTATGAAAGTGGCTGTTTGAAAATTGAATCGGAAACGGACGCAATGCCGCGCAAAACAACCCCGCTCATCCCCGCGAATGCGGGGATCCAGCGTCGCTAAGAGTTGTGTGTCGGAATGAATTCGCCTGCTCAAGAAGAAGTCTGGATCCCCGCATTCGCGGGGATGAGCGGGAGAAAGCAGGGATGACCGGACAAATATACTGCGCGCGACTGCCTGAAAATTGAATCTTGAATTGAGCTAAAACAAGCGCACGCTACTCCCGTCGAAACGCCTCCACCGGACTGAAGCTTGCATCCGGCGGTGCCACGGCAACGATCCCCGCCGATGTCAGTGCCGTCGCGGCCTTCCCCTGATCGCGACACCACGGCAGTTCGGCCTGAATGCGCCGCGTCACAGGCTCACCGAGCAAACCGCCGAAGTCGAGCGGCCAAAGCCCTGCCGGCACCACCTGAAGCGACACCTTGCGCAGAGCGAAGTCCTTTCCAAGTGCGGCCTGCAAATTCGCCGGATCGACGGCACGCGCCGATCGCGGATCTGCCGCGTCGCCAAATGTCACAAGCGCCGGAATCAATTCTCCCGTCACCGCGACTGTCTCGGTTTGTTTTTTAATGTCGCGAAAATCGATCCTCCGTCCGGCGGCAGCGAAGGCGCGCAGCGGCAGATAGCTCATGCCGTCGGTCTCTGCCGGATTGGTCCCGGACAGCAACAGCGCGACGACGTTTTTGCCGCCGCCCAGATCGACAAACACAGCGTCGCCCTTGGTCCTGGGTCCAGCCGGACCGCTGCCTGAGCCGCCGTAGCTGCGGTTGGGATGCACGGTCATCACCCCGGATGCCGACCTGACACCGTCAGGCGTATCGATCTCGAAGGTCAGCCGGTACTTGTGATCGGGCCGGTACAGATAGGTTCGCTCGCCGATGACGAGCGCGGCCAGCAGGATGACCAGCCCGGCCCATTTCCTCACATTCATTCACGCGACCTTTTCGTGTTCCGGCACAGCCCGCACCGTCATGGCAAGCTGAAATAGGCGTTGAGCGCGCGGCTGTCACGCCATCTTCGCTTGATCCGGCGCAGCGTTTCGGGAAAGAGTGAAAGCACAAAACGGCTTCAAGGGATCGCATGTCAACGCCCAGGGAAAACAGGATTCAGGCTCGTGGCGATCTGGCATGGTCCATCGCCGTGGGCGGTATGGGCATTGTCGCATTCGCAGCGGCGCTTGCACTTGCATGGTACTCGGCAGGCACGCTGTTCCTGCTTTTCGCCGGCATCCTGTTCGGCGTTTTTCTCAGTGCGATGACCGACCTGCTCGGTCGCGTGGTTAGCCTCGGTCATTCCTTCCGTCTGGTGATCGTGTGCGTTCTCTTTGTCGTCATGCTGGGCGGCGTCGGCGTGCTTGGCGGCGCGACCATCGCGCAACAGGCCACCGCCTTGAGTTCCACGATCAGATCGCAGGTCGGCAACGTCAAGGAATTCCTTGAGAAACGCGGAGTCGATACCAGCTTCGTCAACCTCGGTGCCACGCCTGTGGCCCCTGCCGCCTCGAGCACCGATGCCGCGGCGGGCGCGACCCTGCCCGCTCCCTCCACCGCCAGTCCGGCCGCGTCGAAAGGACCGCGCCTTCCCGACGCCGGAACGATTGCATCCGGCACGGGCGCAATCTTCAGCCAGACCGTGCGGGTGATCGTCGGCCTGTTCGAGGGCATCGGAAATTTCTTCGTCGTGATTTTTCTGGGTCTGCTGCTGGCCGCGCAACCTCAACTTTACAACAAGGGGCTGCAAAGCTTCATCCCCAAGCGATATGCCGCCAGCGGCGCGCGACTGCTCAATGATATCGGCGAAACCCTGCGGCGCTGGCTGCTTGGCCAGCTTCTGACCATGACGTCGCTGTTCGTCATCACATGGGTCGGATTGATGGTGATTGGCATTCCCGGCGCGCTGGTTCTCGGCTTCATAACCGGCCTGCTCTCGTTCATTCCGAATATCGGGGCTATTCTCGCAGGCACGTTGATTGTGCTGGCAAGCCTGGGATCGGGCACCACGGCGATCGCCAGTTCATTCGGACTTTATCTCGCTGTTCAATTTCTTGAAGGCAACGTGCTGACGCCGTTGATTCAGCGCCACGCCATCGAAATCCCACCCGCGACGCTGTTCGCGGCGCAGATTTTTCTCGGCGTGCTCTTCGGTCTATGGGGACTGGCGCTGGCACTGCCGCTGATCGCGGTGGCGAAGGTCACGATCAATCATCTGTGGCCGGGCGAGGACAACGACCGTCCGCCGGAATTCGTGGTGGCGTAAGAACGCCTCCGTTCCGGCGATCCCCGATGCCTTTGTCGCTCGAAGATCGTATCTCTCGAAGAGCGTCAGAAGGCGTTAATGGTGTTCGTGTGTTCGACCTCGGGGGGCGACGCGAAATGCGGCCCGACCAGCGCGCGCCACTCCGTGAAGTGGGCGGATTCGCGAAAATCGACCGTGTGATTTTCCAGGGTTTCCCAAGTGATGTGCAGCCGGTAACGCGACGGTTTTTCGATCGAGCGATGCAGCTCAAAACTCTTCCAGCCCTTGCAGCGCTTGAAAATCGGCTGCGCCTTGGCGATTGCGGCCTCGAAATCTTTTTCGCTGCCCGACTTGATCTCGATCTGTGCAATTTCAGTGATCATGGTCCTGCGCTCTTTCAAAAATCCGGATGTGAAAAGGCTCTAGCGCAAAAGACCGCGTAGGCAAAGAAAAAGGGTGCCTCGCGGCACCCATCGATTGATCTCATAACGGAGGTTTGCCCTCAGACAACCGCCAGCAGCACACCGAACAGGACGAAGGCGCAGCCTGTCAGCAGCACCGGCTGCCAGTCGAAGGTCGAGCCATAGCGACCCTCGGCGCGCCGCGCTGTGATCAGCGCATTCTCATATTCGTCGGATGTCGAGAACATGCAGGCAAAACCTGCACGGGCGGAGGCGACAGTCGCCTCCAGTGCGATCAGATCGGATTGTGTATCGTGGTTGCGCGCGATGGACATGACGCATGATAAATCGCGGATGGTAAACGGATGGTTAGCGCAGCGTTCAAATCCGGATTTCGATAGCCGTAATGGCAGGTACGGCATTGCTTGCAGCGCGTGGCGGCGCTGCGTTGACTGCGAGGTTGCGGCGCGCGTCTGCCAGCGACAGGGGCTGCTCGGTTGCGGCTTCGACACGATTTCGGCCGGCGCGTTTGGCTTGGTAGAGCGCGGTATCGGCCGACGCCATCAGGACTTCAAGTTCGGTATTCGCCGGCCCGCCTGCCACGCCGATGCTGACCGTCGTTTCGAGCGGATCGTCGTCAATCGCGACGCCCGACGCCTCGAATGCTTCACGCACCCGCTCGGCGGCGACCAGAGCCTCGTCCATCGCGCATGGCAGCAGCGCCGCAAATTCCTCGCCACCGACCCGGCCCACCAGATCGGTGATGCGCAGGGAACTGACAGCGACACTCGCAAACACTTTCAGCACGTCGTCGCCCGCAGCATGTCCGAAGCGATCGTTGACCGCCTTGAAGTGATCGATGTCGAAAATCATGACCGTGATCGGGCGGCCCGCCTTGGCCTCCCGCTCGATCATGCGCGATGTGGCTTCGCTAAATCCGCGGCGGTTCAGCAGCCCAGTCAAAGGATCGACCGATGCCGCGGTCTTGTGAACGCTGACGGTTCGTTCGGACACCAGCATGAAAATGATGAACACGGTCCCGACGGCATAGAGCACCAGTTCGCCGGCGAAGGCCGCGACCCAGACGTTGGATATGCCGGTGCCACTGGATCGAAACAAGTCGCCAAGCACGATCGGCAGCATCAGAACTGAGCCGTGCAACACCGGCACCACAATCACAGGCCAGCGCGAACGAAGATTCTTCCGTCGCTCCCGCCAGAGCTCGAATGCAGTCAGTGCGGCATAGACCGCGACAATTCCTGCTCCGATCATCATCCTCATCTCGCCGGTCATCGGATCGAGCAATGTCACCGCCGCGACCCAGATTGCCGGCCCGGCAATCACGCCGGCCAAATGCGCCGGGCGGCCATGAAAAACACGAGCCGCATCCCACACCAGCCCGCAGGCAACAAAGCCGACGGCATTAACGGCAAGGGAAAGCACCGCGCCGAGATCCGGCCCGCCAACGGTCCACAGCGCAATGGATGCCGCACCGAGAAGATACGCCGCCCCCCACCAGCCCAATGCGGCGATTCTCTCCTGCCGCCAGAAAAACAGCAGCATCGCCCCGAGCAGCGCCGCAGCCAGCGTCGCAACCAGATAGAGCGTCGAGATATCAAGCGACAAGCTTGTGCCAGCAGGCATCTGAAATGCAGCGCTTTAAAATAGACGGAGCCGGAATAGCCCCCTCAGCCACATGCAGGCTAGCAACTGTCTCTTGGCACTCCGTTTGCGCTGGTCACACAATTTTCGTGAAAAATCGCTGCAATTCAGCGGTATCTGGAACCAAAAAAGGGCACCCGAAGGTGCCCTTTTGTATCTGGAACTGGCAGCGAAGCGCGCCTCAGCGCTTCGAGAACTGGCAGCGAAGCGCGCCTTAGCGCTTCGAGAACTGGAAGGACCGACGGGCTTTCGCCTTGCCGTACTTCTTGCGCTCGACGACACGCGAGTCGCGCGTCAGGAAGCCGCCCTTCTTGAGAACGCCGCGCAGATCCGGTTCGAAGTTTGTGAGAGCCTTCGAGATGCCGTGACGCACAGCGCCGGCCTGCCCCGACAAACCGCCACCGGCGACCGTGCAGATCACGTCGTACTGGCTCTGACGCGAAGCAGCGACCAGCGGCTGCTGAATCATCATGCGCAGCACCGGACGCGCGAAATAGACTTCGACTTCGCGGGTGTTGACGACAACCTTGCCCGTGCCTGGCTTGATCCAGACGCGTGCAACGGCGTCCTTGCGCTTGCCGGTAGCATAGGCACGGCCGAACTTATCGACCTTCTTTTCGTACTTCGGGCCTTCAGGCGCAGCGGTCTTCAATGACGACAACTGGTCGAGGGACTGCATGGTATCAGACATTATGCGACCCTCATGTTCTTGCGATTCATCACTGCGACATCCAGCGGCTCTGGCTGCTGAGCTTCGTGCGGATGCTCGGCGCCTCCATACACGCGAAGATTGCCGAACTGAACGCGACCGAGCGGACCGCGCGGAATCATGCGCTCGACGGCCTTCTCGACAACGCGCTCTGGAAAGCGGCCCTCGAGGATCGACTTTGCAGTGCGCTCCTTGATGCCACCGATGAACCCGGTGTGATTGTAATAAACCTTGTTCTCACGCTTGCGTCCGGTGAGAACGACCTGCGCCGCGTTGATGATGATGACGTTGTCACCGCAATCGACGTGGGGGGTGTAGGTGGGGAGGTGCTTGCCGCGCAAACGCATCGCGACCAGGGAAGCAAGGCGACCGACAACCAAACCCTTGGCGTCGATCAATACCCACTTCTTGGTGACCTCGGCTGGCTTCGCCGAAAACGTCTTCATGTGATGAACCCGTGAAATTGAACATCCGGCGCAAACCGCCAAACTGGCGCGGTTCTAGATAACCGGGCTGAACTCGTCAATGCCAATGCAAATAAAATAGCTTCATAAAAACAATCGCTTATAAATATGGTGTTATAATACCCTTTAAATCAGGCAATGTTCGGAATGGAATAGGTCGATGTGACATGGGC
>JAZKGC010000024.1:5803-21838 GCA_040386115.1 Pseudomonadota bacterium
GAGACGGTACCGCCGGGACGCAGCATTCGCTCGCTATAGGGCTGACGCAGCAGGCTGGTCGAACCGTCGGCGCTTTCGATCAGGATTTCTCCATTGCTGAATGCCTGCGGAAATTCCCTGTGCAGGAATGCTTCCAGTTCAGCCACGGTCATTTTCGCATTGTTCATGGAACGTATGTCCTGCCCTGCTCTCGTATATGACGGTTTTGTATCCTAGGGTAACGTCAAAGCCCAGCCCACGGATGTGCGGACGATGACGCAAGCAGCAGCGGCAAAACCGACTGAGGACATTCCGAAATCCACCCTGCGGCGCGAGACGATCGGCGATATCGCCGTAATCACGCTCGACGCGCCGGCTTCACGCAACGCGCTTTCGGAGGCGATGATTGCAGCACTGCATGCCGAACTGAATTCCATTCGCGACGACGCCGCCGTTCGCGCCGTCGTGATTGCCGCAACGGGGAATGTCTATTCATCGGGCCATCATCTGAAGGAATTGACGGCACGCCGCGCCGATGCCGACCGTGGCCGCGCCTATTTCGCGCAGATGATGAAAGCGTGCAGCGAGATGATGCAGGCTATCGTCCATTTGCCGAAGCCGGTGATCGCCGCCGTGCAGGGCGTCGCCACCGCCGCAGGATGCCAATTGGTCGCGACCTGCGATCTTGCAATAGCATCGGAGAAGGCAACCTTCGCCACACCGGGCATCGACATCGGCCTGTTCTGCTCTACGCCGATGGTGGCCCTTTCCCGCAACGTGCCGCGCAAGCACGCCATGCACATGCTTCTGACCGGCGAGCCGGTGTCGGCACAACGCGCACTGGAATTAGGGCTCGTCAATTCGGTCGTCGCTGCAGGCTCCGAGAGGAACGCGGCCATCGATCTCGCAAAGTCGGTCGGGCGAAAATCCGCTCATGTGCTGAAGATCGGCAAGGAAGCGTTTTATCGCCAGATTGAGATGAATTTGTCCGACGCCTATCTTTACGCCGCCCAGGTGATGACGGAGAACATGATGGCGCGCGATGCCGAGGAAGGCATCAGCGCGTTCATCGAAAAGCGCGATCCCACATGGGAAGACCGGTAAGTTTGACCGGGCAAGATCAGGCGACGTATCCACAATGAATCACGACACATACGACGACGGCTACATCCGTGAAATTCTCACCGGCGTGAAGTCCATCGCAATGGTGGGCGCGTCGCCGGTCAACGTGCGGCCGAGTTACTTTGCGTTCAAATACCTCGTCGAGCGCGGCTACGACATGATCCCGATCAACCCCGGCCAAGTGGGCAAAAGCTTGGTAGGCAAGCCGTTCGTTGCGTCGTTGAAGGATATCGGCAGGCCGGTCGATATGGTCGATATATTCCGAAATTCAGATCGCGCGATGGGCGTTGTGGATGAGGCGTTGTCGCTGCCAGTGCTGCCGAAAGTAATCTGGATGCAGCTTGGGGTACGCGATGACGCGGCTGCCGCCAAAGCCGAAGCGGCTGGCCTGAAAGTGGTCATGAACCGTTGCCCGAAGATCGAATACGCCCGCCTCACCTCCGAGATTCAATGGATGGGAATCAATTCGCGAACCTTGAGTTCCAAGCGCGCCCCGATTCCGACCAGCAACATGAAGCTGTCGCTGAACCGCGCGAGCGTAACTGGTGGGGCGACGGCAGCGGCAGATCGGGTGGCCAAGGACAAGAACGACCTGCCCTGAATTCGGCGCGCGGCAGAACGATCCTTCGGCTTCGCAATGCAAAGCGGCAATTCCATTACCTGTTAACGCATGTGTTCACTGACGTCTTGACTGGCATCGCTCCCGCCCGCAGCATCATCCCTCTCATGCCCGTTCGCGGCTCTCAAAGGAATTCCACATGACGGAAAGATTGCCCGGCTTTTCAACGCTCTCCATTCACGCCGGCGCACAGCCCGACCCGACCACGGGCGCGCGCACGACGCCGATCTATCAGACCGCGTCCTACGTTTTCAACGATGCCGATCATGCGGCGTCACTGTTTGGATTGCAGGCGTTCGGCAACATCTACACGCGTATCACCAACCCGACCACCGCCGTGCTTGAAGAGCGCGTCGCCGCACTCGAAGGCGGCACCGCCGCCGTCGCTTCGGCGTCGGGCCACGCCGCGCAACACATGGTCTTTCATACGCTGCTGCAGCCGGGCGATGAGTTCATCGCAGCGCGGCGCCTGTACGGCGGGTCGATCAACCAGTTCAATCACGCATTCAAGAACTTCGGCTGGAACGTGGTCTGGGCCGACACCGACGACGTGCAAAGCTTCCAGCGCGCAGTAACGCCGAAGACCAAGGCGATCTTCATCGAATCGATCGCCAATCCCGGCGGAACCGTTACCGATATTGAAGCGATTGCGGCCATCGCGCGCAGTGCGGGCGTGCCGCTCATCGTGGACAACACCCTCGCCTCGCCCTACCTCATCCGCCCGATCGATCACGGTGCGGACATTGTCGTGCACTCGCTGACCAAATTTCTCGGTGGCCACGGCAATTCGCTCGGCGGTATCCTGGTGGATGCCGGCACCTTCGACTGGTCGCGTGATGGACGCTATCCGGCGCTGAGCGAGCCTCGCCCCGAATATCACGGCATCAAGTTGCAAGAGACCTTCGGCAACTTCGCATTCGCGATTGCCGCGCGCGTACTTGCATTGCGCGATCTTGGTGCTGCTATTTCACCCTTCAACTCGTTCCTGATCCTGACCGGCATCGAGACGTTGTCGCTTCGCGTGCAAAGACATTCGGACAACGCCAAGGCTGTCGCGGAGTGGCTGTCCGCTCACCCGGCCGTGGCATGGGTCAATTACGCAGGCCTTCCCGGCGACCGCTATCACAACCTTGCACGTAAGTATTCGCCGAAGGGCGCAGGTGCCGTGTTCACCTTCGGCCTGAAGGGCGGATACGATGCCGGCATCAGTCTGGTATCGAACGTGAAGTTGTTTTCGCATCTGGCGAATGTCGGCGATACGCGCTCGCTGATTATCCATCCCGCCTCAACCACTCACAGCCAGCTCAACGATGCGCAGAAAGCGCAGGCAGGAGCCGGCGTCGATGTGGTGCGCTTGTCGGTCGGCCTTGAGGACAAGGAAGACCTGATCGCCGATCTCGATCAGGCGTTGAAAACGTAATCCATACGCAATCAAACCGTATCAAACAAAAAACACGGCGCCGGGGCATGGCGCCGCGTTGTACTTGAACAGAGCAAATGACTCAAAAAAATTCAGGGCTTCGTAGCGCGCAACAAGGCCTCCGCCTTGTCCTGGCGAATTAGCCGGGCATTGCGCTGAACAAGCGAGAACGTGGCGAGCGCAAACAGTACCACCAGAATCTGGATCGACAGCGCTTCAAGCGTCGGATTCAATCCCAGGGTTTGCAGCCACGTGAAATTCTTCAATTCGGTAAACGGTACAAGGTTCTGTTCCTGGAATTCCTGGATCGCTTCGCCGATGAACTTGACGCCCATAGCGAACAGGAATGCCGACGTGATGATGAACAGCGGACGGAGCGGAATTTTTCTGGCGATCAGGTTGATGAAGTAAAATAGAACAGCAAGACAGACTGTTGCAGCAGCAAGGCCGGCAAATAGTCCGACACTCCAGCCGCCTTCGGTCACGGCGAGCGCGTTAATGAACAGCACAGTTTCCGCGCCTTCACGAAACACCGCAAAGAAAGCCAGCGCGCCGACGGCCCACGCCGTATCCTGTGCCAGCGCGCTGTCGGCCTTGGTGGCCAGATAGTCCTGCCAGCCGCGCGGATCCTGCTTCACCATCAGCCAGCCGCTGACATACAACATCAGCGCAGCGGCAAAGAGAATGACGATACCTTCCAGAATGTCGTTATGATCGCCGGAGTTCAGAACCGCGAACAGCCATGCCGCAACAAGACTTGCGCCCACCGCCGCGAGCGCGCCGCTATAAAGCGCCGTGATCCGATGGCCTCCACCGACTTTCCTGAGGTAAGTCGCAAGCGCCGCGATCACGAGCATCGCTTCAAGACCCTCGCGCAACAGAATGACCGCCGCCTGGACGAATGCGTTCGACATAAACAACCTTGTTTGGATAATTCCGTGACGATGGTCGTTCTATCGCGCTGCGCATTGAAGTAAAAGCTGGTGCGGGTCACACCAAAGCGTGAATGAAGTTCGAAATTGAAATAATCCCCGGAAACAAAGCGCTTTCGAAATCATCGCCAATTTAGAATAGTTCGATTTCAGCGGCTCTCGCCCGCGACAAGACCAAGCTTTGCAGGCGTTGTTTCCGGTAGCACCGCGCCGAGGCGCTCGGCCTGAAACAGCGCGAGCGTCAGCACGACAATCGCGGTCGCCTGATGGGCAAGCCCGAGGTCGATCGGAACACCGTACAACAGCGTCACTATGCCGATGATAGCCTGCAAGATCATCGCAGCCAGCAGCCAGAGCGCGCCCGTGACGATCGAAGAGCTTGCCCTGGAACGGATCGCGTCGATGGCGTGAACGGCGACTGCAATAACAAGCACATAGGCGATCATGCGGTGGCTGAATTGCACCGTCAGTGTATTGTCGAAAAAGTTTCGCCACCACGGTTCCTCAAAGAACAACCGCGCAGCCGAGGGAATCAACGCGCCATCGATCTCGGGCCAGGTGTTGAACACCCGCCCCGCGCGCAACCCTGCAACCAGCGCTCCGAAATAGAGCTGCAGGAACACCAGCCCCAGCAATATCCTGCCGCTGATCCTGAGACGCGCCGGGGCAATCAAAGCGGGGCGATTGTGCAGCCGCCGAAGCGTCCACACGATCGCGGAATAGATGAACAGCGCGAGCATAAAGTGGACCGCAAGCCGGTACTGCGAGACCGACACCCGCTCGGTCAGCCCGGACTTGACCATCCACCAGCCCACAGCGCCCTGCGCGCCACCCATCACGAAGATGACCCATAACTTCCGCTTCAAATCGGTGGAGAGAAATCCGCGCCAGAGAAACCAGAGAAACGGCAGCAGAAACACGGCGCCGATCAATCGCCCCAGCAACCGATGTCCCCATTCCCACCAGAAGATCGTCTTGAACTCGGAGAGACTCATTCCGCGGTTCATCTCGCGATATTGCGGGATGGTCTTGTAGGCCTCGAATTGCCTCGTCCATTCGGCGTCGGTCAGCGGCGGCATGGTGCCGGTCAACGGCTTCCATTCGACAATCGAAAGGCCGGATTCCGTGAGGCGCGTGGCACCGCCGACCATCAGCGTACAAACAACAAGCGCCGCGACAATAACCAGCCAAACGCGGACGCCGCGCATTCCTGAGGCGGACCCTGCTTGCCGGCGTATCGCAGCGGACATCGTCATCTGTAAACACGACCTTGAATGAATTCGCGCGGTCCTTATAGTCCCCGCACTTTCCCGCGCAAGGCGCGCCGACATGCAGATCCGCACAATTTTGTTATGACAATTCGCACACGAAAATTCATCGGAACAATCGGGCTTCTGGTCCTGGTGATCGTCTGGTCGCTGACCGGCATGGCCCTGGCCCAGACGCCGTGGCTTGCGGCATCGAAGCTCGCACAGGCGATCTTCTATGTGGTGGCCGGCCTTGGCTGGGTTTTGCCCGCTATGCCAATCATTTCCTGGATGTCGCGGCCCGACCCTCAGCCGTAGTTCACCGCTGTCTCCGGCTTGCGCTTCTTTTCGCGTCGCGCCGTGATCCCCGACAGAACAACACGCAGGGCACGAAGCGACCGCCGCCGTCCATCCCATGCAATGCGCGGAAGGGCCATCAGGTCAGACTGTCCATCCGCCCTGACCACTCCCCCCCCTGCGGACACTGCTGAGATAAACCCGGCCTCCCGTGCAAGCAGCATATCGCGCGGGCCGAAGGTTCCGCGTTCGCCGAATGGATAGGCAAAATGCCTGCACGGGCCGTCGAGCGCAGATTCCAGCACATTCCGTCCCATCGTCATCTCGCGCAGTGCGGTTGTACCCTTTGTCTGCGCCAGATTTGGATGGGAGACGGTCGCGCTGCCAATGGTGGCCTGCGGATCGCGCGCCAGCATCGAAAGATCCTGCCAGGTCATAGCGATGTCCCGCGACACGGAGTTGAGATCCACACCGTAGCGGCCGCACAGATCCGCGATCGCCACGGCAAGATCGGCCGGAGGCAACGACAGAAGCCAGGCATGGAGGACGGCACAAAGTTCATACTTCTCTTCAAACGTGGCCACGTTGAAACGCCGTTCAACGCGATTCATCACCAACGCAATGCGGGCGTTGCGCGCGACGACCTGCTCCAGCGCCAGCCACCAGGCCTTGGCGATGCCATCGACGAAGCCGGTTGGAATATACAGCGTGAACGGCACGCGGTGGTGCGATAGCACCGGATACGCAAATGTCATGAAATCGCGATAGCCGCCATCGAATGACAGCGAAACAAAACGGCGTGCGATGGCTGGCTGCTGAACGCGCCCGACAACTTCATCGATGGAAAGGAAGTCGAACTGCCAGCGTTTCAGTGCGGTGATTGCGCTATCGAGGAATTCCGGAGTAATTTCCGCCGATCTGAGCGGCTGGAACGGGTGATCTTGAGGCGGCCGCACGTGCTCAAATTTCAGGATAGCGCCCGCACCGCCGGTCAGCCCCTCGAGCGCACGGCCAACGCCGCTGAAATAGGCGAGTTCCAGCCCTGCATCAGCCAGCAGGCGTTCCCAAAATAACACCGATCGCCCCCCCGCCCGGTCACACGACCGACGCCAGCATTGTCATTACTCTTTGTTGACATTTCTTTGAATAAGGTCTGCCAAAGCTGCAAATTTTGAAATACCCAAAAATCAAGGTTCGGCGATGGCCATGGCTGCAGCGCTTCAAAGCCCCACAGCAAGTCTGCAAGCGACCGCCGGCTCGACCCGGATTGCTCGCGTTGAAATCATCCGCAGCATGACTGAAGCTGAAAGGATATGGCGCGCGTTCGAAGGCGCTGAGTTTCTCTCGACGCCCTATCAACGATACGAGTTGCTGGACGCCTGGCAAAAAAATGTAGGCGCAGTTGAACGTGCCACCCCCTTCATTGTCGCCGCCTACGATACCAGCAACCGCCCCCTGCTTCTGCTGCCGCTCGCAACCGGCCGCGAAAATGGCGTGACAGTAGCCCGATTCATGGGTGGCAAGCATCCCACCTTCAACATGGCACTATGGCGTCGCGACTTCGTGACGGCTGCAACCAAGGCGGATCTCGATACGGTCGTTGCGGCGATCCGCGACCTCGCTGACGACATCGACGTGCTGGCTCTGATGCATCAGCCTCGGCAATGGTCGAGCATCCCCAACCCGCTCAGAAACTTCGCAGGTCAGCCGTCGATTAACCCCTGCCCGCTCTTGACGATGGTGCCAGGCTGCAAGCCAGAAGAACGCGTCAGCACATCGACGCGCCGAAGGTTGCGCAACAAGGAGCGAAAATTACAAGCTCTCCCCGGCTATCGCTATTTCATGGCAACCACCGATGAAGAGATCAACCGGACTCTTGATGCATTTTTCGTCATCAAGCCGCATCGTATGGCGCTCTCAAAACTGCCGGACGTATTTTCCGACCCCGCCACGAAAGGCTTCATCCGCGATGCATGTCTGGCGACACTTCCGGACGGCGGGCGGGCGATCGCGCTCCACGCACTCGAATGCGACAGCGAATTGATTTCGACATTCGCCTGCGTCGCGGACGGCGAACGATTTTCGACGATGTTCAATACCTATACGGTCTCGGAGAATGCACGCCACAGTCCAGGGTTGATCCTGCTGCGCTACATGATCGATTACTATGCCGAACTCGGCTACAGCTCCGTCGATTTCGGCGTCGGCTCCGACGAATACAAGATGACTTTCTGCAAGGAAGACGAGCCGATCTTCGACAGCTTCATTCCGTTGACCGCGCGGGGCCGATTTGCCGCGCTGGGCATGTCATCGCTCACGCACGCCAAGCGGCTGGTCAAGCAAAACCCCGCACTGATGCAGATGGCGCAGTTGCTGCGCAACGCCATCCATCGCTGATCTTAAATTCCCGTTCGAACGGGTTCAGGCTGCGGCAACGCGTTGGCCGGGTGCGCCGATATCCGCTGAAGTTAACGGGGTACTCAGGATGGTCACGCCAGTGAAGCCTGATGCGAGGAGTTGATCCCGCATGGCACCACGGGCTGTCGCTGTAGTCGCGGGATCCGGAATAATGACGGCGTGCGCGTCAGCCGCTATGACACTCGCAGGCAGATCGGACGCGGTGCCCGCGTCCAGCACGACGTGATCGTAAGCCCGCAGCAGCGCATCGATGGCAAGATTGACTCGAGGCAACTGGAGCAGCGAGCGCTGATCGGCCGCACGCCCCGCACTGACAAGGTGGACGCCGGAGAGGCGATCCTTGGTAATAATCTGGCCAAACGACGCGGCACCCTGCATCAGGTCAGTCAACCCCGGTGCCGTTGGATCGGTGGACACCGCAGTCAGCGTCGGCGACACCATGGAAAGATCGACCAACACCACCTTGGCGTTGCGTGACAGCAGCCGGGCCAGCGTCAATGCCGTCAGCGTAACGCTCTCGTGCTGATTTGCGCCGATGATGGTAATTTTTCTGGCAGCATCGCCTGCGGCGCGCAATTCGCCAGCCAGCCGCTCGATTTCGGGTATCGCCACCGGCATCTCGGGATGCCGGTCACGCAAAGGCGCAAGCGGCAATCGGAAGGCCGTAGCGCGCGGTGCCGTCATGCGCAGCAACTCGCCGGTCGCGATGTAACCTGCCGTGAGCATGAACATCGCCAGCGTGGCAATCAGCACGATTGGCAGCTTTTTCGGGAAAGCCGGCGTGTTCGATACGATCGCGCGGGAAATGATGCGGCCATCAGCCGGGGCCGCGTCGATATTCTCGCGCGTGGTCGCCTCACGATATTTGGCGAGATAGGATTCCAGCAGGTCGCGCTGTGCCTTCGCTTCGCGCTCAAATGCGCGCAATTGCACGTCCTGACCGTTGTTGGATGTCGCCTGCCGCTTCAACTGGTCGAGACTTGAATTCAGCCCATCGACACGCGCGCTTGCAATTTTCGAGTCGTTCTCGAGCGAGCGAGAAATCTTGCCAGCCTCTTCCCGGATCTGGCGGTCGATATCCAGAATCTGGGCCTTCAACTCCTTGATACGCGGATGCCCGCCAAGCAGCGTCGAAGACTGCTCGGCAAGTTGCGCCCGCAGCGTCACGCGCTGTTCCGAAAGACGCCGCACCAATTCCGAGTTGAGAACTTCCGAAGCCTCGATCGGCTTGCCGCTCTGAAGCATATCCCGGATCAGCCGCGACTTGGACTCCGCGTCGGATTTCAACGCGCGCGCGTTGTTGAGTTGGGTATTTAACTCGCCAAGCTGCTGGTTCGACAGCGATGTGTTGTTGGTGCCGATGAACAGGCTGGATTTCGAGCGAAATTCCTCAACCCGCGCTTCAGCGTCAGCGACCTTCTTGCGCAGGCTTTCAATCTCAACCAGCAGCCACTGCGAGGCGGACTTGGCCTGATTTTGCCGCGCTGCCTGCTGAAACACCAGATAACCGTCCGCTATAGAGTTCGTAACGCGCGCCGCCAATTCGGGGTCGCGAGACTGAAACTCGATGACCATGACGCGCGACTTATCGACGGCGTATGCGGTCAAACGCTCGAAATATGCTTCGAGCACTCTCTCTTCCGGCGTCATCTTGAACGGGTCTCTACCGATGCCGAACAATGCCAGCAGCGTCCGCAACGGTGAAACGCCGCGCAGGACGGGATCAAATTCGGGCAGTTCGGCGAGTTTGTTCCGCTTGATGACTTCACGAGCGAGATCGCGCGACAGCAGCAGTTGAACCTGGCTGGTCACCGCCTCGGCATCGATGCTGCCGCGCTCTTCGTTGCGCTCTCCGTTCGGACGCAGGAACACGTTTTCGCGTCCATCGATCAGGATGCGCGCTTCGGACTTGTAGCGCGGCGTAATCATATTGACTGCGGCAAGAGACAGGGCAAACGCCACCGCCGTCGGGATGATGACCCACATTCGCTTGCGAACCAGCGCCTGCCAGATCGCGCGCAGGTCGATATCACCGAGTTCGGAAGGAGCAGTGAGAGCGGCGGCAGGTGCTGCGGCGACCGGCGGGGCAACCGTTGCAGTAGCCTTGAATGGCACCTTGCTCTTCCAGCTACGCCAGAACGCGAAACGCATCGAACACTCTCCACCGAACGCACCCAGCATTGACGCACATGCTGCACTGAACGATGGCGATTACAGTCTATTAAGGTTGCCGCCCGGTTAATTGCGTTCGGAAACGACCCAATTCAGCGTCAGCCATAGGCTGACGTCACACTTTGTTAACCATGAAAGTTCTTAATCAGAATCCATACTTATCCCGGATTTCCCCATGCTGCGCAGCCGCGCGCTCCTCGCCTGTTTCCTCCTCGCGCTCGCGGTGTCGGGCTGTATGCGCACGTCTGGACCAATTGCAGTGACGCAAGATGCCAGCCTCGATGCAATGGCATATGGTCAATACCACCCCATCCGCTCAGCCGCCGTTCCAGCCACGTCCGTTACTCCAGCGGCTTATGCTTATGCCGCTCACGACGAGCCCTACCGTCTCGATGCCGGCGACCGCCTGCGGGTCGTTGTCTACGGCCAAGAGGGTCTCACCAACACCTACTCGGTCGATGCCGGTGGCTCGATCACCATGCCACTGATTGGCGCTGTCCGCGCGCGCGGACTGACACCGGCTCAACTTGCCGCCGCCATTACCGTGCGGTTGAAGAAGGGTTATCTGCGCGAACCGTATGTTGCCGCAGAAGTCGAGGCGTATCGGCCGTTCTTCATTCTGGGCGAAGTAGCGGCACCCGGACAGTATCCGTTTGTGCCGAACATGACCGTTGAGAGCGCCGTTGCCATCGCTGGAGGTTTCACACCCCGTGCGCAACGCAGCGGTATCAGGCTGACGCGAACGAGTGAAACTGGGACGGTTCAGGCCACTGTGCCGCCGGGCACGCTCTTGAAGCCCGGCGATACCGTGGTTATTCAGGAGCGGTGGTTTTGACGATACCTGACGATTCCCACTCACCGCTTCGCATTCTTCACGCGGTCCGCGCGCCCGTCGGTGGAATTTTCCGTCATATTCTCGACCTCGCTGCCGGGCAGGCAGAGCGCGGGCACGAAGTCGGAATTCTTGCCGACAGCCTTACCGGGGGTGAGCGTGCAGACGCCGCTCTCAAAGAGATTGGTCCAAAGTTGAAGCTCGGCGTTTATCGCCTCGCTATCCGCCGGCAGCCGCATCCCGTCGATACCATCGCAGCTATGCATTTTCTGCGGCTCGCCAGATCGCTAAAGCTCGATGTCCTGCACGGACATGGTGCGAAAGCCGGCGCTTTTGTCCGCATGAAGGGCAGATCGAAGAAGGCGATCCGGGTTTACACGCCGCATGGCGGCTCGCTGCACTATCGGCCTGAGACCCTCAAGGGTGGGTTCTATGCGCGATTGGAACGCGCGCTCATGAATCGCACGGAGCTGTTTCTGTTCGAAAGCGCCTTCGCCCGCGACACTTACGAACGCGTCATCGGAAAGCCCGCAGGTCTGGTTCGCTGCGTTTTCAACGGCGTTACCGCGTCGGAGTTCGATCCTGTTATGACAGCGGAGGATGCGACCGATCTCGTTTATGTCGGCGAGTTCCGGGATATCAAAGGCACCGATCTTCTGATTCAGGCGGTTGCGCGGCTACGGGCGGATGGCAAACCCGTCACCCTGACATTGGCCGGCGACGGCGAAGAGATCGAGAATTTGAAAGCCCTCATCAAAAGCCTGAACATTGGCGACGCTGTCCGCTTTATCGGGCACGTCAAAGCCCGGTTTGGTTTCTCGCGAGGCAAGCTTTTAGTGGTTCCGTCGCGTGGGGATTCCATGCCCTACGTAGTAATTGAGGCGGCCGCCGCAGGTATCCCGATGCTTGCCGCCAATGTCGGGGGTATTCCCGAAATTCTCGGTCCTCACACAACCGGATTGTTCGCTGCGAATAGCATCGGTGCGATGGCCGATGCCATCGAGACTGCACTCGGTGACATGGAAGCAACCCGCGAACGCGCCCGGTCCCTCCGCGAGCGAATCTTCGTCCACTTCTCCCAGAAGGCGATGGTCGAAGGTGTCCTCAATGGATACCGCGACGCGTTTAACGCACGTTAACCTTCCTTACCACGATAACCAATTGTTCCGATTTGTTCGCTAACGCATGAGGCTGAGGACTTTAGCTTCCCCGTCCATCGCCACATGACGGCGCAACAACGGAATTTGAGCCGTGGAACCAATCGATGTCCGCTCGATGATGAATGCAGCCGCTGCAGCGACCGCTGCCGCGAGTACTGCTGACGGCGCGCAGAGACAGGAGCGCCGCAAACGTCTTTCCCCGGCAGCCCTCGTCGTGACCAACGAGAAAGTGCGAAGGGCATATTCGGCCATCGTTATCAATGGCGGCGTCCGGATCGCGGATTTTCTGCTGCTGAGCGCCGTCGGTGTCGGGCTGTATCTCGGATATGTGATGCCGCTCGATGGCTTCACCTGGGAATATGTTTGGGCCATCCTCGCAGTCGCCGCCGTCGCCGTCGTCAGTTTTCAGGCGGCTGAAATTTACGATGTGCAGGTGTTCCGTGGCCAGCTTCGGCAGATGACGCGCATGGCGTCGTCGTGGGCCTTCGTTTTTCTCATTTTCATAAGCGTGTCGTTCTTCGCGAAAATGGGCGATGTGGTTTCCCGCGTCTGGCTTTCTGCGTTCTTTTTCGCCGGACTCGCCGCACTCTTCGCGGAACGACTCGCGCTGCGCGCGCTGATCCGCCGATGGGCGCGCGAAGGACGCCTCGACCGCAGAACCATCATCGTCGGCTCGGACGAGAACGGCGAGAACCTGATCCGCGCGCTCAACGCTCAGGAAGATTCCGATATTCAGATCCTCGGCGTGTTCGATGACCGCAACGACTCCCGTGCCCTGGATACATGCGCTGGCGCACCGAAACTCGGCAAGATCGACGACATCGTCGAATTCGCCCGCCGCACCCGAATCGATCTCGTGCTGTTCGCGCTGCCTATTTCCGCGGAGACGCGCATTCTCGACATGCTGAAAAAGCTGTGGGTGCTGCCTGTCGATATCCGGCTGTCAGCGCACACCAACAAGCTGCGTTTCCGGCCCCGCTCCTATTCTTACCTCGGCAAGGTTCCAACGCTCGATGTTTTCGAGCAGCCGATTACCGATTGGGACATGGTGCTGAAGTCGATGTTCGACCGCATTGTCGGCGCGATCATCCTCGTTCTGCTTGCACCGGTCATGGCGCTCGTGGCTCTCGCCATCAAACTGGATAGTCCCGGCCCGGTGCTCTTCATGCAGAAGCGCTACGGTTTCAACAACGAGCGCATCGACGTCTTCAAGTTCCGGTCGCTGTTTCACGATCAGGCCGATCCGCTGGCGGCGAAGGTCGTCACCAAGGGCGACAACCGCGTCACCCGCGTCGGGCGCTTCATCCGGAAATCAAGTCTCGACGAACTACCGCAACTCTTCAACGTCGTCTTCAAGGGCAATCTCTCGCTGGTCGGTCCCCGGCCGCACGCTGTGCAAGGCAAGTTGCAGAGCCGACTGTTCGACGAAGCAGTCGATGGATATTTCGCACGCCATCGCGTCAAGCCCGGCATCACCGGATGGGCGCAGATCAATGGCTGGCGCGGCGAAGTTGACAGCGAGGAAAAAATTCAGAAGCGCGTAGAATTCGACCTGTACTACATCGAAAACTGGTCTGTTCTGTTCGACCTCTACATCCTTTTCAAGACTCCTTTTGCCCTCATCAAGGGTGAAAACGCCTATTAACGCGTTTATGGCGCGAAGAGGTTTCTGTTTCGCATGACTTCACTCGCAGCGGCAGACCACGCTCTCTCCGCATCCGCGACGCCTCCGGGCATTGCGGCGATCCAGCGGGCGTTGCTGTGGATCGTCGGCGCGGGCGGTGCCATCGTATTCATCGAGCCCAGCCCCTACGAACTGGCAACGCTGACGGCGCTGATCTTTTTCTTTGCGACCGGATTGCGTATGCGTCCGGTATTCATCCCGCTGCTGATTCTTCTGTTCCTGATAAACCTCGGTTACACGATCTGCTCGGTGTATCTGATGGACAAGTCCGAGATCGTGAACTGGATTCTGACGTCATGGTACATGGGCGTGACGGTTCTTCTATTCGCGATGGTTCTGTCCGAGGATACGGCGAGTCGTCTTGAATTCCTCCGCCGCGGCCTGATCGTCGGCGCGGTCATCGCTTCCTTGGCCGGCCTTGTGGGATACTTCAATCTTCTGCCGGGCAGTCACGACCTCTTCACACTTTATGGGCGCGCACGCGGCACCTTCAAGGATCCGAACGTCCTTGGTGCGTTTCTGATTCTGCCTGCCCTGTTTTCGCTTCAGGCAGTGGTAACCGAGCCGTTCTGGAAGTCTTTCCGCGCCGCTGCTGTACTTAGCATCATCAGCCTCGCGGTGTTGCTGGCTTTCTCCCGCGCTTCATGGGGGCTGCTGATCGGCTGTTCAGCATTCATGCTCATCCTGATGTACATGACCAGTCCGTCAAAACCACAGCGCAGGCGAATTGTGGCCATGGCCATCGGCGCGGCGATCACCGCTGTCTTGCTGGTAGCCGCGCTGCTGTCGTTCGATTCGATCGGGGATCTCTTCAGGGAGCGAGCAAGCTTCACCCAAACCTATGACGGTGGCCGCTTCGGGCGGTTCGGCCGACATGCGCTCGGCTTCCAGATGGCGCTCGAAATGCCGATGGGAATAGGCCCGTTGCAGTTCACGAAATACTTTCCCGAGGACACCCATAACTCGTTCCTCAACGCATTCATGTCAGGCGGATGGATCGCAGGCATTTGTTTTCCGGCGCTGATGTTCATTACCGTCGTCATGGGCTTCAAGCTCATCTTCGTCCGCGTACCTTGGCAGCGCACCTATCTCGCGATCTTTGCTGCATTCCTCGGCACCGTCGGCGAAGCACTGGTCATCGATGTCGATCATTGGCGGCATTTCTGGATGATGCTGGGTGCGATGTGGGCGATGTTTGCTGCCGCGCATGCCCACGGCTATCAGGGCGTCTCAGAACGCTTGCGAGTCAATTGATCCCCAGCTGGTTTATGAGCAAGCCGCGCGCTGCTTGGTGCAGCAGGCATTTGTTCCCAATGAACGACCATTCACGAAATAAACCTGTTTCAGACGGAACAGGGAGTGTCCCTTCTCGTTGAGACCTCGGGCAGTACAGAGGAGGACACGATGAGAAAAACTTTCTTGATTTCAGTGGCTACAGCCGCGTTGATCGGCACCACGGGTTTGGTTTCCGCACAGGCACCGAATAGCGCACCGAACGCACCTGCCGCTTCGCAGCCTGCGCCTGCGGACAAGGTTGCACCGATGAATCGGGGCGACGCCACCGGAACCAAAGCTCCCGAGGCCGGCATGAAGGACGGCGAGGCAGACAAGATGCCGCGCGAAGGCAGCGGCGCCCAGCGCGCGCAAGACGCTCCGAAAGACAACATGAAGTCGAAGGGCGCTGAGACGACGCAGGATCGGAAGGCCGGAAGTAAGGAAGCGTCCGATCCGAAGATGGACAAATCGAAGGACGGCATGAAGGCGGATCAAAAGAACGCATCCGACCCGAAGGCCGGAGCCACCACTGGTCAGGCCGGTGCGGGCGCGAAGTTGTCAACCGAACAGCGAACTCAGGTTCGCACGGTGATTACCAAGCAGAACGTGAAGCCCGTGACGAATATCAACTTCTCGATTTCTGTGGGAACGCGCGTTCCCCGAACCGTCAGCTTCTATCCGCTCCCCACGGAGGTGGTGACGATCTATCCCGACTGGCGTGGATATGAGTTCTTCATCGTCGGCAACGAGATTATCGTCGTGAATCCGCGCACGCTTGAGATTGTGGCTGTACTCGACGCATAAGCTCAAAGCCCAAAGCTGACAAAGGGCCGGTCTCATTGACCGGCCCTTTTTTTGACGCGTGCATTTGTGGAGCC
>JAZKGC010000024.1:21938-30157 GCA_040386115.1 Pseudomonadota bacterium
GCCCAGTCCCGAGCCTGCGTATTTGCAGGATCAGCGGCGGCAATGGCATTTAGCTGTAATTCAAGGTTACGGAAGGACGACAACGAAACCGGCGTCTTGCTTTTGCGGCGTTTGAAATTCTCATAGTTATTCTTAAGCACGGCTGCATCGACCAGCACCCTGTTGAACACCAATCGATCTTCGATCGATTGGTGTTCGGCCGGCGACAATGGAGGCGCTTCAGGTTGCGGCACGGCGGGGACCGGTACCGGAGCTTGCGGAGCAGCGGTCTGCGGCTCCGCAGCTTGCACCTTCACAATCGGCGGTTTGGTCTCAAGTGCGGGTCCGGGTGCAAAACCTCCGGTCGATAGCGCTGCAACCGCTAATCCGGATAACGCCAAAAATGGTTTCTGCCGCAACAATATCGCACCCGATCGTCGTCAGAGCGTTGATGCTCAATATCCTCAACAACAACCAACGCGGCAAGCGCTGTTTTGTTCAGCACATGCTAAAATACGATTGAACCGCCGTCGCACGCAAGGCGACACGAAAGGACGCCATAGAGTACGCGCGTACCGCGAAAGATATCACGTTCAGCCGAAGCAGGTGACATCGAGAATGAAATTTGCACGCGGACAGGCCCAGCGACCTTTCGGTGGCCGGGCGTGTTTGTGACGGATCTAAAAATGTCCTCTTTTAGTGGAGGATTTCGAACAACCCAGCGGCTCCCATTCCGCCACCGATGCACATGGTCACCACGCCATATTTGGCCTTGCGGCGGCGGCCCTCGATCAGCACGTGACCTGCAAGCCGAGCCCCGGTCATGCCGTAGGGGTGACCCATCGAAATCGAGCCGCCGTTGACGTTGAGCTTTTCCGGGTCGATCCCGAGCTTGTCACGGCAATAGATCACCTGAACCGCATAGGCCTCGTTCAACTCCCAAAGATCGATGTCATCGATCTTGAGACCGTGACGCTTCAGCAGACGGGGGATCGCAGCCACCGGTCCGACGCCCATTTCGTCCGGCTCAACGCCGGCCGCAACGAAGCCACGGAAAATTCCGAGCGGTTTGAGGCCTTTTTTCGCAGCGATCTTGTCGCTCATGATGACGCAGGCCGACGCGCCGTCGGACAACTGGCTGGCGTTGCCGGCGCTAATGGTCTTGCCTTCGAACACCGGCTTGATGCTGGCAAGTCCTTCCGCCGTCGTCTCGGGGCGCGGCCCCTCGTCTTTCGCCAGCGTCACGTCCTTGAACGAAATCTGCTTGGTGTCCTTATCCATGACCGCCATTTTGGTCTTGAATGAAACGATCTCGTCGTTGAACCGCCCGCCTTGCATGGCCGCAGCGGTGCGGCGCTGGCATTCGAGGCTGTACTCGTCCTGACGCTCGCGAGAAATCTTGTAGCGCTCCGCCACGATCTCCGCAGTGTCCAGCATCGACATATACATGTCCGGCTTCATTGCCATCAGTTCTTCGTCGATCGCGTGAAACTTGTTCATGTGATCGTTCTGAACGAGGCTGATAGACTCGGCACCTCCGCCAACCGCAATTTCAACGCCATCGAGCATCACCGAACGCGCGGCAACCGCGATCGCCTGCAAGCCCGATGCGCATTGGCGATCAATGGTAGTCCCGGCAACGGTCACCGGCAGACCGGCACGGATCGCGCCCTTGCGCGCGACGTTCATGACCATGGTGCCCTGCTGCATCGCGCAGCCCATCACCACGTCTTCAACTTCGCCCGGCTCGACGCCCGCGCGCCTGACCGCTTCCGCGATCACATGTCCGGCCATCGTCGGGCCTTCCGTGTTGTTCAGCGCGCCGCGATAGGCCTTGCCAATTCCCGTGCGGGCGGTCGATACGATCACAGCTTCATTCATGATGAGACTCCGGTTGAATGCGGCAGCCGTAGCCGCATGAAAGGAACTAGCTGGCGCGCGCGTACCGCATCAGGTGGTACGTCGGGTCGCCGAACTGGGTGTTGATGGACGCGATACGTTTAAAATAGTGACCGACATTCAACTCGTCGCTCATGCCCATGCCGCCGTGAAGCTGGATGGCCTGTTCACCGACAAACCGCGCGGACTCGCCGACCTTCGATTTCGCACCCGAAGCAAGTTTCGATACGTTGGTTTCGTTCTGAGCCAGGCTGAGATTCAGATGCTGCATCAGGGACGTCGCTTCTTCGAGCGCGATGAACATATCGACCATCCGGTGCTGCAAGACCTGAAAGGTTCCCAGCGCCAAGCCGAACTGCTTGCGGGTCTTGGTGTATTCCAGTGTCGCCGAGTTCAGCTCATGCATCGCACCCGTCGCTTCGGCGCATTGCGCCGCAATGGCGCGGTCACGACAGGCTTCAAGGGTTGCTGAACATTCGCCTTCCTTTCCAAGCAACTGACCCGCTGGAACATGAACATCCTTCAGAGTGATCTCGGCAGCGCGGCGTCCGTCGATGGTCTTGAAACTCTGCAAATGAAAACCTGCCGATTGGCGATCCACGATGAACAGGCTGACACCGGCGCGGTCACGCTGACCGCCCGACGTCCGCGCCGAAACGATGAGCTTGTCGGCCCACGGTGCACCGATGACGGCGGCCTTGACTCCGTTCAGAACGTACTCATTCCCCTTGCGCTGCGCGGCGGTCGCGACATCGTTCAGGTCATAACGTGATTTCGGCTCCGCCCATGCAAGCGCCCAGATCGCTTCGCCAGCCATGATCGGCGGCAGCAATTGCTCTCGCTGCGCGTCCGATCCAGCATCCTCGATCAATCCGCCGGCAAGCACGACAGTTTCGAAGAACGGTTCGACGACAAGATTACGTCCGAATTCCTGCATCACGATCATCGTCGCCAGCGGACCTCCGCCGAGCCCGCCGGCAGCTTCCGAGAATGGCGCTGCGAGCAGGCCCATCTCTGCAAATGCATTCCAGTGCTTTCGGCTTAAACCCTCCTCCGACGCTACGATCTTGCGGCGCGCGTCAAATTCGTACTGGTCCCGCAGCAACCGCTGGATGCTGCTGCGCAGAAGTTCCTGCTCTTCCGAAAATTGAATATCCACCGGATGCCTCGTGAAATGCGATTACAGGCCAAGCACCGCTTTTGCGATGATGTTGCGCTGGATCTCGTTCGATCCGCCGTAGATGCTGAGTTTGCGCGCGTTCAGATACTTCTCCGATACGGTGTGCCCATAGTCCGGTCCCGGCATGAAGATGTTGGCGCTTGCTGGATGCTCGCGAAGCGCAAGCCCGCAATTGCCGATAGCCCGGTGCGTCAGATCGGTGATGCGCTGGAAAATCTCCGTGCCCCTGATCTTGAACAAAGAGGCGGCCGGTCCCGGATCGATCCCGCGTGACATCTGCGCGATGACTCTTAGCTCCGTCGCCTCGAGCGCCAATACATCAAGCTCCACCCGTGCGATATCCCTGACGAACTCGCCGGCCGCCGGATCGTCCTCGGCAATCTCGGCCTTTACTATTTGCTTGAGTTTTTTCAGGTAGCGGGTCGAGCGGCCGATGCCTGCCATGCTGGTACGCTCGTTGCCGAGCAGAAACTTGGCGTAGGTCCAGCCTTTGTTCTCTTCACCGATCAGATTCTCGACCGGGACGCGAACGTCTTCGAGAAACACATCGTTGACTTCGTGGGAGCCATCAATGGTGATGATCGGCCGCACGGTAACGCCCGGCGTTTTCATGTCGATCAGCAGGAACGAGATTCCCGCCTGAGCCTTGACGGTAGGATCGGTGCGCACCAGGCAGAAAATCCAGTCAGCGTGCTGCGCCAGTGTGGTCCAGGTCTTGTGACCGTTCACGATATAATGGTCACCGTCACGAACCGCCTTGGTACGAACCGACGCCAGATCGGACCCCGAGCCAGGCTCGGAATAGCCTTGGCACCACCAGTCCTCGCCGGAGAGAATCCGCGGCAGAAATTTCTTTTTCTGTGTCTCGTTGCCGTAAGTATAGATGACAGGGCCGACCATCGTGACGCTGAAGGCCAGCGGCGGTAATGTCCCGGCCCGCGACGTCTCCTGTTCCCACAGGAAACGCTGCGTGATCGACCAACCCGGACCACCATGTTCCTTGGGCCAAAGCGGCGCGATCCAGCCCTTCTTGTGAAGAATTTTATGCCAGAGCATCGACTGCTCTTTGGTGAGATCGGTCTCTGCATTGGGCACGCGCATCTCCGGCGGATAGTTCTCCGCGATGAATGCCCGCACCTCGTCGCGAAAGGCCGCGTCTTCCTTTGAAAGGCTCAATTCCATCGGACTGATCCTGCTACCACTTCTCTCCAAACGGGCGAATCTCGTGTTCGAACGTCCAGGCGTCTCGCGGCTGCTGATAGAGCTGCCAATAGGCCTCCGCGACCGCTGCCGGGCGCATCAGCCGGTTTGGATCGAGATTTTCGATTGCCTGCTGGCCTTCCCGGTTGGCGATGAGCTGACGTACCCATTCGGTATCGACGCTGGAGTCGATGATGAGATGGGTGACATGGATGTTCTTCGGTCCCAGTTCGCGCGCGATGGCCTGGGCAACAGCGCGCAATCCGAATTTCGCGCTGGCGAAAGCGGCAAAGCCCGAGCCGCCGCGCAAGCTGGCGGTGGCTCCTGTGAAGAAGATGTTGCCCTTGCCGCGTGGAAGCATCAGACGAGCGGCTTCGCGCCCGGCAAGAAACCCCGAATAACAGGCCATTTCCCATACTTTCCGGAACACGCGCTCCGTAGTATCGACAATCGGGAAATTGACGTTGGCGCCGATGTTGAACACACAGACTTCCAGTGGGGCGTGCTTGTCCGCATCACCTAGAAAGGAAATCATTTCGTCTTCCTTACGCGCATCGAGCGAGCGCCCAAACACTTCGCCGCCTGCGTCCCTGATCTCCTTCATCAGAGGTTCAAGTTTCTCGCCCTGTCGGCGACCGACGAAGACGGTGAAGCCTTCGGCTGCGAATTTCTTGGCGATCTCGCCGCCGATGAAGTCTCCCGCGCCGATCACGGCCACGGTGGCATTTCGCTTTTGCAAAGGTCTTCTCCCGAGCAAGGGTTAAGTTCAAAATCTGGATTCAAGAAGCCGCGCCGATCGCGCTCCCAGTTAGCCTTCACGCACCACGCAACGATTCCGCCAGCTTGTGTTTGAGAATTTTTCCTGTGGACGTCGCGGGCAGTGCATTCAACACGATGATCTGCGACGGGCGCTTGTATGACGTGAGTTGTTCGCCGACATAGGCCATCAATTCGACCGGCGTGACGGTCGAACCCTGCAACAATTGAACGAAGGCGACGACCTCTTCATTGCCTTCGACGGCGCGGCCAACGACAGCGGATTGCACGACGGCATCGTGCGAGTTGATGACGGCTTCAACCTCCGCCGGATAGACATTGAAACCCGAGCGGATAATCATTTCCTTGGTTCGGCCGGCGATGAACAGGCAATCACCATCGAAGCGTGCGAGGTCGCCGGTGTTGAACCAACCCTCACCGTCGATCACCTTCGCGGTCAGATCAGGAGCTCGATAATATCCGCGCATGACGTTGCGGCCACGGACATGCAGTTCGCCCACTTGCCCATCAGCGACGGGGGCGCCATCCTGGCCCACGATCCGGGCCTCAATGCCCGGCATCAGCTTGCCGACGGCCTCGTCGGCGCGGGGTGCATCGAACCGCACGCCGGAAATTCCAGGTGAGCATTCAGTAATGCCGTAACCGTTCAAAAGCGACAGGCCGAGTTCCTGCTCAACCCGCGACTTCAAATCGAGGTCCAGCGGTGCTCCTGCGACGGCGATCAGTCGCAGCGATCCCTTGTCCAGTTTCGAGAGACCGGCAACGGTCTTGTATTCCAGCAGTCGTTGATACGTGGCCGGCACGCCATTGAGGATCGTGACACCCTCCTCCGCAATAGCCTTCGCCAGCGCAGGGGGTTCATACTTGCTGACCAGCCGGACGGTGCCGCCGGACATCAGCGTCATGAGCAGCAGGGAGACCCCGACGATGTGTGAGATCGGCAGCACCACATAGACCTTGTCCACGCTGCTCATGCTACGGAACAGCGCCGTCGTTTTGGCGCTGAACAGCAGGTTCTCGTGCGTCAGCATCACACCCTTCGGCGTTCCCGTTGTGCCGGAGGTGTAAATCAGGACCGCAACCTGTTTCGCCGCGCTGGTTTCCACCAGTTCGGCGGTCGCAGCTTCGTTCAATGGGCCGATGCCGATGTCCTTCAGTGGCCCAACCGCACCAACGGATGCGCTGATGCGCGACGCATGGCTTGCCGCTTCATTTGATATAGCAACGGTGAAGAACATACGGCGGGCGCCGCTGTGATCGCGAATCTGATCAAGCTCGCGCGGCGAAAGCCTTGGATTGACGACAATGGCCCATGCATCGATCCGACTCGCCGCGAGCAATAGTCCCGCTAGCGCAATGCAATTCTCGCTGACAATCATCATCCGGTCGCCCGGTCGCACGCTGAGCGATTGCAGGGCCGAGGCAATTTGCTGCACGGATTCGGAGAGCTGCCGGTACGTCCATGTGGTAGAGTCTTCGATCAACGCGGGATGGTCGGGTGTTGCAGCGACGGCGCTGTCCATCACATGATGAAGGCGTTGCGGGAGATCTCCAAGAATTTGAGCGAGGTCTATCGCTTCCGCAGCGTTCGTCACATTGGCCTCCCAAAGATACGCGACCGCTTCAGGGGCGGCCTTCGACATTTGGAATGTATCGTTCTTTTTTAGAACTCGTCAATCTTATTCGTCGGGACCGAGGTATGCCGGGCGATCAAAGCGCTGTTTAGTACTATACACAGGAGATATGAATTTTCCACACGGGGCCATTTACAACGATCATCTCGCCCTGTAGGAATTTAAAGTATCAAATAAGAACTTAAAAACGGGAGGCTACTTTGGCACAAAATGGCGTGGTCTTGCTGGTCGGCGCGGGTGACGCCATCGGTGCTGCTGTTGCGCATCGTTTCGCCAAGGGTGGCTACAAGGTCTGCATCGCTCGTCGCGAGGCCGCCAAGTCGCAAGGTTTCGTCGATCAGATGAAGGCTGAAGGCCTCGATGTCCGCGCCTTCAGCGTCGATGCCCGGCAGGAAGCCGATGTGCAGGCTCTGTTCGCCGAGGTTGAGAAGGACGTCGGACCGATCGAGGTATGCCTTTTCAACGCCGGCTCGAACGTCAACAAGCCGATTCTGGAAACCACTGAAAAGCTGTTCTTCAAAGCCTGGGAACTCGCCTGCTACGCCGGCTTTCTGGTCGGACGCGAGGCCGCCAAATACATGCTCGCGCGCGGACATGGTACGATGCTGTTCACGGGCGCAACCGCAAGTGTGCGCGGCGGCAAGGGATTCGCGGCGTTCTCGTCGGCGAAGTTCGGTCTGCGGGCCGTTGCCCAAGCAATGGCCCGCGAACTCGGGCCGAAGAACGTTCACGTTGTGCACCTTCTGATCGACGCAGCCGTGGACAGCGAAGCGATTCACCAGCGCATGAAGGCGCAGAAGGGTATCGACGCCAGCGATATTCCCGCCGACAGCCTGACCAAGACGTCGTCGATCGCCGAGGCGTATTGGTTTGCGCATCAGCAAGCGAAAGACGGGTGGACCCACGAAATGGACCTGCGCCCCTCCGTGGAGACATGGTGAGATGTCCGCCGCGCCGAATCTCACCCTCTGGGGGGTCGGGACGAGCCGGACTGTCCGCCCACATTGGGCACTGGCCGAACTCGATCTGAAATACGAAACCCAGGCTATTGGTCCCCGCACGGGCGAGACAAAGACCACGGAATACACGAAACTCAATCCGCGCCAGAAAATCCCCCTGCTCCAGGACGGTGATTTTTGTATCGGCGAAAGCGCTGCCATCGTCGCTTACCTGTCCAGTACCTATTCGACGCCGGACAGAGCACTCATTCCCGAAGCCCAGCGCGACTACGCCAAATGGCTGGAATGGTGCTTCTTCATCGTCACCGAACTTGATTCCACCAGCCTTTATGTGATGCGCAGACATAGCGCGGACGCGCTGGGACCAATCTACGGCGTGGCGCCCGAGGTTGTCGCCAAGGCCGGCGAATATTTCCGCGAGCAATTGCGCCACGTCGAAGTGGCACTTGATGATGGCCGGCAATTCCTGATGGGCGACAAATTCACCAGCGCCGACATTCTGCTGACAACGTGCCTCGATTGGGCGATCGCCTACGGCGTGGGCATTTGCGACAACGCACATCCTTATCTGGAACGTATTCAGAAGCGGGC
>JAZKGC010000025.1:0-28837 GCA_040386115.1 Pseudomonadota bacterium
CCTGAATGTCCGGCGGCGACGGCTTCAGGATCACCTGAAACTGATAGTAGTGCTGAAGACGATTTGGATTCTCGCCGTATCGGCCATCCTTCGGGCGGCGCGACGGCTGCACGTAAGCCGCGTTCCAGTGCTTCGGCCCAAGCGCGCGCAATGTGGTCGCCGGATGAAACGTACCCGCGCCCACTTCCATGTCGTAGGGCTGCAAGATCACGCAACCATGATCCGCCCAATAGCGTTGCAGCGTCAGGATCAGACCCTGAAACGAGCGCTCGGGGCGCATGTGCGGAGGCAGTGAATCCATCGGGAATCTTTAACGGTTTGGAAGGGGTGATTTGCGCGCGGACCGTATCGGCGCAGCCCTTGGGAATCAAGGCGATGGCACGCTCCGCGAGCGTCAATCGGTGCGGATTCGTGCAATTTTAGCGGCCTCAGCCACGCCCGCTTAACCGCCGCGCCAGATGGCCCGCTGCGGCATCCCCTTTGTTAGGAACCGCGCGTTATCGGTCAGCCATTGCAACGACAGGCCGGACTTACCGGCTGCACTTCAGTGACAGGGACTGCGATGATTGCTTTTCAGATTTTTGCGGCAGCCGCCATCATGGCCTCGCTGTGCATCATGATGGTCAACGACGTTCGCCGGCAAGGCTGATCGTCTCGGCATCCGCTCACGCCGCACTCCTTTTTGGCATGATCTTTCCGAAAACCTGTGCCCACTTTTCGGGATCATGCCACTGGCCGGTACGTCCCGGTGTCGGGGTCGCGTCGCAATTGCGGAACACCGTCCCGCTCATCGAGCCTCGTCTTGCGCGCCTCTTCCAGTTCGCGATTGATGCGCCGGCCCTCGCGCGTCGCAAGACGCACAAGGGCTGCACCACCCAGAAGTCCAGCGGCGATCAGAACAAGCGGCGGCACTTTCGTTCTCCCGTTGGCCGGTGCGACTGAACAATCATGTCATAGCCCGTAGCGCGCCCACATCGCGCGCGTCTCCAGCGCCGAAATGAGGTCTTCGGAAAATCCCGGAAATCCTGGCAGCGCCGATCCCGCGCCGGGCTTGCGGCCCGTGAGGCCCGACAGCAGCCCGGTCGGCGGCGCGATCACAGGCATCTGCACCTTGTCGCCGTAGCGCGCGCGCAGCACCGTGCGCAGATCGCCGATGGCATCGGCAAGGCCGAGTTTCACCGAGCGTTCGCCGGCCCAGTATTCGCCGGTGAAAAGATAATCGCCCTCACCCTTGAGCCGTGCACCGCGGCTTTGCTTTACAAGCTCGATGAAGGTGTCGTGAATCTCGCGCTGGATCGCTTTCAGCCGCGCCACGTCTTCGGGATTTTCCGGCAGAAACGGATCGAGCGTCGCCTTGTGATCGCCCGACGTATAGAGCCTGCGCTCGATGCCGACTTTTTTGATGAGTTCGGTAAATCCGAACGTGCCGCCGACCACGCCGATCGAACCCACGATCGACGACGGGTCGCAGAAAATCTCGTCGCCCGCACACGCGATCATATAACCGCCGGATGCCGCAACATCCTCGACAAACACCAGCACCGGCAGCTTCTTCTCGGCGGCAAGCGCGCGGATCCGTTGATAGATCTGGCGCGACTGCACAGGGGAGCCGCCGGGCGAATTGATGACCAGCGCGACGGCCTTCGCGCCCTTGGTCGCAAAGGCTCGTTCAAGCGTCCTGGAGATGCCGGCCAGCGACATTCCCGGCTTCAGAGGCGTCGCCGCGCCGATCACGCCCGACAGGCGCACCACCGGCACCACCGCGCCACCGCGCCAGCGCGCCGGAAGCATGTTTCGCAACCTCTCGGCAAAGTGACCGTTGCCGTCATTGTCGGGCATGGAACGTCCTTCATCTTTACGGTTTATTATTCGGTAACTGGCAATCAGAGCCGGGGTTCATTCGGCAAAAGGTTTAACCGGCTTTGCGTCGGAATTGGCCCTAAATATCTGATCGGACGTGTTTTCCCGAGTTGCCGTACTCGATTGGGAAACGCGGAAGTGGAACACATATTGCATTGCAATAAGGTATCCGGTTGCAATGGCGCAGCCCAAAAGGTGCAGAGATGAAAGTCTATCTCCTGATGTTGCTGATCGGCGCTCTTTTCACGGCCATACACTTCACCTACGTGCCGGAAGCAAAATCGAAATCGGTATCTCAATAAGCAGGCTGCCTACTGGATAGGCAGTTAATTGCGACCTATGCCTTCGCCAGCGGCAGCACCGCTTCGCCGTTCAGAATTGCCTGAGCTTTCGCGCCCGCTCCGCCGTCGGCTACATTCAGCACCAAACCCGGATGCACGACCGTCGGCGCACGGCCGCCCTTGATAGCGCTCACCAGCACGCGAATCGCCGGAGCGCGTGGCCCCGGATGAACCGGCAATATCTCCACGCTGCCAAAGCCCCGCTCCAGCGAAGCCAGTATCTCCGCCAGACCATCGGCCCGCCAGATCAGCGTCAGGACGCCGCCGGATTTCAACATGCGCCGTGCGGCGTGACTCCACGTCTCAAGCGTCTGTGCGGATGCCATATGCGCCATTTGCCGCCCGGCGTCCGGTGACGCCCGATGGCGCGACGCATCGTTAAACGGCGGGTTCATCAGCACAACGTCCGCGCTGTCGGGACCAAGTCCGGCCGCCGCGAAAGCATTCGCATCCGAAGCCACGTCGAGCACCGCGACCCGCGCCTCAAGCTGATTCAGCGCTGCATTCTGGCCCGCCACGGACGCCAGGCCTTGATCGATCTCGACAAGGATCAACTCGACGCCTGCGACACGCCGCGCCACGGCAAGTCCCGCAGCTCCAACGCCGGCGCCAAAATCCACCACGCGATCGCCCGGCCGCGCCCGTGTCGCTGCCGCCAGCAGCATCGCATCGTGGCCCGCGCGGTGACCGCGCTTGGGCTGGCGCAGCCGAAGCTGCCCGCCCAGAAACAGGTCTTCTGTCACGTCGGTGATGGGATCACTCATTTTCCCGCAGCTCATGGGCAAGCCCGGCATCGGTCAGCAGGCGGCGCGCGTCCGCATTGTCGTCCTCGTGGACCAGAATGCGCCGGGGAATGACGCCCAGCGATCCGTCCATGATGCTCATATTGTTGTCCAGCACGAGGTGATGGATATTCGCGCCGTCCAGCAACGCGCCGACCGCCGACATCAGCACTACATCGTTGGTCCGCAGCAATTCGCGCAATGCCCCCGCCTCCCTGCGGATGGAACAACCTCGACAGGCCGTTCGTTGCCTCTGTTGTAGCTCTTGCCGCATCGCACGGCAGTTTCTATTGTGGCCTCAAATTCATCGGGAGACCGGGCGTGGCGGTAATTGTACCCTTCGAGAGCCACTCGACACCATCGATAGATCAGCTGGTCGGGCTTGTCGCTTCCGACATGGAACGCGTCAACAGCACCATCCTGTCGCGGACCGGGTCGGAAGTCACCATGATCCCGGAGGTCGCCAATCACCTGATCTCGTCGGGGGGCAAGCGCCTGCGTCCCATGCTGACGCTGGCGATGGCGAACCTCACCGGCTATTCCGGCGAGGGCCATATCAAGCTCGCCGCTGCCGTGGAATTCATGCATACCGCGACGCTGCTGCACGACGACGTTGTCGATGAAAGCGAATTGCGGCGCGGCAAGCTCTCGGCGCGGATGCTGTGGGGCAATGAGGCCAGCGTGCTGGTCGGCGATTTCCTGCTCGGGCAGGCGTTCCGCATGATGGTCGAGGTCGGCTCGCTGCGCGCGCTCGATATTCTGTCCTCCGCTGCCGCCACCATTGCCGAAGGCGAAGTGATGCAGCTTGCGGCGGCGAAGAACACCGCCACCACCGAGGACGAATACCTCGCGGTCATCCGCGGCAAGACCGCCGAGTTGTTTGCAGCCGCTTGCGAAGTCGGCCCGGTGATCGCCAACCGCCCCAAGGCGGAACAGACCGCGTGCCGCTCGGTCGGCATGAATCTCGGCATCGCATTCCAACTGGTGGACGACGTGCTGGATTATGGCGGCAAGGCCGCCAAGCTCGGCAAGAATGTCGGCGACGATTTCCGCGAGGGCAAGATCACGCTGCCCGTCGTGCTGGCGTTCCGCCGCGGCAATGACGTCGAGCGCGAATTCTGGGTTCGCACGCTGGAGCGCGGCGAGATCGCGGACGGCGACCTCGATCAGGCCATCGGCCTGATGACCAAACACCGCACGCTGGAAGACGCCATGAGCCGCGCGCAGCATTATGGCGCGATGGCGGTGGACGCACTGGCGCTGTTTCCGGCGTCGCCGATGAAGACCGCGCTCGAGCAGGTCGTCGCGTTCTGCCTCGCGCGCTCGCACTAGATTTTCTGGTTCAACTCAGCACGCCGGCATGGACCCACCAGCCGGGATGCAATTGCGAAATCGCCTTTGCCGCCCGTCCGGCATCGCCGATGGCCTCGAAGATCGCAAAGCACGTCGCGCCAGAGCCAGACATCCGCGCAAGCCGCACGCCATCCGCCGCGCGCAACACCGCCAACACATCGCCAATGACGGGCTCAACCTTCAACGCGGGCTTCTCGAGGTCGTTGGTGCCGGAGCCAATGGCGTTGAGCCACGCATCGAATGACGCACCATCCGCCGGCCAGCCCGGCGACAGCATCACGTCTCCTGCACCCGCAAGAAACTCGCCCTTGCCAAGACCGAGAGCTGCGAACACGTCCTTGGTCGCGACGCCGACCCGTGGGTTGACCATCACGCACGGCATCGGCGGCACATTGAGCATCGCCAAATTCTCGCCCACGCCGGTCATCGTACATGCCTTCGAAACGAGACAGACTGGAATGTCCGCGCCGGTCTCGCGCGCGACATCGACCACGCGCGGATCGTCGATCGCGACGCCGTTCGCCCTTGCCAGCAACCTCAGCGCGGCAGCGGCGTCCGCCGAACCGCCACCGATTCCGGCAGCCACCGGCAGGTGTTTGTCCAGTGAGAAGCTGCCGAGCACGAGGCCCGGAATGCGCTCGCCGAGCAGGCGCGCAGCGCGCACGACAAGATTGTCCGACGTCTCGCCGCAGTCCTGCGCACCCGGACCACTGGCCGTCAGGGTCAATTGCGGACCCGGCTCCAGCGTCAGCGTATCCGCGCAATCGGCGAACACGACCAGGCTTTCGATATCGTGATAGCCGTCGGCGCGGCGTCCGAGAACGCGCAAGGTGAGATTGACCTTGGCGCGCGCGGTTTCGGTCAGCAGGGTCATGCGGGTTCAGTCATTTCCAACAGGACGGGGCATGCGCGAGCATAGCAGCTTGCCTCGCATATCCATCAAGAACAGCGATGCTTATCCGGGAAGATGGATTGCCGGGTCAAGCCCGGCACTGACATCGGAGGCAAGCGGCTGATTCAAGCAGCCACGGAACGGCCTTAGCCGCCCTTGCCGTCTTCTTTCTTCTTGTCGGCGGACGCGGCGGAGGACGTGTCCTCCGGCAAGCCGTCGCGCAGCTTCGCCTCGATCTTCGGCAGTTCTTCCGGCTCCGGCTTGAGATCACGCGCATGCGCCCACTGGAATTTGGCTTCCAGCGTCCGGCCGACGCGCCAGTAGGCATCGCCGAGGTGATCGTTGATCGTCGGATCTTCCGGCTTGAGATCGATCGCGCGCTCAAGATGCTTCACGGCATTTTCGTAATTCGCGATGCGGTAATAGGCCCAGCCCAGCGAGTCGACGATATAGCCGTCATCCGGCCGCTGTTCGACGGCGCGGCGGATCATCTTCATCGCCTCGTCGAGGTTGATGCCCTGATCGATCCAGGAATAGCCGAGATAGTTCAGGACGTGCGGCTGATCGGGCTGCATTTCCAGCGCCTTCTTCAGATCGACTTCGGCCTTCGACCACTGTTTCGAACGCTCGCCGCAGATGCCGCGGAAATAATAGAAGACCCAGTTCGGCTTCTCGGTGCCCGCCGATGCAGCGATGCCCTTGCCATAGGTTTCGCCGCAGTCCTCGAACTTCTTGCGCGCACGCTCGATGTTGCCGAGCGCCATGATCGCTTCGAGATCCTTCGGATCATCCGCGACGACGGCCTTCAGAATCTTGATGCCCTCGTCGGTGCGATCGACGGCGTCGAGATCGGTGGCGAGCTGGATCTGCGCGTTGCGCTTGAGCGGAGAATTGGGAGACACGCGCTCATAGACCTTAATGGCCATCTGCGGCTTTTTCACCGACTCATAGAGGTCCGCGAGGGACAGCAGCGCGAGCGAGTGATTCGGGTTGAGATAAAGCGCAAGCTGGAGATAGACCAGCGCGAGGTCTTCTCCGCCACGGCGCGTCAGCGAAGCGCCGATGCCGTAAAGCGCCTCGGCGGCACCCTGCTGCGGCGAATCGGCGAGCGGCGCGAGTTTCTTGCCGGCCCTGGTTTCACGAATGCCCTCGACCACCAGCGGGTGGCGCGCGAGCTTCTTGTCGAATGCCTCATACACGGCGGTCGCGGCTGCATCGCCCTTGTTGCGCGACAGCCAGCGCGCATAGGCATCCGACACCCGCAGCGCCGACTCGTCGAGCTTGTAGGCGCGCTCGAAGCGCGCGCCGGCATCCTTCTGCTTGTTGGCAAGCTCCAGAATCATGCCCGCATGCAGATCCTTGAAGATCGGATACCACTCCGGACCCGCAAGCTTGTCGATGTTGGCGATGGCCGCCTGGGTGTTGCCGGCGCCGTAGCCCGCCCATCCCGACAACAGCGTCGCGACCAGATCGGTGATCGGCCCGCGCACGGATTGATTGATGTTCTGCTGGGCGATTGCGTATTGCTTCAGCTTCAGCGAGCGCACACCGGCCACCAGCCGCGCCACGCGGTTGTTCTTGTCGATGGTGAGAATGCGATCCGCGAGCTTTACCGCTTCGTCGATGTCGCCGTCGGCGAGCGACGCAATGAAGGCGCGATCGAGCAATTCGGTGTTCTTCGGGTCCGATCGAAGCGCCGCGCGATAAAATGCCGATGCGGCGGTGGCATCGCGATCGACGCTGGCATGGCGCGCGGCAAGGTAGCTGCCTGCAATAGTCAAGCCGAGCAGATCGCGCGCCGACGGATAGGATGATTGCTTGGCGTCTTCGCTGGCGCTCGTGCGAGTCTGCGCTGCGAGCGGGCCGGCGGAGGCGATCACCGACGCCAACGCGAGAGTGGCCACTGCCACGCGATTGAAACGAACTGACAACATCACGCTCGCCGGCTCCATGATTGGGGTAGGTGCGACCGGTCAGGCCAGCATCACGTAACAATGGCTTGTTTGGCCCTCATCCGCAAGGATTTGGGCCAAAGACTCGAAGCCGAGAGGCTCAAAGGAATGGTCGAGGAGCCCAGCCGGTGGAGCGGATTTAACATTCGCGCCCAACCAACTGCGATTCCACGAAGTGAATGTCAAATCCGAAGCTCCACCGGACCTATAATTGCTGGTGGTCCTTCGATTCTAACATTCGCAAAGAACACCCGCTGAAACGGGACGCGAATGTTAGAATCGGACCACCAGTGTGGCGCAATCGTGGCGCTGCACGCTGCTCGCGCAATCGTGCTTACATTGACTGATAATTAGGCCCGCCGCCGCCTTCCGGCGGAACCCAGGTGATGTTGCCGTTGGGGTCTTTCACGTCGCAGGTTTTGCAGTGGACGCAGTTCTGCGCGTTGATCTGGAAGCGCGGCCCGGCCGGTTCTTCGACCCACTCATAGACCCCTGCCGGGCAATATCGATTCGACGGCCCGGCAAACACATCGTGCTCGGATGTCTTTTGCAGGGTCATGTCAGCCACCTTGAGGTGAACCGGCTGGTCTTCCTCATGATTGGTGTTGGACAGGAATACCGACGATAACTTGTCGAAGGTCAGCTTGCCGTCCGGCTTCGGACCGGCAATCGGCGCGTGTGCCCTGGCGGGATCGAGCGTCTTGCGATCCGGCTTGGCGTGCGACAGCGTTCCGAACACCGATAAGCCGAACAGCGTGTTGGTCCACATATCGATACCGCCGAGACCGACGCCGATGATGGTGCCGAACTTCGACCACAGCGGTTTGACGTTGCGGACCTTGTGCAAGTCCTTGCCCACGGCAGAGTCGCGCCAGCCGTTTTCATACTCAACGAGTTCATCGTTGGCGCGGCCAGCGGCGAGCGCCGCCGCGACCTGTTCGGCGGCCTGCATGCCGGTGCCCATCGCATTGTGCACACCCTTGATGCGCGGCACGTTGACGAAGCCCGCGGCACAGCCGATCAGCGCGCCGCCCTTGAATGTCAGGCGCGGCACCGACTGGTAGCCGCCTTCGGTAATAGCACGCGCGCCGTAAGCGATACGCTTTGCGCCATCGAACAGCCCGCGAATGGCAGGGTGGGTTTTGAAGCGCTGGAATTCCTCGAACGGCGACAGGTAAGGATCGTCGTAATTGAGATGCACAACGAACCCGACCGCGACGAGGTTCTCGTTGTAGTGATAGAGAAACGACCCGCCGCCGGTGGAATTGTTGAGCGGCCAGCCGAACGAATGCTGGATCAATCCTTTTTGATGCTTGCCGGGATCGATCTGCCAGACTTCCTTGAGGCCGATGCCGAACTTGGACGGCTCGCTGTCTTTGTCGAGTGCAAACTTCGCGATCAGTTGCTTTGTCAGAGAGCCACGCGCGCCTTCCGCGAACAGCGTATACTTGCCGAGCAGTTCCATGCCCCGCGTGTAGGACGCCTTGTGCGAGCCGTCGCGCGCCACGCCCATGTCGCCGGTAGCGACGCCGCGCACCTCACCGTTCTCGCCGTAAAGCACCTCGACCGCAGCGAAGCCCGGATAGATTTCAACGCCGAGCGCTTCCGCGCGCGGCCCGAGCCAGCGGCACACGTCGCCGAGCGAGCCGATGTAACAATGATGATTGTTCATCAGCGGCGGCATCATGAAATTCGGCAACCGAATCGCTGCACTGCCGGTCATCCAGAAGAAGCGATCGTCCTTCACCTGCGTCTTGAGCGGGCAATCGGCATCGTCGCGCCAGTCCGGAATGAGCTTGTCGAGCGACACGGGATCGATCACCGCGCCGGAGAGAATATGCGCGCCGACCTCCGAGCCTTTCTCGACGACGACGACCGTGAGTTCCGGGTTGATCTGCTTCAGCCGGATCGCGGCAGCCAGGCCGGATGGGCCTGCCCCGACGATCACAACGTCGAACTCCATGGAATCGCGCGGCGGAAGCGGCTCGGTGCTCATGATCTCATCTCGATATAGCGTTTCAGAATGTTTCTAATCATCGTTCTTCCCGATTTTCGGCGCAAGAACAACCCCGTTTCGCTGCAGCGCAATCCATCCTACATTCGGCACCGTGATGACCCCCGAACCCATGCCCACAGCCGCCGAACTTCTCGCCTTTTATCTGGAGGCCGGAGTCGATTGCGCGTTGTCGGAAGAGCCGGTGAATCGCCTGTCGGAAGAGGCCGCGATTGAAGAGCGGCCAGCGGCGCGGCCGGCGCCATTCCGCACTGCGAACGCTGCCCCCGCGCCGGCGCTTGCCGAACCGGCACCCGCGCCCGAGGCTGCAATCACATCGGCCCGCGAGATTGCGCCCAAGGCCGCGTCATTGGCGGAGCTTCGCTCACTGCTCGACCGTTTCGACGGCTGCGCGCTGAAATCGACGGCGACGCAACTCGTGTTCGCCGACGGCAACCCGGAAGCAAAGATCATGTTTGTCGGCGAAGCGCCGGGACGTGAGGAGGATCTGGAAGGCCGGCCATTCGTCGGGCGCTCCGGCAAGCTGCTCGATCTGATGCTGGCCGCTATCGGTCTCGACCGGAGCAGCGTCTATATCGCCAACATCATTCCGTGGCGGCCACCCGGCAATCGCGATCCCTCCCCGCAGGAAACGCAAATCTGTTTGCCGTTCATCCGGCGACAGATCGAGCTGGTGAACCCGGATGTTCTGGTGTGTCTCGGCAAACCGTCGTCGCAGGCAGTGCTGGATCTAAAGGACGGCATCATGAAAACGCGCGGCAAATGGTTCGACTACGACACCGGCACGCGAAAAATCCGCGCGATGGCGACATTCCATCCGGCCTATCTGTTGCGTCAGCCGATTTACAAGCGGCTGACCTGGCAGGATCTCCGCGCGGTGAAAAAAGCACTTCAGGTCTGACAACTAACGACGCCGGGGCGATCGCAAAGATCACACAGCCGCCATGCATTGCATGCGTGTAGCGCCCGTCGCAGGTTCAGGTCATAAGCACCCTCGATGCTGCTTTGTAACGCGGAAATGCCGGGGCTTTATAATGAATATGAGCGTTGCTGACGAGGCAATCGACGACACAAAGGCACGGGCAAACGTCCGTCGGCTTGCCGCAGCGCAGGCTTTGACAGGCGCGAATGCCGCGGTCATTTTCGCGACCGGCTCGATCGTCGGCGCAACACTTGCCCCGAGCATGTCGCTGGCCACCCTGCCGCTTTCCATTTTTGTACTTGGGCTCGCAAGCGGCACGCTGCCGACAGGCGCACTCTCGCAAACATTTGGCCGCCGCGTCGCTTTTCTCGTAGGGACAGCATGCGGCGCACTTTGCGGCGTACTCGCCGCGATCGCCATTCTGCAGGGTTCATTCGTTCTGTTTTGTTTCGCGACGTTTCTCGGCGGACTCTACGGCGCCGTCTCGCAATCCTATCGTTTCGCGGCAACCGACAGTGCAAGCCCCGCCTATCAGCCGAAGGCCATATCCTGGGTGATGGCCGGCGGCGTGTTCGCCGGCGTACTCGGGCCGCAACTCGTGCAATGGACCATGGACATCTGGCCGCCTTATCTCTTCGCCGTGAGCTTTCTTGTTCAGGCAGGGGTCGCGCTGGTGGCGATGGTCGTGCTTGCCGGGGTCGATGCGCCAAAGCCGGCACCGACAGATCTGAAGGGCGGGCGTCCGCTGTTCGAGATTGTCCGGCACCCGCGATTCATCGCCGCCGCACTCTGCGGAGCTATTTCCTACACGGTCATGAACCTGCTGATGACCTCCGCGCCGCTTGCGATGAAATTCTGCGGACTGACGCTGAGCGATTCAAATTTCGGAATTCAATGGCACATCGTCGCGATGTTCGGGCCGAGCTTCTTTACAGGGTCGCTGATTTCCCGCTTCGGCACATCGAAAATCGTCGCCACCGGCCTCATCCTGGAAGCCGTTGCAGCCGTGATCGGGTTGTCGGGGACGAGCGCGATGCACTTCTGGGCGGGACTTGTCGTCGTCGGTGTCGGCTGGAATTTCGCCTTCGTCGGCGCATCGGCGCTCGTGGTGCAAACGCACCGGCCGCAGGAAGGCAAGAAGGTTCAGGCCTTCAACGACTTCATCGTGTTCGGGCTGGTGGCGATCGGCTCGTTCTCCTCCGGCCAGTTGCTCGCAAGCTTCGGCTGGTCGATGGTCAACATCGTCGTGTTTCCGGCAATTGCTATTGCACTTGCAGGGCTCAGCCTTTCCAGCGTCATGCAGCGGCGCGCCCTGACGTAGTTGCGCAAACGATAATCGCTGCCCTGTGCTAGCGCGTCGCCGGCGGTTTCGGCTGCGGCCGCACGATGGCCCAGCCGATCCTCAGGAGCGACTGCCGGCCCCTGACCAGACGCTCGAATGCGCGCGGCACTTCCGGGACCAGACCGGGAAATCTTTTTAGAATGTCATCGGGCGGCGTGCCCGCGGTGTCGGCTGCGCGCCAGACCACGACGCCGCCGGTTTCGTTAAAGAGCGCAGGCGTCAACCACGGCGTCTGCTGCGGCGAAGCATCGAACAACACGTGAGGCCGCGCGGACGCAGCAAAACCAATCAGCGTCGCAAGCTGCGGATCGCCCGCCACTGACGCCAGCGGGCGGCCGGTCCGCCGTTCGAAATTCTCGCCGAAGAATGTTCCAATCTCGCTCGCGGGCAGCGATGTTTTCACCTCAGCGCTGCCGATCCACGGCTGAATAAAAGTCATCCCGAGGATAACGAGAGCAGGTGCCACCATGATCGCCAGCCAGACCGAACGCATAACCTGCTGCCGCCTGAGATAGATCAGGTCACCTGCGGCAATGACCACGGCGAGCCCCACCAGCAGCAACGCGATGCCGTCGCCTCCGATGGTCTCGTCTTTTCCGAACAGCGCGGCCATGAAACTGAGCGCGATAGCGGGTGCCAGCGCGAAGAGATACACGAACCACCGCGCAAATGGATCGAGCGGAGGGCGGTAGATCACCGGCGCTTCTTCAGGCTTGCGATCGAGATACCGCGAATTGAACAGCAGAAGCAGCGCCACGCCGGACAACGCGAACAGCAGCCCGGCGAGAAGTCCCGCCCATCGCAGCAACCTGTCTTCAAGCTCGGAAACTGCGGGCAACGGCGGCAGCATGATCGCATCCGCGCGCAGCAGCCATACGGCGTAAGGCAGCACCAGCACCGCGACAACGATGGCGGCATATAGCGGATCTGTCGAAGCCAATGCGCGCCTGCCCCGCGCCGTCGCGAGCACAAATCCGGCCAGCAGCGCGAGCAGCGGAATGGCGGCCGACGTTGTCAGCAGCAGCAGGCCTATCTCGATGGAGAGTGCGAACCATGCATTGCGCCGCCCCTGCCCCACGATCTGCCAGGAATGAAGCAGGATCAGCGCCCAGAGCGGCCGCGCCAGAATGAGCGGGCCAAATTCGGCTCCGGGAAATGCGAAGGAAGTGATCGTCAGCGTCAGCAGCACCGCCAGAATCGCCTGCTGTCCGCCGACGATGACGCGACTGAGCTTGAACAAAGCCCAGAAGGTCACGATGAGGCAAAGCTGCGACAGCAGATAGACGCCGAAAATATGATTGCCGGACAAACGGAACGCCACATCCGCCAGCCAGAATGCCACCGGCGGCCCGAGATGGGTTCCGACCTGATACTCCCGCCCGAAAGCCAGCACGGTCGCCATATTGCCCGGCGGGCTTGCGTACAGGACCACAGGCAGGATGAACCACAGCGCCGCCTGCGACAGCACCACGATCCAGAAGATCAGCAGGGGCCGCGCGCGGACCAGTTCAACGATCAGGGATGTGAAACGCATGAAACGCCTGAACCGGCCTTGCGAGGGAATGCCTGTCCCGGTGTGATAGAGCGCATGAGGCGATCAGGCAACCGAGCCGCTTTAGATGAGCACAACGGCCTCTTCGACCTTCGCCGGGATCGCGATTGAGGCGCTCGCGGCATTCAAGCCCTCATGCTTCTGACGTGCCGCTGCAACCGGCGCGAAGAAGCGGCGATGGTGAATCGTCGGCCCAAGCCGGTCGAGCGCGGCCAGATGGGCCGGGACGCCATACCCCATGTGAGACTCGAAGCCATAGCCCGGATGCTCCAGCGCCAGCCTGCACATCAGCCGGTCGCGCGAGACCTTTGCGACGATGGAGGCCGCAGCAATCGACAGCACGATGCCATCGCCGCCAATGACTGCTTCGCAGTCGCACGACGTCTCCAGCCGGTCGCGGCCATCGACGAAAACATACTTCGGCAGTTCCGGCAGCGCATGAACCGCGCGGGCCAGCGCCCACAGCGACGCGCGCAGAATATTGTCGCGGTCGATTCGCGACGGCGGCGCAAAACTGACCGACACCAGCGCCGTCGCGCAGATTTCCTCGAACAGTTCCTCGCGGCGCTCACGGCTCAAGCGCTTGGAGTCGTCGATGCCTTTCGGGATTCGCTTCGGATCGAGGATGACGGCCGCCGCAACCACCGGACCCGCGAGCGGACCGCGCCCCGCCTCGTCGCATCCCGCGACCGGCCAGACACCGCGCTTCATGAGCGCGCGCTCGCGGCGGAACGTCGGCGCTGCCACAATGGGACGCCCTTGAACTGGACGGCTTTTCGCCGAAGGTTTTACCGCCGAGGCCTTTTCCCGAATCATGCCGGGATGCTGCTGGCACGCGCGCGGCCTCGCAAGCCGGAACTTTCATCCGTGCCCGCTATTCGGCGCGTTAGAACAAACTGAACTGCTCGCCGCCACGCGGCGGCCGCGCGAAGTGAGCGGTCGTCAATTTCGAGCGCCGCTTGTTGAGGCCGAGTTTCTCGCAGGCGATCTCGAACCGCCGCCCGATCATCCAGGCCATCGGCCCGGTGCCTTTCATGCGCGTTCCCCATTGCGAATCGTAATCGCGGCCATCGCGCATGTCGCGGATGAGCGTGAAGACGTGCCTGTATCTGTCCGGATAATTCGCCATCAGCCATTCGCGGAACAGGTCGCGGACCTCCAGCGGCAGCCGCAGCAGCACATAGCTCGCTTCCTTGACCCCGGCGTGCGCCGCAGCGTCCAGAATGCGCTCGATCTCGGAATCGTTGAGCGCCGGAATCACGGGTGCCACCATCACAGTGGTCGGAATCCCGGCGTCGGCCAGTTGCCTCAGCGCCTCCAGCCGCTTCGGCGGCGTTGCGGCGCGCGGCTCCATGGTGCGCGCGAGTTTCGGGTCGAGCGTCGTCACCGAAATGGCGACCTTGGCAAGATTCCGCTTTGCCATCCGCGCGAGGATATCGATGTCGCGCGTGACCAGAGCGGATTTGGTGACGATGCCGACCGGATGGCCGGTACGCTCCAGCACTTCGAGAATGCCGCGCATGATTTTGCGCTCGCGTTCAATCGGCTGGTAGGGATCGGTGTTGGTGCCGATCGCGATCATGCGCGGCTCGTAACCCGGCGCAGCCAGTTCGTTCTTAAGCAGGTCCGGCGCGTCGGGCTTTGCGAACAGCTTGCTCTCGAAATCGAGGCCCGGCGACAATCCGAGATAGGCGTGGGTCGGCCGCGCGAAACAGTAAACGCAGCCGTGCTCGCAGCCGCGATAGGGATTGATGGAGCGGTCAAACCCGATATCGGGCGAGTCGTTGCGGGTAATTACCTTGCGGGCGGTATCCACTGCCACGGTGGTCTTGAAGGGCGGAAGTTCTTCGAGGCTTTGCCAGCCGTCGTCGAAGGTAACTCTGGCTTCGGCCTCATACCGTCCGCTTGCGTTGGACTGAGCGCCGCGGCCCCTGCGCCGCTGACGGTCGATGGCGACTTCAATCTCGGCAAACGGAGAAGAAACACCCGCCGGATCGGAGGGCGCCGTGACCGGCGGGTGTTTGAGGGCATGGGATGCATGGCTCATGGAGGCAACATAGCATCACATGAGAACAAAACAAGAACTTCAAGAGATCCCCACCCGAAATTTTTTCGGGTGTTTTCGCGGAGCACCGCGCGCTGCCGCTGTTAATGAATGCTGCAAAAAGCTGCACCTGACGGGCTGTTCTGAGTGTGACAAGATGATAACGATGCCGCTTCAGATGTCGCGGACGGCTCTTTCAAGCAAGCGATCATGATCAGCGTTGTCATCCCAACCGAAGGCGTCGAACAGCCTGTCGTTGCCACCCTGGCCGCCCTTGTGCCGGGCGCGGCCGCAGGCCTGGTGCGGGACGTCGTTCTGATCGACCGCCCCGGATCCGACGTTATCGAGCGGGTTGCCGACGTCGCCGGCTGCCGGTTCCTGAAGTTCGATGGATCACGCTCGGCCGCGCTGGCGGCAGGTGCCAATCAAACCCGTTCGCCCTGGCTGCTGTTCCTGCGCGCCGGCGCGGTGCTGGATTCGGGCTGGATCGACGAAGCCGCACAATTCATGCAGGGCGTATCCCTGAGCGGCCGCCAGCGTGCCGGTGTTTTCCGCTATGCGCGCTCGCCCTATGAGGATGTGAAGATGCGCGACGGCATGCGGCTGTTCGCACGCTTCCTCTCCGGCCCCTCCACCGATCAGGGCCTGCTGATTTCCCGCGACCATTATGAGCGGGTAGGCGGCTATGCCCCGGCCGCGCACGGCGCAGAGGCCAAGCTGCTGTCCAAACTGGGGCGAACCGGCCGCGCCGTTCTGCGCACGCGGATTTTTGTGGCGGCGTAGCGTTCAAATAAATAGTTGACTCCGTCAACAATCATCCCGAAAATGCCTCCTCAAGCAGCCAATGGGTTGCGATGAGGCTTTTGCCGATGACTACCCATGATAAAGCGGAAAAGGATGCCCGGGTCGCCGCGATCCGCCGGTTCAATCGCTTTTACACCCGCAAGATTGGCGTGCTTGAACAGCAGCTCCTGCAAAGCGCCTTCTCGCTGACTGAAGCCCGCGTGCTGTTCGAACTTGCGCACCGTACCGATCCATCCGCCAAGGAGATCGGCGCCGAACTCGGCCTTGATCCGGGTTATCTGAGCCGCATCGTTCAGACCTTCATGGAAAACGGGCTCGTGACCCGCAAGCCGGTCCCGTCCGACCGGCGGCAATACCGGCTGGCGCTGACCGCAAAAGGCCGGAAGGCGTTCGGCGATTTGAACAGCCGGTCACGTCACGATGTCGGCGGGATGCTGGATCGTCTGCCGCCGGGTGACGAGCAGCGTCTCGTGAGCGCCATGTCGATCATCGAACGGGTGCTCGACGGCAACGCCGATCGTCCGCAGGCGATGCTGCGCGCGCACAAGCCCGGCGACATGGGCTGGATCGTGCAACAGCATGGCCTGCTGTACGCGCGCGAATTCGATTGGGACATTTCGTTCGAGGGAATGGTTGCCGAGATCGTCGCGCAATTCCTGAAAAATTTCGATCCGGCGTGGGAGCGCTGCTGGATCGCGGAGATCGACGGCGCACAGGCCGGCTCGGTGGTTCTCGTCAAACAGTCCCACGAGATCGCCAAAATCCGGCTGCTGCTTGTCGATCCGGCGGGCCGCGGCATCGGCCTCGGCAAACGGCTGGTCGATGAGTGCGTCGTATTCGCCCGGCAGTGCGGCTATCGCAAGATCACGCTGTGGACGCAAAGCATGCTTCTCGCCGCACGCGGGATTTACGAGAGCGCGGGGTTTGTGCACGTCGCAAGCGAACCACACCGCAGTTTCGGGCACGATCTTATCGGCGAGACGTGGGAACTGAAGTTGTGACGCCGAAGCGCGGCTTGTTAACGCGCCACGTCACGCCGGACCTCATCGCGTTCCACAAGATCGACGCAAAGCGGCTACGCCACGCAGCCCGTCGGGATGCATGGCGCTTGCTATGGGCCTGGCTTGCAAAGATCGTGCGACGGCGCTGACGACCGGATCATGACGGCGTTTGCGCGGCCTTCGCCTTGCCGCGTTTCAAATGCTCGTCCAGCCGCGGCATGATCTCGACGAAATTGCAGGGCTTGGTGCGGTAATCAAGTTGCTGCGCGAGAATGCCGTCCCATCCGTCGCGGCATGCGCCCGGCGATCCCGGCAGACAGAAAATGTAAGTCGCGCCGGCAACACCCGCCGTCGCGCGACTCTGGATGGTCGAGGTGCCGATTTTCGCGTGGCTCAGCATGTGGAACGCGATGGAGAAACCATCCATCCGTTTCTCGAACAGAGGCTCGATCGCCTCCGGCGTCACGTCTCGGCCGGTGAAGCCGGTGCCGCCGGTGGTGATGACGACATCGACACCCGCATCCGCGATCCACGCTTTCAGCCTGACGCGGATCGCCTCGACATCATCGGTGACGATGTCGCGTGCGGCGAGACGATGACCGGCCGTCTCAAGCCGTTCTGCCAGCGTGTTGCCGGACTTGTCGTCGGCAAGCGATCGGGTGTCCGAGACCGTCAGCACCGCGATATTGAGCGGCACGAACGATCTGGATTCGGTGCTGGACACTAGAGTGCGACGCCGGGCGCGAAGGTGTTGCAGGCATTGACCGTGCCCTGCTGATAGCCGGTCATGAACCAGCGCTTGCGCTGCGCGGCCGAGCCGTGGGTGAATGAATCCGGTACCACGCGGCCCTGCGACTGACGCTGCAACGTATCGTCGCCGATCGCGGACGCCGTCTGCAATGCCGCGTCGATGTCGCCCGCCTCGAGGAAGCCGGGACGCTTCTTCTCTTCGCGATTGACCCACACACCGGACAGGCAGTCTGCCTGCAATTCGACTCTCACCTGAATGTTGTTCGCCTCGGCCTTGCTGCTGGCCTGCTGCTGCATCTGTTGCGCCTTCGTCAGAATGCCGAGCAGGTTCTGGATGTGATGACCGGCTTCATGCGCGATGATGTACGCCGCTGTGAACTTGCAGGCATTGCCGGAGCAGCCGCGGAAGCGCGTCTCGATCTCGCGGAAAAATCCGGTGTCGAGGAAAATCTGCTTGTCGGGCGGACAATAGAACGGCCCCATCGCCGACTGCGCCCTGCCGCAGCGTCCGCCATTGGTGACGTTCTTGAAAAGCACGATGCGGGGACCGCGATAGGTCTGCCCGCTGGCCTGGAATATCTCGGTCCAGCGGTCGTCGATCTCGCCGAGCACGCCAGCAATCATGCTGCCCATCTCGTCGCTCGGCGCGCCGGCCTTGGCCGGTCCGGTCTTTCGATCCGTCTGATAGCTCGGCGCTTGCTGCTGTCCGCCGGTAAGAATCTCCGCGCCGCCGATCAGGATGCGCGGGTCGATGCCGACGGCCCAGCCGATCAGCCCCAGCACGATGACGGTTCCAATACCGAGACCGCCGCCTCCGCCCATCGGAAGTCCGAAACCGCCGCCCCCGCCCATTCCGCCGCCATCGTCGTCGCGGCGATCGTCAATGTTATCGCTGCGGCGGAAATCATCGTAACGCATCGGAAGTCTCCTCGATCGGCGGACGCTCCATGACGATGGCGCGAAGGAGCCGCAGAATATCCAGTTGGTGATTCATACCGCGCCCGGCAAATATTGCCTAGTGCGGTATTCGGGAGGGTTTCGGCTCTGCGTCATGAATGACAGCTGAATTTCGCAGCGAAAGGCACGCTGTGATAGCTATTTCCTACATCGGATCGATGTCTGCCGCTCCACGGCGAGCCATTGCGAGGCGATGTGCGGACCCGCTTCGGAGAGATGACAAACCTGTTTTTAATTAAGCCGATTTTTACCTTGGACGATCATGGTGATGACAGTCGGATTTGTTAGTCCCGCGTCGCCGACTGCGTCGCCTGAGTCAGGTTTTGAGTCATGGTTGTGTCGCGTCGCGGGGCGTCTGCAAGGGCGCCCCGCACTCAATTTGAAGTGCCATCCAGTTCGCGTATCGTCGTTGGCGATTGCGTCGCTGAGATGTCGAAGTTGCCGGCTGGTTCGGTGGATCTGGTATTCGCCGATCCGCCGTATAATCTGCAATTGAAGGGCGATCTCAAGCGCCCCGACGAATCTCACGTCGATGCCGTCAACAACGACTGGGACAAGTTCTCGTCCTTTGCCGCCTATGACGATTTCACGCGCGCCTGGCTGCTCGCCTGCCGCCGCATCATGAAACCGTCAGCGACATTGTGGGTGATCGGCTCCTATCACAACATTTTCCGCGTCGGCGCGATCATGCAAGACCTCGGATTCTGGGTTCTCAACGATATCGTCTGGCGCAAGACCAATCCGATGCCGAATTTCCGCGGCCGCCGCTTCACCAACGCGCACGAAACCATGATCTGGGCGGCGCGCGACGAGAAAGCAAAAGGCTACACGTTCAATTACGAGGCGCTGAAAGCCGCCAACGAGGACGTGCAGGCGCGTTCCGACTGGCTGATCCCGCTGTGCACCGGCGACGAACGCCTCAAGGGCGGCGACGGCAAGAAAGTTCACCCGACGCAGAAACCTGAAGGCCTGCTCGCGCGCGTGCTGCTGTCGTCGTCGAAGCCCGGCGATCTCGTGATCGACCCGTTCAACGGCACCGGCACCACCGGTGCTGTCGCAAAACGCCTCGGCCGCCGCTACATCGGCTTCGAGCGCGACCAGATTTATGCGAATGCGGCCGAAGCACGCATCGCGGCCATCGAGCCGCTACCGGAAGCGACGCTCGCTCCGTTCATGACGGCACGTGGCGCGCCGCGCGTGGCGTTCTCGGAATTGATCGAGCGCGGCATGATCCTGCCCGGCACCAGGCTGGTCGATTCGAAAAAGAAACACGCCGCGCTGGTCCGCGCGGACGGCGCCATCATGCTCGGCGACAAGGTCGGCTCGATCCATCGCATGGGCGCGCTGGCGCAAGGCGCGGAAGCCTGCAACGGCTGGTCGTTCTGGCATGTGGAGACCAAGAAGGGTCTCAAGCTGATCGACGAGTTGCGCGCCGAGATTCGCAGCGAGATGGCGGCGATCTAAATTTTAAAAGACCCTTCGCTTAGATTTTTCCGCCGCGCCGGTATCATCCGGCGCGGCGTTCTTACGTGTCAGACGGCTGCCCGCAGTCCGGCTTTCGGAAACGGACCGAGCACCCTCTCGACCAATGCCGTGTCACAATATTCCTTGATCTGCGTAATCCTGCCGTTCTCGATACGCCAGACCATGCAGTACTGGTTGTCGTAACGCTCGCCCGATTTGGTGACATTGTCGCCCCGTGCTTCGACCGCAACGAAGTCGCCCTCGGCAATGAAGTTGAAGGCAAGCGTTCGCGGCCGGTCCGTCAGCAGGGTTCGCAGATATCCGAGCAGGTCGTTCGTGATCTCGTCTTTCCCCACAAAAATCCGCGACCAGGAACATTGGCCGGTCTGCACCCAGGTCGCGTCGTCGGCGAGGTGATCGATGAAGGTCGTTCCGCTGCGGTTGGCGGAGCCGGTGAAAATCTGCTGGATCAGTTTCTTGTTGGCTTCGGCGCTCATGGGTTCCGTCCTTTGGTTGATTGACGGACCGATCGTGAGCCGATCATCGATATTCTTCCAATCGATAGTGAATATGATATATATTCACCAAATGAATTTGGCTTCGCTCGATCTCAACCTGCTGGTGGCTCTTGACGCCCTGCTGCTCGAGGCCAATGTCGGCCGCGCCGGAATGCGGATCGGCTTGTCGCAACCCGCGGCGAGCCATGCGCTGCGGCGCTTGCGCGACCTTGTCGGCGATCCGCTGCTGGTCCGGGTCGGCGCGCGGATGGAACTGACGCCGCGTGCCCAGGCGTTACGAGCGCCGCTGGCGCAGGCGCTCGATCAGGTACGCGGGCTGTTTGTCGCCGACGAATTCGACGCCGCGCGCAGCGAGCGGCGCTTTCGCCTGATGATGCCCGATCTTGCCGTCGAATTGCTGATGCCGCCGCTCATGAGCACGCTCGATGCCGCCGCGCCGAACGTAAAAATCGAGGTGGTGCCGTGGCGCGGCCCCGCGATCTTTACTGCTGAATTCGGCCGCACGATCGATCTCATTGTCAGCATCGGCGATGCTTTCAACAGCTTCCACAGGCAACTGCTTTACACGGATTCCGACGCACTGGCGGTGCGGCACGGTCACCCGGCGGGAACGCGACTTAAAAACAAGAACGTGTTCTTAAAAGCTCGGCATGTCGCCGTCATCATTCGCGGCCAAAGCGAAGATCTGATTGACACCTGGCTGCGGGCCAAAAGACTGGAGCGGCGTATCGCGCTTGTCGTGCCAAGCTACATCGAGGCCTTGCACGTCGCAGCGCGCACCGATCTCGTGGCATTCGTGCCGCGCCGCCTGATCGCCGCGCTGTCGAAGCAATTGTCGCTGGTCACGGTCGCTCCGCCCCTCGATCCGGGGATCGACGAACAGTTCATGTTCTATCCCACCCGCGCGCAGGTGGATCCGGGCTCGATCTGGCTGCGAAAGCTGGTTCTGGAAACCGGGCGCGGGCTGGACCGTCCGAAGCGCAAAGCGGCCTGATACCGACTGGCTTTCGCAGTTGCCCACAGCCTGTTTCCCGTGTCATGACACGCCCAGTAGCGGGAGCGTATCATGACAGTCCTCATCGCAGGCGGCGGGATCGGCGGGCTGACGCTCGCGCTCAGCCTTCACCAGATCGGCATTCCTTGCCGCGTGTTCGAGAGCGTGCCGGAACTGAAGCCGCTCGGCGTCGGCATTAACGTCCTGCCGCACGCGGTGCGTGAACTGATCGAACTCGGCCTGCTCGACAAACTGGATGCGGCAGGCGTGCGAACCAAAGAGTTGTCGTTCTTCTCCAAGCACGGCAAGCCGATCTGGAGCGAACCGCGCGGGCTGGAAGCCGGATATAAATGGCCGCAATTCTCGATCCACCGCGGCGTGCTGCACCAGATCCTGCTCGACGCCGCGATCGAGCGCCTTGGCGCGGACAACCTTCTCAACAGCCATCATCTGGCGAGTTTCACCGATACGCCGGACGGCGTGTCCGCGCATTTCACCGACAAGGCGACTGGCGACCACGCAGGCACCTATGACGGTTCAATTCTGATCGCCGCCGACGGCATCCACTCAGCGGTGCGCGAAAAACTTTATCCGCAGGAAGGTCCGCCGATCTGGAACGGGCGCATTCTGTGGCGCGGCATCACCGAGAGCGACGCCTTCCTCTCCGGCCGCAGCATGATTATGGCCGGGCACGAGGTTTTGAAATTCGTTTGCTACCCGATTTCCAATACACCGCTGTCGAACGGCAAATTCCGCATAAACTGGATCGCCGAGCGTCTGCTGCCGCCGACCTATAACTGGCGGCGCGAGGATTATAACCGCACTGCGAAGCTGGACGAGTTCCTGCCGTGGTTCAAGGACTGGACATTCGACTGGCTCGACGTGCCGGGGCTGATCCGCAACTGTCCGCACGCCTACGAGTATCCGCTGGTGGATCGCGACCCGGTCGATCGCTGGACCTTCGGCAACGTCACGCTGATGGGCGACGCCGCGCATCCGATGTATCCCATCGGCTCCAACGGCGCATCGCAGGCCATTCTCGACGCCCGTGTCATCACGCGCGAGATTCTCAATCACGGCGAAACGCCCGCGGCACTTCAGGCCTATGAAGCCGAGCGCCGCCCCGCCACCACCGACCTCGTCAAGCTCAACCGCCGTAACGGACCTGAGCAGGTGATGCAATTCGTCGAGGAACGCGCGCCGGACGGCTTCAATGTCGTCACCGATGTGCTGTCGCGGCAGGAACTGGAAGACGTGGCCAACAACTACAAGCGCGTCGCCGGCTTCCAGGTCGAGACGCTCAATGCGAAGCCGCCGATCGTGCCGGTGCCACAGCCGCCCGTGATGTCGAGCGCGGGCTGATTATTCACCCGCGATGGCTCTGCATTCTTCAAGTCAAAGAGACCGTTACTTCATGAAAAATTGGTGGCGCTGGCTCATTGCCATCAACCTGGGCATCCTGGTCATCGGCGTGCTGATGAAGGTCGTCAATGACGTGCCGAACCTGACCTATCTCCATCTTCTCGTGGATTATCACTTCGGCTTCATCAAGCGCGCGCTGATCGGCGAACTGCTGTCGCTGTTTATGGAAAAGGTACCGCCATCGGCGGTGTTCGCACTGGGCAGCGCCATCATCGCCGTGACGCTGCTGCTCTATCTCAGATTGTTTCAGAACACCTTTCGCTTCTCGGAGGCGTCGTTGCCTCTGTTCGTCTTCATCGCCGGATCGCCGTTTTTCTTCAAGAATTTCGTCAAGACCATTGGATACTTTGACGTTTACGGATGCGCGCTCGCGATCGTTTTATTGCTGGTGCCGGCGACCTCGTTTGGATTTGTCATTCTGGCTGCGACAGGTTCGATGGTTCTCATTCTGGTCCATCATCTGCACACACTGCTTTATGTTCCGACGATTGCAGCAATCGTGATTGTCAGGTTCTTTCTCGTCCGCAGGCCGACACGATTCGAACTCGTTGTAAGCGCGGCTCTTGCGGTCGCGATTGCGGCAGAATTTTTCCTGATGCAAGTCGGTGGCGTCGTTCGCGCCACGCCCGACGCGTTTAGAAACTATCTGTTGAGCAGAATGACAGACGGCGGAACAGCTACCGAATCGATCAGCAACTACCTTGTCTGGTTCAGGTCCGCGTCTGAAGAGATCACAACGACGTTAGGCGAATTGCCGGCGAACCTGTCCGTGTCCTGGTTCTACGTGCTGCTTGTCGTCCTTCATGCACCGGTTGTTCGCTATTTTCGCAACTCGATTTCGGCTCTTGCATCGCAGGAACATCGCCGCATCGTTGTCGCATTGCTTGTCGCGATCAGTCTCTGTCACCTCGTGATATTTGCGGTGGTTTACGATTATTCGCGCTGGGTGTCGGCATGGGCGGTCTGCATGATGTTGATGCTTCACGCCATCAAGCAGCTGCCGGCGGCACACGCCGTTCCGCTCATCGCCCCGGACGACAAGACGGCTTTTCGTCTGGCGGCCGTATTAACGCTTATTCCCCGTGTCGGGATTGTCAGACCGTTCTAGCTGCCTAACCCGTGCGCGATCGCCTTGCGCATCACGTTGGGCAAGGCTTCGTCCTTGAGCGTCGCGATCGGAACCCAGCGCATTCCCTCCGGCGCGCGCGTTCGCGCGGGGACGCTCGCGGTATAAATCACAAGCTCCAGCGGGAAGTGCGTAAACACATGCGTCACAACACCCGTTTTGCGATGCCAGCGCGGCGCGGCTTTCAGCGCAGGTGCCTGCTTCAACGCGGTCTTGTCGTCATGGCCTGCCTGCCACTCCGATGTCGGAACCTCCGTCATGCCGCCGAGCAATCCTTTCTCGGAGCGTGTGCGGACCAGAAGCTCATTGCCGCGGGTGATGACAAACGCCGCGCCGCGCCGCAACGCGCCCGTCTTCTTCGGTGCCTTGCGCGGAAACGTCTCCTGATCGCCGCGCCGGAGCGCTGCGCAATTGCCGTTGAAAGGACACAGCGCGCAGGCGGGTTTCTTCGGCGTGCAGATGGTCGCGCCGAGATCCATCAGCGCTTGCGCACTGTCGCCTGCACGTGACGGGCCGAGCAATGTCGCGGCAAGCCGCTGAATGTCCGGCTTCGATTTCGGCAGCGGCTCTTCCACCGCGAACAGCCGCGACACCACGCGCTCGATGTTGCCGTCCACCGGCATGGTCTGCCGGCCGAATGCGATCGCGGCAATCGCCGCCGCCGTGTACGGCCCGATGCCCGGCAGCGCGCGCAAACCTTCTTCGCTGTCCGGAAAAACCCCGTCATGCGTGCGCAACACCGCGACGGCACAGGCGTGAAGATTGCGCGCGCGCGAATAATACCCAAGCCCCGCCCACATCCGCAGCACGTCATCCAGCGACGCCGAACCGAGCGCAGCGATGTCCGGCCAGCGCGTCGTGAATTTCTCGAAATAAGGCCCGACTGCCTTCACCGTGGTCTGTTGCAGCATGATCTCCGAGAGCCATACGCGATACGGATCGGAGCGCTCGCCGGGCAGCGCGCGCCAGGGCAGCACGCGGCGATGGCGGTCGTACCAGCCGAGCAAAAGCGCTGGCCGGTCGTGCGGTTCAGGTGATTTTTCCGACGCCGCTTTGTTTCGCCGCGCGGCTGTGCCTGCTAGGATCATGCTCCTTTGTAGGCAAGACCAGCATCCATGAACAAGCCCGGCCGCATCTCAGCCAAGCCGTTATCCGTGCTCCTCGGCACGGTGTTCAGCGATGCGTTCGCAAAACAGGGATTTGCCTCGCGCGAACTGGTGACGCGGTGGGCAGAGATCGTCGGTCCTGAGGTCGCCGCACATTCGGAACCGCTGAAAATCCAGTGGGTGCGGCCTGTCGAGGGCCAGCCGGCAGATCCGGCCACTCTGGTGTTGAGGGTCGAAGGGCCGATGGCGCTGGAAATCCAGCACACCTCGGATGTCATTCTGGAGCGGGTCAACCGTTTCTTCGGCTGGAACGCGGTCGGCCGGATCGCGCTGCGCCAGGCGCCGCTCACGCGCAGGCGCGCGGCAAAAGCTGCCAAAGGACCGGATGCCGCCGCTGTGGCGAAGGTCGCGGAGAGCCTTACAACCGTCGAAGATGACGATTTGCGGGCCGCTCTGGCGCGGCTGGGCGCTTCGATCAAGCGAAATTGACGGGTTAAACGCGACGACAGGGGGCGGCCCGCCATTGCCACAATTGTCGTTTCAAGTTACCGCATGATCCCCGAAAAGTGGAAACAGGTTTTCGGGAAGGATCATGCCTAAACCAAAAGCGACGAGTTTGATCAGGTTGATCAAATTCTATTGCACCCTCAATGAGGCGTGAGGCAACGCCAAAAATACGACTTTCCCGGAGCAGACCGTTGAACATCACGCGCCGCGCTTTCACCGCCGCCCTTTCCCTCACCGGCCTCGGTGCCGCCTTTGGCGTCTCACCGTGGTCAATGTTCAGCGCGGCCAACGCCCAGTCCGCCGATGACATCAACAAGCCGAGCGCGCTCGGCGAAATGGCGCTGGGCTCTAAAGACGCGTCCGTTACCATCATCGAGTATGCCTCGATGACCTGCCCGCATTGCGCGACCTTCACCAAGGACGTGTTCCCCAAGATCAAGTCCGACTACATCGACACCGGCAAGGTTCGGTTCATCTTCCGCGAATTCCCGCTCGATCAGGTGGCCCTCGCAGCTTCCGCGCTGGCGCGCTGTGTCGCCAAGGATGACGCGCCGAAATATTTCGCGATTATCGACATTCTGTTCAAGCAGCAGAACGATCTGGCGTCTGACGCGCTTGGCACCATCAACCGCGTCGGCAAGCAGGCGGGTTTCAGCGAGCAGATGATCAAGGATTGCGTCCAGGGCGATCCGGCGATCCAGAAGGGCATTCTCGATGTGCGCGAGCACGCCTACGCCAAGCTCAAGGTCAATTCGACGCCGTTCTTCTTCGTCAACGGAACGCCGTTAAAGGGCGAGACCTCGTTCGAGAGCTTCGAGAAGCTCATCAAGCCGCTGCTCAAGAGCTGAGAGCGGACGGTTCCACTCCCTACGCATCCGCCCAAAAGACCCTGAAATCCTTGGCAAAATCCTTGGCAAAAAGCCTTGGGAAAAGCCTTCCGCGCAGGTTGCCCTCCGCAGCCCGCCTCGCCAATGTGCAGACAGTTCGAGGCGCATCCCGCGACTCAGTTATACTGGCATAGGCCTGCTATGACCTTGCCCCGGCTGGAAGATTCCGCCCCGGCCAACAGAGCACCGATTGCATGAAACTCACGCGTCTTCGTCTTCACGGGTTCAAGTCCTTCGTTGAACCGACCGATTTCCTGATCGAGCCGGGTCTGACCGGCGTGGTCGGTCCGAACGGCTGCGGCAAATCGAACCTCGTCGAGGCGCTGCGCTGGGCGATGGGCGAAACCTCGCACAAGTCTCTGCGTGCCGCCGACATGGACGCTGTGATCTTCGCCGGCTCAGGCAATCGCCCGGCGCGCAATCACGCCGAAGTGGCGATGACCATCGACAATACCGACCGCTCCGCGCCTTCAGCCATGAACGATCACGAGGTGCTTGAAATTTCGCGACGCATCGAGCGCGAAGCCGGTTCCGTCTATCGCATCAACGGCCGCGACGTGCGCGCGCGCGACGTGCAGATTCTTTTTGCTGACGCCGCCACCGGCGCGCGGTCCCCAGCTCTCGTCCACCAGGGCAAGATCGGCGAAATCATTCAGGCACGCCCCGATCAGCGCCGCCGCGTGCTGGAAGATGCCGCCGGCGTCGCTGGACTGCATGCGCGCCGTCACGAGGCCGAACTGCGTCTGAGGGCGGCCGAAACCAATCTCACCCGCGTCGAGGATGTCATCGGCCAGTTGGCGAGCCAGATCGACGGATTGAAAAAGCAGGCGCGGCAGGCGATCCGTTATCGCGAAGTGGCCGCCAAGGTCCGCAAGGCCGAAGCGATGCTGTTTCACCTGCGCTGGCTACAGGCCCACGCCGATGTCGCCGACGCGGGCAAGACCCATGACCTCAATGTCCGCGAGCAGGCCGAACGGACCCGCGAGCAGGCGGAGGCCGCCCGCATCCAGGCGATCCGCGCCTCCGAATTGCCCGGCCTGCGCGAATCCGAAGCCCGTGCCGCCGCCGGTTTGCAGCGGCTGACCAGCGCGCGCGAAATGCTCGATCGCGAGGAAACGCGCGCCAAGGAGCGCGTCTCCGAACTCGACCGGCGCCTCACGCAGTTCGCCGCCGACATCGAGCGCGAGCAGCGCCAGTTGTCGGACGCGGACGTGGCGCTCGCGCGCCTCGAATCCGAGGACGGCGTGCTCAAGGACGAAATCAGGTCGCGCGTCGAGAAGCGCAGCGGCGCTGACGAACGCGTCTCCGAAGCCGAGGCGACGCTTGCTGCCGCCGAGCGGACCTTCTCCGAACTCACCACCGCGCTGGCCGATCTTACCGCCAAGCGCAACCAGTTCGAGAACAACGTCCGCACCCACCGCAACCGTCTGACCAAGCTCGATCAGGACATTTCCAACGTCCAGAACGAGGTCGATAAGCTCGCGGCGGAAACCGGCGGCCTCGGCGATCTCGATGCGCTCGTCGCCGCGATGGAAGCCGCGCAAGAGACCTTGCTGGTCTCCGAAGCAACGACACAGGCCAGCGAGGCCGCCCATGTGAGCGCGCGCGCGAGGCTTGAAGTCGCACGCGCGCCGCTTGCCGACGCCGACAAGCGCGTGCAGCGGCTGGAGACCGAAGCGAAGACGATTTCCAAGCTCGTCAACGGCGAGACCAAGAATCTCTGGCCGCCGATCATCGATGGCGTCAGCGTCGCCAAGGGCTTTGAGAAGGCGCTTGGCGCAGCCCTCGGCGACGATCTCGATGCGCCTGTCGATCCGACCGCGCCGATGCGCTGGTCGAGCCTCGGCGTGATCGAGGGCGACCCGTCGCTGCCGGAAGGCGTCGATGCCCTAGCCTCCCATGTCAGCGCACCGCCGGAACTGGCGCGGCGTCTCGCACAAATTGGCGTCGTCGGCCGCGAGCGCGGCGCGCAACTGGTCTCGCAATTGAAGACCGGCCAGCGGCTGGTGTCTCCGGAAGGCGACCTGTGGCGCTGGGATGGTTTCGTCGCGGCGGCGCATGCGCCGACGGGCGCGGCACGACGGCTGGCCGAGCGCGCGCGGCTCGTCGATATCGAGACCGAATTGCAGCAGGCTCGCCACGATGCGTCCTCCAGACGTCAGGCGCTTGAAAATGCCGATGCAGAACTGAAAGCTGCAACCGCTGCCGAAAGCGCGGCGCGCGAAGCCGCACGCTCAGCCCAGCGCG
>JAZKGC010000025.1:28937-44677 GCA_040386115.1 Pseudomonadota bacterium
GCTGCAACCGCTGCCGAAAGCGCGGCGCGCGAAGCCGCACGCTCAGCCCAGCGCGACGCCAATGCCGCCCGCGAGCGTCACGCAGCGACCGAGCGTGAAATCAACCGCCACGCCGCCCGCCGCTCCGCATTGGATGAGGCGCGTGCGCGGCTCGCAACCGACCGGACCGAGGCGGACAGTGCCCATGACGTCGCGATCGCCGCTTTGGGCGAACTGCCCGCGAGCGCCGAGTCCGAAGCGCGGCTTGCGACCGTCCGTACCGACATGGAGGGCCATCGCCGCCTTGCAGCCCAGGTTCGCGCCGAAGCGCAGGCGCTGGCACGCGAGGCCGAACTGGCCGACCGGCGCGTGCAGGCCATCGTTGCCGAGCGCGCCGAGTGGCAGAGCCGCAAGGAAAATGCGTCATCACAAATCGCCACCGTCGAAACGCGCATCGTTGAAGTGAAGACCGAGCGCGCCGAACTCGAGGATGCGCCGGCGGTATTCGCCGAGAAGCGCCGCGCCATCATCAGCGAGATCGAAACGGCGGAAGCAGCGCGCCGCGCCGCTGCCGATGCGCTGGCGGAAGCCGAAACCCTGATGGCGGCAACCGACCGCGAGGCACGCGCCTCGCTGGATGCACTCTCTGCCGCCCGCGAAGCCTGCGCTCGTTCTGAGGAGCGCATGGATGGTACCAAGCGCCGCCTCGAAGACATCGAGCGCGAAATCCGCGACATGCTCGAGGTCGAGCCGCAGGGTGTCGCCGCGCTTGCCGAGATCGCTCCCGAAACCGAACTGCCCGCCGTCACAGATATCGAGGCCGATCTGGAAAAAATGCGCCGCGACCGGGAACGTCTCGGTGCCGTCAACCTGCGCGCCGAAGAAGAATTGCGCGAGGTCGAGGCTCAACACCTCAACCTCACCACCGAGCGCGACGATCTGGTCGAGGCTATCAAGCGCTTGCGTCAGGGCATCCAGAGCCTGAACAAGGAGGCGCGCGAGCGCCTGCTGACGTCATTCGAAGTCGTCAACACCCATTTCAAGCGGCTGTTCACCGAGCTGTTCGGCGGCGGCGAAGCCGAACTGAAGCTGATCGAGAGCGACGATCCGCTGGAAGCAGGCCTTGAGATCATCGCCAAACCGCCCGGCAAGAAGCCGCAGACGCTGTCGCTGCTCTCCGGCGGCGAGCAGGCGCTGACCGCGCTGGCGCTGATCTTCGCGGTGTTCCTCACCAATCCGGCGCCGATCTGCGTGTTGGACGAAGTCGATGCACCTCTCGACGACCATAATGTCGAGCGGTTCTGCAACCTGCTGCATGAGATGACGCGCTCCACCGAGACGCGCTTCATCATTATCACGCACAATCCGATCACCATGGCGCGCATGAACCGCCTGTTCGGCGTCACCATGGCGGAGCGTGGCGTGTCGCAACTGGTGTCAGTCGATCTCGAGAGCGCGGTCAAGATTCTCGATCAGAACGTGGCGTGATTTTCACCCTCCCCCTCAACGGGAGGGTGAAGACATGATTGCCCCCAACCTTCCAGCCGAACTAAAAACGGCCCTCGAGCGCAAGGCCGAAGGCTTGTCGCGCAGCGACGCCGCGCAGCAAGCCGATGCCATCTCGCGAAACTATCGCAGCGGCGGCGGCTCGGTTGTCATCAAGACCCGCGATGCTGCGCTCGCGTATGCCCTGGCGCGGATGCCCGCGACCTATGCCGCCGTCGCGGCAAGCCTGAACGCACTGTCGGAGGCCCGCCCGGATTTCGCGCCGGCAAGCCTGCTCGACATCGGCGCGGGACCGGGTACGGCGACATGGGCCGCAACCGAGGCGTTTGCAACACTCGGCGAACTAACTCTGCTCGACGCCAACACGGCGCTGCGCGATCTGGCGATCGAACTCGCGGATTCTCATTCGCGCCTCGCTGCGATGCGTTACGAGCTTGGCGACGCGCGCAAGTTGCTCGCTACTGCGCAGTCCTCGGACCTTGTGATCGCGAGCTACGTCATCAACGAACTCGGCGAGGCCGAACGTGCGGCACTGGTGGAGGCAGCGTGGGACAAAACCCGCGACACGCTGCTGATCGTCGAGCCGGGCACTCCGGCCGGCTACGCGCGCATTATCGAGTTGCGCGCACGCCTGATCGCAAAAGGCGCACATGCGATCGCACCCTGCCCGCACGATACAGCCTGTCCGCTCACAGCGCCCGATTGGTGCCACTTCACGCAACGGCTGTCGCGTTCACGTGTGCACAAACACCTCAAAGGCGCAGAACTTCCCTACGAGGATGAAAAATTCAGCTACGTCGCATTGTCGCGCTTGCCCGCAGCACGAACCGCTGCGCGGGTGCTGGCGCAACCCTTGGTCACCAAGATCGCGGTCACCGCAAAGCTTTGCACGCCCGAGGGCGTTGAGATTGCGACAATCCCGCATCGGGACAAGAAAACCTACATGCGCGCAAAGAAATGGAATTGGGGAGATTCTATTTTGAGCGCCGGTACAGCAGTTCCGGAATAATTCTGCCGCGCCGGAGTTTGTCCTGATGACGCGTTCGCGTCCGACCAAACTTCATCAGGAGTAAAACTGCGATGTCAAAACCATTCGCCGCGATCGCGGCTGTGACTCTCATGCTCGTCTCGACAGCGGCATCGGCACAGATGCTGAAGACCGCCGACACCCCGAAAGGCAAAACCTACGTCGATGCCAAGGGAATGACGCTCTACACATTCGACAAGGATGCCGGCGGCAAGTCGATGTGCAACGGTCCCTGCGCGGAAAACTGGCCGCCGCTGATAGCCGCCGACGACGCCAGGCCGACCGCCGACATGACCATCGTGGTGCGCGACGACGGCAAGAAGATGTGGGCCTACAAGGGCAAGCCGCTCTACACGTTCAAGAAGGACGCGGCCCCGGGCGACACCACCGGCGACGGTTTCCTGAACGGCGCGTGGCACATGGCAAAGCCGTGATCCGCCGATTCTGATTTGAGGTCGTTGTTACCGTTATTTTTTCAAGTCCCGTTCCCTTGAACAGGAACGGGACTTTTCAATGAAATTTGTCAATTGATTGAACCAGTTCGACTTGAAGGCAATCTAACGGTGGTACACCCGGTTCGCAGCCCCTGCCGCGCGCTGCGTTTTTGGTTTACGGTGGCCCATTCGTTGTCTCTCAAGGAGTTTGCCTCATGTCGTCCGGCTTGATTTTACTCGGTATCGTGGTCGTCATCGCGCTGTTTGCGTTCACTGCCTACAACCGCCTCGTTGCGCTTTCGCAGCGGGTGTCGCAGGCCTTCGCCGACATCGATGTGCAACTCAAGCAGCGCCACGACCTGATCCCGAACCTTGTGGAGACCGTCAAGGGCTACGCCACCCACGAACGCGGCACACTGGAAGACGTGGTGAAGGCGCGCAACGCGGCGATGTCCGCGCAGGGGCCGGCGCAAATTTCTGCCGCCGAAGGCCAGTTGGGCGCCGCGCTCGGCCGACTGATCGCGCTGTCGGAGGCGTATCCCGACCTGAAAGCCAATACCAACTTCCAGCAGTTGCAGTCCGAACTTTCCGACATCGAGAACAAGCTCGCCGCCAGCCGCCGTTTCTTCAACAATGCCGTGCAGGAATACAACACCGGCATCCAGCAATTGCCGGCAGCCCTGTTCGCGGGGGCGCTCGGGTTCACCAAGAAAGAATTCTTCGATCTTGGCGAACAGCGTGGACAACTCGAGCAGGCACCGTCGGTCAAGTTCTGAGAATCTGACAACCGGGCAAGCACGGGCAGCGCTCCATGGCCGCGTATGGTCTCTACACGCATATCGCATCGAACAAGTCGCGTTCGATCCTGCTGCTCGGCGGGCTGTTCCTGCTTGTTTATGTCATGGTATTTGCCGGCGCGCTGATCGCCGAAGTCATGCTCAACAGTCAGCGCCCGTTCGAAGATTATATTGCTCTGGCGGCCAGGGATCTGGTCAGGGCGCTTCCGGTTGCCACCATCGGCGCGGCGCTCTGGATTGTGATCGCCTATTTTTTCCACCAGAGTATCATCGATGCGGTAACCGGCGGCCACAGCGTGACGCGCAAGGAGCAACCGCGACTTTACAATCTGCTGGAAAATCTCTGCATCTCGCGCGGCATTCCTATGCCAAAACTGAAGATCGTCGATAGCGAGGCGCTCAACGCCTTCGCTTCCGGTCTCAATCGCAGCCAGTATTCCGTGAGCGTGACGACCGGGCTGCTGAACGCGCTCGACGACCGCGAGATGGAAGCGGTGCTGGCGCATGAACTGACGCATATCCGCAATGGCGACGTGCAACTGATGGTGGTTGCCGTCATCATCGCGGGTGTCGTCGGTTTTTTCGCGGAACTGTTCTTTCGCATCTTCTTCAACTCCGGCATGCGCTTCGGGGGCGGAAGCCGATCGTCGTCATCCTCGTCTAACGGAGACAAGAAGGGCGGCGGCGCGTTCGCGATCATTCTTCTGGCTGTCGCGCTGATCGGTCTCGCATGGGGATTGTCGCTGGTGGTCCGCTTCGCGCTGTCGCGCTCGCGCGAGTTTCTGGCGGACGCAGGCTCCGTGGAACTGACAAAAGACCCGGACGCGATGATCTCGGCATTACGCAAGATCGAAGGCCGCGGCGAATTGCCGGGTGCCACATCCGCCGTCATGGAAATGTGCGTCGACAATCCGCGCGAAGGCTTCGCCGACCTGTTCGCAACCCACCCAAGCGTCGATGCGCGCGTTAAGGCGCTGGTCAAGTATGCGGGCGGACACGATCCCGGCCCGCTGCCGGGATCGTCCTCCGGCGACGAAGCCCCAACCTCGATTGGCGACTGCGATGCCGAGCGGAACCCACACGACCAAACTCCGCTTCCTCAGCCAGGCGCGTCAACTGCCCAGCAAACGGGCTCTTGGGGCAATTCGCCCCAATCGTCGCCTTCACCGAATGGTCCGCTCGGTCCTCCAGTCGGCCCCTGGAGCCGCAGGTAGTCCTCACGCCATTAACGAAACCGGCAGGTATTAAGCTTAACGGGGGTGTCAAGGAATTGAATTATCCCCTGTTTCTGCCATGTTCCGGCGGAAAGCAGACTAAACAACCGTCGTCAGGCGGAGATGTTTGGCGCGTAAAGGGGTCTCATGGCGAAACCGGCAGTCATCGTGGTGGGCGCGGATAAGGGCGGGGTCGGCAAGACCACGGTCTCGCGCACCGTTCTCGACTATTTCACCGCGAACAATGTTCCCACCCGTGCGTTCGATACTGAATCGCCGCGCGGCACCTTGAAGCGATTCCATCCCGACGTCACCGAGATCGTCGATGTGACCAACACATCCGATCAGATGAAAATCTTCGATACGCTGAATACGTCCGGAACCAGCGTCACCGTGATCGACGTCCGCGCAGGACTGCTCTCGCCGACGCTCGCTTCGCTGCGCGACATCGGTTTTCTCGATGCGGCCAAATCGGGCCAGATCACCTTCGCCGTGTTTCACATCCTTGGCCCGTCGATCGCCTCGCTGGACGAGATCGCGGAAACCGCGAACTTCATGGACGGTGCCAAGTATTTCCTGGTGAAGAACTTCATCAACAATACGAGCTTCTTCGAGTGGGATCAGGCGACCTACAACTCCTATTTCAAGCGCATCAAGAACGCGACCGAGATCACGATTCCGAAGCTGAACGAAATGGCCTACGAGCAAGTCGAAGTCGCATCCGTGCCGTTCCTGAAATTCGTCGCTAATAAGGGTACCAAGGATGAGCCGGCGAACTACTCGTTCGTGCTGCGCGGCTACGTGCGCCACTGGCTCGGAAACGTCTGGGGCGAATTCGACCGTATCAAGCTGACTGAAATCGTCGGCTCCAAGGACAAGGTCACGACCCGGCTCACCGGCGAGCAGTAAAGGCCTTGTCCTGATTGCAGAGTGAGATGCGCCGCACGCTTGTCTATATCGTCTGCTCTCCCCGTCCCGCCGTAGGCAAGACGCTGCTGGCGCGGCTGCTCACTGAGTTTCTGCTTCTACAGAACAGATCGGTGGCGGCTTTCGACATCAACCTGCGCGAGCCGTCGCTGCTGGACTATCTACCGAAACTGACCGAAACCGCTTCCATCGGTGACACGTTCGGGCAGATGGCCTTGATGGATCGCCTGGTGATGAACGACGGCGTTCCCAAAGTGATCGATCTCGGTTTTCACGCCTTCGACGATTTCTTCAAGATGGTCGCCGAGATCGGCTTCATGAAGGAAGCCGACCGCCGCGGCATCGACCCGGTTGTGCTCTTCATGGCTGACCGCGATCGGCACTCAGTGATGGCGTGGACCGCGCTGCGGGCCGCACTGCCGAAGGCAGCTCTGGTCCTGGTCGATAACGAGCACGTCTTGCGCGGCGAAATGCCTCGCGCATTGGCCGGACAGCGCACGCTGAAGATCGCAGCGCTGCCCGCGTTTCTTATTTCGATCATCGGGCGGACCGGGTTTTCCTTTACGGGCTACCTGCGGACCAACAAAGACCAGTCATCCGAACTGCACCAGTGGGTGCGCGACAACTACACGCGCTTCCGCGAGCTTGAGTTGAATCTGATTTTGCACAGGCTGTAATGTGACTGCATCGGGGATGCGTCGTCTCCCTCTCCCCGCACGCGGGGAGAAGTAAAAACTCAATGCCCGTCAAACGTCATCAGTGTCCGCACCGGGACGTCCATCGCGCGCAGCTTGGCCGCACCACCCAGTTCCGGCAGATCGATGATGAAGCAGGCAGCAATCACATTCGCGCCGATCTGGCGCAGCAGTTTCACCGCGCCCTCGGCCGTGCCGCCGGTCGCGATCAGGTCATCGATCAGGATAACGCGCTCACCGGGCTTAATCGCATCGGCGTGCATCTCCATTTCGTCGAGGCCGTATTCGAGCGAATACGCAATCCGCACCGTGGTATGCGGCAGCTTGCCTTTCTTGCGGATCGGCACGAAGCCAGCGGAGACCTGATGCGCGACCGCGCCGCCGAGAATGAAACCGCGCGCTTCCATGCCCGCGACCTTGTCGATTTTCGAGCCAGCCCAGGGCTGCACCAATTCATCGACGGCGCGGCGAAACGCCCAGGCGTTTCCCAGCAGCGTCGTGATGTCGCGGAACATGATGCCGGGCTTGGGATAATCCGGAATGGCGCGGACCGTGGCTTTCAAATCGTTTTCGAGAGTCATGTCGCCTCTTTCAATATCTTATAACTGCATGCTCAGACGTTCGTTTGCTGCCCGAGCCGGAAAGCATTTTCCACGATCTTCAAGCCGACATTGCCGTCCAGCGACATCAGCGACTCGGGGTGAAACTGCACGCCGCCCACCGGCAGCGTCTTGTGTTCGATCGCCATCGCGATGCCGTCCTCTGTGGTAGCAGTTACCTGCAGCACGTCCGGCATGCCGTCGCGCTCGACATAAAGCGAATGATAGCGCCCGATCACCACCTCGTTCGGAAGATTGCCCATCAGCGTTCCGCCGCGCACCTGAACCTTCGATGGACGACCGTGTGCCGGGGTCGCGAGTTGTCCCAGCGTGCCGCCGAAATACTCGCCGATGGCCTGAACGCCGAGGCACACGCCGAACACCGGCAGTTTCTTCTCCAGCGCTGCACCGATGAATTTCGAAATTCCGAAATCCTCCGGCCGGCCTGGTCCCGGCGAAAGCACCAGCAGATCGTATTTCTCACGTGCCAGAAGCTCCAGCGCGTGGATGTGCCGCGTCACGCTCACCTCCGCGCCAACTTGCCGGAAATAATCCGCCAGCATGTGCACGAAGGAATCATCGTGATCGATCAGCAGAACCTTCTTGCCGGAGCCGGTGGCGTCCGGCGCGAAAGCAGACAACGGCTTGACCGGATCGCCGCGCAGCGCCTGGAACAGCGCAGCCGCCTTGGTCTGGCATTCCTTTTCTTCGGCTACAGGATCTGAATCGAACAATAGCGTCGCGCCGACGCGCACTTCGGCAAGGCCATCTTTCATGCGGATGGTGCGGATGGTCAAACCCGTGTTGATGCTGCCGTCGAAACCGAGAAATCCAAGCGCGCCGGCGTACCAGCGCCGCGACGAACGCTCTTGATCCTCGACGAACTGCATCGCCCACAATTTCGGCGCGCCGGTCACTGTCACGGCCCATGCGTGAGTGAGGAAGCCGTCGAGTGCGTCGAAGCCGGGACGCAGCATGCCCTCGACATGATCGACGGTGTGAAACAGCTTCGAGTAGGTCTCGATCTGCCGCCGCGCCAGAACCTTGATCGAGCCTGGGACGCAAACGCGCGCCTTGTCGTTGCGGTCAACGTCGGTGCACATGTTGAGTTCGAATTCGTCCTTCTGCGAATTCAGAAGCTCCTGAATCTGTTTCGCATCGCCGATGGCATCCGCGCCGCGCGCGATGGTGCCAGAAATCGGACAGGTCTCGATCCGCCGCCCGTCGGAGCGCACGAACATTTCCGGCGAGGCCGCCACCAGAAATTCGCCGTCGCCGAGATTGATGAGTGCGCCATACGGCGACGGGTTGATCCGGCAAAGCCGCTGAAATACTTCGGCGGGCGTCCGCTCGCACGGCTCTGCGAACAATTGTCCGGGCACGGCTTCAAACAAGTCGCCGCGCGCAAATGCCTTGCGTGCTGTCTCGACGGTGGCCTGATACACGCCGGGCGCGTGATCGGCAAAACCCTGCCGCGCAGTTTTCGCATAGACGCTTTGCGGCGTCTCGCGGTCGAGCCCCTTGGTGGATTGACCGTTCCAGCTGAATTCGTAGGTCAAATTCACGCCGCGCCCGGTGGCACGGTCATAGGCCAGAATGCGATCCGGTATATAAAGCACAATGTCGCGCTGGTCAGCCTCGCGTTCGCGCTTTTGCACGAGGTCTTCCATCTGGAACACGAGATCGTAGGCGAACGCGCCGAACAGTCCGATGAGCCCGTCGTCCGGTGAATTGAGCGCCGCGATGATGTTGCGCACCAGCGACATGATAGAGGCCCGGCGCGTGCGCTGGTCCTCGTCCACCGGCGCATCTCCGCGCACGATGTGGCCTGCGAGGCGCGTGACGCCCTTCTCGGTAATAATCGCGCACGGCTCGTTCAGCGTTGCGCCGAGAAACGCGACCAGCACCTTGCCGCGATCGTTCAGCGCCTCAATGACGAAATCCGTTCCGGTGGACTCCAGCCGCAGCGGCGGATCGGAAAAGCCGAGATCGAAACTCTCATAGCGGCCGGGCACCGTGGTACCCGACGACAGCACCACGCCGCGGCGGCTGTCGAGCCGGTCGATCAGCCGGTCCAGCGCAGCACCCCCCGTGAAATGCTCGACCGAACGCGACACGTCGAGGCCACGGGCCGTCCGGTAATCGCTTTGCGCGGGAAGCGAGAAAACTGTCCTGTTCATCTGAACCTCTTACGAGACTTAGCGCATGATCGGCCAAAGTGTGAGCGGTTTGGCGAGAAGATCATGCGCTCTTTGAAAGATTGAGAGGAACGCCACACAGGACAAACGAAAAAAGCCGTCGCACTGCGATGACGGCCTCGACGATTGTTAACAAAGAAATCGCACCGGCCACCTTCAGGAGGTGCGCCACCAAAGCCGGGTTGGGCGGGACAGGGTGCTCATGGGCCGTTAGACATCATTCGCCGGGGATGATGTCAAGACCCGGCGTCCCTCACGAACACCGTCAACGAACGCTTCCCGACACCCTCCTCAAGGGAGGTCCATCCCTGCCGGAGATAGAAATTGCGCCGCTGCGGCGAAGCGCAAAGGTAGGCGCGCGGGATACCCAGCGCAAAAACGGTGTTGGCCGCATGGGCAACCAAGGCTCTGCCGACCTGCCGCTGGCGGAACTCCGGATCGACCCAGACCGCAGCCACCCAAGGCGTATATTGAGGACGATCCTCAAGGTCCGCCGCGATGATCGAGGCGGTGCCCAAAAAAGTATCGCCGTCATGCGCGACAAACGCCAGGGGGATTGGCGCGGCATTCATATTCTCGCGCAGGCGACCGACAATATAATCGGCCGGAACGCCCTGCTCCTTCCACCAAGCCCGCCAGATGCGGTCAGCAACCGTGTCGAAGAGCAACGGCTGCTGTCGCAAATCCGAAATCGTGAAATTCACCCCAGATGCTTCTTGAAGAACTCGGTGGCGCGGCCCCAGGCGAGTTCAGCGGCTTCGCGATCATGCACCGACATGCGTTGTTCGTTCACGAAGGCGTGGTCGGCGTCATAGCGGAAGAATTCGTGGGTCTTGCCCGCGGCCTTGAGGCCCTTCTCGAACGCATCCACCACCTGCGGCGTACACCAGTCGTCACGGTTGGCGAAATGCCCCTGCAACGGAATTTTGACGTCAGCGGGCTTCGCCGCCTGTTCCGGCGGAATGCCGTAGAATGCGACGCCTGCCGCCAGTTCCGGAATGCGCGTCGAACCAATGACCGTCACCGCGCCGCCAAGGCAAAACCCGGTGAGACCGACCTTGGCGCCGTTGCGCGCAAGGTATTGCGCAGCACCGCGCACGTTCTGCTCGGTCGCCTCGATGAAATTCAGTGAGTTCATTTCTTTGCCGGCCGCATCGGTGTCGTGATACGGCACGACGACGCCGTTATAGAGATCGGGCGCAAGCGCATCGAAACCCGCGACTGCAAAACGATCCACCATCCCCTTGATCTGGTCCTGCAATCCCCACCACTCCTGAATGACGACGACGCCCGGCGCATTGCCGCGCGACGCGTTGGCGAGATAGCCCTTGGCTTCCTTGCCGTCGGGACGCTTGAATGAAATGGCTGTACCCATGATTATCTCCGATTTGAATTGGTTGTTTTTATAGCGGCTCTTCCGGAAGGCTCAAACTCGCGATGGCCTTCTGAAGATCACGTTTGTATGTCAGGAAATCGACGAAGATGCCGTGGCCGCCGCGATCCTTGCGCGCAGCCTTGGCGTAATAGGCAGTAATCTTGTCGCGAAAATCCGCCGCCACATCGACGTTGTGCGCACGCGCCTTGATGTAGGCCGCGATCAAGTCGGCTTGCAGCGCGCGGCCGGGCCAGCCGACGCCGGCACCTTCAAGCAAGCCCGCGACATAGAGGCCGTTTTCGCGCTGGGGAAAGACATTCAGATACAAACGCGGCGCGTTCGCATCCTGCCGCCAGTTCAGTTCGGTCAGGTCTTCCAGAAACGGAAAGGTGATCTCATAGCCGGTCGCGAGCAACACGAGATCCACCGCATCCTCCTGCCCGTCATCGAACACGACCTTGTCGCCGCGCAGTTCCTTGACGGGTTTACGCAACGCGACGTCGCCCTGCCCCAGATGCTGGAGCACCAGGGAGTTCACGATCGGCGTCTTGTCGTAGAGACGATGCTCGGGCTTGGGCAACCCGAAGCGCTCCGGCGGCCCCACCAGAAACCGCACGACCGGCTCGTGCAGCATCGAGCGCAGGCGCTTGGGAATGATGAAGCGCCGCGGCTTGTGGTTGGCTTCGTCGGCAGGGTTGCCGGCGACAAACTTCGGCACGAAATGATTGCCGCCGCGCACGCTCCACAGCACCTGTCTGGCGCGGTGGATCGCATCGACCACGATATCGCAGCCGGTGTTGCCCATGCCGACCACCAGCACACGCTTGCCCTCGAAAATATCGGCGGTCTTGTAATCCTTCGCGTGCATCACCGTACCGTTGAACGCGCCCTCCATCTTCGGCGTCAACGGATCGCTGAGATGGCCATTGGCAATGATAACGCCTTCGTAGTCATTGGTCGTGTCGTCGCTCAAGGTCGCGCGCCAGCCGCCGTCGCGAGGCTCGAGCTTGCGCACTTCGGTGCCAAACTTGATGAGGGGATAAAGCTCGAAGTGCCTGGCGAAGGATTTGAAATAGTCCGACACCTGCGCATGGCTCGGATAGGCTGGCCAATCCTCCGGCATCGGAAAGTCCGCGAAGGCCGTGGTGCGCTTCGACGAAATCAGATGCGTCGAGGCATAGACCGCGCTCGCCGGCGCGCCATAGAGCCACTGCCCGCCGACATCGGCGTTCTTTTCCACGCCCTGCACCGGCAGTCCGGCTTCTTTCATGCTTTTGATGGCAGCGAGGCCCGCCGGACCTGCACCGATGACGAGCGTTGTCATGTTGAACGCTCTGCACGCCCGGCACGATAGCGCTCGAATACCTCAAGCGCGTTGTGCCGCGGCGAAAAACCGAACACAGATTTCAGTTTGTCGTTGGACAAGACCGGCCGGTATTGAATGAACTTGACGTGCCCCGGTCCAAGCCTGGTGACGCGGAGCGCGCGCAGCAGCCACAGCGCCGACTTCAGAAGGCCGGGCGGAATCGCGATATAGAGCTTGTGATTGAGCTTTGCGATCTCGTTCAGGCTCAACATGCCGTCGCTCGAAAGATTATAAACGCCGGGCTTTGGCTGGCGCACCGCCTGCACCAGCGCATCGACCACGTCGGTATCCGCGATCAGCGAGAACGGCGTGGGGGTGCCGCTGAGGCCCATCACTACCGGCCGCTCGAACATGGCGGTGATCTGGTTGTCGGTGGCCGGCCCCAGCACCGTGCAGGGACGAAACACGGTCTGTTCGAGATGCGGATGGAGATCGTGCCATTCGGTGAGCATTTCCTCCACTTCGCGCTTGTTGCGCGCATAGGGGAAATCCTCGTTGCCGCGCAGCGGATCGTCTTCATGCAGCGGCACGGGATTGTCGGCGTGATAGCCATAGGCCGCGCCGCTCGACGTGACGATCAGATGTTCGACGCCGGCATCGAGCGCGGATTGCAGCACGTTCTTGGTGCCGAGCACATCGATTTCCCAGTCGCGCTGCGGATCGCCGCCGACCGCGACCACCGAAGCCAGATGCACGACGGTACGCGGGCGGTATTTCTGAAAAACATCCTTCAAGGACTGATCGCGGATATCACCCGTGACGTAAGTGACGTTCGCGAGCCGGTCGTGCGCAACGACCTCGCGTACATCGAGCGCGACGACACCGGAATTCACGCTGCCACGTGCCAGTTCGGCGACCAGCGAATGGCCGATGAACCCGGCAGCGCCGGTAACCAGCACGCCGCCACCCCAGCTTTCACTGTCCGCGCGCGGATCGCTCATTCGGCTGTGCCTTGATGACGTGCTTTACTCTGCTGGCGCGGATGCGGATCGCGGCGCTTCCACCACGCCGCCAAAGCCCATCCGGAAATCAGATGCCAGACGCCCCAACCGGCTGCCACCAGCGCCGCCCCGCCGACGCCCTCGAACTGATTGAGGATCAGGGCCAGTCCCAATCCTGAATTATGCATGCTGACCTCGATGGTGAGCGCGCGCGTGTCGTAGTCGCTCAGCCGGCACACGCGCGCGGTGCCCCAGCCCAGTGCAATCGCAATGGCATTGTGAAGCACGACGAACGGCAGAATCGACTGCACAAAGGTGGAGAGATATTTGGCGTTGCTCAGCATCGCGCCGCCGATGAACGCGATGAGAAACAAAAAGGACAGTATCTGCAACGGGCGGCGCAGCAGATCGCCGAGGCGCGGCAGGTAGTGCACCGTCGCCAAACCGGCAGCCATCGGCAGGCCGAGAATCGCCATGGTCGATCCCAGGAACGACAGCGGCTCGATGCTGACCTGGCGCAACAGCGCTGCGGTGTCGGGATTGAGCGCCGCCCAGAACAGGATGTTGAGCGGCGTGGACACGATCGCGACCACGCTCGAAACACCCGTCATGCTGATCGACAGCGCGGTGTTGCCGCGCGCCATGTGGGTGATGAGGTTGGAGATGTTTCCGCCAGGGCACGCCGCCACCACCATCATGCCGAGCGCGATGCTCGGCTGCGGCTTCAGCAGCATGGTGATCGCCCAGGTGATCGCCGGCAGCAACGCCAGTTGCGCAAGAAGCCCGGCGAGCGGCGCGACCGGCTTGCGAAACACCTCGACAAAATCTCTGACCCGCAGATCGAGCGCCACACCGTAGATGATGAGCGCAAGCACGCCGCCGAGGACAAGCTGGCCGGTCGGATTGATGTTCAGCAGAATGTCGTCGATCGGTGCGCCCGCCATATGTCCCCCGGACTAGCGGTCCAATTCTAACATTCGCATCCCTTTTCAGCAGGCCTGCTTGCGAATGTCAGAATAGACGGACCACTGGCAAATATAATTCTCTGTTGGAGTTCGGGATTTGACATTCGCTTCGCAGGTTTGCCGCCAGCAGGGCGGCGAACGTCAAATCCACTCCACCAGACCGCCAAGGTTAGTTGAGCGGAACACGGGACGCTAGCCTTGCGGTATCATGTTGCATTGAAGCATTGGCGCAGCAAAAAGGCTCCGCCTGGGAGCCTTTCGCAACTCGGCTTACGCGCGAGATTTAGTGCGCGGCCGCCCAGACCTTCTTCTTCGTGAAGTACAGCAAACCCGACAGCACGATCAGGAAGATCATGACCTGCAACCCGAGACGCTTGCGCGCCTCAAGGTGCGGCTCGGCGGTCCACATCATAAACGCCGAGATGTCCTTGGCATACTGCTGGACCGTCTCTGGCGAACCGTCATCGAACGAGACTTGCCCGTCGTTCAGAGGCTTCGGCATCTTGATCGCGTGACCGGGGTAGTACGTGTTGTAGTATGAGCCCTCTGGCAGCGTGAAGCCGGCCGGTGCCTTCTCCAGATAGCCCTGCATCAGCGCGTCGATGTAGTTCGGACCCTTTTCCTGAAACTGGATCACGGCATCGAACAGGAATTGTGGAAAGCCGCGCTCGTAACCGCGAGCCTTTGCAAGCAGCGACAGGTCCGGCGGATAGGCACCGCCGTTGGCGGCGCGCGCCGCCTGCTCGTTCGGGAATGGCGACGGGAAATAGTCGGCGGGACGACCCGGGCGCTCGAACATATCGCCGGCGTCGTTCGGACCGTCCTTGACCTTGTACTCAGACGCGAAGGCCGAGGCCTGCGCCGGCGAATAGCCCGGTCCGCCTGGATCGGCGAGATTTCGGAATGCCACATAAGACAGGCCGTGGCACGACGCGCAGACTTCCTTGTATATCTTCAGGCCGCGCTGCAACTGGCCTTGATCGAATTTGCCGAACGGGCCGGCAAACGACCATTTCAGCGACGGCGGCGTCACCTGTCCTTCGGCTGCGCTCGCCTTGTTCGCGCCGCCGAGCAGCAGTGCGCCGCCCACCGCAAGCGCGATCATGGCCGAAACCGGCGTCTTGCCAGTCTTCCGCAGCACGTCTTCCGCGATGGAGTTCGGCAACGGACGCGCCTTCTCGATGCGACTCAGGATCGGCAGCACGATCAGAAAGTACGCGAAGTAGGCGATCGTCAAAACACGGCCGGCGATCACGTAGATGCCTTCCGCGGGCTTTGCGCCGAGCCAGCCGAGCAGGACGCAGACCAGCACGAAAATCCAGAAGAACTGCTTGGCCAGCGGACGATATTTCGACGAGCGGGTTTTTGCGCTGTCGAGCCACGGCAGGAACGCCAGCACGAGGATGGCGCTGAACATCGCGATGACGCCCGCAAGCTTGTTCGGCACCGAGCGCAGGATCGCGTAGAACGGCAGGTAATACCACTCAGGCACGATGTGCGCGGGCGTGACCGCCGGATTGGCAGGAATGTAGTTGTCCGGATCGCCGAGATAGTTCGGGATGTAGAACAGGAACCAGGCGAAGAACAGCAGGAAGCAGGTCATGCCGAACGCGTCCTTGAGGGTCGCGTAAGGCGTGAACGGCACGGTGTCTTTTTCGGTCTTCGGCTCGACGCCGGCCGGATTGTTCTGTCCTGCGACATGCAGCGCCCAGACGTG
>JAZKGC010000026.1:0-14076 GCA_040386115.1 Pseudomonadota bacterium
GCTGGTCAAGGAAATGCGCTCGCTCGGCCTCAACGTCGATCTGCACAATTCCAAGCTGGGCGGACCGACGGCGACCTCCGAGGCGGCCGAGTAAGACAAGAATTTCATGCCCGGCTTTATGCCGGGCATCCACGCTCGGCCCGGACGTTGAGCACGGCGTGAGACGACAGACGAATTTCGAATTTGCTGCCGGTGACGATCGGCACGCGAGGAGAACACGATGAACCAAGAAATTATGAATCTCTTCAATCCGGCGACGCCTGCTCAGGTCTTCGACCAGATCCGGATTTCGATCGCCTCACCTGAGAAGATTCTGTCGTGGTCCTACGGCGAGATCAAGAAGCCGGAAACCATCAATTACCGCACGTTCAAGCCCGAGCGTGACGGCCTGTTCTGCGCGCGCATCTTCGGGCCGATCAAGGACTACGAATGTCTTTGCGGCAAGTACAAGCGCATGAAGTACAAGGGCATCATCTGCGAAAAGTGCTCGGTCGAAGTGACGCTGTCGCGCGTCCGGCGCGAGCGCATGGGCCATATCGAACTGGCCGCGCCCGTCGCGCATATCTGGTTCCTGAAGTCGCTGCCGTCGCGCATCGGCTTGCTGCTCGACATGACGCTGAAGGATCTCGAGCGGATTCTCTATTTTGAATACTACGTCGTTCTTGAGCCGGGCCTGACCGCGCTCAAGGACCGTCAGTTGCTGTCGGAAGAAGAGTACCTCCGCGCGCAGGACGAATACGGCCAGGACAGCTTCACCGCCATGATCGGCGCGGAAGCGATCCGCGAATTGCTGAAGGGTCTTGAGCTTGAAAAGCTCGAGGCGCAGCTGCGTGCCGACATGGCGGAGACGGAATCCGACATCAAGCACAAGAAGTACGCCAAGCGCCTGAAGATCGTCGAAGCGTTCCGTTTCTCCGGCAACAAGCCGGAATGGATGATTATGACGGTGGTGCCGGTGATCCCGCCAGATCTGCGTCCGCTTGTGCCGCTGGACGGCGGCCGCTTTGCGACCTCCGATCTGAACGATCTCTATCGTCGCGTCATCAACCGCAACAATCGCTTGAAGCGGCTGATGGAGCTGCGCGCGCCGGACATCATTATCCGTAACGAAAAGCGCATGCTGCAGGAAGCGGTGGACGCGCTGTTCGACAACGGCCGCCGCGGCCGCGTCATCACCGGCGCCAACAAGCGCCCGCTGAAGTCGCTCGCCGATATGCTCAAGGGCAAGCAAGGCCGTTTCCGTCAGAACCTTCTCGGCAAGCGGGTCGATTATTCGGGCCGCTCCGTGATCGTCGTCGGTCCGGAACTGCGCCTGCATCAGTGCGGCCTGCCGAAGAAGATGGCGCTCGAGCTGTTCAAGCCGTTCATCTATTCACGGCTCGACGCCAAGGGTCTGTCCACCACCGTGAAGCAGGCGAAGAAGCTCGTTGAAAAAGAGCGTCCCGAAGTCTGGGATATTCTCGACGAGGTCATTCGCGAGCATCCGGTGCTGCTGAACCGCGCGCCGACGCTGCATCGTCTCGGCATTCAGGCGTTCGAGCCGGTGCTGATCGAAGGCAAGGCGATCCAGCTTCATCCGCTGGTTTGCGCGGCATTCAACGCTGACTTCGACGGTGACCAGATGGCCGTGCACGTTCCGCTGTCGCTCGAAGCGCAGCTGGAAGCGCGCGTGCTGATGATGTCGACCAATAACATCCTGCATCCCGCGAACGGCCAGCCGATCATCGTGCCGTCGCAGGACATCGTGCTCGGTCTTTATTATCTCTCGGTGATGCGTGAAGGCCTCGACGGCCAGGGCAAGATCTACGGCGAAATGGCCGAGATCGAGCATGCGCTGTATTCCAAGGTCATTCACCTTCACACCAAGATCAAGTATCGCTGGGAAGGTCTCGACGAGAACGGCAAGCAGGTCAGTCGCTGGTACGACACCACGGCGGGCCGCGTCATGCTCGGTCAGGTTCTGCCGAAGTCGCCCAAGATGCCGTTCGACGTCATCAACAAGCTGATGACCAAGCGCGAAATCTCCGGCGTGATCGATCAGGTCTATCGTCACTGCGGTCAGAAAGAGACCGTGATCTTCTGCGATCGCATCATGGCGCTCGGTTTCCATAACGCATTCAAGGCAGGCATTTCGTTCGGCAAGGACGACATGGTCGTGCCGCATGCCAAGTGGAAGATCGTCGATGACACCCGCGTCATGGCAAAGGAATTCGAGCAACAGTACAATGACGGCCTGATCACTCAGGGCGAGAAGTACAACAAGGTGGTCGATGCCTGGTCGAAGGCCACCGAGAAGATCGCCGACGAGATGATGAAGGAAATTTCCTCCGTCAAAAAGAACTCGAAGGGCGCGGATTCGCAGATCAACTCGATCTACATGATGGCTCACTCGGGCGCGCGCGGTTCGCCGGCGCAGATGCGTCAGCTCGCCGGTATGCGCGGGCTGATGGCGAAGCCGTCAGGCGAAATCATCGAGACGCCGATCATTTCCAACTTCAAGGAAGGTCTGTCGGTTCTCGAGTACTTCAACTCGACTCACGGTGCCCGTAAGGGTCTTGCCGATACCGCGTTGAAGACGGCGAACTCCGGTTATCTCACGCGCCGTCTGGTGGACGTGGCGCAGGACTGCATCATCACGCAGGACGATTGCGGCACCAAGCTCGGCATCAAGATGCGCGCGATCATCGACGCCGGCACCGTCGTTGCTTCGCTGGCGTCACGCATCCTCGGCCGCACCAACGGCGAGGATCTGCGCGATCCGGTGACCAACAAGGTCGTCGTCAAGCGCGGCACGCTGATGGAAGAGACTCACGTCGATGCCATCCAGCAGGCTGGCATCCAGGAAGTGAAGATCCGCTCGGCGCTGACCTGCGAACTGGTCAACGGCATCTGCGGCAAGTGCTACGGCCGCGATCTGGCCCGCGGTACGCCCGTCAACCACGGCGAGGCTGTCGGCGTCATCGCCGCGCAGTCGATCGGCGAGCCGGGCACCCAGCTCACGATGCGTACGTTCCACATCGGCGGCGCTGCCCAGATCAACGAGCAGTCGTTCATCGAGTCGAACTTCGACGGCAAGATCGTCATCAAGAACAAGGCCATCGCCAAGAACGGCGAAGGTGTCACGGTCGCAATGGTGCGCAATATGGTTGTTGCGGTGGTCGATGCCGACGGCACCGAACGTGCAACGCATCGCATTCAGTACGGCGCGCGCGTGCGTGTCGATGAAGGCGATACCATCAAGCGCGGCCAGCGCATCGCAGAGTGGGATCCTTATTCACGTCCTATTCTTACCGAAGTCGAAGGCACGGTCGGTTTCGAGGATCTGGTCGAAGGCCAGTCGATCTCGGAGACGCTCGACGAATCGACGGGTATCGCCAAGCGTGTGGTCATCGACTGGCGGTCCGGTTCGGCTCGCGGTCAGCAGGATCTGCGTCCTGCGATCGTCATCAAGGGCAAGGATGGCAAGGTTCTGAAGCTCGCACGTGGCGGCGATGCCCGCTACATGCTGTCGGTCGATGCCATTCTGTCGGTCGATGTCGGGGCCAAGGTCAAGGCGGGCGACATTCTCGCACGTATCTCGACCGAGGGTGCGAAGACCCGCGACATCACGGGCGGTCTGCCGCGCGTGGCCGAACTGTTCGAGGCACGTAAGCCGAAGGATGCCGCGATCATCGCGGAAATCGCCGGCACGATCCGCTTCGGACGCGACTACAAGAACAAGCGTCGCATTTCGATCGAGCCTGTGGACAAGAACGAGGAGACCCGCGAGTACCTCATTCCGAAGGGCAAGCACATCCATCTGCAGGACGGCGACATCGTCGAAAAGGGCGATTTCATCGTCGAAGGCAATCCGGCGCCGCACGACATTCTGGCGATCAAGGGCATCGAGGAACTCGCTGCCTATCTGGTCAACGAAATCCAGGAAGTTTATCGGCTTCAGGGCGTGCTCATCAACGACAAGCACATCGAAGTGATTGTCCGTCAGATGCTGCAAAAGGTCGAAGTCACCGATCAGGGCGAGACCGACATGATCTCGGGCGAGCAGATCGACAAGATCGAGTTCGACCAGCTTAACGTCAAGGCGAAAGAAGAGGGCAAGAAGATCGCAACGGGAACGCCGGTTCTGCTCGGCATTACCAAGGCGAGCCTTCAGACCCGCTCGTTCTTCTCGGCGGCGTCGTTCCAGGAGACCACGCGCGTGCTCACCGAAGCTGCCGTTAACGGCAAAGTGGACCCGCTCGAAGGTCTCAAGGAGAACGTCATTGTCGGCCGTTTGATCCCGGCTGGCACCGGCGCCTCGATGGCCAAGATCCGCGAAGTCGCAACCAAGCGCGACAAGCTGATCCTCGACGAACGCGAGAAGCAGGCAGCCATTGTGCCGGCGGCTCCGGAAGTCGAGCCGCTGGCGCTTCCGCCAGCGGAATAGTCGCCGCGCGAGAACGCTTCGCATACGTGATAAGACGAAAAGGCCGCCCTAACGGGCGGCCTTTTTTGCTAGAGTGATGAACTTTCTGACGATTTATGCGTCTGATCTTTACTTGATTTTCTTCACAGGCATCACGCCGACAACGTGATGATTATTTTTTCGCACTTTCGATTTTCCATTTTTGCAACGACCGGTGATCACTTGCAGAAACACGACCGCCTCATTGCGGCGATTGAATCGATATATGTCGCCGCGGCCAATCCTTCGCATTGGCCGTCAGCCCTTCAGGTGGTTGCCAATTGTTTCGACGATGTTGGAGCAATCCTCATCTATGGCCGTGACGATGGCAGTTTCGGCGTCATCGAATCCCCGCCGCTGAAGCAGGTGAGCGCGGAGTATGCCCTGCACTGGAGCGACCGCGACATCCGCGCAATCCGGGCGCGCGAACGCGGTTATTTTTTCAAGCGCGACATTATTACCGATCGCGATCTGCTGACCCCCGATGAAATGGAAACCGATCCATTTTACGTCGATTTCCTGCGGCGGCACAGCTTGAAGTATTTCGTAGCGGCGACGGTTTCCCCCGATCCTTATATAGAAGTCGCCTTGAGCGTGCAGCGTGCGCTTGGCGGAGTGGAGTATTCGGAAGAAGAGTTGAAGGTGATGGAGCAACTGGCCCCTCACGTGGAGACATCGCTGCGCCTGAGCATCCATTTGATGGACGCCCAGGCTGTCAACGTCGGCATGGGCGCGGCGATGGCCCGCATTGGCATCGGCATATTTGCTCTGGATACGCTCGGTCGCGTTGTTTCTTCCAATGCAGCATCGCAGGCGCTGCTCGGCGATGGATTGAGTGTCGTCAACGACCGGCTGGTGCTGGCTAACCAGGCGGCAGGCGAGGAGGCGGTGACAGCGATCCGGAACGCCCTCGACGGCAACCGAAATGCTTTGATGCAGGAAACGAAGCCGATCCTGGTTCAGCGCCAGCATCCCAATCGGCCACTCGCGCTGTACGTGCTGCCAATCCCGTCATCGATGAGTTCCGAAAACGGGTTTTTAACGCGTGCGCGGGCCATCATTCTTGTGATGAATCCGACCGCAAACGGCATGCCGGACCCGTCGCTCATACGCGACGTTCTTGGCGTGACACTTGGCGAGGCTCGCATCGCCGCTCTGGTGGGATCGGGCCTGTCGCCAAAGGACGCTGCGGAACGGCTGGGGATTACCGAGGAAACGGCACGCTCCGTCCTGAAGCGGGTCTTTTCCAAGGTCGGCGTTTCGCGTCAAAGCGAGCTTGCGGCCATGATGGCAAGGCTGGTTATCAAGTAAGAACAGGTGGAGTGTGCCGGCTTGGCAACAATCGCAACCACGTTTGCGGACAACCTGCGCTTGCACCCATTTGGGGGATGTGCAGTTTTGTCGCGCCCCTATCGTATCGGTATTCTGTGACCAACGAAGACATGCGGAAGCGATTGGGGCTGGGCTATAGAAACGGCGAGATTGATGTGAAGCCATAGAACATGATCGTCTCGCGGCGATTATTTTGGTGTTCGTGGCTCCGGATAGTGCGAAATACCTCTCAAGGCCGGCGTGAGCCGGCCATTTTTTTGGCCGGAACCAGCGTGGGTCGTTCAGTGGCCGAGGCATTCCAGCCTGCTGCATCAAGCGACACCCGGTAAGGCTAACGGCGAAAAGGCTCCGAGCCGGGGTGCTTTTTGCCGGTTTTCGCGCCTTTTTGTTCCGGATCGCGCTTTGTTCATCTTCCCTTCAGATGAAAAACGCATTTGTTTAGGGAGAGTTAGACCGGCTCTAATCTCAATTGGGCTGGCGAGGGGCGCAGGACGACATGCTCGAGTTGGCGGTAATCGGTGGTGGTCCGGGCGGCTTGATGAGCGCCTGGTACCTTAAAAAGAAGCTCGGTGCGCTTTGCCGCGTCACCATCTATGAAGCGTCCGACCGTGTCGGCGGTAAGATACTGACGAAAAAATTCGACACCGCACCTGCGATGTACGAGGCGGGTGTCGCTGAAATCTACGATTATTCGATGACCGGCCCCGACCCGCTGCGCGAACTGGTGCAGCACTTCGGACTGCAAACCATCCCGATGGACGCCGAGCAGGTGCAGATCGACGGCGAGTTGCTCGATGACGTGCCCGGCATGCGCCGCAAGTACGGCGCGAAGACCGCCAAGGCCATCGAAGACTTTCGCAAGCTCTGCGCGTCGATGGTGACGCCGACCGAATACTACGAGGGCGTCGGCGCGCACGACAACGAACATCCGTGGGCGTACATCAGCGCCGAGGAATTGCTCGACCGCGAAGTCGATGATCCGGTTGCCAAGCGCTTTCTCAAGGTGATGGCGCGGTCGGACATCGCCACGGAGCCCCACAACACCAACGGACTCAATGCGCTCAAGAATTTCGTGATGGATGTGGAGGGCTATATCGGCCTCTATTCGATCCAGAACGGCAACGAGCAGTTGGTCCACGGCCTGCAAAGCGAGATCGACGCCGACATTCAATTGAACCATCGCGTTCTCAAAGTCGGCAAGGCGGACTCCGGCCGCTACGCCATCAGCATGATGAACGGCAAGGGGCCGGTCACCAAAGAACACGACCTGGTCGTGATGTGCCTGCCGCATTCATGGCTCACGACCATGCGCTGGGACGGCGAGTTGCTGCGCCATTCGATGGTCAAGCACATCGCATATTTCGATCGTCCGGCTCACTACCTGCGCGTTTCGATCCTGTTCGACGAGCCGTTCTGGGGAGAAAAAGTCCCGGGCGCGTGGTGGATGTCGGAAGCATTCGGCGGCTGCTGCGTGTATGTCGAGGGTGCGCGGCACGACGTCGGCAGGCACGGCGTGCTGAACTGGCTGATCGCAGGTTCGGATGCGCTGGCCTTCGCCAATCTCAGCGACGACGAACTGATCGATGCAGCGCTGAAGTCGCTGCCGGCGTCGTTCGGCAACGCCCGCGAGCACTTCCTGGAAGGCAAGACCCATCGCTGGTTGTCGTCGGTGAACTGCATTCCCGGCGGATTGCCGGCCCGCGACGTGATGACCAATCATCACCCCGAGCCGCACGATCATCCGGGCTTCGTCGTCGTCGGCGATTATCTGTTCGACTCGACCTTGAACGGGCTGCTGGATTCGTCGGATGCCGCGACGGACATTATCGTCACGCAGATGGTCAAGATGCGCTATGAGCGCGGTGAGGGCGGCAATGTTCCGTCCGACAAGATCGATCGCGCCTATTTCGACAACTACCGCAATGCCGGTCCTTATGGCGAAGTGTGGAATCAGTTCACCGACCCGGACTATCTGACCAGGTTGATCAAGATCGTCTGGAATCGTGCCAAAGGCTACAAACTGCTGGTGGCCGGCTCCGCGAGCGGCGAACTGGTCGGCGCATTGCGCGAACGCGGGATCGATGCGTGGGGCATCGAGAGCAACCGCTATATCCATGCCAAAACGCCAAAGGCTCTAAGGAAGTACAACAAGCTTGGATCGGTCACCAAGCTGCCGTTCAAGGCCGGCGAGTTCGACTTCGTCTATGAGACCAGCTTGTGCCATATGTCAGACAGGCAGGTGACGCGCGCCGTCCGCGAAATCAATCGCGTGGTGAAAACCGGCTTCGTGTTCGGCTCTATCACCAGTGACATGATGCCGGGATTGCTCGACCGCTACGACCTGCTGCGTGGCGTGAAGAAGCTCGGCACTTGGTGGGAATGGTCCGAATTGTTCTTCGGCAACGGCTTCGACCTCTCCATGCACCGCCGCGACACCGCCGACGCGGTCTGGGAAGCCACGCTGGCTGCCGACAAGGGGCCGGGGAAGTGGTACGCGGACGCGGACAGCTTGCGCTATTCGTTCTTTGACAAGGTCGCGGCCGACGACTAATCGCCAATGAGTGCAGCGGCCAGCCGGCCGCCGCCATGTATTCTGCGGCCGGCTTGGCCGTCCAGCGACGGGTCCGAGTGGAGTAGATTTGACATTTGAAACCCATTTCCCGCAGGCTCACAACGCGAATGTCAAATTTAGAACCCCACTAGGAATTTGTATCTGCTTGTGGTCCTTTGATTCTAATATCCGCAAAGATCGCTGCTGAAACGGGATGCGAATGTTAGAATCGGACCACTAGATGCCGACCAGGCCGCCATCCTCCGAAGGTGACAAATCCGCGACGGGTGCGCCTCTCGACGACGAGGCGGCACGCCTCGCGGCTGCAAAAAAGGCAGATGTTGCCGCGTCGCCGGTTCCTGAAGACGACGATGACGATGACGACGATCTCGTCGTCTATACCGCGAGCGAAGCCGCGGGCGCTTTCGCCACCGTCTGGCGGTTCACGTGGCCGCACATGCGGCAATACAAGAGATGGGTCGGCATTGTGGCGATCGGGCTTTTCGTGGAGACGTTGTTCAACGTCATCATGCCGCTCAGCCTGAAATATCTGATCGACGACGCGCTCGGCGAAGAGGATTTCCAGGCGCTGACCATGATCCTGTCGGTGCTGGCGGTGGCGGGGATCATTACATCCATCGTCGCTATCTGGTATGAACGCTGGGATGCGCGGCTTGCGGCTGCTGTTGTCGCCGATGTCCGCTCAAAGCTGTTCAATCACGTGCAGAATCTGCCCGCGGCCTTTTTCGGCCGCACCAAGCGCGGCGAAATCCTGTCACGATTTTCCGTGGACATGGCGGGCTACGAGTCATCGGTCAAGCATTTCGCCAACAGCGCCGCGCTGCCGTTTCTTGAACTGATCGCCGGCATCGGCCTCATGATCTGGCTGAACTGGCAGCTTGCGGCGGTGGCGCTGCTGATATTCCCGATCACGCTGATCGGCCCGCGCATCCTGACACCAAAGGCCGTGCAATCTAACTATGAGCAGAAGGTCAACGAATCCGCGATTCTCGGGGTGGTGCAGGAGAACGTCGCGGCGCAGATGGTCGTGAAGGCGTTCGGTCTTCAGCGCAAGGCGTTCGGCTGGTTCAAGTTCCGCAACGATGCTGCGCGCCGCTCGATGGCGGATGCGACCTTCCTCTCGACCATGGTGGAACGCACCGTCACCATTTCGGTGCTGCTGCTGCATTTGATCGTGCTTGCGATCGGCGCTTATCTCGCCACCATCGGCAAGATTTCGATTGGCACGTTTGTCACGTTTGAAAGCGCGTTCTGGGAAATTTCCTACAATATCGCCCATCTGATGCATTTCATTCCGGTGGCGATCCAGTCGGCCGCCGCCGTGCGCCACATGGAAGAAATGCTCGACGAGCCGACGCGGGGCGGCGATCGCCCCGGCGCGCCGGACTTGCCGCGCATTACCAACGACATCACCTTCGATCGCGTGAGCTTCAAATATGAAGGCAGCGACGCCACGGTGCTTGACGGTCTCACGCTCAAGATCGGCGTCGGCAAGAACATTGCTATCGTTGGACCCAGCGGCTCGGGCAAGAGTACGCTGCTCAACCTGATCCTTCGCCTTTACGCGCCGACAGACGGCAAGGTGACCATCGACGGTGTCGATATCCGCAAGGTGACGCGCGACTCGCTGCGCAAAAGCATGGCCGTGGTGTTTCAGGAGAACATGCTGTTCAACATGTCGATCCGCGAGAACATCCGGCTCGGCAAGGAGGGCGCCTCCGACGCCGAGGTGGAGGCCGCAGCGAAGAAGGCCGAGATCCATCGCTACATCATGACGCTGCCGCAGAAATACGACACGGTGGTCGGCGAACGCGGCGATACGTTATCCGGCGGCCAGCGCCAGCGCATCGCGATTGCCCGCGCTATCGTCCGCAACCCGTCGGTGCTGCTGCTGGATGAGGCAACATCGGCGCTCGACCAGACCACGGAAGCGGCGATCAATCGCACGCTGCTCAAGGTCGCCAAGGGCCGCACCATGATCTTCTCGACTCACCGCCTCACGTCTGTGGTCGAGATGGATGAAATCATCGTCATCAGCAACGGCAAGGCGATCGAGCGCGGCCCGCATGCCGAACTGCTTGCAGCCAACGGCATGTATCGCAAGCTTTGGGATGACCAGCTTCACAAGTCGCATCATCCGACGGAAGACGACGATGACGACGACGATGAATAGCAGGTTCTGACGTTTACTGACGCGCCACGCGGCCGATGGCGAGCGCCTCGCGCAGATGATGCAGCGCGCCGAAGCCGAGGCGGACGCCGAAGCGCACCCAGCGGCGGATGTGCCAAGGCAGGCCGGTGTCGATGGAAATCGACCGCAGATCGTAAGCCTCCCGCGTGGAGGCCGCGTCGCAGGCGCGCTTGTCCGGGTCCGCGTAGAATTGCGAGATTTTCAGTACACCCATGCCGTCGCTGGCAAGCCATGCGGGGATGTGGAGGTTGCACAGCCGCTCCACGTCCGTGAACACCTTGCTGGTGCCGGTGCCCGCTGCCGGACACGAGGTCGCAAAGGCGTCGCCGACGAGAACGATACCGGCCTGAAGGTGTCCCTTCGTGACGTAGAGATCGGCCGGACGAATCTTGACGTCGCTTTCCACCTTGCACTCGCCTGTGAGCGCGCGCAGCTGGGGCATAATCTCGTGAAGCGCCTGTTCCGGCGTGTGACGCATGCGGCGCAGCCACGGATCGTCCATGGTCCGATAGACCATCAGGTTCGCGCGCATCGCCGAACCGATCGGGAACAACGTCAGGTAGGCCATCTGCGCCGCCGAATTCTCGGTGAAGTATGTCAGCGCCGGGAAATCGAACCTGTCGCGCCCGACCGGGGCGAGGTTGAAGCCGATGGTGATGGAGTGGCACGGGCTCGTGACTTCGCGCTCGATTCCGAGCGAGTGACGCAGGCCGATGTTCAGACCGTTCGCTAGCACGATCAGCCGCGCGGAAATCTCCTCGCCGTTTGACAGCGTGAGCGCTTGACGATCGGGACTGGTCGTGACGGCCGTAACCTTGGCTTCGATCACATCGACGCGCGACGGAATTTCACCGCGTATCGTGTTGACGAGTGCGTCGTAGAAGATTCCGTTCTGGTCGCTGGGGCGGTGTTTGTCGAGCAGGCGGCCGAGGCGCGCGACCCATACGCTGTTGTCGAGCGTCGTGGCGCGCAGCACCGGTTCGGAGAGGCCCGTCTTGTGCAGAACCTCCAGTTGATAGCCGCCAAGCTTTTCGCAGCGGAAATCGAAAGGGTAGATCTTGTGCGGGTCGATCAGGATTGTGGAAATGCCCGCGCGGCCAAGCATCGCTGCGGCGGTCGAGCCGGCGAGCCCGCCGCCTATAATTGCAATGTCAGTCTGTCGCATGCGACGCCTCTTTTTCGGCATCGTACCATTGCGACTTCAAACTCGACTAAAGGTTGAATGAAACAGGGTGAACGGACGATGTGGTTAATACCGCGAATTTTCGCCTATTAACGCTTTAATTGTTTGGGTCTTGCCTGCGTCCGGCGGTCGCACCATTAATGTCCTTGGCAGCGGTTTGGTTTTTGTATCGGCGTAATGCCACCGCAATCCGGTACTGCGGTATTGACGCGTATCGGCGCAGGTTTTGACCTCCATGATTTCAGTAACAGTCGCATCGCCGGACATGGATATTTCCGCACAGTGGGAAGATCTCACGACGCGTGCGCCCGGCAATGCATTCATGAATCCGGTGGCGCTCAAGGCAGCGTTGGACACGATGTTTGCGGTCATCCATGTGCTGCTGGCGTGGGAAGAGGGCGTCGAGTCCACGCGGCTGGTTGGCCTGTGGGCCTTGCAGCAGCGCAGCATCATCCCGTTCTGGCCTGCATTGCTGGAAGCCCGTCCGTTCAATTACGCATTTCTGTCCACGCCGGTGATCGATCCCGCTTTCGCAAGTCAGGTGATCCCCGCGTTTTTTGCCGCGATCCGTAACAATCCTGCGCTGCCGAATGTGGTCAGCCTGAAGGAAATGGATGCCGAGTCGGCGGCCTATGCCGCCATTCAAAAGACCATCGCCGACGAACATCTTGCACATCTGAAGCTCACCGAAAGCGCGCGTCCTTCGGTGTCGCGAGTGGCGGGCGTGAAGAATTCAGGCGCAACCCGCAAGAAGCTGCGCCAGGACTGGAACAGGCTTTCCGGGCTGGGTGCATTGGAAGTCGTCAACGATCGCACGGCCGAGGGTGCTCGTGCCGCATTCGAGCATTTTCTCGATCTGGAGAAGCGAAGCTGGAAGGGCGCGAAGGGAACCGCTATTCTTTGCGACGATCGGGACGCGCGATTTACCCGGCAACTGATCGGCGACCTCGCAGCGGACGGAAGCGCTTCGGTTGCGCTGCTGTGCCTCGACGGGCGCGCCATCGCGGCGCAGGTGCTGATGTATTGCGGAACCACGGCCTACACCTGGAAGATCGCGTTCGATGCTGAGTTTGCCAAGTATTCGCCGGGCGTGCTTTTGATCGACAAGCTGACCGAGCAGCTCTTTGCCACAACCAATGTGCAGTCCATCGATTCGTGCTCGGCGGAGGGCAGTTTCATGGCCAAGCTCTGGACAGGCCGGCGCGCTATGGTCGATGAGGTGGTCGATGTCGGCTCGGAGCGCTCGCTGGTGTTCGCGTTGGAAGCCACCCGCCAGTATGGCTACGAAAAGCTCCGGGCGCTCCGCGACCGGCTGCGGGCGATGTCCCTGATCCCGGCGCGACGATGGTTCGCTCCTTCGCAATCGTAAAATACTTCTATAAGTAGCTGTAATTGCTTCATTTTATATAATTTTGAGTCGCCCAGAAGAAGGGCGGCTCGGTCGCCGCCCGCCGCGTATTTTCCAGATAGGTGCCAGATTACGGCGCTTCAGGTCGGCCAATGGCCCCGCGAATCTCTCAAATCCGATGCAGCACAGATTCGCTGGACGTGTCATAAACAACATCGGTCCGGCTCCATCGGGTGTGCCAGAAGTGGCTCTGCCGCTTGCGCTTTTGCAATGTCGTTTAGCCTTGACTTGGCATGGCATGGCTTATAAAACCCGGCCACTTCACGACAGGCGGTGAGCTTCCCTGCGTCGGAACGGATCACCCTTTCAGCCCTTTGGGATGAAACGGCACCAACCTCGACGAATGTGGCTCAAACGCTGTCGGCACTAGCCAGGCAATGCCAGGACGATGTTGGTCTCTCGGGCGAGCGCTCTTGAGATTGGTTTCGGATGCATGATCTCGGTGACCTTCGGGCGAAAGCTTGAAGTGAACTGCGGTCCTCTGTGGCGGCAAGCGCTTTCCATTCAGCGATGAATGGTTGGCGTGATTTCGTTTTGCGTACCTGTTTGCATGAATGCGAACGCGCGAGGCGAGGCCGGCGGGCCGGCGTGAAGCGAGTGGGGCGGTTGGCTCCGAATGAATTTGCGAGGCCGATAAGGTTTCGCGCGAACAAGGGTAAAGGCGAACGATGCCGACGATCAACCAACTGGTCGCAAAGCCACGTGAAGCGCAGAAGTCGCGCAAGAAGGTGCCAGCTTTGCAGCAGTCGCCGCAGAAGCGCGGCGTTTGCACGCGCGTCTATACGACCACTCCGAAGAAGCCGAACTCGGCGCTTCGTAAGGTCGCCAAGGTGCGTCTGACCAACGGCTTCGAGGTCATCGGCTACATTCCGGGTGAAGGCCATAACCTTCAGGAGCACTCGGTGGTCATGATCCGCGGCGGCCGCGTCAAGGATTTGCCCGGCGT
>JAZKGC010000027.1:0-43901 GCA_040386115.1 Pseudomonadota bacterium
GCGTGGCCGCCGCCCGCGCCTTCGGTGTGGAACGCGTGGATTGTGCGGCCCTTGAAGGCCTTGATCGTGTCCTCGACAAATCCCGACTCGTTGAGCGTGTCGGAATGCAGCATCACCTGCACGTCGTAGTCATCCGCGACCGAGAGGCAATTGTCGATGGCAGCGGGCGTGGTGCCCCAGTCCTCGTGCAGTTTCAGCGCGCAGGCACCGGCCTTCACCATTTCCACCAGTGCCGCGGGGCGCGACGCGTTGCCCTTGCCGGAGATGCCGAGATTGACCGGAAACGCATCGAACGACTGGATCATGCGCGCGATGTGCCACGGCCCCGGCGTGCAAGTGGTAGCGAAGGTGCCGTGCGACGGACCCGTGCCGCCGCCGAGCATGGACGTGACGCCGGACATCAGCGCATGTTCAATCTGCTGCGGGCAGATGAAATGGATATGGCTGTCGAAACCGCCCGCGGTGAGGATCTTGCCCTCGCCCGCGATGATGTCGGTGCCGGGACCAATGATGATGGTTACGCCTGGCTGGATGTCCGGATTGCCGGCCTTGCCGATGGCGGCGATGTAGCCTTCCTTGATCGCAACATCGGCTTTGACGATGCCCCAGTGATCCACGATCAGCGCGTTGGTGATGACGGTGTCGGCCGCGCCCTGCTTGTTGGTCACCTGCGACTGGCCCATGCCGTCGCGGATCACCTTGCCGCCGCCGAATTTCACTTCCTCGCCGTAAACCGTGAAATCCTTCTCCACCTCGATGATGAGATCGGTGTCCGCGAGACGCACCCGATCGCCTGTGGTGGGGCCGAACATGTCCGCATAGACGGAGCGTGAGATTTTGATGGCCATCACAGTTTCCCGTTCACGTCGCCGCGAAACCCGTAAACGACCCGCTTGCCGGCCAGCGCCACGAGATTGACGTCACGCGTCTGTCCCGGCTCGAACCGCACCGCGGTGCCGGCGGCAATGTCGAGCCGCATGCCGCGCGCTTTCTTGCGATCGAATTTCAGCGCCGGGTTGGTCTCGAAGAAATGATAATGCGAGCCGACCTGGATCGGCCGGTCGCCGGTATTCGCCACCGTCAGCGTCACCGTCTTGCGGCCTGCGTTCAGCTCGATGTCGCCGTCCTTGATAAACAATTCACCGGGGATCATTTTGAAGCCTCACCGTATCGGTTCATGCACCGTCACCAACTTCGTCCCGTCGGGGAACGTCGCCTCCACCTGAATATCGTGGATCATCTCGGCGATGCCATCCATGCATTGCTCGCGCGTGATGACCTCCGCGCCGGACTTCATCAGTTCGGCCACCGTGCGCCCGTCACGCGCGCCCTCGACGATGAAATCGGAGATGATCGCAATCGCTTCCGGATGATTGAGCTTCACACCGCGCTCAAGCCGCCGTCGCGCCACCATCGCCGCCATGGAGATCAGCAGCTTGTCTTTTTCACGAGGAGACAAATTCATGCGTCGAATACCCGATTCAAATTGAAGCTAGTTGAGCCAGAGTCTTGGCAAACCCGAGGGGCTGACACGTCCCAGAACCGTCATCATATCAGCGCGAAGCCGCGCCGCATCTTGTGCGCAGAAACGCGCCATTGCAAATCCGTTCCATGCCGAGATGCCGACCTCGGCACCGAATGTCTCCGAAGCCTCGCGAATACGTTCAACAATGGACTCATCACCCGGCACAATCAGCGCCGTGCCTATGGCGACGCCGCCATTGGCAACGGCACGGCTGGCGAGCTTGCCCGCGATGTCGCCATCGAGGCGTAGCGTCTCGGCAAAAACCAGTTTGCCGCCGATCCGCAGCCGCCATCGGTCGGTAAAGCTGCCCCGCGTCATGACCTCGCCCATGGCCGCACGCCCGAACACCACGATCTCGCACAGCAACAGCGACGCGCTGTCTGCCATGTCAATATCAATACGTCGCACCACGCGCGCCTGATCGAACAGGATTGTTTCCTGCGGCAACCACGCCAGCCGGGAATTGGCTTGCGCCTTCAGGCTGATGTTCACTTGCGCGTCGGGGCCGTGGGAGCGGTAAACTTTCTCAGCCGCCGCCGTGGTAACTGTCAGGCTGGCACCCTCGCCGGCCGCGATATTAATATCGAAGCGGTCGCCGCCCGCAACGCCGCCTGCCGTATTGACGAATACCGCCGAGAGACCCTGCTGCTCGGGTGAGGGGAACCGCACCCGAAGCGAACCGGACTCATGCAGTTCGCGCCGCCGTGTTTTGCCGTCCTTGAAATGTACATCAAACGTCACGGCCCCGACCGCACGGTTGGCCGCAAACGTCTCCGACGCCGACGATGTGATCCCGCTCTGCATCTGCCCCCGGCCAGCGTCTTGTACGTCTATCGCGTCAGAGCGCCATCTGACGGCTGATCTCGGACGGATCGAGATTGCTGCGGTCGCAGGTGAATTTCACCGCGCCGCGATCCATCACCGCAAAATTGTCACCGAGTTCGCAGGCAAAGTCGAGATATTGTTCGACCAGCACGATGGCCATCGTGCCGAGACTGCGCAGATACGAAATTGCTCGTCCGATGTCTTTGATGATGGACGGCTGGATGCCTTCCGTCGGCTCATCGAGCAGAAGCAATTTCGGGCGCATCACCAGCGCGCGGCCGATGGCGAGTTGCTGCTGCTGCCCGCCGGACAGATCGCCGCCACGGCGGCCAAGCATTGTCTGCAACACCGGAAACAGCGAGAACACGTCATCCGGAATGGTGCGATCGTCGCGCCTGAGCGGCGCAAATCCCGTCTTGAGATTTTCTTCCACCGTCAGCAGCGGAAAGATCTCGCGGCCCTGCGGCACGAAGGAGATGCCCTTGCGCGCTCGCTCGTAGGGCTTCAGTCCGGAAATGTCAGCGCCGTCGAAAGTGATCGAGCCGTCCTTGATTGGATACTGGCCGACCATCGCGCGCAGCAGGCTTGTCTTGCCGACGCCATTGCGGCCCAGCACGCACATCACCTTGCCGGGCTCCGCGACCAGCGACACGCCGCGCAGCGCCTGCGCAGCACCGTAATAGAGAGAGATATTTTTTACGTCGAGCATGTGCGACCTCCGGTCGCGCGAATAGCGAATAGCGAATAGCGAATAGCCAAAATTTCAAACCCCATCGCTTCACCTTCTCTATTCGCTACTCGCTACTCGCCACTCACTATTCGCTTCTCTCATCGCCCCAAATACACTTCGACGACGCGCTCGTTCGCGGAGACCTGATCTATCGAGCCTTCGGCCAGCACCGAGCCTTCGTGCAGGCATGTGACACGGACGCCCAGTTCGCGCACAAACGTCATATCGTGTTCGACGACCACAATGGTCTTTTCCTTGTTGATCTCTTTCAGCAGTTCGGCGGTCTGATGCGTCTCCACGTCGGTCATGCCGGCCACCGGCTCGTCCACCAGCAACAGCTTCGGATCCTGCGCCAGCAGCATGCCGATCTCGAGCCACTGCTTCTGCCCATGTGACAAATTACCCGCCAAACGATTACGTGAGTCGGTCAGGCGAATGGTCTCCAGCACGCGGTCGATGCGCTCGCTCTCATTCGGCGTCTCGCGCCAGAACAGCGTCTTGCGCACGCGATGATCGGTCTTCAGCGCCAGCAGCAGATTGTCCTCGATGGTCTGGCTGTCGAACACAGTCGGCTTCTGGAATTTGCGGCCGATGCCGAGTTCGGCGATCTCGGTTTCATCGAGACGCGTCAAATCCGTTTTACCGTCGAACAGTACATCGCCCTCATCGGGCTTTGTCTTGCCGGTGATGATGTCCATCATCGTGGTCTTGCCGGCACCATTGGGGCCGATGATGGCGCGCATCTCGCCCGGCGCGATAATCAGCGACAGGTTGTTGATGGCGTGAAAGCCGTCGAATGACACATGCACGCCGTCGAGATAAAGCATGGCAGAGGTCGCACGCATATCCATGACGTTCATGTCCCTACTCCGCCAGACTTGAGTTAGACAGACCCGGCTTTGTCACGCCATCTTCGGCCGCGGCGCTCGCGGCGTTCGCGATCTGCGCGTCCTTCCGCCCTGTCCACCAATCCTTGACGGTGCCGACGATTCCTTTGGGGAGCAGCAGTGTCACCAGAATGAACAGCGCACCCAGCATGAATAACCAATATGGCGCGAGTGGACCGGAGGTGAAGACCGTCTTGGCGTAGTTGACGACGATCGCTCCCAGCGCCGCGCCGATCAGTGTGCCGCGCCCGCCGACCGCAACCCAGATCACCGCCTCGATGGAATTGCCCGGCGCGAACTCACCGGGATTGATGATGCCGACCTGCGGCACATAGAGCGCGCCGGCGACGCCGGCCATGCACGCCGACAGCGTGAACACGAACAGCTTGTAGGATTCGACGCGGTAGCCCAAAAACCTTGTGCGCGATTCCGCATCGCGAATTGCGATCAGCACCTTGCCGAGTTTCGAGGTGACGATGGCGCGGCAGATCAGGAACGCAACAGCCAGTGCCGCACAGGACAGCATGAACAGCACCGCGCGGGTGGATTGAGCCTGAATGTTGAAGCCGAGGATGTCCTTGAAATCGGTCAGGCCGTTGTTGCCGCCGAAGCCGAAATCGTTGCGGAAGAATGCCAGCAGCAGCGCGTAGGTCATCGCCTGCGTGATAATCGAGAGATACACGCCGGTGACGCGCGAGCGAAACGCGAGCCAGCCGAAACAGAACGCCAGCAGTCCCGGCACGAACAGCACCATCACCGCGGCGAACCAGAACATGTCGAAGCCATACCAGTACCACGGCAGTTCCTTGTAATTCAGGAACACCATGAAGTCCGGCAGTACCGGATTGCCATAGACGCCGCGCGAGCCGATCTGGCGCATCAGGTACATGCCCATCGCATAGCCGCCGAGCGCGAAGAACGCGCCGTGGCCGAGCGACAGGATGCCGCAATAGCCCCAGATCAGATCGATGGAGAGCGCCAGAATCGCGTAGCAGAGATATTTTCCGAACAGCGCCATCAGATAGGTCGGCACTTGCAGCGGCGAATTCTCCGGCAGAAGGAGATTCGACAGCGGCACCAGAATTCCAACGGCGACGACGATCAACAGAAAGATCGTGGCACTCTTGTTAAGTGAGCGGGTGAGCAGATACGGCATCATGCTTCCACCGATCGGCCCTTGAGCGCGAACAGGCCGCGCGGGCGTTTCTGGATGAACAGGATGATGAGAACGAGAATGGCGATCTTGGCGAGCACTGCCCCCGCCACAGGCTCAAGAAACTTGTTGGCCATGCCGAGCGTCAAGGCACCCACCAGCGTGCCCCAGAGATTTCCAACGCCGCCGAACACCACCACCATGAACGAGTCGATGATGTAGCTTTGGCCGAGGTTCGGGCTCACGTTGTCGATCTGCGACAGCGCCACGCCGGCGATGCCCGCAATACCCGAGCCGAGACCGAAGGTCAGCGCATCGACACGCGAAGTCGCGATGCCCATGGAGGCCGCCATGCGGCGGTTTTGGGTGACCGCGCGCATCTCCAGTCCAAGACTGGTGAAACGCAACATGCCGAGCAGGATGAAGAACACGGCAATGGTGAAAACCACGATCCAGAGCCGGTTATAGGTGATCGTCAACTGGCCGATCTCGAACGCGCCGCTCATCCATGACGGATTCCCGACTTCGCGATTGGTCGGGCCGAACATGGTGCGCACGGCCTGCTGCAATACCAGCGACAATCCCCAGGTGGCGAGCAGCGTCTCCAGCGGACGGCCATAGAGAAAGCGGATAATGGTCCGCTCGATAATGACGCCGATCAGCCCCGCGACCAGAAATGCCAGTGGCACCGCCATCAGCAGCGAGTAATCGAACAGCGCCGGGTAGCTGGTGCGGATCACCTCCTGCACAACGAAGGTGACATAAGCGCCGATCATCACCATTTCGCCATGCGCCATGTTGATGACGCCCATCACGCCGAAGGTGATGGCGAGGCCGATGGCCGCGAGCAGCAGCACCGATCCGAGCGAAAGTCCGTACCACGCATTCTGCGCCGTCGCCCAGATCGCAAGGCTGCCCTGGATCGAACTGATCCCGGCTGCGGCGGCGCGCGCCAGAGCCGGCGACTGGTCGGCCGGCAGCCCAGTGAGAATTGCAAGCGCGTCCTGATCGCCGCGCGCACGAATGACCGCAATGGCATCCAGCTTGTCGGCCTCGGAGGCATCGTCCTTGAACAGGATGATTGCGGCCTTGGCCTCGCTGAAGGCCCGCTTCGCCCCGGCGTTGGTTTCCTTGGCCAGCGCGCCTTCGATCACAGGCAGAAAGACCGGGTCATGAGTCTTGAAGACGGACTGCGCCGCCTGAACGCGCTTGGCCGGGTCCGGCGACAGCAGCGTCAGCCCGCCGAGTGCTGCCTCCACTGTGCGGCGCAGGCGATTGTTGAGCCGCACAGCGGCAGCGCCCGCGGGTACGCTGGCGACGGCCTGACCTGTGGCAGCATCGGTCAGCTTGCCGTCGGCAGCCTTGACCAAAACCTTCTTGCTCGCGGGATCGGCGAGCAGCCGTCCATCCTTGAGCGCATCGATGATTGCGAATGCGGCCGGATTGCCGCTGGCGGCCAGCACGCCCACGGCCTCTTCGGTATCGGAAAATGAATCATTCGCGAAGCGGGAGACAGCGTCCTCGAACGGACCGGCAAATGCGGGCAAACCGGACGCGGCTATCAACACCAGCGCGATCAGAGCCGCACGGCTTCGATTGATGACATTGAAAAGCACGTGACAACCCCAGCGGAGAAAAAGGAAGGCGGCGACTGCCGCCGCCTTCCGAGTATCAGTCAGGTGGGAGAGATCAGGAGCCCTGACCGCCGCACTTGCTCGTCTTGGTGTTGAAGTTGCCGCACTTCTTGCCGACCCAGTCGCCGACCAGATCCTTGGAGCCCTCGAGCTCCTTCGACCATGCATCGCCTTCCACGAGGCCGGGAGTTTTCCACACCACGTCGAACTGTCCGTCCGCCTTGATTTCGGCGATGAACACCGGCTTGGTGATGTGGTGGTTCGGCAGCATCTTGGACACGCCGCCGGTCAGGTTCGCGGCCTCAATGCCGGGAAGTGCATCGATCACCTTGTCAGCTTCGACGGACTTCGCCTTCTCGACCGCCTTCACCCACATGTTGAAGCCGATCACGGTGGCTTCCATCGGATCGTTGGTCACGCGCTTCGGGTTCTTGGTGTAGGCCTGCCACTTGCTGATGAACTCAGCGTTGGCGGGGGTCTTGATCGACTGGAAGTAGTTCCAGGCGGCCAGATGGCCGAGCAGTGGCTTGGTGTCGATGCCGGCGAGTTCTTCTTCACCCACCGAGAACGCAACAACCGGAATATCGGTCGCCTTGATGCCCTGGTTGCCGAGCTCCTTGTAGAACGGAACATTGGCGTCTCCGTTGATGGTCGAGACCACTGCGGTTTTCTTGCCGGCCGAGCCGAATTTCTTGATGTCGGCCACGATCGTCTGCCAGTCGGAATGACCGAACGGCGTGTAGTTGATCATGATGTCTTCCTGCTTGACGCCCTTCGACTTCAAGTAGGCTTCCAGGATCTTGTTGGTTGTGCGCGGATAAACGTAGTCGGTGCCGGCCAGCACCCAGCGCATCACCTTCTCGTCCTTCATGAGATAATCGACGGCAGGAATGGCCTGCTGGTTTGGAGCAGCGCCGGTGTAGAACACGTTGCGCTCGCTCTCCTCGCCCTCGTACTGCACCGGGTAGAACAGGATCGAATTCAATTCCTTGAACACCGGCAGCACGGACTTGCGCGACACCGACGTCCAGCAACCGAACACCACAGAGACCTTGTCCTTGGTGATCAGTTCGCGCGCCTTTTCGGCGAACAGCGGCCAGTTCGAGGCCGGGTCAACGACGACCGCCTCCAACTTCTTACCCATGACGCCGCCCTTCTTGTTCTGCTCATCGATCATGAACAGAACGGTGTCCTTCAGCGTGGTTTCGCTGATGGCCATGGTGCCAGACAGTGAATGAAGGACGCCGACCTTGATGGTGTCCTGGGCCTTTGCAGCGCCAAGCGTTGCCAGACCGAAAAAAAGACCGGCGGTCGCGGCCAGCCATTTACGGCGGCTGAGCGGCGCGGCCACAGTCGTGTTGAAAAACATAGTCATGCGATGTCATCTCCCTGACGCAGACGTGAAACGCTACGAGGCGGTCCTAGCCGCCTGCGTTAAGGGAATCGCAAGAACTATGCCATGGCGCTCGAATGGCTCAACCAATTGATATTGAAAATGAATCTGGCTTTTCCAGATGCGACGGCAATCGCACCGCCTAAGTTTTGGGCTCAAAATCTGGCATTGTTTTTTGCATATGTATAATAATTAGGCTATTTTTCGACCATGTCTAAAATTCAAGCAGCAATTTCCGGCCTAGCCAGGTTCACAAATCTCAACCAAACGGGGCGTTTCAGCCCCCATCGGCCACATACACCTTGAAAGCGCCGTGTTCCTGCTGCATAGGAACGCCACGACCTTGAGAATCATCAGGTCTCTGCGAGCCGCGTGTTCTGATCCCGTTTACGGTTTCTGGCTTGCCCCATCAGCTAACCGAAACCGACGCCCCAGACACGCGGGTGTCTCCGACACCCGCCCGTACCTGACGTTTTGTCGGGTGCGCGCAATGACTCATAGAAAGACTCACTTTTGACCTCCTTTCAGGATTTCGGCCTCGCCGATCCAATCTCGCGTGCGCTCAAGGAAGAAAATTACCACACGCCCACGCCTATCCAGGCTCAAACCATTCCCATTGCGATCACCGGACGCGACGTCGTCGGCATCGCGCAGACCGGCACCGGCAAGACCGCAGCCTTTGCGCTTCCGATCCTGCATCGCCTGCTGGAAAACCGCATCAAGCCGCAGCCCAAGACCTGCCGTGTGCTGGTACTCAGCCCGACCCGCGAATTGTCGGGCCAGATCCTCGAGAGCTTCAATGCCTATGGCCGGCACGTGAAGCTGACCTCGGCGCTGGCGATCGGCGGGGTCCCGATGGGACGCCAGGTCCGCTCGCTGATGCAGGGCGTCGATGTTCTCGTTGCCACGCCGGGCCGCCTGCTCGACATGGTTCAGGGCAATGCGCTCAAGCTCAATCAGGTCGAATTCCTCGTTCTCGACGAAGCCGACCGCATGCTGGACATGGGCTTCATCAACGACATCCGCAAAATCGTCTCCAAGCTGCCTGCGAAGCGCCAGACGCTGTTCTTCTCGGCCACCATGCCGAAGGATATCGCCGACCTCGCCGAGCAGATGCTGCAGAATCCCGCGCGCGTCGCTGTCACCCCGGTGGCGTCCACGGTGGAGCGCATTACCCAGCGCATTCTCCAGGTCGATCATTCGGCAAAGCCCGCCATTCTGGCGCAGCTTCTCAAGTCCGAGCCGGTCAACCGCGCGCTGGTTTTCACGCGCACCAAGCACGGTGCCGACAAGGTCGTGAAAGGTCTCGCCAAGGCGGGCATTCCCGCCGACGCAATCCACGGCAACAAGTCGCAGAACCATCGCGAGCGCGTGCTGGCGGCGTTCCGCACCGGCGAAATCCGCACCCTTGTGGCGACGGATATCGCCGCCCGCGGCATCGACGTCGATGGCATTACTCACGTGTTCAATTTCGATTTGCCGAACATCCCCGAAACCTATGTCCACCGCATCGGCCGCACCGCGCGCGCCGGCGCTGATGGCACAGCCATCTCGCTGGTGGCCGGAGAAGAGAACACGTTCCTGCGCGATATCGAAAAACTGATCCGCATCACGCTGCCGAAGGAAGACCGCCGCACGCCGGGACATCAGCGTCCCGCGGCCGCTGCCCCCTCGCAGAACCGCCCCGCACGTTCCGGTGCCCCTCATGGGCACGGGCCGCGTTCAAATGACGCAGCACCGGGCTCGCAAGGTCCACGCCGTCGCAGGCGCCCCGGCGGCCCAGGCGGCGCACCACAGCCGGCCCGGCACGAAGGCAATCGCCACGAAGGCGCTCGTCACGAACCATCGCGTTCGTCGCAGGGCGGCAAGGGCGAAGGCATTCAAGGCGTCGCCTTCTTGCACCGCGAAAGCCGTCCGGCGCAAAATCAGCCCCGACGCAATCAGCGGCCGCAGCGCTCGTAACCCGATTTGAGAGCACCTAAATTGACGAACTTGATTTAGAGGATTTGGAGACCCGTATGGCGAAAGAAGAACTGATCCAGTTCGAAGGACTGGTGACCGAAATCCTCCCCGATGCGCGCTATCGCGTCCAGCTCGATGCCGGACACGAAATCGTCGCCTACACGGCGGGGAAGATGAAAAAGAACCGCATCAAAACACTGGCGGGCGACCGGGTGACGATCGAAATGTCGCCTTACGACCTCGAAAAAGGCCGCCTGATTTTCCGCCACAAGGACGAGCGACCGGGTGGCGGCCCTCCCCGAGGCGCTCCGCCGCGCGGTCAATTCCGCCGCAGGTAACAGCCTCGCTGCCAGTCATCGGGATCGCGCGTGGACCACACGCCATGCGCGATTCTCTCCCCTTCAAAACAAGCCGGCGGGTGCGAAGAATCCGCGCGCGTCAGGATTGTTTTGAGGGTGTTTTTCGCGTAATATTGAAATATCGATCTTCGGCCGGACGACATTAGCACTCCACCGGTACAGCCGGTTTAACGCTGACGACCTCTTCCAAATTTCGATCTCACCGGCCCATTTCAATCAATCCGAGATGGGCTTCTATATATCTACTTGAGAAGGACTACCCCCGTGAGCATGGGAACAGTGAAGTGGTTTAACGCGACCAAGGGTTTTGGATTCATTCAGCCGGACGACGGTGGAAATGACGTGTTCGTGCACATCAGCGCCGTCGAGCGCGCTGGTCTCGGAACGCTGCGCGAAGGCCAGAAGATCAGCTACGAAATCGTTGCCGATCGCCGTTCGGGCAAGTCGTCGGCCGACAATCTTCGCGCCGCCGGTTAAGCGGAATTTCGCGGCGTAACCACGCCGCCAAATTTCTTCCGGCAGACGCAATATCTGCAACATCCTGCCTGCAACATTGAAAGGCCGTGCGGTTCGCACGGCCTTTCTTTGTGTCAACGATATGCTGATCGATCCGTAGCGCTGTCAATGCGTCGAGGATCAGGATGCGGAGTAGATAACCTTGTCGGACTGGCGAGGCCGCGTGAAACATTCGTCGGTCAGCGGCAGCATGCTTTTGATAAGGTAACCCACGGTGGGAGTGTACTTGTAAGTCACCTCGCTCCAGATCAGCTGCGTATTCGGAACAAGCAGAGCCGGCGGAATGGTCGTTATGACCGTATTGGTGTCGTATCCCTTGGTGACGGTGGTGGAATTTCCAAGGACGCTCCCATTGTAGCTCCAGACAACTTTCGCAACCTTCGATCCGTCGATGTCAATCGCGGAAACCCGCTGTGACATCGTGTCGGGCGTCACCTCGTAAGGCGTCATGATGGAACTGCCCATCTTGAAGAAGTTCGATATGTCGGTGGCGGTCACTTTCGTGCCTTGCGACACCAGATCGGACAGGGTCCGCGCCGTCAGCGTCACCTTGCGGTCGATGGCGACTCCGCTCGAAATCTCCAGGGTTCCGAACATGAGCAGCAGCATCATCGGCACAATGAAAACGAACTCAACCGCGGCGAGGCCGCGCTTGTCCCTCGCGAACCGCGTGGCAAGCCGGCGGCTACGGTGCAGAAGGTTCACAGCCCGAACTGTCTTCATGATTTTCATGCCCATCAGGGTTCGACGCGGAACGCGGCGGTTGACGCCAACAGCCGTTTTGCGTTGGCCGTGTTACGCCCGATATTTGCGATGTTGTAGCCAAGCTGGGTGACGAACAGCGGCCATTGAGAAAAAGCACGAACGACAATCGTATTCGCGCTGCCGGCTGGCGCCGTCTGATACGTGAAGTTGTTGACGAAATTTCCCGAGCTATCGATGGGATCCGTGATCGTGACCGGAGTCCCCGGAGGATATGACTTCACGTCAACATAGATGTCGGCACAATTGAACAGCACGGCGACCCTGTTGCAGAGATCCTGCTTGAACTGGGGCTGCGTCATATTGATGTCCTGCGCCTGATGCGTCAGCATCAGGCGGGCCGAGTCCTGCGTCCCGGTTTCCAGAACCTGGCCCGCAAAGAACACCAGCGACGTCTCGATGATCGCGAAGACCAAAAGGAAAAACAGCGGAGCAACCAAGGCAAACTCAATCGCCGCGGAGCCGCGGCGGTTGCGGCGAAACCGGCGCAGCGCCTTGTTGATCGCGCTCGGGGATGTTGCAGGCGAACCCATCGGGTATCCTCAGGATGAGCAGGAAATAACTACCTCTGAGAATAGACGACATAGATTGTCGAATGATTGCGCAGGATCAAAGCAACATGCGCCCCGGCATTAACATTGTGTTAACCGGCGCAGCGGCCAAACCGGCCACCTCATCGTTACGGCTTTAATCCGGCTGCGCTTGCCTGATTGTTCAGAGTGCCGGTCTGCCCCATCGTCGCCTGGAAATAAGTCGGTCCATCACCCAAGGTCACTCGCCGCTGGCAGATAGGCGTACAACTGTAGGATTCCCGCTCCAGGCCGCGATAGACGGTGACAAGCTTGCCGATTGGGCCTTCGACCTGAATGGAACGGTCGGCCAGAACGCTGCCAGCGCGATCCATCGCGATCAGGTTGGTCGAGCCATAACCCTTTCCGGTCACCACGACCATGCCGCCGGACTGAAGGGTTACGTCCGCTATCAATGGATTTCCGATCACGATGGTCGCAACCCGGTCGGGCAACTTGATAACTGTCGCCTGATCGACGACTACCGCGACGGTGTCTTCGGCGGCGCTGGCGGGTGTCGCGACCGGAGACATGACAAGTCCGGCAACAAGGATACAGGACGCGACAACTCCGCGGTCGCGACGACGCATGACTTTGAACGACATACTTTACTCCGGGACGTCTAAAAGCCGACAAAAGCGATACGCAGCGGTGCCGGCGCCCGACATGGCAAATCTGACGTTAATTGATGAATGAACTGCAAACAGCGCGTGAGAAGCGTCCCGTTCTCGCTCACATGGCAGAGAGCGCCCGGACAGGTTAAGCGCTCGATATTCCGGCAGCGCGCCGGACTACTGCAATTCACGCGTTCCAGTTAATTGCGCATTTACTGTCGATATCGAAGACCCTGATACCCTAGATTTTCGGCAATCGAATTAACTGCGCTGCAATTCCTCGCGCTTAGGTTTGCGACATGGTCACGGTGGTTTCCGCCCCGCAAAGACCAAAATTCGACAGCCACGTTCACATGGAGATACCAATGACCAATCTTCTTGCTCGCTTCGTCAAGGACGAATCCGGCGCTACCGCAATCGAATACGGCCTGATCGCTTCGGGCATTGCTCTCGGCATCATTCTCGCAGTTCAGGGCGTCGGCACCAAGCTGAGCGGCACCTTCGACACCATTAAGGGCAGCCTGAAGTAAGCTGCTGTTAGAACATTTACGAAAAGGCTTCGGGTTCGCCCGAAGCCTTTTTTGTATCTGTAGCCGGTGCGCACGCGAAGATTGAGTGTGTTCAAGTCCAGGTATTGAGTCCGCAGTATTGAGTTAAAGTGCGTATGCCTTCATCCGAGACCCACCGAGGACCGCCCGGAAATCTCGCGCGGCCAGCCCGTTCCCGATACGACTCCACCCTGATGGTCTGCGCAGCATTGATCCTCGCAACACTGGCGATCCTGTTCCGGGTTGCAGAATTCGGCCGGGTTTCGTTTCACGATTGTTCATCTGTGCAGGCTAGTTTGAAGCCATCGTCCGATTGCTCTGAATTCCCAACGGTTCCCGGCCAGCCATGATCCTCGATCTTGCCCGTCTGTTTCTGTTTCCTGCGCTGATCGCGTTCGCCGCGTCGAGCGACCTGCTCACCATGACCATTTCCAACCGGGTCTCGCTGCTGCTGCTGGCCGGTTTCTTTGTTCTGGCCGCGTTCGGCGGCATGCCGATGCAGAGCCTTGCCCTGCATGCGGGCGCCGGCCTCACCGTTCTGGTAGTCGCCTTTGGATGCTTTGCCATGGGATGGATCGGCGGTGGCGATGCCAAGATCGCCGCAGCGACTGCGCTGTGGTTCGGCTTCGATCATTTGCTGAACTATCTCATCTACGCATCGCTGTTCGGCGGCGCACTGACCCTGATGCTGCTTGAATTCAGACGATGGCCATTGCCCTATCTGCTGGGTTCCCAGCAATGGCTGCAACGCCTGCACGACCGGGATGCCGGAATTCCCTACGGCATCGCGCTCGCGCTTGGCGCGCTGATGATCTATCCGGAGACCGAGTGGGTAAAGGCCATCGAGCTGGCGCGATTCGTCGGCCATTGACCTGTAAACCTCAACACGCGTGAAACTTCTCATTAACGCGATTTAGATACGCCTCATTAACCATGCTTTGACGTTTAGCTGGTCAAATCCCACCACAGCGACGGGTGCGTCGCGGCGTGATGTGGAAAGTGAAGCGTATGAATACCGCGCGGATTGTCGTCCTGACCATTGCTGTCTGTGCCGGCGGCGTTGCCGCATATCTTGCCAGCGGTTCCGACCCCAAGCCAGTTGCTGAACAGCCAGCCCAGATGGACACGACGGACGTTCTCGTCGCCCGCGCGGACATTCCGCTCGGCCATACGGTCACGCCGGACGATATGCAGTGGCAGTCCTGGCCGTCCGCGACTGCCTCTTCGAGTTTTGTTCGCCGCAGCGACCGTGCGGAAGCGATGTCCCAGATTGTGGGCTCCATTGCGCGCGCGCCGTTTCTCGCCGGTGAACCCATCCGCGAAACCAAACTTGTGAAGGGCAATGGCTCCGGCTTCATGGCCGCGATCCTGCCCACTGGCATGCGCGCGATCTCGACAGAAATTTCCCCGGAAACCGGCGCCGGCGGGTTCATCCTGCCGAACGACAAGGTCGATGTGATTCTCACCAAGCGCGAGAAGGCAGCGGACAAAGCCGGGGCCGCCGATATCATCGAGGCCCAAACCATCCTGATTAACGTCCGCGTTCTGGCCATCGACCAGACGGTCGAGGAGAAAAACGGGCAGAAGGTCGTGGTCGGCAAGACCGCGACCCTTGAACTGAAGCCCGAGCAGGCCGAGTCGCTGGCTCGCGCGCGTCAGAGCGGCACGCTGTCGCTTGCGCTGCGCAGCCTCGTCGATGCCGGACAGATAGACGTGAACGAAGACGGCGGCGGCAAGCGCGACAGCGTCAATGTCATCCGCTTCGGGGTTCCCACAACAATGACGACACGGAAGTGATCGAGAGGACACGTGATATGAAACGAGCGGGACATCAGGCACCTGTACGAACCTTTATGGTGCGTGCCCTGTCGTTTGCAGCCGTCTCGGCGCTGACGTTGAATCCGGTTCTGTCGCCGGTGATCGCGAGTGATTATCGCGCGCCGGTCCCTGCCGCCGCGTCGGCAAGCGGGCAATTGAACGCGCGCTTCCTGCCGCTCGGAATCGGCAAGTCCGTAGTCATCGATCTTCCGCGCGATATCAAGGACGTGCTGGTGGCGGACCCCAAGATCGCCAACGCCGTTGTTCGTTCGGCGCAGCGCGCCTATCTGATCGGCGCGGCGGTCGGCCAGACCAACATCATCTTCTTCGATTCCTCCGGCCTGCAGATCGCCGCCTATGACATCGCGGTCACGCGCGATCTCAACGGCGTCCGCGCGGCGCTGAAGCAGTCGTTCCCGGACGTCCACATCGAGGGCGTCGGCGACGGCGTCATGCTGTCGGGTTCAGTTGCCAATCCTGCGGATGCACAACAAGCCCAGGAAATGGCCGCGCGCCTGGCCGGCGGCGACACCAAGGTCGTCAACAGCATCGTGGTTCGCGGACGCGATCAGGTGATGCTGAAGGTCACCGTCGCTGAAGTGCAGCGCGACATCATCAAGCAACTCGGCGTCGATCTGAGCGGCACGTTGAACTACGGCACTGCGGTGGTGAACTTCAACAATGCGAATCCGCTCACCGCCTATGGACGCCCGCTGGTCCCAGGCAACAATTTCACCGGCACGTTCAAATCCGTCACCGCCACCGTTCGCGCCATGGAGAGCGCAGGCGTGGTGCGAACGCTGGCCGAGCCGAATCTGACAGCGATCTCCGGCGAATCGGCAACATTCATCGCCGGCGGTGAGTTTCCCCTGCCCAAGGGGTACACCTGCGACCCGATCTCGCGCGCCTGTACCACCCAGATCGACTTCAAGAAATTCGGCATCTCCCTAAACTTTACCCCGCTGGTGCTGAGCGAAGGCCGCATCAGCCTGCGCGTGATGACCGAAGTGTCGGAATTGTCGAACGACAATGCCATCACGCTGGTGCAGTCCGGCGGCACCTTGACCGTGCCTTCCGTCAAGACCCGCCGCGCAGAAACGACGCTTGAAATTCCATCCGGCGGCACAATGGCAATGGCTGGCCTGATCCAGGAACAGACCAAGCAAGCCATCAACGGTCTGCCCGGCCTGTCGCAAGTGCCCGTGCTCGGAACGCTGTTTCGCAGCCGCGACTTCGTCAATCGTCAAAGCGAGTTGATGGTGCTCGTGACGCCTTACGTGGTCCGCGCGGTTGCGCAGAAGGATCTGTCGCGCCCCGATGACGGCTTCGCCGACGCATCCGATCCGCAGTCTGACCTGCTGGGCAACATCAACCGCATCTACGGCGTGGCGGGACGCGCCGAGCCAGGCCGCAAGTATCGCGGCACTTACGGCTTTATCACTGACTGAGATGGGACGAGGACAGTAACGATGATCAAACGAGTACCCACTCTCAAGCGCAGCTTGCGCGTCGCGGCGGCCCTTATCGGGGCGTCCGCTGCGTTGGGCGGCTGCACGCACACCAACCAGGACACTGTCACGGGCAGCGTTCCGAACGACTATCGCCAGCGCCACCCCATCGTGATTCAGGAAGCCAACCGCACGACGGAAGTTTTCGTCGGCTCAGGCCGGGGCGGTCTCACTGCTGCGCAGCGCGCGGAGATCATGGGTCTTGCGCAAGCCTGGCTGCGCGAGGGCACCGGCGGCATCGTGATCGATGTGCCGGTCAATACACCGAACGCCCGCGTCGCCACCGATTCGCTGCGCGATATCCAGGCCATTCTCAATGTCGCCGGCGTACCGTCGCGCGGCATCAACGTGCGCAACTATCGCCCCACCGATCCACGGCTGTTCGCAACCATTCGCGTGAACTATCCGCGGATCGCGGCGGACGCAGGGCCGTGCGGCTTGTGGCCGGAAGATATCGGTCCGTCGATCAAAAACAAAGGTTATCTCGAGAATCGCCCGTACCACAATTTCGGTTGTTCGACGCAGCGCAATCTCGCGGCGATGATCGACAATCCTTCCGATCTGGTTCAACCGCGCTCCGAGACGCCGCCCATGACCGCTCGCCGCAACGTCGCCTTCGCCAAATATCGCAAGGGCGAGCCGACAACCACGGTCTATCCTGAAAATGACAAAGCCAAACTGAGCGATGCAGGCAAATGATTAGTTACGCTCGTCAAGACCAGGAAGATCAGGCGGCCGGTCCCGCAGCCGAAGATCACATTGCGCCGGCACCGCGCGTGTCCGTGCAGGCGTTCTGCGAAACGGTCGAGACCGCAGCGGCTGTGCAGGCTGCCGGCGAGGATCGGCGGCTGGACAAGGCCCATCTCAAGATTCAGATGGGCGGCATGGCTGCGGCCATCGAAGCCTATCGCACTGCGCCCACACCCAACGTCATCATCCTCGAAACTGAGGGGCGCAACGACATCCTTGCCGGCCTCGACCAGCTCGCGACCGTTTGCGACTCCGGCACCCGCGTCGTTGTGGTCGGACGCGTCAATGACGTCCTGCTGTATCGCGAACTCGTCCGCCGCGGCGTCAGCGACTACGTCATTGCTCCCGTGTCGCCGCTCGATGTGGTACGCGCGATTTGCGGACTGTTTTCGGTTCCCGAAGCCAAGGCCGTCGGGCGGATCATTGCAATCGTGGGGGCCAAGGGCGGCGTCGGCGCATCCACAGTGGCACACAATGTTGCCTGGGCGATTGCCCGCGATCTCGCGCTGGATTCCGTCGTTGCCGATCTCGATCTCGCATTCGGCACCGCAGGTCTAGATTACAATCAGGATCCCCAGCAAGGCATCGCCGACGCGGTCTTCTCTCCCGATCGTGTCGATACTGCTTTCGTCGATCGCCTGCTTTCCAAGTGCACCGACCACCTCAGCTTGCTGGCAGCACCGGCGACGCTCGAGCGCGTGTACGATTTCGGCGCGGACGCCTTCGATTCGATCTTCGACACACTGCGCACCACAATGCCGTGCATCGTTCTCGACGTTCCGCATCAATGGTCCGGCTGGACCAAACGGGCGCTGGTCAACGCGGACGACATCCTGATCGTCGCGTCGCCGGATCTCGCCAATCTGCGCAACACCAAGAACATGTTCGATACGCTGAAGGCCGCGCGGCCCAATGACCGGCCGCCGCTGTACTGTCTCAATCAGGCCGGCGTGCCGAAGCGGCCGGAAATCAACACCAGCGAATTCGCCAAGGCCATCGAGAGCCAACCGATCGTGACGATTCCGTTCGAGCCGGCAATCTTCGGCGCGGCTTCCAATAACGGGCAAATGATCGCCGAAATTGCGGCGAACCACCGCACCTCCGAGATGTTTCTGCAAATCGCGCAGCGCCTCACCGGCCGCGGCGAAGCCAAGAAGCCGCGCAACTCGTTTCTTTCACCGCTGCTCGCAAAACTTCGGAAATAGACTTTCGCGTGGGGTATCGTCGTGTTTGGTAAGCGTAACGGAACAGAAACGGACGTCCGGGGCACTCAGCCCCTGGACCGCGTGCCGGAGGCTGCTCCATCCGCCGCTCCGGTTGTGCGGCCGGCCGGGTCAAGCGTCGCCTCCCCGCCGCTCGCGCCGGGGAAAACCCCCACGCCGGCGCCCGTCACGGAGCGCCGTTCCGATACCTATTATCAGGTCAAGGCGACAATCTTCGGAGCGTTAATCGAAGCGATCGATCTTGCCCAGCTCGCGAAACTCGACACCGAGTCGGCGCGTGAGGAAATTCGCGACATCGTCAACGAGATCATCGCGATCAAGAATATCGTGATGTCGATTGCCGAGCAGGAAGAACTGCTCGACGATATCTGCAATGACGTTCTCGGTTACGGCCCACTCGAACCGCTGCTGTCCCGCGACGACATCTCCGACATCATGGTGAACGGGGCCGGCACGGTCTATATCGAAGTCGCCGGCAAGATTCAGCGCACGGGAATCCGGTTCCGCGACAACCAGCAGCTTCTCAATATCTGCCAGCGCATCGTCAGCCAGGTTGGCCGCCGCGTCGATGAATCCTCGCCGATCTGCGACGCCCGCCTCGCCGACGGCTCGCGCGTCAACGCCATCGTGCCGCCACTGGCGATCGACGGCCCCGCGCTGACCATTCGTAAGTTCAAGAAGGACAAGCTGACACTTGACCAACTCGTCAAGTTCGGCGCGATCTCGCCCGAAGGCGCGCAGATTCTCCAGATTATCGGCCGCTGCCGCGCCAACGTCCTGATTTCGGGCGGCACAGGCTCTGGCAAGACCACGCTGCTGAACTGCCTGACGAACTACATCGACGAAGACGAGCGCATCATCACCTGCGAAGACGCTGCCGAACTCCAGCTCCAGCAGCCTCACGTGGTACGCCTTGAAACCCGCCCTCCCAATATCGAGGGTGAAGGTCAGATCACGATGCGCGAACTGGTGCGCAACTGCCTGCGCATGCGGCCCGAACGCATCATCGTCGGCGAAGTCCGCGGACCCGAAGCATTCGATCTGCTGCAGGCCATGAACACCGGCCATGACGGATCGATGGGAACGCTGCACGCCAATAATCCACGCGAAGCGCTCTCCCGTGCCGAATCCATGATCACGATGGGCGGCTTCTCACTGCCGTCGCGCACCATTCGCGAAATGATCTGCGCGTCGATCGACATCGTCGTGCAGGCTGCCCGCCTGCGCGACGGCTCGCGCCGCATCACACACATCACCGAGGTGATGGGCATGGAAGGCGACACCATCATCACGCAGGACATCTTCCTCTACGACATGCTGGGGGAAGACCTGAACGGAAACATTATCGGCCGGCATCGCTCTACCGGGATCGGCCGCCCGCGTTTTTGGGATCGCGCACGCTATTACGGCGAGGAAAAACGGCTCGCGGCGGCACTCGACGCAGCCGAAGTCGTCGACGCGGCAACCTAGGAGCGCGCAACATGACAATACAGGCGCTCGCACTGGCTTTCCTGGCCACCGTCACCTTCGGCGGCCTGGCCTGGGTTTTCCTTTATCCCTCGCTGTCCGGCGAAAAGCAGGCCGAGAAGAGGCGCGCGTCGTTCGCGCGCTCCGAGCCGACTGTGATCGGGGAAGAGCGGGGCCAGGGCTCCCGCCGCGTGCAGGTCGAACAGTCGATGAAGGAACTGGAGCAGCGGCTTGCGAAAGCGAAAAAGGTTCCGTTGAGTACGCGCATTGCGCAGGCGGGACTGAGCTGGACGAAAAAGCAGTTCATTCTCATTTCCGTCGCGCTGGGTGCAGTGGCATTGGCAGTATCGTATATCGCGGGAGTTGCGCCGCTGCCGGCGATCGGCTTCGGTGCCGCCGCCGGACTCGGCCTGCCGCGCTGGCTGCTCAATTTCCTCAAAAAGCGCCGGGAAAAAAAGTTTCTGAACGCGTTGCCGGACGCCGTCGATATCATTGTCCGGGGCATCAAGGCAGGTTTGCCGCTGTTCGATTCGATCAAGATTGTCGCAAACGACACACCGGAGCCGCTGCGCGGTGAATTCCAGGCAATTATCGAGACCCAGACCATCGGCATGCCACTGGGCGAAGCATGCCAGCGCTTGTACGAACGGATGCCGCTGCCGGAGTCTAATTTCTTCGGGATTGTCGTTGCGATCCAGACCAAAACCGGCGGCAACCTGTCCGAGGCTCTCGGCAACCTGTCCAAGGTGCTTCGCGACCGGCGAAAAATGGCTGCAAAGATTCAGGCGATGTCGATGGAGGCCAAGGCGTCGGCGGCGATCATCGGCTCGCTGCCGCCGCTTGTGATGGTCATGGTTTACATCATGACGCCAGAATACATCTCAATACTATGGACGCATCCGACGGGACGAATCATGCTGGCCGGCTGCGTGTTGTGGATGGGGACCGGCATCTTCGTGATGAAGAAGATGATTAATTTCGATTTCTGACGAGGAACCATGATCGACCTTATCATCGCCAAGTTCCATGACGTCAGGTTCATGACGATGCTGCTGGCAGCGATCGCCGCCAGCGCAACCGTCTATGCACTGGTCTCGCCGATGTTTGCCGGCGAAGGCCTGGCGAAGCGCATGAAGATCGTTGCCAGCGAGCGCGAACGGATGCGCCAGCGCGAGCGCGATCGCCTGAACCGGGGCAGCGAGAAAATTTCGTTGCGCCAATCCCCGAAGCAGGTCGTGCAGAAGGTCGTCGAAGATTTCAATCTCGGAAAGTGGCTGGCGCAGGAAGAGGCGCGGGACAAGCTGGTGATGGCCGGCTATCGCGGTCAGGCACCCTACATGACGTTTCTTTTCTTCCGCATGGTGATGCCGATCGTGTTTCTCATTGCCACGGCGCTCTATGTGTTCGTGCTGGCGAACATTCAGCAAACCACCCTGGCGAAAGTCGGCATGTGCCTTGCTGCAACATGGATGGGCATGCAGGCGCCGATGGTGTTTCTCAAGAACGCCATTGCCAAGCGCCAGTTGTCGATCAAACGCGCATTTCCGGATGCGCTCGATCTGCTGCTGATCTGTATCGAGTCCGGTATGTCGATCGAGGCTGCGTTCCGCAAGGTCAGCCAGGAGATCGGGAGCCAGTCGATTGCGCTCGCCGAGGAATTTTCGCTGACCACGGCGGAACTCTCCTATCTCCAGGATCGCAAGGTGGCTTACGAAAACCTCGCCAAGCGCACCGGCCTCGAGGGGGTGAAGTCGGTGTCGCTGGCACTGCAGCAATCCGAACGCTACGGCACCCCGCTCGGGCAAACACTGCGGGTGATGGCGCAGGAGAATCGCGACATGCGCATGAACGAGGCCGAAAAGAAGGCGGCAGCGCTGCCGCCCAAGCTGACCGTGCCGATGATTGTCTTCTTCCTGCCTGTGCTGTTTGTCGTCATTCTCGGCCCCACCGGCATCAAGGTGTCCGAGTTCATGAAGTGATGCTCGCGTGACGCCAGATCGGCGTCGCGGCAACACTCTCAGCCGGGCGCGGTGGCAAAATCGAAGCCGCTTTCAAGCTTAGGCGGATCACATTCCCGTAAACGGGTTCAGGAGCGGCTGGAACTTGCGGCGGACGTCGTCTGCGGCCCCCGCGCGCCGTCGCGACTGAGCATCTGCTTCAGGTAAGCGACATTGGCCTGCGCCTGATCCGCCGGCAGATCGGCGCTCACGATGGATTCGGCTTCGACGAAGCGGCCCTGAAGCCCAACGACCAGCCCGAGATTCTGCCGAACCCGGGCATCGCTGGCACCGCGCGCATGGGCTCTGCGCAGAACAGCTTCGGCCTTGGTCAGATCCTTGGAAAGAACATAGGAAAGTCCGAGGTTCGACAGAACCGACGGCTCTTCCGGAACAATCTTCAAGGCGCTCGCATAGTAGCGGCGCGCTTCATCGTGCTTGCCCATCTGGTCGAGCGTAGTGCCCTGCACCGACAGGATACGCCAGTCTGGATTTGCCGGTGTATGGGCGCGCGTAAGAATATCGAAGGCCTGCTGAAAATTTCCGTTATCGGCCAATGCACGGCCGTAAGCCGCCATCAGTGCCTTGTCGCCCGGATTCACGATGGTCGCCTGTTCCAGCACGGCGACCGCCTGCTGACGCTGCCCGTTCAGGCGCAGGGATTGACCGTAGCGGAGAGCGGCGCCCGCATCGCGCGGGTTGGCGCGGTAGCGCTCGCCGTAGCCGTCGATCTCGCTGCGCGAAGCGCCATCCGGAGCTGTTTCCGCGCGCGCGATGAGCGAGCCGGTGATGTCGGGCGAGCGCGCGGTCTGGCATCCACCAAGACCAATGGCCAGTATCGCCGCGACCGCAGCGGACCCAAGATATCGGGTGAAAGAGGACGAAGGACGCATTGGCACATGGACTCGCTAAGGTGGTCTGGCGAAGCCGGATGCCCTCAGCAATAGACTGTTAACCCTAATGCATGGTTAACCCGCGCCTCGCGCCGGCTGCGAGCCGCATTCGGCCTGCATCGGTAAAACACGTTAAAACATCATCTTAGGCCTGCACCGCGCGCGGGCCACGCTGCTATACTGATTGCCTGTCGCCTGCCTCGTCCGGAAATCCCATGCATCAAGCTTTTGAAACCTCAGCCGCGTCAACCATCCCGATCACCTTTGCCACCAAATCGACATGGGGCGCCATCGCCGCCGCACTTCCTGCCGCCGCCCGGCAGTTCGCCACCGCCAATGCTTTCACGGCAAAGCCCGGCCAGTATCTGGCGCTGCCATCGGAGCACGGATCGCTCGCCCACGTGCTGTTCGGCATCGAGGATCAGGCCAGCGAATGGCGCGACCTGTTTCGGCCGGGACAATTGCCCGGACTTCTGCCCGCAGGAACCTACCGCTTTGCGAACGCAGCCCATGACGCGCGGCTGGCCACTTTGGCATTCGCGCTCGGCAGCTACCGGTTCAACCGCTACCGCAAGAACGATGCTCCCGGCGCGCGCCTCGTCCCGCCTGACGGCATCGATATGCAAGAGATCACGCGCATGGCCGAGGCCGCCACGCTGGCGCGCGATCTCATCAATACGCCCGCCAACGACATGGGACCGGAGGAGCTTGCGCAGGCCGCGGAAACCCTCGCGGGCAAATTCGGTGCGGCCTACACCTGCATTGTCGGCGACGACCTGCTGGCGCGGAATTTCCCGCTGATCCACGCGGTCGGCATGGCCTCGACCCGCGCGCCGCGGCTGATCGATTTCTCATGGGGCGACGCATCGCATCCCAGGATCACGCTGGTCGGCAAGGGCGTCTGCTTCGACACCGGCGGCCTCGACCTCAAGCCATCGAGCGGCATGCTCATCATGAAGAAGGACATGGGCGGCGCAGCCAACGTGCTGGCGTTGGCGCACATGGTCATGGATGCCAAATTGAAAGTGCGCCTGCGCGTTCTCATTCCCGCCGTCGAGAATGCCGTGGCGGGCAACGCGTTTCGCCCGCTCGATATCTTTCGCTCCCGCAAAGGCCTCAATGTCGAGATCGGCAACACCGACGCGGAAGGCCGCCTTGTGCTGGCGGACGCGCTGGCGCTTGCCGACGAAGAGAAGCCGGACCTGCTGATCGATCTCGGCACGCTGACAGGTGCTGCGCGCGTAGCGCTCGGGCCGGACCTGCCGCCATTTTATACCAACGATGAAGCCCTTGCCTCCGATATCGCGCGCCATGCCCGCGCCGAGAACGATCCGCTGTGGCGGCTGCCCTTGTGGATGCCTTACGATTCGTGGTTCGATTCGAAAGTGGCCAATCTCAACAATGCGCCCTCCGGAGCGTTCGCGGGCTCCATCACCTGCGCACTGTTCCTGAAACGCTTCGTGGAGGCAGCGAAGAGCTGGCTTCATGTCGATATCTACGGTTGGACACCGAGCGCGAAACCCGCGCGTCCCGAAGGTGGCGAATGCCAGGCCGCGCGCGCGATCTACAAATTGCTGAGCGAGCGCTATGGCTGATCCAGCACCTGGTCTTGATCCTCGACTGACACCCGCCCGACCGGACCTTGCTGCGACGCATCTCGCGGGCAAGGTACACGCCGCGCGCTTTGTCGAAGGCATCGAATTCGAGGTGTTCGATCCCGTCGCGCCGCTGCGGCGCGCGCCGTCGCACGATGCCGCGCTCGACACCGAAGCGCTGAAGGGCGATCGCGTCACGATTTACGATCGCGACGCCGAGGGATGGGCGTGGGGACAGTTGAAGTCGGACGGCTATGTCGGCTGGATGCCCGACATCGCGCTGGTCGCCCCGCGCAGCACGCCTACACATAAAGTCACGGCGCTGCGCACATTCGCCTTCCCTGGCCCCTCCATCAAATTGCCGCCCGTCGAGACCCTGCCCTTCGGCGCGCGCGTTGAAATCGTCAAGGTGGACGGCGCTTTCGCCGTCACCAACAACAGGCACTACCTGCCGCTGCAACATCTGGCCTTGCTCGACGCGCATGAGACGGACTTTGTTGCCGTGGCTGAAAGATTTGCCGGCACGCCTTATCTCTGGGGTGGCAAGACCAGCCTCGGGATTGACTGCTCAGGTCTCGTGCAGGTTTCGCTTGCTGCTACTGGCATTGCAGCGCCGCGTGACAGCGACATGCAGGAGGCCGCGTTGGGGGCGGCGCTGCAGTCATCGCAATGGCAGCATCTCAAGCGCGGCGATTTGATTTTCTGGCAAGGCCATGTCGCGATCGTCCATGATCGCGACACCATCGTTCACGCCAATGCCCATCACATGGCGACGGCGATTGAGCCGACGCAGACAGCCATCGCACGCATAAAAGCCGCGGGCAGTGAGATCACCAGCATCAAACGGCTCGGCTAGGCATCCGGCACGATATTCGGCGCGGCCTCGATGTTGAAGGCGGCTGCAAACAGGGCACGCGTGTAGTCGGATTTCGGGTTCTTGAAAATCTCCGCCGCAGCGCCTTCCTCCACCACCTTGCCGTGGCGCATCACGATCAGGTTGCTTGCGAGCGAAGCGACAACGCGCAGATCATGCGAGATGAACATGTAGGTCAGATCGCGCTTGCGTTGCAGGTCGCGCAACAGATCCACCATTTGCGCCTGAAACAGCATATCCAGCGCGCTGGTCGGCTCGTCCAGCACCACGAAATTCGGCTCCAGCACCACGGCCCGCGCGATGCTGATGCGCTGGCGCTGGCCGCCGGAAAATTCATGCGGATAGCGAAAGCGCGTCGCGGGATCGAGACCCACTTCTTTCAGCGCCTTGACGACACGTGCCTCGCGTTCGCCCTCGGTCAAGCCCGGCTGATGCACGCCGAGGCCTTCGGCCACGATATCGCCGACCGACATGCGCGGACTGAGCGCGCCGAAAGGATCCTGAAACACGATCTGCATGTCGCGCCGGACCGGGCGCATCTGCTTGAACTTGAGACCTTGAATGTCCTTGCCCAGAAACACGATCGGCCCGTTCGAGGAAATCAGCCGCAACAGCGCCAGCCCGAGCGTGGTCTTGCCCGATCCCGATTCACCGACAACGCCGAGCGTCTCGCCCTTGCGCACCGCGACGCTGACGCCGTCCACCGCCTTGATATGGCCGACCGTCTTGCGCAGCAGTCCGCGCTTGATCGGAAACCATACTTTCAGATCGTCAGACGACATCACAACGGGGGCGTCGGGGCGCGGCGGCGCGGGATCGGGCTTGGGCTCCGCGGCGAGAAGCGCCTTGGTGTAAGGATGCTGGGCCGAGGTAAACACTTGCTCGACCGGACCCTGCTCGACGATCTTGCCGTTGTTCATCACGCAAACCACGTCGGCGATGCGGCGCACGATGCCGAGATCGTGGGTGATGAACAACATGCTCATGCCAAGCCGCGCACGGATGTCCGCGAGCAGTTTCAGAATCTGCGCCTGCACCGTGACGTCGAGCGCGGTGGTCGGCTCATCCGCGATCAGCAGATCCGGCTCATTCGCCAGCGCCATCGCGATCATCACACGCTGCCGCTGCCCGCCGGACAACTGATGCGGATAACTGGCCAGCCGCGTTTCGGGCTCGGCAATACCAACCTGCGTCAACAGTTCGAGGGTTCGCGCGCGCGCCGAAGCACCGCGCACGCCGCTGTGCAGGAAAATCACTTCGCCGATCTGCGCCTCTATGGTGTGCAGCGGATTGAGCGACGTCATCGGCTCCTGAAAGATGATCGAAATGTCGTTGCCGCGAATGCCGCGAATGTCTTTCTCGCTCAGACCAAGAAGTTCCTGCCCCTTGAAGCGGATGCTACCCGAGGGATGCGACGCCGTCGGATAGGGCAGCAGCTTCAAGACAGACAATGCGCTGACCGACTTGCCGGAGCCGGACTCGCCGACCAGCGCCACGCACTCGCCCCGATTGATTGAGAACGAAATTCTATCGACGGCCACAGTTGTGCCGGCACCCTGGCTGAATGCGACCGACAGGTCGCGCACATCGAGCAGCGGCTGGTTGATGATATCCATGCGGCTCACCTGCAAACCTTATCTAAACGTCTTGCGCGGATCGAAGGCATCGCGCACGCCCTCGCCGATGAAGATCAGCAGCGACAGCATGATGGCCACTGAAAAGAAGCCGGTGAAGCCGAGCCACGGTGCCTGCACGTTGGACTTGCCCTGCGACAGCAACTCGCCAAGCGACGGCGAGCCGGGCGGCAGGCCAAAGCCCAGAAAATCCAGCGCCGTCAGCGTCATCACTGAAGATGAGACAATGAACGGCAGGAACGTCATGGTTGCTACCATTGCGTTCGGCAGCAGATGGCGAAACATGATGACCTTGTTGGAGACGCCGAGCGCCCGCGCCGCCATGATGTATTCGAAATTGCGGCCGCGCAGGAATTCCGCGCGAACAAGACCCACCAGCGAGACCCACGAGAACAGCAGCAGGATTCCGAGCAGCACGAAGAATCCGGGCACCAGCACTGAGGACAGAATCAGCAGCAGATAAAGCGACGGGATTGCGGTCCAGACTTCGATGAAACGCTGGAACCCCAGATCGACCCAGCCGCCAAAATAGCCCTGAATGCCGCCGGCCGCGACACCGATGACAGATGAAATGATCGTTAGCGCGAGGCCGAACAGTACCGAAATGCGAAAGCCATAGATCAGCCGCGCAACGACATCGCGGCCTTGATCGTCGGTGCCGAGCCAGTTGTATTCAAGGTCGCGACAGCTCTTGAGACCCTTCTTGTCCACCACCGACTTGCACTGCGCCTCGGTCAGCATCCACGTCGGCTTCGAGGGCGCGGGCGTCGGCAGATCGAGATTGTGGGTGCCGTAGGAATAGCGGATCAGCGGCCAGACGATCGTGCCGTTCTTCTCCGCGATCAGTTTCTGCAAATACGGATCGCGATAATCCGCCGATGTCTCGAAGTCACCACCGAAGGTTGTCTCGGAGTAATTGATGAAGGCCGGGAAATACAGTTTGCCGTCGAATTTGATGAGGAACGGCCTGTCGTTGGCGATCAGTTCGGCGAACAACGAGACCAGAAACAGCACCATGAAAAGCCAGAACGACCAGTAGCCACGGCGATTGGATTTGAAATTCTGCCAGCGGCGCTTGTTGAGCGGCGACACGCGGAGGGGATGGCGCGACGGCGGCACGGCTTCGCCGAGCGGCGACAGCGCCGTGGTCTCGATCGGCGGAACCGTTCCAGCAGGCTGAGGCGAAGCCACCGTCATACTTCGCGCGCCTCGAAATCGATCCGCGGATCGATCCACATGTAGGCCAGGTCCGAGATCAGATTAATCACGAGGCCAACGAGCGAAAAAATGAACAGCGTGCCGAACACCACCGGATAGTCCCGGTTGAGCACGCTCTCAAAACCGAGCAGGCCCAGACCGTCCAGCGAGAAAATCGTCTCGATCAGCAGCGAGCCCGAGAAAAACGCATGGATGAAAGCGCTGGGAAATCCGGCAATCACGATCAGCATCGCGTTGCGAAAAATATGCCCGTAAAGCACCTGCAGTTCGGTGCAGCCCTTGGCACGCGCGGTCATCACGTACTGCTTACGGATTTCGTCGAGAAACGAATTCTTCGTCAGCAGTGTCATGGTGGCAAATGCGCCGAGCGCCATAGAGACCAGCGGCAGCGCCAGATGCCAGAAATAATCGAGAATTTTCTGATACCACGGAAATTGCGCCCAGCCGTCGGAGGTCAGCCCGCGCAAGGGGAAGATATCGAAGAACGATCCTCCCGCGAACAGGATGATAAGCAGGATGGCGAACAGAAATCCCGGAATCGCAAAACCGATGATGATGATGCCGGACGTCCAGACGTCGAAACGCGAACCGTCCTGGATTGCCTTGCGGATACCAAGCGGAATCGAGATCAGGTAGGTCAGCAGCGTCATCCAGATGCCGAGCGACATCGACACCGGCAACTTTTCCTTGATGAGCTGGATCACGCTGACGTCGCGGAAATAGCTCTTGCCAAAATCGAAGCGCGCGAAATTCCACAGCATCAGCAGAAAGCGTTCGGGTGCGGGCTTGTCGAAGCCGAACTGCTTCTCAAGACTCTTCACGAAATCCGGATCGAGCCCCTGCGCGCCGCGATATTTCGAGCTGACGGCATCCGCGGATGCCCCGGCCTGCGGACGCGCGGCAAAGTCGCCGCCGGATGAGCCGGAGATGCGCGAACTGGCTCCGGTGTCCGCCCCGGACAATTGCGCGATCACGCGTTCCACCGGTCCGCCCGGCGCAAACTGCACCACGACGAATGACACGAACAGAATACCCAGCAACGTGGGTATCATCAAAAGGATGCGGCGGGCGATATACGCGCTCATGGGTTATTTCGCCTGCTCGGGCTTCGCTTGCACGGGACTCTTGGCTTTGGCCTCATCGAACCACCACAAATCCGGTGCGCCGACGCCGCCGGCGTAGCGCGGGATCTTCGGAGGATGGGCGAAGACATCCCAATAGGCAATGCGATGACTGCCCGAATACCACTGCGGAACCCAGTAACGCCCGGCGCGGAACACGCGGTCAAACGCCCGGCAGGCAATCCGCAGCTCATCGCGGTTGTCGGCCGCAATGATCCGCTCGATCAGCATATCGAGCGCTGGATTCTTGATCCCTGACAGATTTTGCGAACCTTTGACGTCTGCAACCTGCGAGGAAAAGAACGTCCGCATCGCGTCGCCCGGAGTGGACGACATGCTGAATCGCTGGATCGCCATATCGAATTCAAAGTCATCGACGCGGGCCCGATACTGCACGGGATCGACCAGCCGGATGCTGGCATCGATGCCAAGCGTGCCGAGATTCTTGATATAGGGCGCGTGGTGCGGCTGAAACGAAGGCTCGTCGAGCAAGAACTCGATCCTGAACTGATCGCCATTGGGCAGCTTGCGTTTGCCGTCCTTGATTGGACATCCCGCGTCCTGCAGCAGTTGCGATGCCTTGCGCAGCAGCGCGCGATCCTGACCCGAACCGTCGGTGACCGGCGGCACGAACGGCGCGCCGAACACTTCGTCAGGAATCTTGCCGCGAAACGGCTCGAGCAATTTGAGTTCTTCCGGCGACGGCGGCCCGCTCGCCATGAGATCCGAGTTCTGGAACGGCGAATGGGTGCGCGCATACGCGCTGTACATGATGGTCTTGCTGGTCCATTCGAAATCAAACGCCTGAATCAGCGCCTCGCGCACGCGCGGATCCTTGAACTGCTCGCGCCGCGTGTTGATGAACCAGCCCTGTGCGCCAGACGGGGTCTCGTCGGGCAGCGTCTCCTGCTTGACGCGGCCATCCTTGATGGCAGGAAAATCGTAGCGCGTGTTCCAGATGCGCGCGGTGAACTCCTCGCGGTAAAGATAGTTGCGCCCGGTGAATCCCTCGAACGCAACGTCGCGGTCGCGATAGAACTCGTAACGCACCACGTCGAAATTAAACGCGCCGCGCGAAACCGGCAGATCCTTCGCCCACCAGTCCTTGACGCGGTCGTACTCGATATAGCGTCCGACCTCGAACCGTCCGACCTTGTAAGGCCCGGAGCCCAGCGGAACATCGAGCGTGGATTCGTCGAACGGCTTCTTTTCGTAATAGGCTTTCGAGAAGATCGGCAATCCCGCGACATAGAGCGGCACGTCACGGCCGCGCTTCTCCGCGAACACCACGACCAGCGTTGCGTCGTCGGGAGCATCCGCCTGGGTCATGTCGCGCAACTGCTGGCGGATGATCGGGTGGCCCTTCTCCTTGAGGATATTCAGGGAGAACGCCGCATCCCTCGCGGTCAGCCTGGTGCCGTCGAGAAATCGCGCTTCCGGCCGCAGCGTAAAGCGATAGGTCAGCTTGTCCGGCGAGATCCGGACTGAGCGCGCCACGAGGCCGTACATCGCGTCGGGCTCATCGCCGGCGCGCACCATCAAGAAGGAAAATGTGAGGTCCATTCCGACTGCGCCGTCGCCCTTGAGAATGAAACTGTTGAGCGAATTGAAGGTCTGGAACGACTGGTTGTAACCGCGCGACCACGGAATCGACGAGAACATGCCACCTTTGGGCGCAGACGCGTTGACGTAATCGAACTGGCGAAAATCCGCCGGATATTTCAGGTCGCCGAACGCGGACATGCCGTGAGAGTCGGACCCGGCCTCGTTCGACTGAGCAAGTGCCGTGGCGTGCGCGCTCCACGCGACAGCCATCGCACTACCGCCAAGAACGAGAGCACGACGCCGCGTGATACTGTTCAAGAACGCCTGCCGATCTTGTCCGCCTTGGCTTTGTCGAACCACCACAGCGCCGGCAGGCCCGAACGGCCATACTTCGGCAACGGCGCGTGACTGAAACGATCCCATCGCGCATATCGCGAGAAACCATAGGTGAATTGCGGCACGACGTAATAGTGCCACAGCAGAACGCGATCCAGCGCCTTGGTGGCGGCCACCAGCGTCTCGCGGTCAGCCGCGAAAATGATCTTGTCGATCAGCTTGTCGAGCACAGGATTCTGGATTCCGACGCTGTTGCGCGTTCCCGGCACGTCGGCGGTCTGCGATCCCCAGAAATCGCGCTGCTCGTTGCCCGGCGACAGCGATTGTCCCCAGACATCGGTGATGATGTCGTAATCGAAACTGCGCAGGCGGTTCTGGTACTGCGCGTCATCGACGGTGCGCACCGTGACGTCGATGCCGAGGCGCTCCAGCGAAGGCTTGTAGAAAAGAACGATGCGCTCGGATGGGGGGTTGGAAACGAGAAACTCGACCGTCACCTGCTTGCCTGACGGATCGACGAGTTTCTGATCGCGGACCTCGTAGCCCGCCTCCTTCAGCAGTCGCGTGGATTGACGCCGGTTTTCGCGCACCTTTTCGGGATCGCCGCCGACGGGATTCTCGTAAGGCTTGGCGATCACCTCGGGCGGGATCTCGCCATAGACATCCTTCAGAATCTCGAATTCCTTGCCGACGGGTATGCCCGATGACGCGAGATCGGTGCCCTCAAAATAGCTGCCGATGCGCTTGTACTGGCCATAGAACAGTTGCTTGTTCATTTCCTCGAAGTCGAACGCATAGTTGAACGCGCGCCGCACGCGCTTGTCCTGAAACAACGGACGGCGGATGTTGAACGCGAAGCCCTGCATCCTCCCGGAATCGTTGATCGGAAATTCCTCAAGCACGACGCGCTTTTCGGTGACGGCTGGAAAATCGTAGGCGGTCGCCCAGTTCTTGGCGGAGGATTCGACAATCCAGTCCGCCTGATCCGCCTTGAAGGCTTCGAGCGACACGGTGGTGTCGCGGAAAAATTCATAGCGCAGTTCGTCGAAATTATTCTGGCCGATCCGCACCGGGGTCTTTTCGCCCCAGTAGGTCTTCACGCGCTCCAGCGTGACCGAGCGGCCCGCGACGAAATCCTTGATGGCGTAAGGTCCGGAGCCGAGCGGCTTCTCCAGCGTCGTCGCACCGATATCGCGCTTGCGGCCCTCGCTGTCGGTACCTTCCCACCAATGCTTCGGCAGCACCGTCAATTCGCCGACGATGGTTGGAAGCTCGCGGTTGCCGGGCGCATCGAAGGTGAACTTGATCTCGTGCGAGCCCACCTTCTCCGCCTTCACCACATGCTTGTAGTAGGACGAATACATCGGGCTGTACTTCTTCAGCGCCTCCATCGAGAACAGAACGTCCTCCGGGGTCACCGGCTTTCCGTCGTTCCAGCGCGCTTCCTTGCGCAGGCGATAAATCACCCACGAATGGTCGTCGGGATGCGAGACCGCCTCGGCCAGCAGGCCGTACTTCGTCGTCGCTTCATCCTGCGACTGCACCATCAGCGTTTCGTAAAGCAGCCCCACCGCCGGCGCGATCGTTCCTTTGACGCCGGCCACCGCGAGATTGAAATTGTCAAACGTGCCGATCGAAATCTGCCGCGCGGCACCGCCTTTCGGCGCGTCGGGATTGACGTAATCGAAGCGCTTGAAATCGGCCGGATACTTGATGTCCCCGAACAGTGACAAGGCATGCTGCCACGCCGGGGCGGCCTGGGCCTGCGCGGTGTCGATGGCGGATACACCCGCTGCTTTCAGCATCGGGAACGCTGCAACAAAAGCTCCGCTCCGGAGAATATGCCGACGGGAAATGCTCAAACTGAAAGTTCCTGTTGCTGGTCAGAAAAGGGCTAACGAGGCAACGTCTTGAGGGATTATGTCGGTTTTTGGATGTGATACCAGCCCGTTGGGACATCTACTTTGCGGCCAAACGCCCCGCTGACAATGTAGATTCCAATGAAAAACGGCCAGGAGAACCTGGCCGTTGTCGCATTAAATTTCGGTCACGAACGGTGCTTACTTGCTGGCCGTCGGCAGGGGCACTGGATTATCGGCCAGCGTCCGCAGATAGGCGATCAGGTCTGCGCGTTCACTGTCCTTGCTGATGCCGGCAAAGCTCATCGCGGTGCCCGGGACGAAACCCTTCGGACTGCTGATGAACTTGTTGAGGTTGTCATAGGTCCACTTGCCATCCTTGGCTTTCATGGCAGCCGAGAAGTTGAACCCGTTGCGGCCATGGCCGACCTCGTCATCGACGATACCGTAGAGGTTCGGACCGACCTTGTTCGCGCCGTTCTTCTCGAACGTATGACAGGACGCGCACTTCTTGGCTGACGCAGTGCCCTTCTCGACAGACGCCGTCTGAAGCAGCTTTTCGATCGGCTCGCTCGGGGCGGCAGCGGCAGCGCCGGGCGCGCCTTCTGCTTCCTTGACCGCGATCTCGAAGCCCGGCTTTGCCGGCTTCAGCGGGGAGAAAACCGCGTTGGCGGTCATGTTAGTCACAAGCAGAACGAGGCAAGTGGCAAGCACCGCGCCCATGATTTTATTGAGTTCGAAGGAGTCCATATTCGCTCAGGCCCCTGGTCGGGAATGTCGATGTGCGTGGCCGATGGAACGGCCATGAATTTGCTACCGGCAACAGGCGTGCAGCGCAATACAGGCAGCGAGATCGAGATAACGGTTTGCCTGCCTTCTGGCAACCCGTATAAACGCGCGACCCCTTGAAAACGCCCGTCATTTCCTCATCATTTTGGCTGTCCGAGCCCCCTCGATCCCCATGCAATCCCGATGACCGAAACCCGCACCTTGGTGCTGATTCCCGCCCGTATGGCCGCGACGCGCCTGCCGGGAAAGCCATTGCTGGACATCTCCGGCTTGCCGATGATCGTCCACGTGCTGCGGCGGGCGGAAGCCGCCGGAATTGGCCGCGTGGTGGTGGCCACGGATGCACCGGACATCGCCAGGGCCGTCACTACCCACGGCGGCAAAGCCATCATGACCCGCGCGGATCATCCTTCGGGGTCCGACAGGATTTTCGAGGCGCTGGAAGCCCTTGATGGCTCGGGGCAAATCGACACTATCATCAATGTCCAGGGCGACCTGCCGACGATATCGCCTGCCGACATCAAGTCCGTTTTGGTGCCGCTGGACGATCCAAAGGTGGACATCGCCACCCTGGCCGCCGTGATCGCCAAAGACGACGAACACACCAATCCCAACGTGGTCAAAGTGGTCGGGTCTCCGATGAGCGCGACGCGATTGCGGGCGCTTTATTTCACGCGCGCGACCGCCCCATATGGAGAAGGCCCGCGCTATCATCATATCGGACTCTACGCCTATCGCAGGGACGCGCTGGCGCGGTTTGTCGCGCTGCCGCCCTCGCCGCTCGAGGTCCGCGAAAAGCTTGAACAGTTGCGCGCTCTGGAAGCCGGCATGCGGATCGACGTCACGGTTGTTGACACGGTGCCGCTGGGCGTCGATACGCCTCACGATCTCGAGACCGCGCGCCAGATGTTGGGGAAATGATGACCAAGCAAATGAAAATCGCCTTTCAAGGCGAACCCGGCGCAAATTCGCACATCGCCATCGCGGAAGCTTTTCCCGACGCCGCGCCACTGCCGTGCGCCACCTTCGAGGATGCGCTGGCGGCGATCTCGTCAGGCGAAGCCAGCCTCGGCATGATTCCCATCGAGAACTCGGTGGCCGGCCGCGTGGCGGATATTCATCATTTGCTGCCGCAGTCGGGGCTTTTCATTGTTGGCGAATGGTTTCTGCCGATCCGTCACCAGTTGATGGCGCCACGCGGAGCGAAACTCGCGGACATCAAGACCATCGAGAGCCATGTGCATGCGCTCGGCCAGTGCCGCCGCATCATTCGCAAGCTCGGCCTCAAGCCGATCGTTGCGGGCGACACAGCGGGCTCGGCGCGGATCGTTGCCGAACGCGGCGACAAGAGCTGCGCTGCCATCGCCTCACGTCTTGCCGCCGAGATTTACGGCCTCGACATTCTCGCCGAAGACATCGAGGACGAAACCCACAACACCACGCGCTTCGTGATCCTAGCCCGCGAGCAGCTCTGGGCCGCGCAGGGATCCGGTCCGCTGGTGACGAGTTTCGTGTTCCGCGTGCGCAATCTCCCCGCGGCGCTCTACAAGGCGATGGGCGGCTTCGCCACCAACGGCGTCAACATGACCAAGCTTGAGAGCTACATGGTCGAAGGCAATTTCTTCGCCACGCAGTTCTATGCCGATGTCGATGGCCACCCGGAAGACCGCAACCTTGCCTTTGCGCTGGAGGAATTGAAATTCTTCTCGAAAGAATTGCGGATCGTCGGCGTTTATCCCGCGCATCCATTTCGCGTGACGTTCAGCGAAAAGGCGGAGTGAGCGAGAACGATCAGCTTGTTCCGGCATCCCTGATTAGCGCCAGCCGCTCAAGTTCGATCATCAGATGGCTCAGATCCTCCGCCAATCGCGCTGGCGGCGTCTCCGGAAATGCGGACGCAAACACGGACATAACGTCCTGCAATGTTCGCGGGCTATCCAGCAACTTCAGCAAGGCCAGCGCCGATGGATTGAGGTAATGAACCGACTTGGTCACGGGGCTCGTAAAAAACGCCTCGCTTCCAACATGCTTTATGTTGATGCCGTCGCATCTGGCGTAGCGAATTTCGGTTTGCCCTGACATTTGACTCATCTGCAATGCCGCTCCAGCATTTCTCTCGCCTCTCCCAGATCGCTGTACGTTAGCTTTAGGCAGGGAGTGGAACTGACAAGCGCGTGCAACGAATTAAGCACGGTGTCAGGATCAGTTCGGCTCCCAAAATTCTGAAGGATGACCTCCCGCAGCATCTCGGCCGCGGGGATTTCAACAAGGCGGGCTCTTCCGCCTCGTTGGCGGTCGAGCAGAACGAGATGCCGGATTTGCGCCGTTGTGCCAAATGGCGCAATCTCATTTTCCATCAAGTACAGGTACGACCATCGCTGATTGCTGATTCCGCGGCGGCTTTCGGCGAACTGCTTCAACGTCGCGGACGATGCTTTCGGAAGCGGCAAGCGCAACATGGGAGCGATGCCCATCGCGAATCCCCGAAGCGTATCCGGCACGATGGGCAAGACGTCGTCGCAAAACAGCGGGTGACCGCAGGCGACAAGTTCTGCGCAAAGCGTGCTCTTCCCCGACGATCTCACGGACGGAAAGCAGACGAGGCCGTCACCTATGCGCACAGCTCCCGTGTGCAGGCATGGGTAGGGATTGGCGGAGAGGAACCAGTCGAACAGAACGTCATGGATATCGGAAACGACGTTCATGACCGTTCGAGGCGGAATCTCATCCCACTGCTTCGGCGTGGTGAGGCGGCGTGACTCCCATGAATATCCGCCATCGGTTTTCCGAATACTTACATCCGCAACTGATTCGGCAGTGGCAAACTGTCTGGTCAGCTCCCATCCCGTCAGAATTCGATACAACTCATCGACGACTCCATCGCAATCCGTTAACGCGACCGACCATCCTCCGACGGCGGAATTCACGATCTCTGTGCGATGTACAAGGAGAGGCTTCATGCTGTCATGACGACAGTGTGTTCACGGCCTAAATCCCGCGCGTTCTCGATCTGCTTCGGCTTCTACTTCTGTTTCTTCGCGACGGGCGGCGTGTCCGGGATCGCGATCGTGATCTCGACCGTGATCGTCTGTCAGGTCTCCGGCCTTTACCGCGTCGGGTTCGCGAGCGCGACCTTGGATCAGCTTTAGCCTCGGAGAGGTCGAGACAAACCGGGGCGGCATAGCCGATACCCAGAGTTAGACCGAGCAGCGCCAAGGCTCTGCGACGGGATAGGCCTGAAGCTCCTGCTCGCTCATCACTTTCCTCTCTAAAATCGGCAGCGGTTTGCTCGCCGCTGCTTCAACTTCAGGGGAAAGGCTTCGTTCCTGCTGGATCGATGCAAATGGCCGGGAGGTAGTGCGACAGATCAACTCACGCCGCCGCCTGCTTGCCGATGCCGAATGCGTCCGCAAGCAAGCTATACGAGCGCTTGCGCGCGTCGTGATTGTACACCGCCGTAATCACCATCACCTCGTCGGGCTGGCTCGTCTCGATCAGCGGCGAGATTTTCTGCATCACCGTTTGCGGGCTGCCGACGAACATCCGCGAGCGGTTGCGCGCGATGCTTGCACGCTCGGCGTCGGAGTACGGATAGGCCAGCGCTTCCTCGATGCTCGGCAGCGGACGATATTGCCCGCGGTCTCGCAGCAGGCGATTGAGATCCGCCGACGACGCCAGCCGTTCCGCTTCCGCGTCGGTCTCGGCCATGACCACCGCAATTGCCAGAATTGCGTGCGGCGTCTGACGCCAGCGCGATGGCTTGAAGTGCGCACGGTAATGGATCATCGCGTCGGCTGCGTCATGCGACGCGAAATGATGCGCGAACGCGAAACCCATGCCGATTTGCGCCGAGAGTTGCGCGCTGTAATCGCTCGATCCCAACAGCCAGATCGGCGGCAACGGCGCATCGTCCGGCATCGCGATCACCTTGTTATAGGGATGGTTCTCCGGAAACTCGCGGGTTTCCCACAGCGTCAGTTCGATCAACCGTTCCAGGAAATCATCGCCGCCGCGCTGATCGAAGCGCTGGCGCAGCGCGTGCATGGTCGTTTGATCGGTGCCGGGCGCGCGGCCAAGCCCGAGATCGATGCGGCCCGGAAACAGCGCTTCCAGCATCTTGAATCGTTCGGCGACCATCAGCGGCGCATGGTTCGGCAGCATCACGCCGCCGGAGCCGACGCGAATGCTCTTCGTCGCCGCCGCGATTTGTCCGATCATGATTTCGGGTGCGGGTGACGCAACCGACGAGAGACTGTGATGCTCCGCCAGCCAATAGCGTGTGTAGCCGAGCTGGTCGGCATGCTTCGCCAGATCGATGCTGTTGCGCAGCGACTGGGAGGGCTTGGTGCCAGTGGTGACCACCGACAAATCGAGAATGGAAAGTGGACTCATGAGGTCAAACTAGTGCCTCGGCGGCCGCCGACAAAGGCAATCCCGGCATGACACCCCAGCGAGGTGGCAATATGGAGTGGGCATAACTTTTGAAATACAACATATCCTATAAATTCTGCCCACTTGAGAATGCTCGGCCTATCGCTATTTTCAGACTAAACCGCTCGAAAAATGGTTACTTTTGACAAAAATAAGTCAACGATCTGAAAGATTGATCACTCCTTGCGGGGATTTTTAGGAGATTATGGGCCATTTCCCACACCAGAATGCAGTGCGATGGGCTGGTCTAGACGCCCCGCTTCGCCTATTTTGATCCATAAGGCGGAATGGTGACCGACCTGGCTGCATAAGGCCAAAACACGGCGCGCTTCTTTCGCGAAATTTGCGCGAGATTTGCCGGCGTTTCGACGCCTGACCCCGCCGGACAGAACACCCGAATCGAAGTGTGGAGTCTTGAAGCGTGACGAGTGAGACATTCCAGAGCGGAACGCAGACGCCAAAACTCCCTGCGGTCTCCTTCGAGTTTTTCCCGCCGAAGACCGAAGAGATGGAACGCACCCTGTGGGAGGTGGTCAACCGGCTTGCGCCGCTGACGCCGAACTTCGTCTCGGTGACTTACGGCGCAGGCGGCTCGACCCGCGAGCGCACCCATTCGACCATCGCGCGCATTCTGTCCGAGACCAAGCTCACGCCCGCCGCGCATCTCACCTGCGTGGATGCCTCGCGTGCCGACATCGACGACGTTGTCGCGCGCTATCACGAGGTCGGCGTCCGCCATATCGTGGCACTGCGCGGCGACCCCATGAGTGGCATCGGCAGCGCCTACACCGCGCATCCGGACGGCTATCAGAGTTCCTCGGATCTCGTGGCAAGCATCAAGCGCAATCACAGCGACATGGAAGTCAGCGTCTCGGCCTATCCGGAAAAGCATCCGGAGAGTGCCAGCTATGAGGCTGACATCGACGCGCTGAAGGCCAAAGTCGATGCAGGCGCAACCCGCGCGATCACGCAGTTCTTCTTCGATAACGACCTCTACTTCCGCTATCTCGACCGCGTCCGCGCGGCCGGAATCGAAATTCCCATCGTGCCGGGAATTCTCCCCGTGCAGAACTTCAAGATGGCGAGCAATTTCGCCAAGCGTGCCGGCGCAAGCATGCCCGACTGGCTGTCGCAGAAATTCGAAGGTCTCGACGACGATCCGGACACCCGCCGGCTGGTCGCGGCCACCGTCGCAGCCGGACAGGTGCAAAAACTTTTCAAGCACGGCGTCGAGAATTTTCACTTCTACACCATGAACCGTGCGGATCTCGTGTTCGCCATCAGCCATCTGCTCGGCATTCGTCCGAGCGGTGCGCAGAAAGCAGCTTGATTCCATGACTGCAAAGACCTCTCCTCAAGCAACGCTTTTCCGCGCCCTCGCCCGCGAACGCATCCTCGTGCTCGACGGCGCGATGGGCACCATGATCCAGGGCTTGAACTACGATGAAGCGGCGTTCCGCGGCGCGCGCTTCAAGGACTTCCACCGCGACCTGCGCGGCAACAACGATCTGCTGATCCTCACACAACCCCAGGCTATCGAGGACATTCACTTCGCGTATCTCGCGGCGGGCGCTGACATCGTCGCGACAAATACGTTCTCCTCGACTTCGATTGCGCAGGCCGACTACGACCTCACCACCATCGCCTATGAGATGAACCTTGAAGGCGCGAAGCTGGCGCGCAACGCCGCCATACGGGCCACCGCCGCAGACGGCAAGCCGAGATTTGTCGCAGGCGCGCTCGGCCCGACCAACCGCACCGCCTCGATCTCGCCGGACGTCGGCAATCCCGGCTACCGCGCGGTGACCTTCGACGATCTGCGCATCGCCTATAGCGAGCAGATCAACGGCTTGCTCGACGGCGGCGCGGATCTGCTGCTGGTCGAAACCATTTTCGACACGCTGAACGCCAAGGCAGCACTCTATGCGATCTCGGAAATCTCCGAGGCGCGCGGCATCCATGTGCCGGTGATGATCTCCGGCACCATCACCGACAAATCGGGACGTTTGCTGTCCGGCCAGTTGCCCGAAGCATTCTGGTATTCGGTGCAGCACGCCGACCCGATCACCATTGGCTTCAACTGCGCACTCGGCGCGGAAGACCTCCGCGCGCATGTCGCGGACATCGGCCGCGTCGCAGACGCGCTGGTGTGCGCCTATCCGAACGCCGGACTGCCCAATGAATTCGGCCAGTACGACGAAAGCCCGGAATTCATGGCGGGCCTGATCGGCGAGTTCGCGCAGGCAGGCCTCGTCAACGTGGTCGGCGGCTGCTGCGGCACCACGCCGGATCATATCAAGGCGATTGCGGATGCCGTCGCTCCGCACAAGCCGCGCATCGTTCCCGAGATTGCGCCGATGCTGCGGCTCTCGGGCCTCGAGCCGTTCAATCTCACGCCGGACATTCCGTTCGTGAATGTCGGCGAGCGCACCAACGTCACCGGCTCGGCCCGCTTCAGGAAACTCATCAAGAACGGCGACTATACGGCGGCGTTGCAGGTGGCGCGCGATCAGGTCGAGAACGGCGCGCAGGTCATCGACGTCAACATGGACGAAGGGCTGCTGGATTCAGAAGCCGCCATGGTGACTTTCCTGCATCTCGTGGCATCGGAGCCGGACATCGCCCGCGTGCCGGTGATGATCGACTCATCGAAATTCGCGGTGATTGAAGCCGGACTGAAATGCGTTCAGGGCAAGCCCATCGTCAATTCGATTTCCATGAAGGAAGGCGAGGAGAAGTTTATTCACGAGGCCACGATTGCGCGCCGCCACGGCGCGGCCGTGGTCGTGATGGCGTTCGACGAGGCGGGTCAGGCCGACACCTATGAGCGCAAGATCGAAATCTGCAAGCGCGCATACGATCTCCTGATCGAGAAGCTGAATTTTCCGCCGCAGGACATCATCTTCGATCCAAATATATTCGCCATCGCCACCGGACTTGAAGAGCACAACAATTACGGCGTCGATTTCATCGAAGCGACGCGCTGGATCCGGCAGAACCTGCCCCACGCGCATATTTCCGGCGGCGTCTCGAACCTGTCATTCTCTTTCCGCGGCAACGAGCCGGTGCGCGAGGCGATGCATTCGGTGTTCCTGTATCACGCCATCAAGGCCGGCATGGACATGGGCATCGTCAATGCCGGACAGATGGTCATTTATGACGACATCGATCCGGAACTGCGTCAGGTCTGCGAAGACGTCATCCTCAACCGCGATCCCGGCGCGCCGGAACGGCTGCTGCAACTGGCCGAGAAATTCCGTGGTCAGGAAAAGCAGGTCAAGGAGCAGGATCTGGCGTGGCGCGAGTGGCCGGTGGAGAAACGCCTGAGCCACGCGCTGGTCAACGGCATCACCGAACATATCGACGCCGACACCGAAGCCGCGCGCCTCACGGTGGAGCGGCCGCTGCATGTGATCGAAGGGCCATTGATGGCGGGCATGAACATTGTCGGCGACCTGTTCGGCGACGGCAAGATGTTCCTGCCGCAGGTGGTGAAATCCGCGCGCGTGATGAAGCAGGCGGTCGCCTATCTGATGCCGTTCATGGAAGAGGAAAAGGCGCGCAATCTCGCCAATGGCATTGCCGGCGACGGACGCAATTCCGCCGGCAAGATCGTGCTCGCCACCGTGAAGGGCGACGTCCACGACATCGGCAAGAACATCGTGGGCATCGTGCTCCAGTGCAACAATTTCGAGGTGATCGATCTCGGCGTCATGGTGCCGGCTGCGAAGATCATCGAGACCGCGAAGGCCGAGGGCGCCGACATCATCGGGCTGTCGGGGCTGATTACGCCATCGCTCGATGAGATGGTGTTCATGGCCTCCGAGCTTGAACGGCAAGGCCTCGATATTCCGTTGCTGATCGGCGGCGCGACCACAAGCCGCGTGCACACCGCCGTGAAAATCGATCCCGCCTACAAGCGCGGACCCGTGGTGCACGTCAACGACGCCAGCCGCGCGGTCGGCGTTGCCTCCTCGCTGCTGTCGCATGAGAAGCGCGAGGAATATGCCCGCGAGGTTCGCGCCGAGTACGCCAAGATTTCCACCGCGCATTTCAAGGCGCAGCAGGACAAGAAACGCCTCAAGCTCGCAACCGCGCGCGCCAATGCAGCGAAAATCGACTGGTCGAAAACCCGGCCGACAAAACCGGCGTTCATCGGCATCAAGAGTTTCAGCGACTATTCGCTGGAAGAACTCGCGGACTACATCGACTGGACGCCGTTCTTCCAGACATGGGAACTGAGCGGGCGATATCCTGCCATTCTCGACGATCCGAAAGTCGGCGAAGTCGCGCGCTCGCTTTACAGTGACGCGCGCAAGATGCTCGACCTGATCGTAAAGGAGAAGTGGTTCAAGGCCAGCGCCACCATCGGCTTCTGGCCGGCCAATGCCGATGGCGACGACATCGTGCTTTACAGCGACGATGCGCGGACGAGGCCGCTGACCACGCTTCACACGCTGCGCCAGCAGCTCGAGAAGCGCGAGGGCCGCCCCAACGTGGCGCTGGCGGATTTCATCGCGCCCGCATCGAGCGGCGTTGCCGATTACATCGGAATGTTCGTGGTCACGGCAGGCATCGGCGAGGACGTGATCGCCGACCGCTTCAAGAACGCCAACGACGATTACTCGTCCATTCTGGTGAAAGCGCTGGCGGATCGACTGGCCGAAGCGTTTGCCGAGCGGATGCATCAGCGCGTGCGCAAGGAATTCTGGGGCTACGCGCCGAATGAGACCTTGCAGCCCGATGAACTGATCCTCGAACAATACTCCGGCATCCGCCCCGCGCCGGGCTATCCCGCGCAGCCCGATCACACCGAGAAGGCGACGCTGTTCAGGTTGCTCGACGCCGAGCGCACCGCCGGCGTGACGCTGACCGAGAGCTTTGCGATGTGGCCGGGCTCCTCGGTCTCCGGGCTCTATTTAAGCCATCCGGAGAGTTATTATTTCGGCGTCGGCAAGATCGAGCAGGATCAGGTCGAGGATTATGCCGAGCGCAAGGGCATGAGTGTCGCGGAAGCCGAGCGCTGGCTGGCGCCGATCCTGAACTACATTCCCTCGCGCGAGGCTCCGCCGGACCTCGATGCCGAGCCCGACGTTGCAACGCTGCCGCTGGCAAAACATCCGCCGGGCTGCGGCTGCGCGATGCATATGCGCATGAACGGCAAGCCGGTGCGCGTGACGGATGCCGCGCTGCGCTGACGCGCGCCGTCACAGGCTTCACCGCCAGATCGTTTCCGGAAACCGTGCTTCGCTTTTCGGGATCATGCACTAACTCGGCGGCGTCAGCGGCTGCACGATGTTCTGAAACGGCGGCAAGGCCTCGCACATGCCGGCGTGGGCTGTGAGCGCCGGATAGCGGGCTTCGTC
>JAZKGC010000027.1:44001-46684 GCA_040386115.1 Pseudomonadota bacterium
GCCGTGCTTTCGATCAGCACCTCGCCATCGTCGAGCACCAGCGTCGGCACCCGCATCAGCGGATTGTAGATCGCGATTTTCGCGCCGTCGCCGAAGGTGGACCACGGCTTGTGATCGTAGGGAATGCCATAGAAGTGCATCGCCAGCGCGACGCGCCGCACAAAGGGAGAATCGTACTGGCCGATCAGGATCAAGGGCGTCGCTCCATGTCAGCGGGACAGCGCCAGCATGCGCAAGTTCGCGGACGTTGCAAGCTCGTTACGCATAATAAAGAGACATGATCGATATGACGAAGGATTCAGCCCGCGTCCGGATCGCTCGCCAGCACGCCCTTCACCGCCTGCGACCAGCCCTTGAGCTTGCGCGTGCGGGTGGCATCACTCATGTTCGGCTTGAAACGCCGCTCAAGCCGCCACGAATCCGCAAAGCGTGACGGCTCCGGATAAATGCCGGCGCCCAGCCCCGCGAGATAGGCAGCACCCACCGCAGTGGTTTCCTGAATCATCGGCCGGTCCACCGGCGCGTTCAGCAGATCCGCAAGCCGCTGCATGGTCCAGTCCGACGCCGTCATGCCGCCATCGACCCGCAGCACGGTGTTGGTGGTTTTCGCTTCGGGCCAGTCGGCGCGCATCGCGGCCCACAGATCGAACGTCTGGTAGCAGACGCTTTCCAGCACCGCGTGCGCCAGTTCCGCAGGCCCGGTGTTGCGCGTCAGCCCGAACAGAGCGCCGCGCACCCGCGGATTCCAGTAGGGCGCGCCGAGACCGACGAAGGCCGGCACCAGATAGACCGATTGCGTCGTATCGTTGGCGTCCGCCAGCGCGCCCGTCTCACCGGCGTTCTTGATAAGGCCGAGCCCGTCGCGCAGCCACTGCACGGCGGAGCCCGCCACGAAGATCGAGCCTTCCAGCGCGTAGGTGCGCTGGCCGTTTAATTGATAAGCGATGGTCGTCAGCAGCTTGTTGTTCGAGGCCACCGCCGTGGTGCCGGTGTTGAGCAGCGCAAAGCACCCGGTGCCGTAAGTCGATTTCATCATGCCCGGCGAGAAACAGGCCTGACCGATGGTTGCTGCCTGCTGGTCGCCCGCGATGCCTCTGATGGCAATTGTCCCGTCGAGCAGGCTCGGTTCGGTCTCGCCGAAATCCGCGGACGAATCTCGCACGTCCGGCAGCATCGAGCGCGGCACCCGCAGCAGTTTCAGCAGATCGTCGTCCCACGCGCCGGTGTGAATGTTGAACAGCAGCGTGCGCGAGGCGTTGGTGGCATCCGTCGCATGGACCTTGCCGCCGGTCAGCCGCCACAGCAGATAAGAGTCCACGGTGCCGAACATCAGTTCGCCGCGCTCGGCGCGTTCGCGCGCGCCGGGAACATGATCGAGAATCCATGCCACCTTGGTGCCGGAGAAATACGGATCGATAATCAGCCCTGTTCGCGCGGCAACCAGCGGCTCGCGGCCGTCGGATTTCAGTTTGGCGCAAATCTCTGCCGTGCGCCGGTCCTGCCAGACGATGGCGCGATGCACCGCGCGGCCGGTGGCGCGATCCCACACCACGGTGGTCTCGCGCTGGTTGGTGATGCCGATGGCGGCGATGTCCGAGGCTTTGACATCGGCCTTCCGCATCGCCTCGCGGCAGGTCGCCATCGTCGAGGTCCAGATGTCCTCGGGTTCATGCTCGACCCAGCCCGATGCCGGAAAATGCTGCTGGAATTCCTGCTGGGCCTGCGCTGCGATGGAGATATCCGAACGGAAGACGATGGCGCGCGAGGATGTCGTGCCCTGATCGATGGCCAGAATATATGACGCCATGCAGTTTCCTCGAATGCTTTTCGTTTCGGTTTCGAAACGCAACAAAGCGATTACCGATGCGCGCGTCAAGGCGAGCGATCAATCGCCAATGCGAGCACAATGTGCTCCCTCTCCCCGCTCGCGGGGAGAGGTGAACACGAGAAATGTAGTGAACTACACCGCCGCCGTGGTGACGCCACCGTCGATCACGATGATCTGGCCGGTCATGAAGGTCGATGCGTCGGAGGCGAGATACACCACAGCACCGGCGATCTCGTCCGGCTCGCCGATGCGGCGTAATGGCGTGGTCGCGGTGCGGCGCGCGAGCAGCGCCTCGTCTTCCCACAGCGCGCGGGCGAAGTCGGTTTTCACCAGACCCGGCGCGATGCAGTTCACGCGCACATTCTTCGGACCCCATTCGCCGGCGAGGCTCCGCGCCAGCGAAAAATCCGCCGCTTTGGAAATGCCGTAGGCACCGATCACGGTGGAGCCGCGCAAGCCGCCGATGCTGGAAATAATGATGACCGAGCCGCCGCCGCGCTCGGCCATTTTCGGCATCGCGAGAGCGCAAAGCCAGATGTTGCTCTTGACGTTGCTGCCCATGATCTTGTCGAAGGCCTCGTCGGCGATATCGAGCAGCGGACCGTAATAGGGATTTATCGCCGCGTTGCAGACGAGGGCGTCCATCTGGCCATAATGCGCGAGCGTGCCGTTGACCAGCGCCTCGACCTCGTCGCGGCGGCTGATGTTGCAGGCGATGACATGGGCGTCACCGCCTTCTTTGCGGATGCCATCCGCAACCTCATTGCAGGCATCGGCCTTGCGGCTGGAGACGACGACCTTCGCCCCCATCCGCGCCAGCAATTCCGCCGAGGCGCGGCCGATGCCGCGGCTCGA
>JAZKGC010000028.1:0-17816 GCA_040386115.1 Pseudomonadota bacterium
TTTGGTGGAGAACCGTGAAATTAGTGCGAGGTCGGGGTCAACTTAGCGACAAAACCTTCGAACGGCTTGTAAGCCTGCTTGGCCAGATCGCTGTAGAGTCCGCCGATCTTCTGCGACTCTGCAACGAAGGTTTCGTAAGCCGTCTTCGCGTATTCGGTCTGAACTTCGATGGCCTTGTCGAGCGACTTCACGCTGGACAGTTTCTCAACGAAGGACTTGGTGTCTTCAAACGACTTCTTGGTGTAGTCGCCGTAAGCGGTGGCGATCGCCTGAAAGCCGCTCGAGAACGTGTTGGCCGATGCCACTGCCGCATCGAGCTGCTCTTTGCCGTACTGCTGCATCTCTTCAACTTTGACCATGGAAGTTTCCTTTCCCAGACTGATGAAAAACTGATCTGCCGGGAGGTACCCGGCTCCCTAACCACGACTTTCGTATAGTGCGGCGCACAATAGAAGTCAAGAATTTTGTGCGTCGCACAATCTTCTCAATTCAGAGACAAATCCTTCTCGCTGCGGAAACCCTTGCTTAACCCTTTGGAAACCGCTCGGACCTACCTTCATTCCCTGCGCTACTCGCGTTCTCGTGGGGATCTGAAAAGCGCCGTAGCTCCAGAGCCTTAGCCGCATCGCAAAGCCTGCTGCGGAAAGGCTGCGAGCCACGACTTCGCACGGACGACGCAGCCGATAAAATCAGGCGGCGATCCGGACCAAATTTGGCCTCAGAACGAGGCGAATAGACTGGGAATCGGACGGGGAATTTCATGCTTGGAGTTAAATCGTCGGCCTCTTCGCGCGCGCTCCGACTTTGCCTTCTCGGCGTCGCTACCATCTCGGTGGCCGTGACTTTCACGATAGACACCGCCGACGCGCGCCGGCGTCACCGCCATCGCCACGTTGCAGCATCAACTTACAGTCCGGCTTTCTCATCGATCATCGTCGATGCCAACTCCGGCGGGACGTTGCAGGCGACCAGTGCCGACAGTCTGCGGCACCCGGCGTCGCTGACCAAGATCATGACGCTTTACATGCTGTTCGAGCGGCTGGAGAGCGGCAAGATCAAGCTCGATTCCACGATGGAAGTCTCCGAGTTCGCATCCGAGCAGGCACCCACAAAACTTGGTCTTCGGCAGGGACAGTCGCTCCGCGTCGAAGACGCCATCAAAGGCCTTGTCACCCGCTCCGCCAACGACGCGGCCGTCGTGATTGCAGAAGCGCTGGGCGGCAGCGAAGACGATTTCGCCAAGGCGATGACGCGCAAGGCGCGTGCTCTCGGGATGAGCAAAACCGTTTACAAGAACGCCTCCGGTCTGCCCGACCGGGACCAGGTTACGACCGCGCGCGATCAGGCCACGCTGGGGCGCGCTATCCAGGACCGCTTCCCCAAATACTACCGCTACTTCGCGACTGAAGCGTTCAACTACCGCGGCCGCTCCATCCGCAACCACAACAAGCTGCTCGGACGAGTCGATGGCGTGGACGGCATCAAGACCGGCTACACCCGCGCCTCCGGCTTCAATCTCGTCACGTCAATGAAGCGCGGCAACCGCTATCTGGTCGGCGTCGTGCTGGGCGGACGCAGCGGCGGTTCACGCGATGCAATCATGCGCAACCTGCTTGCCGAGCATCTCGACGAAGCCGCGAGCAGGCGCACGGTCGCCGCGATCGTCGAGCGCAACGCCGGCGAAACCAGAATGGCCGACGCAAGAGATACTGACGATGCCGATGCCAAGGCTGACGCGAAAACGGAAGCAAAGATCGATGTAAAGCCACGTCCTGCGCCGATGGTTCAGGTGCAGGGCGCTTTGCAGCTCGCATCCACCGTACCCGACCCCGTTCCCCTGCCCGCACCACGCGCACCATCGGTGCCCGCAAAGGTCGTAGCGAACGCTTCGGAGAAGGTTGTTCAAGACAAACCTGCTCCCGCACCGCTGACCAGTGGTGTGATTTCTTCACAGTCGTTCGCAGCCATTCCGGGTTCAGCCGAGCCGATGACGCCGGTGCGCGTGAAGACCGTTCAGGTCCGCATGGGACAAACCAAAGTCGCGTCAGCTGCGCCCAGCGCTCTCGCGCCAGTATCAACCAGCGCTATTCCCGCGGCGCGCAAGGTTGAAGCAGCCGAGACATCGACGGCCATCGTCGCGAACGCCGAAACACGAGCAGAACCCAAAGCGGAGAGCCGCAGGGAGCCGTGGGCGGCCGCCTACGCCCAGCCTCGCAATGAATTTCCTGCCCCACTCCCCGCACAACCCAACACCGTCAATGGAATCGGTCAGGTTGTCATCGGTGCCCCGCCCACCACTCTCGCCGCCCAGGCAATGGTGCTCCAGACATCCACGACTTCGCGGCAGCACCCCACGGTGCCACAGCCTGTCCAGCAGGCCGCATTGCAACCCGTCCAACAGCAACTTCCCGTGCAGACCGTCCAGCAGAACGGCGCGATCAAGGCGGTGGTCCGCTCAGGCTGGATCATTCAGGTCGGGGCGCTTGAAAGCGAAAGCGAAGCACGCCAGCGCCTCGATGCAGCACGCGGCAGCGCAAGCAGACTGCTCAGCGAGGCGGACCCGTTCACCGAAACGGTGTCGAAGGGCAACAAGACGCTCTATCGCGCACGCTTCGCAGGTCTCAATCAGGATTCAGCGGAAGCCGCATGCCGCACGCTGAAGCGTTCGGATATTTCCTGCATCGCCATCAGGAACTGAAAATCGTCCGCATCGCCGGTTAACGGCAAAGCCCGCGGTTCCCGCGGGCTTTTTTGTGCCGTTACTTTTTTGCGGGCCGCCCGCCACGACAACCTTTTTTCAAGGTTTGGTCTCTAAAATCTTAATCGCGGAAACGACCACGCCGGACAACGGCGGGCGACCGCAGGGGCACTCAACACAGAGACGGAAAGGCTGCTCGCAGTTTGTGGCGTGATGTTGCGTGCTGGAGTTAGCGATGATTGCGAAGAAGAGTGTCCTTGGCCTCGTTCACGCGGGCGGCGAGATACGTCGAGCCCCCCTGGTCGGGATGAAGTTTCTTCATGAGCCCACGGTGAGCCCGGCTGATTTCATCGCGCCCCGCTCCCGGCTTCAGGCCAAGGATCTGATAAGCCTCCTCCGGCGTCATTTTGCCGCTCGACGCCGCGCGGCGATCCTCGCTACCACGCCCTCCTGCCGCTGTGTCCTGCGCGTTCTCACGCCAGGCGGGAAACCTGCGGTCCAGATAGCTTTCAAGAAGGGCCCAGCTTTCGGCATCGAACCCGCGCGCAAGAGCGATCAACTCGTCGAGCGTGAATTCGTCCAATACGCGCCCCGCTTCGGGTCCGGCGGTAATAAGCCCCTCAAGCGCACCAGTGTCGTGGTCGAGCGTCATCTCTATAAATTGGGACCGTACCTTGGACTTCTGCCCGTGTGACTTCCAGGCTCCAGGACCGTAATTGCCCCAGGCCGAGCCAAGCTGCGCGCCGAACGGCGACCAGCCCAGCAATCCCAGACCGAAAATGCCAAGCGGTATGGCCACCGCGAGTTCGCCCCTCGCGCCCACAAAGAGCGCCGCGGCAAGTGTCACTACGCCGCCGCCGCTTCTGATGACCTTCGCCAGCCATTTCGGATCGGCGCCCTTCACAACATTGAGGGCCACGTAGATCAGCGCTACGGCGACGATGCCTGCGATCAGGGTGGGCATGGGATCAAATCAATCTTCGCGTTTGAATTAAGCGCCACGACAGAACTTCAAGCAAGCGCTGCCTTCTTCATTTATGTGTCTAACGCGCTTTGGGTAGCGCGGGTACCTGTGAATTATTGACGCGCCGCCCTCGGCATCGCGGCTGGGAATGCTTTTCTGGGCATGCGCTACTTCATCTGCCCAAGCAACGCCGCAGCGCCCGATGCGCCTTTCGCAAGACGCATCAGCGCCTCGCGGCCGCCCGCGGCATAGGCCGCCGCCGCACGCAGCAGTTCGCGCAGTTGCGCCGCTGAACCCATATCGAAGCGACACCACGCGCCGCCTGTCAGCCGCGCGATCTCGCGGAACGCCACCTCGGCGGCCGGATCGTTGCCCTCCTGGAACATGAAGCACGGCACTTTCAGCAGGCCCAGTTCGCCCGCCGTCGCGCATAGTGCATCCACGTTTTCTTCCATGGCGTCGCCAACGAAAACGATGGCGCGCACGCCGGACGCGACCGCCTCGCGCCGCGCATCCGACAGCACGCGGCCAAGTTGCGTTTGTCCGCCCTGACATTGAATCCTGCTCATCAGCCGCGCGATCTGCGCGGTGTCTGAAATCCACGGACTGGCACGGCACTCGTTCAGCCCGCGAAAATAGACGAGCCGCACATCGAGCCCGCCGATGCTGCCTGCCTCGCGAAACATGTCGGCTTGAAGCTGACACGCCATGTCCCATGTCGGCTGCCGGCTCATGGTGGCGTCGAGCGCAAAGATCAGACGTCCGCTGCCGGCCTTGCCAGGCGTCATCGCACGCGCCTTCGCAACGAACGCCGCAATGTCGCCGGCGGCCGATGTTTGCGCGTCGGGCAACGCTCCGCCCTTGGCTGCGACAGGCCTCTGGCCGGATTTCGGAACTGTTGGATCGCGGGTCATAAGGTCTCGCGGATCATTGCGAGTCTTATGTGGAGGGAGATCCGCGATTGGTCAATGAGTCCGGACAAGCATCGGTCGCACCGCGGGCTGAAAGCCGAAGGCATTTCTCCATCGCCTACTCAATCGGCACCGCAAGCCGCCCGATGAGCTGCGCCACTTCGCCGAGGCGGTGGTCATCATGCTCTGCAATGGCAAGCGCGAGGCGCGACATGCATTCTTCGTCGCTGATGCCGGGCATGGTCGGCTCATCCATCGACGGCGCAAGACGTGCGGACCGGAAAGAACTGCTGCCTGTAATGCTGGTCATATCACGAGCCATGGCGATCACCTCCGTTTGCAATTCGAGCATGTCGAAACGAGCAGAAGTCATGCCATCCGCAGAATGCGGCGGATCGAAGTGGGATTTCTGGAAAATTTGCTCAGGTGCGCGCGCTCACGCAAACGTGCGGCAGCGCTTAGAAATTACGCGCGCGGTGAGTCGTTGTGTCAGTTGATAGGCGGAGCGATCAGCGCCACGGGGCCGGGCTTCGGCACGACGATCTTCTTGGTATCTACCGGCGCAAGCTTGCTGTCGTCTTCCAGGAACTTGTCCAAGACACCCTGGATCGACGTCTTCACATTGTCAGGCCCGCGGTCGCTCATATCAGTGTGCTGAAATCCGGTGTTGACCACCGTGATGCCTGCCTCTTCGCAAATCTCGTCCTCAGGCACGACACCTGGATCGGCTTTGAACACCGGATCTTTCGAGCGGAACGACAGAATCTTGAACTTGCCATCGGTCATGAACGGCACGCGCAAGTTATCCAGCGTTACGATCTTCTTCACCTGCTCAGGATGCATCTTGGCGAAGTACATCGAGATGTCGCCGCCATTGGAATGGCCAACCATCGTCAACTGACCGAAGTTTGCGTTCGGCTGGATCTTCTTCATCTGCGCAACAGCGAAGTCGATATTCGCCAGCCCGCGCTCATAGACCGGCAAGCGGCCAACATAGAGTTCGCCTACTTTGGTCACGAGCGGTGCATCGGACGCAAGATCGTGCTGAATGCTGATAGCAAGATAGCCGCGCGCGGCGAGGACGTTCGCAAGAAACGAGTATTCTGTAAATTTGACCGTGTTGCCGTGATTGACGATGGCCACAGGCAATACGCCCATGCCGGCATTCGCCCTCATCTCCTTGTCGCGCCGCACAGCAATCGCAACTTCGACGGGACGATTACGCGTACCGTCGAAGAAGGTCAGCGTCTCGTGGCGGATCGCCCATTTGCTCGCGGTAAAGTAGGCGACAACCGCCACCGCAAACAGGCCAAGCAGGATGAAAATTCCACGCTTCATCACGACCTCGGATATCTCCAAGACCAGCCCAGACTCGCGCCCTGACCAGTCAAAATGGAGTGTTTTAGAAAGCCTCGCGCTTGTCCAGCGGTATCATTACGCACGGTGAGAAACCAATTAAATTCCCCGCAATGATGCCAAGAACGGAGCTTCTTATTGTGCAAGGCACAAAATGTGCCAATTTTTGCCATAGAACACGTAACGACAACCGAACGGGAACCGGTTTGTTTCGGGCGGCAGGCGAATAAAACCGAAAATTTCCGGAACCCGACCAAATGAGGCGAACTTGCGCGAAAATCGCGCCTGTCGGGTCAATAGCTAGGCGGTGAGATCGTGGGTTTCCAGCGGCCGGTCGATCTGGGCAAACCACTCAGCGCGGGTGGCTGCGCGGCGGCGGCCCCGCTCATCGATCGGCAGCTTGAGGTGGCGCAACAGGCTCGTCACCTCCTCGCGGGCCGTGACATGGGCCATATTGGGCCGGGTTCCCAGCGTCGCTTCGTCGAGGTCGTCAAGGGCAGTCAAGCCACGCGGGAAAAACTCGCGATAGACTACGCGCTCGGCGAAACCATCGACCGGCCGGAAACCAAGCCGGAATGAAAGCTGGTCGAGCCCTTCGGCGATCAACTGCTTGTTGCGGGATCCCAGCATGGACAGCCGGTTCCGCACCACAATCCAGTCGGTCGTGGCACCGTCGAGATCGCGCCGTTGCTTGCGTGCGGCCTTTACCATCGTTGCATAATGGCTTTCGCCGATCACTGAATAGGTCGCTGGATCGACCGAGCCGAGCACGTCGAAATCGACAAAACTGTCGTTCAGCGGCGTGACCAGGGTATCGGCCATCGAATGCGCCAGCCGCATCAGGTAGCTGTCCGTGCCGGGCGTATCGATCACAATGAAATCGAATGTCCGCTCAACGGCGCTCACGGCCGCCGAAAACTGCGCGAATTCCGACATCTCGTTGTCGTCAATCTGCATGCTGGCACCCAAGGCGACACAGCAATGGTGCGGAACCTCGAGATTGAGGCCGGTGCGCTGCGCCCAGGCCCGGCGATTCTCGATATAACGCGTGAAACTCTGCTGGCGGGAATCGAGGTCAATTGTGGCAACCCGCTGTCCGGCCTTGAGCAAGGCGACCGCCACGTGAAGCGCAGTGGTGGACTTGCCCGACCCGCCCTTCTCGTTGCCCAGCACGACGACGTGCGCCGTACCGGATTGCCCCTGACTCGTCTGCAACAGCATCGAAACTCCCCCTGTGGATATCTTCGGTCTAGCGCGGAAAGAATCAAGTGAAATGCGTCCAAGTCCCTGTTTCATCATTAATTCGTCCGTGACGCGCTGGCTGGTTCACCCGACGTTGGCTCTGCCCGGCAGCCTTGTTAAGATCGATGCCCACGCATCAATCAATCGCTTCAGACATCGGCACGAATGACCCAACGCCCCATCATCGCACGCACGCTTTCATCTCTTCGCAATGCCATCGCCGAACTTGGAAAACGCAACGCTACAATCGGCCTCGTGCCGACCATGGGGGCGCTCCATGACGGTCATGTGTCGCTGGTGCGCCTTGCCAAACGGCGGGCAAAAAAGGTTGTGGTTTCGATTTTCGTAAACCCAACGCAGTTCGCGGCCCACGAAGACCTCGGCTCCTACCCGCGCACGTGGAAGGCTGACATCGCCAAGCTCGCGGCGGAGGGTGTCGATCTCGTCTGGAATCCGGATGTGAAGACGATGTATCCGGAAGGTTTCGCAACGCGGGTCGCCCCGGAAGGCCCAGCACTCGCAGGACTGGAAGATCGATTCCGTCCACACTTTTTCGGCGGGGTCGCCACCGTCGTCACCAAACTTTTCACTCAGGTGCGGCCGGATCTGGCATTCTTCGGCGAGAAAGATTTCCAGCAGCTCATGGTCGTGACGCGCATGGCGCGCGATCTCGATCTCGGCGTCAAGGTCATCGGCGGCTCGATCGTTCGCGAACGCGACGGCCTCGCGATGTCGTCACGCAATGTCTATCTGTCGGTTAACGATCGCCGCACTGCGACGGTGCTCTTTCGCACGCTAAAAGCGACGAGGGCGCGAATGCGCGCAAGCGACAATTTCAAAACAGTCTTGTCCGAAAGCGCCGATATCATCACCAAGGCCGGATTTGCAGTCGATTATCTTGAAGCGCGGCATGCCGAGACGCTGGCGCCCATCTCATCGTTGAATGATGGACCCGTGCGCTTGCTGGTGGCAGCGAAGATCGGCACCACGCGCCTGATCGACAACATCAAGGCTTGAGAAGCCTTTACAGCAACCCGAGGTCGCGAAGCTCCCGCCGCATCGGCTCGGGCATCGCGGCCACGCTTGCCGCGGCCTTGCCGAGATCCGGCGGCGCACTTTTGGGATCGAGATAGCGCCAGCCCTGGAATGCGCGCATCGGGCGCGGCGATACCGAAATCAGCTTCGGCTCCATGACGAGACGACAGCGTCCGATGCCATCGCTATCCCGGAACGGTTCGATGGCCAGAATCTTTTCGCGCGCGGCTATCTCGCCCTTGATGACCCAGTAGATCGATCCGCCGTCGAGAAGTTCCTCGTCGCGCTTCGGTGTCATGCGCGTGACGTGGACATGGCGTGCCGGCAGACCCTTTGCCTTGGCCTGGCTCACGCGCTCGGCGATCCACCTTTTGAGATCCTTAACCGACGTCGCACCGACGCTGAGCTTGATGAGATGAAGAGGCATATCGGCAATCGTAGCGTGAGCTGGACATCACGCACCATGGAGACGGAGCGATCAGTTATCATCGCTCTCTTTGGGAGGCGCAAGCTGCACCGGAGCTTGTGCACGCGATTTCTGTGGGGCCGCCTTTTTCGCAGCGGCTGGAGCCGACGCAGGAGGATTTGCAGCGACAGGCGCAGCACGCACGGGCGGCGCAGCCGCATTTTCAGCCGGACGCGGCGCGGACTGCGTACCTTGCGCGGCGGGCTCAGGAGTCATGATGTTGATGGGCGGGATCGAAGCCGCACTCGGAAAATCGCCTGATAACGGCTTTCCCGAGGGCGGCACGGTTCCGAGCGCCGCGACCGGAGCGATACCGCTCCCGCTCGCAGCGGCACTGGCCGCAGGTGCATTCCATATCGCTGCGTAGCGCCCCACGAACCCCTCATAAAGCCGCTCGCTCATGTTCGATGAAATCTGCGCCGAGTTCGTCAGCGACTGAAAGAACGCGCACGACGACGCAAGGGTGCACCCCTCCCGCGTCACGAGAACTTGCGCCACCAGCCCATAACGATCGCGCTCGACCGTTCGGCGCAACGCGTTCAGCTCAGGCGTCATCGACTTGCTGGCGGTGGCGACGTTACCGAAAGCTGCCAACCGGGTTATCTGGCCGGCGGCATATGACACCGCTGCGGCGACGGAATCTGCAGATGCGAACAGCGCCCTTTCGCAGGCGCTCTCGACACTTTCACCGGCCAGCCCGTCAAGGCATGCCAATGCCGGCAACGATGCGGTCGATTGAGTCGGCGGCTTGAGGTCGCTGGACTGTCCCGCCCTGCTGCCCCCGCCCGGCGCACGCAGCATGGTGGTCACAGCGACACCGATCGCGAGCAGCGTGATCACGGTCAGCGCGCCATTGGCGATCGATCGGTCAGCCCGAAACAGCGTGACAAGGAGGATAACAGCGAAAAAGCCAGCCGCGGCGATGGTGAGCCACATCGGCAGACTCGCTGAATGCCAGAAATTTTCCAACGACGTTGCCCAAGCACGGTTCATACGACGAATCCCTCAAGACGAACCAGACCAAGCGCCGCAACCGCGGCAAAATTCCGTCATGACTCAGCGCGCTGGCTTTCCAGTTGCCCCGCCAGCAAAGCTGTGTCCAGCGTCACAATTCCATGTTGCGCTCGATAGCTAAAATTACTTCATAAAATCAGCATCTTACGAATAGTTTATTACACTCCGCTCGGAAGTGATCCCGTGGGGCTGGCGGTATCGACGGCGGGCGGAAGAACCTGAGCCAGAACCGTCGGAAGCTGGTCAACGGGAATGCCGAAACGCACAGCGAGTTGCCTCACTGTGTTGCTGCCAAGAACTTCCTGAAGCTGCTGCGCGCTGATCGGAAGGTTTTGACCGTTTCCGATCCACGATTTGACCTGATCGCCGAATCCCGCCTCCTGCAACTTCGCAACGATAGCGGTGAGCCCACCCTGCTCGCCCGTGCCCAGCACCTCGCGCAAGACGACCGGAATAACGGCAGCGTCCAGTTCGCTGGCGGCTCTTGAGGCCATCACGCTGGTGAGCATGTCCAGAATACCCATGGCCCAATCCTCAAACTGATATCAACGTGCGGAAATCAGCACATTCTCGCGAACGACAATCTCGAAGCTTAATCCTGTTCAAATTTTTCGATCACCAACGTCTCGGCGAGAGCCATTTCAGTCCATTCCTGGAATGCGGCGTTCGCCAGCATGGTGTCCATGTAGGCGCGAACGGGAGGCGTCACGTCAACAGCGTAAGTCCGAAATCGATGAATTACCGGCGCAAACATCGCGTCCGCGCCGCTGAACGCGCCGAACAGGAACGGACCCTCCCCGCCGTGGAGCGCACGGCATTCGGACCATATCTGCTGGATGCGGACGATGTCGGTCTTCGCCGCGTCAGACATTGATTTTGCACCGACAGGCCGGTGAATGTTCATGCCACATTCGTTGCGCAGCGCCATGAAACTGGAATGCATCTCCGCCGAGATCGACCGGGCGTGCGCGCGGCTGGCGACATCCTTCGGCCAGAGCTTCGCGGCTGGAAATCGCTCTGCTGCGTACTCGATGATAGCAAGCGAATCCCACACCGTGATGTCGCCGTCGATCAGTGCAGGCACCTTGCCGGAGCGGGTAAAGCTCAGAATGCGCTTCTTGTCAGCGTCGCCAGTGTAGAGCGGAATCACGATCTCGTTGAACGGTATATCGGCGCCCTTCAGCGCCATCCATGGCCGCATCGACCACGAGGAATAGTTCTTGTTGCCGATCACGAGCGTGAGAGCCATCAGTCCAAATCTCCAATGCGCGTACAGTCTTGCCATGCCCGGCGTGGTGCAAGCAACCAACTCCCGGAAGACTCTTATTTAAGCGCGTCGGCTTTCCGAAAACTGCATCGCACTTGTCAGCATCATGCTTTATCGTGCACGAAACCCTTCGGAAGGCCTGAGTCGTGAACCCCTTCACAACCGCCGACATCCTGGCGATCTCGTTTTTCGCGCTTGCGTGGACCATCTACGCGATCACGCTTGAGCGCTCCGCGCATGGCCGCAACAGCCTGAATGCCCGAATGAGCATCTACCGCGAGGTCTGGATGCGGCGCATGCTCGACCGCGAGATGCGGATGGTCGATATGCAGATCATGGCGTCGCTGCAAAACGGCACCGCCTTCTTTGCGTCCACCACATTGCTGGCGATCGGCGGCGGGCTGACGCTCCTCAGGGCAACGGAAGAAGCGATGTCGGTACTGGCTACCTTGCCACTCGGCATACGCAGCTCTCCTGCGCTCTGGGAAACCAAATGCGTGGGCCTCATTCTGATCTTCGTCTATGCGTTCTTCAAATTCGCATGGTCGTACCGGCTCTTCAATTACGTCGCCATCCTGCTTGGGGCCATGCCGTTTGCCGAGAAACGTGACACCCCGGAAGCGCAGTCGCATGTGATGCGAACCACGAAGCTGTTCCAATCGGCGGGGCGGCACTTCAATCGGGGACAGCGCGCGTTCTTCTTCGCGCTTGGCTATCTCGGCTGGTTCATCAGCCCATGGGTGCTGTTTGCATCCACGACGGCCGTGTTGATCGTCATGTGGCGCAGGCAGTTCGATTCCGATGCGTGGCGGGCGATGACGAAATAGGTCGTGAGCCGGTGAGGATGTCCGCTTGCCGTGCAGACATGGATGCGTCATGGCATGGACCATGAATAATTCCGATTCGAAAATTCTCGATACCAAGCGTCCGGATGCCTTGAAGCTGGAGGACGCTATACTGGAAGTGCTGGCGCGATCCGGAACGAAAACCCTCAGCGCGCCGGAAATCGCGCACGCCATAACGGACGACGACTGGCATCCGTTGCTCACCCCCATCCGCAGCACCGCGATCGAACTCGCCCGCGCCGGGCGCGTGGTGATCTACCGCAAAGGCAAGCCTGTCGACCCGAACGATTTTCGCGGCGTCTATCGCGTCGGCTTGCCACGGCATGACTAAAAAGACACGACTAGCTAGGGTGACGCCCTGCGCGGCCCTGGAAACAACTCGCTGCTGCGACCCGTTGCCCAGTAGGCAATCAATCCGAACCACTCGTGAACGGCCACATCGACCCGCGCGAGACCCGCGCTCAATCTGTCGAACGGCTTGAAGGCGTCTCCCCACCCTCGCGTGCGCCAGTCCACCGGATAGGCTTCGACATCGAAACCTGCGTTACGAAATGCGCCGACGGACCTCGGCATATGAAATGCCGACGTCACCAGCAGCCAGCGCTCGCCGGGCTTGGGCGCGACCAGCCGGCGCGTGAAGGTCGCATTCTCGGCCGTGGTGCGCGATTCACTTTCAAGCACGATGCGCCCACGCATGGTGCCAAAATCCTCCAGCAGATCGCCGGCAATTGGCGCCTCCGGCTCCGGACGTTCAATGAGGTTGGGACTGCCGCCCGTAAAGACAATGCGTGCAGCCGGATATCTGCGGGCCAGTTGCAGCATTGCGACGATCCGTTCGGCCGAGGCATCCAGTTCCAGCGATCCGCGCGCGTTGCTGCGTTCAGCATCGATCGCACCGCCGAGAACGATGATGCCGTCCGGCACCCGCCCCCCAGCAGCCCAGGCCGGAAAACGCTCCGACAAGGGCAAAAGAAGCAGATTGCCGAGCGGCGAATAACCGAGCAGCAGCAGCAACAGAACGCCGGCGGCGAGGAGGCGCGTTCCGCCACGCCGCCATCGCGTCAGCAGCAGGACAATGCCGAGAACGCAGACAACAGCGACGACGTTCGACGGCACGACGAAGAAGCCAAGGATTTTAGACATGAGAAAGAACATGAATCGGGGATCACGCAGCAGAGAGATGACCTTGAATGGGCGATTGCCGCCGCGAGATCAATCCCGCTCCAGCACCTTCAGTCCCATTTGGGCGCAAAACCGAAATCGGCGATACGGCCGCCTCGCGTCCCCATGGCAAAAATCTCTTCCATCTCCGCGCTGCTCAGCGTGAAATCGAAGATGGCAATGTTTTCGGACAAGCGCTCGATCTTCGACGTGCGCGGGATCGCTGCGACGTTCTGCTGCACAAGCCAGCGCAGGCAAACCTGAGCCGCAGTCTTGCCGTAACGCGCGCCAATCCGGTTTAGCGCCTCGGCATTTTTGACGCGCCCGCGGGCCACCGGGCTGTAGGCCACCAGGGCAAGGCCATTCGCCGCGCACGCGGCCAGCACCCTCGCCTGATCGAGATACGGATGATACTCGACCTGATTGCATACCAGCGGTTCGGCAGAAGTGGCGACCGCCTCCTCGATCAAGGCCACGGTGAAATTCGACACCCCGATATGCCGCGCAATGCCGAGCTGTTTGGCCTGCACCAGCGCGCCGAGCGTCTCCTGCAACGGCACTTGCGGGTTTGGCCAATGCAACAGCAGCAGATCAACCTCGGTCATGCGCAGCCGTGCGAGGCTCTCCTTGGTCGATCGCAAAAGATCGTTGGGCGCGAAGTGCGTGGTCCAGACTTTCGTGGTCACGAACACGTCGGCGCGTTTGACGCCGGAGGCCCGCACACCCTCGCCCACCTCGCGCTCGTTCTCGTAAATCTGCGCGGTGTCGATGTGGCGATAGCCGAGGCGTAGTGCCTGCTCGACGATGCGCGCGCAGGCACGCCCGCGCAATTCCCATGTCCCGAGCCCGATTGCCGGAATGAGCGCACCGTTCGCTTCTATGACCTGCATGCCATGCCTCAGCGCGTCGCCCGCAGGCGTCGATGATCCTGCCGGGACCATCATGCCTCCGCCAGATCAACTTGCCAACAATGACACCGACGGATTGCAGCAACGCTGCCCTCCGCATGCAACGGAAGCGCCGGGGTAGATCAGCCCTGACGTGCGAGCGCTGCAAACACCATGTCGGGCTCTCGGGCGATCACGGTCAGCAACGCACGCGCCGGACCACGCGGCGAGCGCTTGCCCTGCTCCCAGTTTCGGATGGTTTCGAGGGGGACGCCGAGCCGAGCGGCGAATTCGACTTGTGTGAGTTTGGCCCGAAGGCGCAGGTCGCGAACGGCTGGTTCAGTCGGGATTTTTTCGGTGATGGCTTTGCGAAAAGACGCGCCGCGCGGCAGCTCGGGCGCCAGCGGCATCTCCTGCCCGTCCAGCAATTCAACAATCCGCCCGTCTGCCTTCAGCCGTAGCCGCTGCATGTTCTGCCTCCACCCGATCAGCGAGGGTCGGCGCAACATGGTTAATGACGGGTTAACAATCGCGATAGCGCCGCCCGGAAATCCGCAATTCCCGGACGGCCTCGCATTTCAGCTATCGCATGCGGGCGTAGGAATTGCGCCACGACTGGCGGCGGCTGCCGCCATGCGCGAACCGAAGCCCCATCTCGCGGCCGCCGGCATCGTCGTAGGAAATATGGATATGCTGCGCGCGGCCGGCGTCGGTCGAATAGCCGCCGGTCCAGCCTTTGAGCTGTCCGTAGATGCAGCCATAAGGACCGCGCACATCGACCGCCTTGCCTTGCGCATGGAGCGACATCCGCCGCGTGCCCGCGATCCGCGTATGACGAACACCCGAAATCGCGTGTGTGCCCGGACATGCCGACTGAATGGATGCGAGCTTTGCGGCGAGCGGACCAACGAGACCGGATGAATAACCTTCCGATGCACGCGATGCCGGCGCAAAGTCGTGCTGCTGTCGCGCAAATGTGCGGCGCGCCGGTTCAACCGCCCCGAACACCTGAGATGGTTCACGCTTGCCGCGTTGACGCGCGTGGATTGGATTATCGACGCCCACGCATGGCATGGTGATATTGCATTCAGGCGAGACGGCTGGCGCGCGGCTTCGCGCTTCTGCGAGCGATGACAACGCGCAAAGCGCCGCCACGGCGGTAACTGTTCGAATCAAAATGAAAGCTCCGGATTTGGGTTCGGACGTCAACGACGGTCGCGCACGACAACGTCTTGAGCGTCGGAAATTTAGAAAAGCCGCTAAAACATTATCGTTTCTGCGGCCAGCGACACTGCGGTTTCAGTCCGTCGTCCGGGCGATTTTGAGGCGCTGACGTGATCAATTGTGCAGAGAACGTGGCAACGGAAGGAGCCGTTTTCCAAATGTGGCAGCACGGTTTACTTGAGGCCAAACCAGAGCGTCGCGATCCCGAGAAAGACAAAGAACCCGACGATATCGGTTACAGTCGTCACGAACGTGCCGGACGCAACGGCGGGGTCCGCCTTCAGCCGGTCGAGCGCCATCGGAATCAGGATGCCGCCGAGCGCGCCAGCGATCAGGTTGCATAACATCGCAAGCCCGATCACGACGCCAAGGCCGGGAATTTTGAACCATACCGCAGCGGCGACGCCGGTGATGACGGCGAACGCCAGCCCGTTCACCAGCCCTACAAGACCTTCGCGCATCACCACGCGCCACGCGTTGCTTGAGCCGAGTTCGCGCGTGGCCAGCGCGCGAACGGCGACGGTCATGGTCTGGGTCGCGGCGTTGCCGCCCTGACTCGCCACGATGGGGGCCAGCACGGCCAGCGCGACCATTTTCTCAAGCTGGCCCTCGAACATTCCAAGGACTCCAGAGGCCAGGAATGCCGTTGCAAGATTCACCAGCAGCCAGTTGAACCGTCCCTTGGCGATGGTCCATACGGAATCCGAAAGTTCTTCGTCGCGAGCGACGCCACCGAGAGCCTTGAGGTCTTCCTCGGCCTCCTCCTCGATCACATCGACCACGTCGTCGATAGTGATGACGCCGACGAGACGGTCCTGTGCATCGACCACTGGCGCGGCCACAAGATTGTACTTGCCGAACATTCGGGCAACCCCGCCGAGATCCTCCTCGACGGAAACGCGGCGGCGGTCTTCATCGACCAGATCGGCGATTGGCCCCGGCCGATGCCCCCGAAGCAAGGCGTCGAGCGGCACGGCGCCTTTCAGGCGCTGCTCCTTGTCCAAGACGTAGATTTCGTAAAAACGATCGGGCAGCTCCGGCGTATCGCGCATATAGGCGATCGCCTGCAAAACCGTCCAATCGTCCTGAACGGCGATGCACTCCGTCTGCATGCGCCGGCCGGCGGTGTTCTCCGGATAGTCGAGACCGCGTTCAAGCGCGACGCGCTCGGATTGCGGCAGCTTGTCGAGAATCTCTTCCTTGTCTTCCTCGTCGAGACCCTGCAGCAGCTCGACGGCGTCATCCGACTCCAGTTCGCGAACGCCTTCGGCGACCGTTTCCGGCTCCAGTTCCTCGAGGATTTCCTCACGAACGGCATCATCGACCTCATTCAAAGCCGAAAAATCGAAATCTGCCCCCGTCAGTTCGACCAACTGAGGCCGCAGGTCTGGCTCCAGCGCCTCGATCAGGTCGCCAAGGTCTGCTTCATGAAGTTCGGCGACGATCTTGCGAAGGAATGCAGAATCGCCCTGTTGAACCGCGTCCGCAATCATCCCGACAAATCTCGGGCGGATCTGACCGTCCTCGTCGCGCATGGGATAACGATCAAGCACGGTATCGTGAGGGCCGGTCTTGGCGAGGTCTTGATGATCGGCCATGCCATGCCTCGCAGTTTCAGGGGAGGTTTGCTGATTTGGATGTGCTTTTCAGGCATTACCCAATCGACACGGACAGACGCAATGCTAAATGTGCGCCGCCGTCAAACCGCGACCGGAAGATGTCATGATCGTGTTACGAGCTGCCTTGCTCGCGCTTGTCGCGTCAACGACGGCCGCCCAGGCGGCGGACTGCCCGCGCAAGGATACGCTGGGCATCTCCCGCGTTCTGACGGTCGATCCACGGTCGTTTCCCCGCGTCGGCCTCAAGAGTTTTCCGCAATCGCTGCCGCTGGCGGATAAGGAAGTCGTGCTGACCTTCGATGACGGCCCCTTCCCGCCGACCACAACCAAGATTCTCGCCGCGCTGGCCAGCGAATGCGTCCGGGCAACATTTTTTCTGATCGGCAGGAACGCCGCAGCCAATCACGAATCGGTGAGAAAAATCGCCGCCGCCGGTCACAGCATCGGCCATCATACCTGGTCGCATCGGATTTTCGACCGGATAAGCCAACCGCAGGCGCTCGAGGAGATTGACCGCGGGATCGCAGCCGACGAAATGGCGCTGCACGGTGCCGCAAGCCGTGTTCCGTCAACACCATTTTTCCGGTTTCCCGGTTTTGCCTCGACACCCGCGCTGCTGACGAACCTTCAGTCGCGCGGAGTTGCCGTTTTTGGGGCTGATTTATGGGCCAGCGACTGGGAGCCGATGACGGCCGACCAGCAACTCCATCGCCTGACTGAGCGGCTGAGAAACAAGGGCAAGGGAATCATTCTCCTGCATGACACCAAAGTTCAGACGGCAAGGATGCTCCCTGCCCTCCTCCAGTATCTCCGGCGCAACGGATACAAGATCGTTCATCTCGTCGCGCCGCAGCCAATCGAGAGTTCATCTCATGATCGATAGGACTTGTGATGATCGGTAGGACTTGGCGCGCGCGCCCAACAACAAAAAGTTTTGCCATGATGATGGCGCTCATCGCGGCTGCGTGGCTTGGCTTAGCACCCGCTTACGCCGCCGAATGTCCTGAACATCCGGGCGCGATCGGCACATCGCGGACGATTGTGGTCGATCCTGCCGAGCATCCGCGCATCGGCACCATGCAGTATCCGGAGACGCTGCCGCTCGAAGATCATGAAGTGGTTCTGAC
>JAZKGC010000028.1:17916-27558 GCA_040386115.1 Pseudomonadota bacterium
GACGCCATTGCAAATGTGGGAGCTGCCCTCGGCGACGCATCGGCCGTGGCACCTTTCTTCCGCATCCCCGGCCTGCGGCGCGCCGAAGGCGTCGAGACATATCTCGCCAAGCGCGGCATCATGACATGGAGCGCGGATTTCCCCGCCGACGACTGGCGGCACATTTCATCCGCGCAGGTTGTCCACCTCGCGCTGTCCCGGCTTGAGGCCAAAGGCAAAGGCGTCCTGCTGCTGCACGACATCCAGGCACGAACGCAGGCAGCACTGCCAACAATTCTTCAGGAACTGAAGGCGCGCGGCTACCGCATTGTCCATGTCGTTCCAGCGACGCCCGAGCGCCCGAAGACACCGACCGAACCCGGTCAGTGGGTGCCGCACTGGAGTCACGGACCTGGACCGATTGCCAAAGGTCTTGCCGGCCCTAGATTCATGTTTGGCGAAGCAGACGACCAGGCGCGCGGCGCGCCGTCGTCGATGCAGTCGGTGCGGCTGGCACACGTGCAGATTCCGATAAAAGCGGGATCGTTCGGAGCATCGCGGTCTGTTTCGGAGAATTTCACTATTTACGATGCGCTTGAAGTCCGAAGCCACGCTAACGCCAGCCTTGCACGCATTCCCGGCGCCTGGCCGGTGGCCGCTGGAGACCTGGCGTTTCGGCTCCACTCCAGCCCGATCAGAATCGGAAGCCGCGTGGACTCGCCAACAAGCCGCAATGTTCGGTGATGTGTCTGGAAGGATGTCGGCATAGAGTACGCCTGTTGCAGGCAAACGAGTTGTCCAGCGACTTGATGCATCCGAGGGACCGTGCGGTTTTTAACACTTAGATACTTTAATGCTGTTGCGAAGCTCGGCTCAATTCGAAAGGCCGCGGACCGGCTTCACGTGGCGCCGTCGGCTGTCAGCAGGCAGATCGCCCAGCTTGAGCACGAGCTTGATGCGGTTCTTTTCGAGCGTTCCAAAAGCGGCGTTCGGCTCACTGCGGCCGGGGAAGTTCTGGCCCGGCAGAGCCATCGCGTTTTCCGCGACATCGACCGCGCGCGTTCCGCGATCGATGACCTGCGCGGCTTGCGGCGCGGCGAAGTCAGCCTTTGGGTCATCGAAGGATTTGTCACGGGCTTGCTGCCAAACATCCTGGCGGATTTTCTGCGCCGTTATCCCGCCGTAGCGTTCAAGGTTCAAACCGCCTCGACGGATCGGATCATCGAGGCCTTGCTGGAGGACGAGGCCGATATCGGCATCACCTTCAATGCCTCCCCGCGCGCAGAGATCGAGATGATTGCGGAATTTCCCGAACCCATCTCCTGTCTGGTCGCCCCCAGCCACAAATATGCCAGTCGCAAAACCCTGAGTCTGGATGAAATCTGCAAAGAACCCCTTGCCCTTCCCGATCATAGTTTCGGTCTCCGGCAATCCTTCGAGCGAACCATTGCGAAACACAAGCTCAGTCCACGGGTTCTTGTGACAACCAACTCACTTGAGTTGACCAATACAATGGCAGCCACAGGTCAATTCATCGCTTTCAAGCCTGCGCTCGCCGTCATTACGGAACTCAGCTCGGGCGAATTGCGCGCAATTCCAGTGACGGATTCGGAACTCGCATCCGCGCGATCAAGCATCAGCGTTCACCGTGACAGACCGCTTTCGCATGCGGCTCAGGAGTTTCTCAAACTGCTGACCACATCAATCAGAACCTCCAAGAAGAAGACCCGTTAGCTGCAATAACTGGGTGTTGCCTTTTCTGCACGATCACATGACAGATTCTCGACTTTCAGGAACGATAAATGCTCCCTAGCCTGTTGAAACAGCCTTTGGGAGCGCTTCATCGCCAACTGTACGTCACAGACTGGAATGTTCGTCTCCTGAAGAGACTTCGTTTCCCCGTCGCGTCCTGCGACAGGCCATCTCGGCAGGAGCCTTTGTATGACCTCGCATAAAACCGAACCGACGACCCTCAATGCGCTTGCAGCACCTACCCGCCGAAGCCTGCTGATCGGCACAGGCGCTCTCGGCATGGCCGCAGCGTTCCCGATGCCCGGTATTGCGCAGGGCCGAACCAAGGTGATCGTGTCAGAGGCTATCCATATAGCGCTCTACACCCCGCTCTATGTCGCAATGCGAAAGGGCTTGTTTGAAAAACAGGGGCTGGACGTCGAACTCTCCACCGCCGGCGGCATTGCCGTGCCCGTTTCGGTGCTGCTCGCCAACCGCGCACAGTTCGCGCTGACCGGCACGGGCATGTCGGTGAACTCCACGCTGGAGGGCGGCAAGATGCGCTGCATCGCCAAAGTTGCAGGCGGCATCTCTCTCTTCGCCATCGCAAAACCTGGACTGAAAATTAACTCACTGGCAGATCTCAAAGGCAAGACGATCGCCACCTTGCGCTTTCCGTCCAACACGATGTCAACCCCCACCTATCTGATGCGCAGCACGGGCGGCTTCGATCCAAAAGAAGCCGGCGTCAATTTCCTCGAACTTCCACCCGGCGCACAGGCCGCGGCCGTGAAAGACGGACGCGCCGACCTTGCGATTGCATTCGACTGGGATGCCAGTATCGGCGTGACGCAGTTCGGACTCGAAGTGGTTTATTCGTTCGCCGACATTCTGGGACCGATCGCGTTTTCATCGGTTTTCGTCACCGAGCAGTATCTGAAAGGCAATGGCGAAACGGTACAGAAATTCACCAACGCTCTCGCTGAGGCGATGAAGCTGCTGCACACCGATCCCAACACTTTCGAAGAGGTGAGCCGACAGGAATTTCCGAGCGTTGCGCCTGAAGTCGTGAAGATGGGTGCAAAAAATTTCATGACCACCAAGAATGTGGTTCCGCGCAATCCCGTCATCACCAAGGAAGACTGGGACGCCATTATGAAACACGAGAGCGGCGCCGGTACGCTCAAGAAGACGCTGCCGTATGAGGAGATGGTTGATACGACATTCGCCACCAAGGCTGCATCCGCCTTCGGCCTGCCGACCTGATCCCTCTCATAGCAGAAGACACGATCATGAATGTTCCCCAGACGTTGCCGCGTCGCGACAACACCCTCGTGTTGGGCGCAAAGCCGGAGGAATTCCCGCTCTCGGCAGATGAGACCGCGCTCATCGTTGTCGATATGCAGAATGCCTACGCCTCGCCCGGCGGCTATCTCGACCTCGCCGGCTTCGATGTGACAGGCGCAAAGCCTGTCATTGCTGCCGTCGCGGAGACAATCGAAATTTCGCGCAAGCTGGGATTCACGATCGTGTTTTTCCAGAACGGGTGGGATGCGGGCAAGCAAGAGGCCGGTACGCCGGACTCTCCCAACTGGTGGAAGTCGAACGCGCTGAAAACAATGCGCGCGCGGCCCGAACTCGACGGCAAGCTTCTCACGCGCGGCACTTGGGACTATGAACTGGTGGAGAAGATCAAGCCATTGCCCGGGGATATCGTGCTGCCAAAACCGCGTTACAGCGGCTTCTCCGGCACGCAACTGGATGGAATCCTGCGGGCAAGGCGAGTTCGCAATTTGCTGGTGGTGGGCGTCGCCACCAACGTCTGTGTGGAATCCACGATCCGGGATGGATATTTTCTGGAATACTTCCCGATCATGGTGAGGGATGCCACGCTTCAGGCCGGCCCCCCTGCCTTGCAGGACGCTACGATCTATAACGTCGAAACATTTTTCGGCTGGACCACCACCATGAGTGAATTGCGAAGCTTGACCAACCGCTGACGCTTTCGCTCCCATCACATCACATCACATCACGTCACATCGATTCGGCCAACAACCCAAGGATCCCGACATGCCCCGCAAACCGATTATTCCTGCCGGTTCGCCGCCTCCGATGGCGCCCTATTCGCCGGGCGTGGTCGCGGACAACATTCTTTACGTCTCCGGCGTTCTGGCCATGGACGCAAGCGGCAAGACGGTGGGCGTCGGAGATGCGACGGCACAGACCCGCGCCGTTCTGGAATCGATCAAGAGCATCGTGGAAACCGCAGGTGGAACGATGGCCGACGTGACCATGAACTCGATCTTTCTCAAGGATCTTTCCGACTATGCGGCGATGAACGCGGTCTATAAGGAATTCTTCCCGAGCGAGTTTCCCGCCCGCTATTGTATTCGCGCCGATCTTGTAAAACCTGAATTCCTCGTGGAGATCGCGTCCATCGCGCATCTGCCGAAAGCAACCTGAACGATGGCCGTTCAAGCACAGCAGCGCGGCACGCTGATTTCGCCGTGGCTGCTGATCCTGTTAGGACAGATCGCGCTGACGATCGGCTTCCTCGGCCTCTGGGAGATCGCCATCCGCGCGGAGTGGCTGCCGGTCTATCTCTATGGCCAGCCCAGCGGCATTGCGAAGAAATTCGTCACTCTCCTCGCGGACGGCACTCTCGTGCAGTCTACCCTTGTGACCGGCCTGGAATCCATCGTCGGATTTGTGATCGGCTGCTCGCTCGGCAGCATCGCGGGGCTCGCATTGTGGTTGACGCCACGCTTCGCACTGGTGTTGCGGCCGTTCATTGTCGCGATTAACGGCCTGCCGAAAATCGCTCTGGCACCCCTCATCATTGTGTGGTTCGGCATCGACATCGAATCCAAGATCGCGATTGCGGCGATCATCACATTCATCGTTTCGCTAATGACCGCCTACAGTGGTGCACAAGAGGTCGATCAGGACTTGATCCGGCTGATGCGCTCGCTCGGCGCAACATCGTGGCAGACGTTCAGGAAGATCGTGGCGCCGGCAACCATGCCGTGGATCATCTCCGGCCTGAGGTTGAATGTAGGGTTCGCCCTGATCGGCGCCGTGGTGGGCGAATACATTGCTGCCAAACAGGGCTTGGGATACCTCGTTTACTACGCCGGCACGCTTTACGACCTCAACGCGGTCTGGGTGGGTCTCTTCGCCCTGATGCTGCTCGCGCTGGTGCTCGATTACATGGTCACGTTGGTCGAGCGGTGGCTGAGTTACTGATGCGACGCGTGAAAAGCAGCCGTTCGCAAGACAGACGCTTGCAAGAAAAAGGGAGAGTTTGATGCCGGTAGCCCAGGTGAACGGAACGGAGATCGCTTACGACGTGATCGGCAAGGGCGAACCCGTCCTGCTGGTCGCAGGCATCGGCGGCGCGGGAAGCTACTTCAAGCCGAATATCGACGCACTCGCCGCGAAGCACCAGGTCGTGCTGCACGATCATCGCGGCACCGGCGGATCGCGTCAGGATCGCATCACCTATTCCGTGCCGCAAATGACCGATGACATGGTTGCTCTGATGGATGCGCTGGAGATCAAAGCCGCGCATATTGTCGGGCATTCGACCGGCGCGGCGATGGCGCACGATATGGCTCTCCGTTTTCCGGATCGTATCAAGAGCGCCGTCCTTTATGCCGGATGGGCGACGTCTGACCCCTACTTCAAGCGGTGCTTCGAGGTCCGCAAGCGTGTTCTCGAGCAAAGCGGCCCGTTGCATTACGTCAAGACCACGCCGCTGTTTTTAAACCCGCCATGGTGGGTCAGCGCAAACATCGAGCGGCTGGAAGCCGACGAGCCAGCCGCGGCAGCGGCCCTGGCTCCCACCGACATCATGCTGAGCCGAATTGATGCGATCTGTTCGTACTCTCCCGGAGAGGCATTGCGGCAAATCACATGCCCGTCTCTCATAACGTGTTCGAAGGACGACCACCTGACGCCGATGTTTTATTCGGAGCGGATGGCCAAACTGATGCCGAAGGCAGACACCTTCTATTTTGAAACCGGCGGCCATGCCGTGTCCGTGGTGCTGCCGGATCAGTTCAATACCATCGTGTTGTCCTATCTCGACGCGGTCATTGCCGGGCGCAGTTGGCAGGCGCCAGAATTGACCTATCCGGAGATCGCCTGATGAACGATGCGATCGCAGCCGAGAGCGAAGTCCTGACTGCTCACGAGGTGGGCATGGTCTTCAATGCCGAGAGTGACAACCCGGTTCGCGCTTTGGGGAACATCTCGTTCGGCCTGCGCAAGCGCGAAGTTCTCGCCATCGTTGGACCATCCGGCTGCGGCAAGACGACGCTTTTCAACATCATCGCAGGCCTGATTACGCCGACCGTCGGCGGCGTTTCCGTCAATGGCGTGCAAGTCGAAGGTGCCAAGGGCCACGTCGGCTACATGCTGCAGAAGGACATGCTGCTGCCGTGGCGCAGCGTGCTGGACAATGTGACGCTGGGTCTGGAAGTGCGCGGGGTGGCGCGCGCGGAGGCCGAGGCGATCGCGCAGCGGCTCATTACGTCCTATGGGCTGGCTGGCTTCGAGAAGGCGAAGCCCGCGACCTTGTCCGGCGGCATGCGCCAGCGCGTGGCCTTCATGCGGACCCTGGCTTTCGACCCGGACGTGATCCTGCTCGATGAGCCATTCTCGGCGCTTGATTTCCAGACCCGCCTGCTCCTGCAAGGCGAGGTGCAGCGGATCATCCGCGAGCGCGGCAAGAGCGTGATCTTGGTGACGCACGACATCGGCGAAGCGATCACGATGGCCGACCGTATCGTCGTCATGACCAACCGGCCTGCGACAGTGCGCAGCGTGCATACGATTGAGCTGTCGGTTGCCGAGCGCGATCCGGTGACCATTCGGACCAATCCGCTTTACAACGAATACTTCAACCGCATCTGGTCGGAACTTGAGATTCGACGAGAGGTATGAGGCAAAACGGCAATCGAGCTGGATATAGCCCGCGCCGCGAACCTGCTTGAAAACATTGAATTTTCACGAAAATTATTATCTTGGTGCGCTCGGAGGGACTCGAACCCCCACGATTTTACTCACTGCCACCTCAAGGCAGCGCGTCTACCAATTCCGCCACGAGCGCAAGATTCTTCAGTCTAGAGCATGATGTTGTCCGAAAACCGCTTCGCACTTTTCGGCATCATGCTCGTTAGATCGGCCCCGGATTTGCACCCGGCACGGGATCAACGGCGCCGATGTAACAAATAGAGGATGGGGGGACAAGGCCTCGGAAACGGCCTTTCCCGGCTACCTGTGATCAGGCGTCCGGGGCAACATTTGCTTGACTTCGACCGCGATGCGGTTGCGGTTCACAACCACGACGCCGCTGGCGATGGGCAGGTTATTGGCCAGAACCTTGACCTCGTCCTGCTCGGTTGCATCGAGTTCGATGATCGCTCCACGGCTGAGCCGCATGACCTGATGGACAGGCATCGAGGTGGTCCCAAGGACCACCATCAGATCGACAGATACTTTATCGAGGGTTGGCACTTTGCTTTGGAACCCACACATGAATGATGTCTGCAGAACACCACGATTATGGTTACCCAATGGTTAACGACCTTCAGGAACGCCGCGAAGACCTTGCTTTGACGGCATTTTCCGCCCGATCCGGCCCCGCCGTGGAGTGGCGGATCTCAGGTCAGCCAGTGGCCTATCAGGACGCCCTTGAAACGATGGACGTCAGGGCAGCGGCCATCGCGGCCGGGACCGCCCCCGAGCTTGTCTGGCTGCTGGAGCACCCTCCGCTCTATACGTCGGGCACCAGTGCGAAAGCCGGCGATCTTCGGGATGCACGATTTCCCGTTTTCGCCACCGGGCGCGGCGGACAGTTCACCTATCACGGCCCAGGCCAGCGAGTAGTCTATCTGATGCTCGACCTCAAGCGCAGACGCCCCGACGTGCGGGCGTATGTGGCCAACCTTGAGCAACTGGCGATTCGCACCCTCGCCGCCTTCAACGTGCGCGGCGAACGGCGCGAGGATCGCGTGGGGGTGTGGGTCGCCCGGCCTGACAAGGGCGAGGGATACGAGGACAAGATCGGGGCCATCGGCGTGCGGCTGAAGCGCTGGGTCTCCCTGCATGGCATCTCCATCAACGTGGAGCCCGAGTTGTCGCATTTCTCCGGCATCGTGCCCTGCGGCGTCGGAGACCCGCGCTACGGCGTGACGAGCCTCGTCGATCTCGGATTGCCGCTGACGATGAGCGATGTTGACGTTGCGCTGAAGCAGGCATTCGAGGAGATTTTCGGCTCCTCGAATGTTTCTTTGCTTCAGGAGGCGACCTGACCCGCTCGCTCAGGCGGCAGCACCCTGCGCTGCGGCCGCAAGCTTGCGTGCGATGTAGCGCCGCTCCTGCGTGAGACCGCCAAAACCATAGGCGTCGGCACGAACGTCATTTACATGTATGTAGCTCTCGTGATGCAGCGGGCCGATCAATTCGCCCATGCGCGCGAAAACAGCCTCGATATACGCCGCCTTCTCATCCTTGCTGTTGGTGCCATCGACGATCCGGATGTCGAGCCAGAAGCTTGCAAGCTTCTGGTCTGCGAGCGAAGTGCCGCCTGCGAACCAATCGGCGGGATCGGCAGAATCCACGATTACCGCGGTGACCTTGGGATCCTTGTGCAGGATATTTGCCGACAGATTACTGACCGCAGCCGCAATTTCGGATTTCAACGATGGGTTGTTGCGCGCGCTGGTGTAGCGAACGGTGATAAGCGGCATGACGGGTCTCCTTGTTGGGCGCTGGATTGCGTCACAAGAACCTAGACCCGCGACTGTCATTTTGATACGTTATGATTATAGATATCAGTCATAAACAAACGTGATGATGACATGAGCAGCCTCGATATCCCAACCGTTCAGGCATTTCTGCTCGTGGCCGAATTTCAGAGTTTCACACGGGCCGCGGAAGCCTTGGGGACCACACAGGCCGCCGTCAGCATGAAGCTGCAACGGCTTGAAGCCGTACTCGGCAAACGCCTCGTTGAGCGCTCTCCACGCGCGGTGCGATTGACGGCCGATGGATCGGCCTTTCGGGACAGTGCGCGAGAATTGATCGGCGCCCACGACCGCGCACTCGCAGGCGCCAACCCTGTTCGCCAGCAACTCACCCTGGGAATCAGCGACCACGCCGCCGGACCCGAACTCGTGCCCATACTCGAGAAACTGCGCGCAACGTCGTCGCTGCTCACGCTGGCAGTCACGATCGGATTCTCGCGCGCGCTCCTCGATGCGTTCGATGCCGGAGAGCTTGACGCCGTTGTCGTTCGTCAGGAAGGAAGCCGCCGGGGCGGCGAGAACCTCTGCGAGGACGATTTCGGCTGGTTCGCCTCCCCCACGTTTGAATGGTCCAAGGGCGAGACTTTGCGCATTGCCACGCTGGCGTCGCCGTGCGGCGTTCGCGCCAACGCGATACGTGCGCTCGACAAGTCGCGCGTCAAATGGGTCGAGGCCTTTATCGGCGGCGGCGTCACTGCGGTGACCGCCGCCGCATCCGCAGGATTGGCCGTAGCGCCCCTGCAAGGCGCATTGCGCCGGCAGGCGTGATCGACGTCGGGTCGGCATTCTCACTGCCACGGCTCGGGTTGTCGAAGGTGATGCTATATTCGCGGGTCAGTGACGCGTCCAAACGCACAGCGCTCCGCACACTGGCGGCGACATTTCGCAAGGTGGCGTCGGGGTAACGGCGCCGACCGGAACGTCAGATCGTCGGAAGAACCGAGAACCGCTCGCCCGGTCGCCGTTCGCCCAAGGCGTCGTGACCATGTGGCTGTTCATCGATGGCATCGACCTTCGCCATGCCCGGCCCATGCCGGCATTTCGCGATCATGGCATCCACGGCGTCTTCGGGTCCGGCAAACACCGCCTCGACCGATCCGTCCTTGCGATTGCGCGCCCA
>JAZKGC010000029.1:0-9836 GCA_040386115.1 Pseudomonadota bacterium
GTTTCGTCGGGTCCATTGTGGTTTCCTTCAGTTGCGCGGGCATCATCTCGCCGAGTCCTTTGAAGCGGCCGATATCGACCTTGGCGTTGGCGTGGAATTCCCTCTTCAGGAGTTCATCGCGGTGCGCTTCGTCGCGCGCATAGACCGTCTTCGCGCCGTGGGTGAGACGATAGAGCGGCGGCACGGCGAGATAGAGATGGCCTTCGTCGATCAGGCGGGGCATTTGCCGGTAGAAGAACGTAATGAGAAGCGACGCGATATGCGCGCCGTCCACGTCCGCGTCGGTCATGATGATGATGCGCGAATATCGCAAATCCTCTTCACGATAATGCGCGCCGATGCCGCAGCCGACCGCCTGCATCAGGTCGGAGAGCTGCGCATTGGCCGTCATCTTTTCGCGCGTCGCGGAGGCGACGTTGAGGATCTTTCCGCGCAGCGGCAGGATCGCCTGCGTTTTGCGGTCGCGCGCCTGCTTGGCGCTGCCACCGGCCGAGTCGCCTTCGACGATGAACAACTCCGAGCCTTCGGTCGCGGTGTTGGTGCAGTCCGCGAGCTTGCCTGGCAGCCGCAGCTTTTTCACAGCGGTCTTGCGAGAGGTCTCCTTTTCGGCCCGGCGGCGTAGCCGATCGTCGGCGCGCTCGACCACGAACTCCAGCAACTTGTTGGCCTGCACGGGATTGCCGGACAGCCAGTGATCGAACGGATCCTTGATGGCCTGCTCGACAATGCGCTGGGCCTCGGCGGTGGCGAGGCGATCCTTGGTCTGACCCTGGAATTCCGGTTCGCGCACGAACACCGACAGCATTGCAGCGGCACCCACCATCACGTCTTCGGACGTAATCGATGCGCCTCTCTTGCCCTGTCCGATGCGCTCGGCGTGGTCCTTCAAACCGCGCAGAAGCGCGCTGCGAAAACCGGCTTCGTGTGTGCCGCCATCGGGGGTTGGAACTGTATTGGTGTAGGACGACAGAAACCCGTCGGCGTCCGCGGTCCAGGCGACCGCCCATTCACATGCGCCGTGGGCGCCGTTGCGCCCCGACTTGCCGGAGAAAATATCGGGATGCACCAGCGTATCGGCATGGATCGCGGCGCCGAGATAGTCCTTGAGGCCGCCGGGGAAGTGAAACGTATCCTCGGCAGGAACGTCATCGACGCCCTTGAGAAGTTCCTTGTCGCAGCGCCAGCGAATTTCCACGCCGCCAAACAGGTAGGCTTTCGAGCGCGCCATCTTGAACAGGCGCTGCGGCTTGAACACGGCCTTCGCGCCGAAGATGTCGGCGTCGGGCTTGAAGCGGATGCTGGTGCCACGCCGGTTGTTGACCTTGCCCAGTTCTTCGAGCTTGCCCTTCGGCTTGCCGCGCTCGAATGTCATCTTGTAAAGTTTCTGGCTGCGCGCAACCTCGACTTCGAGTTTCGAGGAGAGGGCGTTCACCACCGAGACGCCGACGCCGTGCAGGCCGCCAGAGGTTTCATAAACCTTGGAGTCAAACTTGCCGCCTGCGTGCAGCGTGCACATGATGACTTCGAGTGCCGATTTTTTCGGATATTTCGGATGCGGATCGACAGGAATGCCGCGGCCGTTATCGACCACCGTTAGATAGCCGTCGGCTCCCAGATGCACCTCGATGAAAGACGCGTGACCGGCAAGCGCTTCGTCCATCGAGTTGTCGATGACTTCGGCAAACAGGTGATGCAGCGCTTTTTCGTCGGTGCCGCCGATATACATGCCGGGGCGGCGGCGTACCGGCTCTAACCCCTCAAGGACTTCGATATCGCGTGCGGTATAGCCTGCCTCGGCTCCAGATGGTTTGGCGGTGGATTTCGCCGCAGGGCGCGGCTTACGCTCGGAGGCCGCAAACATGTCTGGGGAGGAGGATGCTTTTTCGTTTTTTTTCAATGGCTTCCGCATGTTCTTTAAATCTTGATAGATCGTGATCGGGAGGCGAATCGCTGGCTGTTACTATGCCATGCTTGCGGAGGTAAATGTGACGCAGGCGGTTCCCAAACAAGGCAGCTGGCGTCGTGGTATGCGGATCGCGGGAGAGGGCCGACCTTAATTCACAGGTCGGATTCGGGGGCATTTGATGACTTTTGAAGAAATGACGCGCGGGCTGGCTGAGTTTGTCCGTGACCACCAGGCTTGGGCGGCCCCGGTCGTGTTCGCGCTGGCATTTGCGGAATCGCTTGCGTTCCTGTCGCTGGTTGTCCCGGCATGGGGCGCGCTGGTGGCGATCGGCGCCTTGATAGGTGTGAGTGGCATCAATTTCTGGCCGGTCTGGATCGCGGGCGGATTGGGAGCCGCGTGCGGAGATTGGGTGTCCTATTGGATTGGCGTCCGATTCCACGACCGCATCGCGCACATGTGGCCGATGTCCAGTTTCCCGGACATGTTGCCGCGCGCCGAACGGTTCATGCAGAAATGGGGGGTGCTGGGCATCTTCATTGGCCGCTTCTCGGGGCCGCTTCGCGCGACAGTCCCGCTGGTCGCCGGCATTGTCGAAATGCCGTACTGGCATTTCCAGTTTGCGAATTTTACCTCCGCATTTCTTTGGGCGGCGGCGCTGCTGGCGCCCGGTATCATGGGCGTCAAGATGATGATGTGACAGCGCGCCCGCTAAACGATGTCGTGATCGGGAATACGCTGCTGCAAACGGTGTTAGACTGAATTGACGGTCGGTCTCATGCGCGCTGCGAATGAATCGCAAAAACAGCAAGCGCGCAGGTGACTGCATCCTGTCACAGTCGCAACGGATCATCAGAAATCACCACCGGGAGAAACACGATGGAATTGTCACGACGTCACGCGCTGGCGGGCGCTGCAGCCCTTGCTGCTACGCCGCTGTTTCCAGCGCTTCCTGCACTTGCGGCGGCCCCGGCGGCCGGCAAGCAGAATGCGAGCTTCTATCGCTACAAGGTCGGCGATGCCGAAGTCACGGTCATATCCGATGGAGCCAGTACGTTTCCGCTCGGCGATACCTTCGTGCTCAACGCGAAGAAAGACGAAGTCAACGCCGCGCTGGAGAAAGCATTCCGTCCGCGCGACAAGGTGACGCTCCAGTTCGCTCCGTTGGTTGTCAACGCCGGCGGCAAGCTTGTCGTGATCGACACCGGCAATGGTCCTGGCGCGTTTGCTTCGAGCAAGGGCGCGGTCGGCCAGTTCGCGACGAATATGGCTGCTGCGGGAATCGATCCGAAGTCCATCGACATGGTGGTGATTTCCCACTTCCATGGCGATCACATCAATGGCTTGCTGACAGCGGACGGACAGCCGGCCTTCCCTAACGCGGAAGTTTTGGTTCCGGCGGTTGAATGGAAATATTGGATGGACGATGGCGAAATGAGCCGCGCTCCAGCGGGCCGGATGGAAGGTCTGTTCAAAAACGCTCGCCGCGTGCTCGAAGCCGGGCTGAAGAAGAAAGCGACGCCTTACGAATGGGGCAAGGATGTCGCACCGGGCTTGCTCGCGGTTGAGTCAGCCGGCCACACTCCGGGTCATACCTCGTTCGTACTGTCGTCCGGTTCGGACAAGGTCTTTATCCAGTCGGATGTGACCAACGATCCTGACCTGTTCGTGCGCAACCCGGGCTGGCACCTGATGTTCGATCAGGATCCGGTGCAGGCGGAGACCACGCGCCGCAAGGTGTACGACATGGTCGCAACGGAGAAGATGCGCGTGCAGGGCTTCCATTATCCGTTCCCGGCACTTGCCAACATCGAGAAGGATGGTGCGGGCTACCGCTGGGTGCCGGCTCGTTGGGATCCGATCATTTGACGCTTTCAGGTTAGAAGTGCTCCCTTGACGTGACATGGGCGCGGAACTATATCCGCGCCCATGATCAGCGCTGTACACATCGTATCCAATCGCCGCCGCCGCATTCTCGCGGTATGGGCGGCTGATCGCGTCTGATCGTCGTCAATGCCGCCGGATATGGTCCGCGGCACCTTGTTTCCCTTCAAAACTTGCCGCAAGACCTGCTCCGGTAGCGATTTACTTGAATCCGCTCGGATAAGGACACGTTATGGCTGAGAAGAAGAAAATCGGCATCCTCGGAGCTTCCGGATACACCGGTGCCGAACTCGTCCGGCTGCTGCTGCGCCATCCCCGAGTGGAGATCGTCCTGCTGACCGCCGACCGGCGGGCGGGTCAGCTGATGGGCGATGTGTTTCCGCAATTTGCGCCATACGACCTGCCGCGCCTTATCACGATCGATGAGGTCGATTGGGCGAGGGTGGGTCTCGATCTGGTGTTCTGCGCGCTGCCCCACGCAACCACGCAGAAGGTCTTGAAGGACGTTCTCGCCAAGGCGCCGAACACCAAAGTTGTCGATCTTTCGGCGGACTTCCGGCTGGAAGATCCAGCCGCCTATGCCAAATGGTACGGCCACGAGCATCACGCGCTCGAGCTGCAAAAGGAAGCTGTTTACGGGCTTTCGGAAATCTACCGGCGCGACATCAGGAAGGCCCGGCTTGTCGCCAATCCAGGCTGTTACACGACGTGCGCGCAGCTGCCGCTCATTCCATTGCTCAAGGCGAAAGCCATCGAGAGCGACGAGATTGTCGTCGATGCCAAATCCGGAATGACGGGTGCGGGACGATCGGCGAAAGAGGAAATGCTGTTCTCGGAAGTCTCCGAAGGTTTCCATGCCTATGGCGTCGGACAGCACCGGCACATGGCTGAACTCGATCAGGAGTTCTCTAAAGCGGCGGGCAAGGACGTGCTCGTCTCCTTTACCCCGCATCTTGTGCCGATGAACCGCGGCATCTTTTCGACCATCTATGTGCGGGGACGGCGGGGCAAGATCGCGCAGGATTTGCACGAGATACTGGTCAAGCAATACGAGAAAGAGCCGTTCGTCCACGTGTTGCCGTTTGGCAGGACGCCGCAGTCGCGGCATGTGCGCGGCTCGAACATGACGTTCATCGGGGTCGCGGCCGATCGCATCGCCGGACGTGCAATCATCATCTCGACGCTCGACAATTTGACGAAGGGCGCGTCCGGGCAGGCTGTGCAGAACATGAATATCATGCTCGGCTTTCCGGAGACCGTTGGCGTCGATCAGCCGGCGATGTTTCCTTAAAAGCCATTCCGCACAAAAGACAAAAGGGACGGCGATGAGCCGTCCCTTTTACGTAAATCGTTTTGAAGAACGATCAGAGCAGCTTGAAGATCGCCAGCGCCAGCACGGCCTGCGCCAGGAAACCGACCGTGAATGCCACCGTTCGCAGAACGGGCACGCCCATCGTATAGACGATCAGGTGTAAAACGCGTGACCAGAAATACACGGCGCAGGCGAGGACTGTCCATTTGCTTGAATAATCGATCGCATTGAGGATCAGAACCAATGGGGCGAAGATGATGAGATTTTCTACCGCGTTGTCATGCGCGAACATGAGGCGGTTGGCCCATTCGGTTTGGGGCTTGTCGTTTCTCGACGGATTCGCCATCGCGCCGCCCAAACCGCGTATTTGACAGCGATTGAGTACATAAGGCACCCAGAGCAGGCCCGTGAAAATAACCGTCAGCGTCAGCCAGAACAATTCACGTGTCATCGACGTTTCCCTTCAATGTTTCGATGCCCGCCTTTAAGCGTGCCGAACTGCAATCTTCTCCGCACGTCTCCGAATCCCTGGCGTGGGCTCGAATCCGGTGGACCGTGGTTCAGCGTCATTCATAGACGGTTGACGGGGACAGGCCAATGACGCGATCGAAGTTTTCGACTGTGTGGATGGCGTCGGTTGACGGGGCTCTGGAAATTGCAGGAACCAGCAACCTACGGATTATCCAGCAGGCGGACGGTATCGCGCCTCAACCGTCTGGACGTAGCGTTTACGCGCCTTAGGCGCGAACGCGAACGTAGCTTCCCGGAGCGTCTTCCAGCGCGTTCATCGACCCGGTGCCCGGCGCGCGGGCCGGAACTTGTTCGGCATCGATGGTCTCGAGCCAGGACCGCCAATCCGGCCACCACGAGCCTTTGTGCTCCTGCGCGTCCTTGAGCCAATCCGCGAGGGTGACGTCATGAATGCGGTCGTTGGTCCAGTACTGGTACTTGCCGGATGCAGGAGGATTGACCACGCCTGCGATGTGGCCTGAACCCGCGAGCACGTACTTCACCTGGCCACCAAAGAACTGCGATCCGTACAGCACGGATTCTGCCGGCGCGATGTGATCTTCGCGGGTCGCGAGATTATAGACCGGCACCTTGACCTTAGACAGATCGAGCAGCGTGTTGTCGATCACCATCGTGCCGGTGGACAGCCGGTTCTCAAGGTAGCAGTTGCGCAAATAGTAGGAATGGTTTGCCGCCGGCATTCGGGTGGCGTCTGAATTCCAGTGCAGCAGGTCGAATGCTGCGGGCTCTTTGCCCTTGAGATAGTTGCTGACCACATACGACCAGATCAGATCGTTGGAGCGCAGCATGTTGAAGGCCATCGCCATCTTGCTGCCTTCGAGCACGCCGGTCAGTTTCATGTCGCGTTCGAGGTGCGAAATCTGGTTCTCATCGACGAATACCAGAAGGTCTCCAGCATGGGTAAAATCGACTTGTGCCGCGAGGAATGTCGCGGAGGTTACGCGGACGCGGCGCTTCTCCGCAAGCCACGCCAGCGTCGTGGCGAGCAGGGTGCCGCCGACACAATAGCCCATGGTGTGGACGCGCATCTCGCCGGTGGCTTTCTCGATGGCATCCATCGCCGCCAGCGGGCCTTCGCGCATGTAATCGTCGAATGTCTTGCCGCCGAGCTTCTTGTCGGGATTGACCCAGGAGATCAGGAATACCGTCACGCCCTGATCGACACACCACTGGACGAACGACTTCTGCCGGTTGAGATCGAGGATGTAGAACTTGTTGATCCACGGCGGCACGATCAACAGCGGCGTGCGCAGGACATTCTCGGTCGTCGGCGTGTACTGAATGAGCTGCATCACTTCATTCTGGTAGATCACCTTGCCCGGCGTCAGCGCGAGATCGCGGCCGACTTCGAGGTTTGCGGCGGACTGGCGGATTTTCAGCGTGCCGCGGCCGGCTTCGACGTCTTCCGCAAGCATCTTCATGCCGCGCACGAGATTGTCGCCGTTGCTGGACAGCGTCTGGCGCAGCACTTCCGGATTGGTCAGAACGAAATTTGATGGAGAAATCGCGTTCGTGATCTGCTGGACGTAAAATTCCGCTTTCTTGCGCGTATGTGCGTCGAGCCCTTCGGCGTTCTTTACGAGGTCATGAGCGAACTGCGTGGTCAGCAGATAGGCCTGCATCACGAAATCGAAAAACTGGTTGGTTTTCCACTCGGGATCCTGAAAGCGTTTGTCGCGCGGGGACGGCTCGGCGGCAGGTGTTGATGCCTCGCCGGCGAAACGCCGCATCGCGGTGCCCCACAGATCGAGATAGGCCTTGCCGAGTTTCATCTGCAAATCGGCTGCCCGCTTCTGATCGGAGAGCCAGTAATCGGCAACTGTTGTCAGCGTTTTTACAACTTCAGTGACCTCACCCGGAGGCTGATTCTTGTTTTCGCTGCCTTCACGCGGTTTCAGATAGGCCGAGAGCGCCTGACCGCTGGACTCAAGTGCACGCGCGAGATTGGCGGAGAACGCCTCCGGATCGAAGCCCTTGGGTGCCGTAAAGTCCGCAGCCTTGAGTTCTGGAGTTTTGGATTCTGGCAAGACGTCACTCATCGTTTGATCTTTAGGCTCTCATTTCAACGCCGTTGTGAAGCTTTGGTCACAGGCGCTTCCATCATGGCATAATTCGAATAAGTGCGGAGATTTGCGTGTGTTGCGCTGCGACATGGTTAATCTGTCCGTCACATTAGAGCCTCAGGTGCGGGGTCTATTCCGGCGAGCACCGTTCGTCCGGAATTAATGCTTTCAAGCGATGTTGGTTCGCATCGCCCGTGCGAGATGCTCAGCAGGAATCATGCCGTTTACGGATGCCTTGCGAGGGGATGTGAGAATTTTTGCTTTGAAAGACTTCAGCCGTTTCGGCGCTCGGTCTCTGGCCTGGGCTGGTACGATCCTGCTGAGTTGCGTACTGGGCGGGTGTGCGTCACAAATGGCGGACGCGCCGCTGGTGGGCCTTCCGGCAAATACCCCGGCAAGACCCGCGACCCCCGCTGAATACCTCCCGGTGCATGATCTGCCGGCCGCGCGCCAGGAAACGGTGCTCAATCCGGATCAGCGGGCCAAGCTGGAGAAGGATCTGGTTGCTGCACGCGACCGCCAGACCGCCGGAGCGGCAAAACAGACCTCGAAGCGCCAGAACAATTGAGCGGGGGCGCTGGCTGCACGTCGTTTCGGTGCTAAAAAGACCACGATTCAAACGCAAAAATGCGAATTCTTTCACGGACGGCCACGCATTGCGTTCGAATCCGCGTAATATGCTGAAATAGCGCGCCTTATGGAAACCGTTCCGAATTCCACTTCGGTGCAAAACGCGTTACTGATCCTGCTGTTATCGCCGGTCCTTTTGCCGGTTCCCGGAGCCTGACCCATGGAAGAGTTTTACCGTATTCGCCGTCTGCCGCCTTACGTGTTCGAGCAAGTCAACCGGGCCAAGGCGGCCGCGCGGAACGCGGGGTCTGACATCATCGACATGGGCATGGGCAACCCCGACCTGCCGACGCCGCCGCACGTCATCGAAAAGCTGAAAGAGACGTTGGGCAAGCCGCGGACGGATCGCTACTCGGCCTCGCGGGGAATCACCGGCCTGCGCAAGGCACAGGCCGCCTATTACGAACGCCGGTTTGGGGTGAAGCTGAACCCCGACACGCAGATCGTGGCAACGCTGGGTTCCAAGGAAGGCTTTGCGAACGTCGCGCAGGCGATCACATCGCCCGGCGACGTCGTGCTGGTGCCGAACCCCAGCTATCCGATCCATGCCTTCGGCTTCCTGATGGCCGGCGGTGTCGTCCGCTCGGTTCCCGCCGAGCCAACGCCGGAATTGTTTAGCGCCCTGGAGAAGGCGATCATCCATTCCATCCCAAAACCGATCGCGATGATTGCCTGCTATCCGTCGAATCCGACCGCTTATGTTGCGTCGCTCGATTTCTACAAGGATCTCGTGGCGTTCGCGAAGAAGCACGAGATTTTCATTCTGTCCGATCTGGCTTACGCGGAGCTGTACTTCGACGGCAATCCGCCGCCTTCGGTGTTGCAGGTTCCGGGGGCTATCGACGTCACTGTCGAATTCACCTCGATGTCGAAAACATTCTCCATGGCCGGTTGGCGTATGGGCTTTGCTGTCGGCAATGAGCGAATCATCGCGGCACTCGCGCGCGTCAAATCCTATCTCGATTACGGTGCGTTCACGCCGGTGCAGGTGGCGGCGACCGCTGCCTTGAACGGCCCGCAAGATTGTATCCGTGAGATGCGCGAGACCTATCACAAGCGACGCGACGCCCTGGTGGAATCCTTCAGCAGGGCCGGCTGGGACATTCCGCCGCCGGCGGCTTCGATGTTCGCCTGGGCGCCTTTGCCGGAGAAGTTTCGTCACGTCGGCAGCATGCAGTTCGCAACGCTCATGGTCGAGAAATCCGGCGTCGTGGTGTCGCCCGGCGTTGCATTCGGCGAGCACGGCGAGGGTTACGTTCGCATCGCGTTGGTGGAAAACGAGCAAAGAATTCGCCAGGCTGCGCGCAACATCCGCCGCTTCCTTGAAAGTGGCGTTGAATCGTTGCACAACGTGGTTCCGCTCGCCAATCGGCGGTAGGCATGATCCCGAAAAGTGGCACCCGGTTTTCGGACCAGATCATGCCTCATTAACAAGAGTTTTCCGGCAGGTTTTCAGCATTATGGTCGCACCACTCAGAGTGGGTATTGCGGGTCTCGGCACCGTGGGAGCCGA
>JAZKGC010000029.1:9936-31947 GCA_040386115.1 Pseudomonadota bacterium
TGATCGCCAAGCATGGTTCGCGGCTCGCGGCACTCGCTGAGAAGCATGGCGGCGCGTTGAACTACGAAGCTGCGGTGGGGGCGGCAATCCCCGTCATCAAGACATTGCGCGAAGGGCTCGCCGGCACCGGCATCAATCGCGTCTATGGTATTCTCAACGGCACTTGCAACTACATCCTGACGCGGATGGAGCGCGAAGGTCTTTCGTTCGCGGAATGCCTGAAGGATGCGCAGCTGCTCGGTTATGCCGAGGCCAATCCATCGTTCGATGTGGACGGCCACGATACCGCGCAGAAGCTCGCGATCCTTGCAAGTCTCGCATTCGGCACGAAAGTGAATCAGAGCGCTGTATATGTCGAAGGCATCTCGTCGATTGCGCCGGAAGATTTGCGCGCGGCCGAGGAACTTGGTTACCGCGTGAAACTGCTCGGCGTCGCCGTGCGAACCGAAACCGGCATCGAGCAGCGCGTGCATCCCACCATGGTGCCGCGGTCGTCATCCATTGCGCAGGTGATGGGTGTGACCAATGCTGTAACTATCGACGGAGAGGGCGTCCCGCCGATCACGCTGGTCGGTCCCGGTGCGGGAGGTGCTGCCACCGCATCAGCCGTTGTGGCCGACATCGCAGACGTGGCGCGGGGTATCCGCGCAATGCCGTTCGGACGTCCGATCGCGAAGCTCAAGACCGCGACCAAGGCTCCCATGAAGCGTCATGAGGGCGGCTATTACATTCGCCTGATGGCGCGGGATCTTGCGGGAACTGCTGCGACAATCGCAACCCGGCTTGCCGAACAGAAAATTTCCATTGAATCGATCGTGCAGCGTCATCCCGATGGCGCACTCGATCTGCTAGATGCGCGCGGCAAGCCGTCGCCTGTTCCGGTCATTCTCATTACCTACGCGACCACCGAAGATGCGGTGAGGCGCGCGTTACACGCCGTGCAGCAGGACCGGGTGATAACCGGGCGGCCGCAGGTGATTCGGATTGAAAAGAACTGATAGGGTCCGATCTGCCGGATCTGCTGTTTTGTGTTTGAGGAGCTAGCCTATGTCCGTCACGATTTCCGTTCCGCCGCAGCTATTGCTGGAACGCATTCTCACGCTTGAAATCGTTCGCGTGACCGAGCGCGCTGCGGTGTCCGCCGCGCGTCTGCGGGGACATGGCAACGAGAAAGCCGCCGATCAGGCCGCAGTGGACGCGATGCGGCGAGAGCTGAACAAGATCCCCATTCAGGGAACGGTGGTGATCGGCGAAGGCGAACGCGATGAAGCGCCAATGTTGTTCATTGGAGAAAAGGTCGGTTCTGACGCTGGCCCTCAGGTCGATATCGCCGTGGACCCGCTTGAAGGGACGACGTTGTGCGCCAAGAACATGCCGGGTGCGATTGCGACGATGGCGATGGCGGAAGGCGGCACGCTGCTGAACGCGCCGGACGTTTACATGCAAAAGATTGCCATTGGCCCCGGCTATCCCAAACATGTGGTTGAACTCGATGCATCGCCTGCGGAAAACATTCGCCGGCTGGCCCGTGCCAAGGACGTGCACCCGTCGGCGATCACGGCGCTGGTGCTCGACCGTCCGCGTCATGCCGACATCATCAACGCGATCCGCAGCACCGGCGCGGCGGTTCGTCTCATCACGGACGGCGACGTCGCTGGCGTGATTCATACAGCCGATTCCGAGAACACCGGTGTCGATATCTATATCGGCACGGGCGGCGCTCCCGAAGGCGTGTTGGCAGCTGCGGCGTTGCGTTGCATTGGCGGCCAGATGCAGTGCCGGCTCATTCTCGATACCGACGAGAAGCGCGAACGCGCCCTGAAGATGGGCGTGACTGATCCGAAGATGATCTACGGTATCGAGGACATGGCGCGGGGCGATTGCCTGTTCGCGGCCACCGGCGTTACTGACGGTTCGTTGCTGTCGGGCGTCAAATTCCGCAAGAACGTGATCGAGACCGAGACCGTGGTGATGCGGTCGGTGACGGGAACCGTGCGTTACATCAAGGGCGAGCATCGCCAGTTCGACAAATTCCACCTCGATTGAGCAGGTAGCCATGACCGACCGCGTTGTCATCCGACCCGTGCGTGACCATGAGCGCGCGGCCTGGGAGCCATTGTGGGCAGGCTATCTCACATTCTACAAAACCAGCGTTCCGGCCGCCACGACGGACGTGACATGGAAGCGCTTTCAGGATGATGCGGAACCCATGTACGTGCTTGGCGCGTATGTGGACGGCAAGCTGACCGGGATCGTGCATTATCTCTTTCATCGGTCATGCTGGACGATCGGTAACTACTGTTACTTGCAGGATCTGTTCGTGACGGATGGCGCGCGCGGCCTGGGTGTCGGGCGCGCGCTGATCGAGGCGGTCTATGAGAAGGCCACAGCCGCAGGCGCGAGCAGGGTGCACTGGCTGACGCAGAACGACAATGCGCAGGCGCGTATTCTTTACGATCAGGTCGCCGACAATTCAGGTTTCATGCAATACCGCAAAATTCTTTGAGGTGATCGATGTCCGCTGACGTCAAGGCCGTATTGTTCGACGTGTTCGGCACCGTCGTGGATTGGCGTACCAGCCTGATCGATAATTTCACTCAGTGGGGCAATGCAAAAGGAATCAAGGGCGATTGGGTCGCGCTGGTGGATGCATGGCGCGGCGCATACATGCCGTCGATGGACGATGTCCGCAAACATCCTGAGCGTGGTTTTGTGATCCTTGACGATCTGCAGCGACAGTCAATTGAGCCGCTGGCGGCAAAGCTGGGTATCACGGGGCTGACATCGGCCGATTTCGATTATCTCACGCGGGGCTGGCACAGTCTCCATCCCTGGCCGGACAGCGTCGGCGGCCTGACGCGGCTCAAGACGAAGTTCATCATCGGGCCGCTGTCCAACGGCAATGTCGCACTCCTGACCAACATGGCGAAGCACGCCGGTCTGCCGTGGGATCTCGTACTCAGCGCCGAAGTCTTCGGCCACTACAAGCCCGATCGTGAAGCCTATCTCGGCGCAGCAAAGATTCTCGGGCTTGCGCCAGCGCAGGTGATGCTGGTCGCAGCCCATAACAACGATCTTGAAGCGGCGCAGTCGTTCGGTCTGAAGACGGCTTTCGTGCCGCGCGTGACGGAATACGGTCCGCATCAGAACCGCGACTTCAAGGCCGATGGCAACTGGGATTACGTCGTCAAGGATTTCAACGATCTGGCGGACAAGCTCGGCTGCTGAACGAGGCGCGAGCGGTGCGAATCATTGAACGCCCGCACTTCGTGCTTATCTGCGGAAGGCATCATGAAGCTCCCAGCATCCGCATTGCCTGTTGAAACTCCGCCGGCGTTTCTGGGCGTTGCGCGATCTGTGACGGGACGCACCTGGCGCGACCGGTTGGATCCGCGCGGCGCAGCGCGCGCACTGGCCATTGTTCAGCGCTATCAGGTGCCGGAAATGCTGGCGCGGATCATCGCGGGCCGTGGCATCGACATCGATGCGGTCGATGATTTTCTCGATCCGACCATTCGCAAGCTGATGCCGGACCCGTTGACCGTGACGCAGATGGAAGCTGCCGCAAAGCGCATCGCGGACGCGGCGACGCGGGGCGAGCAGGTTGCTATCTTCGGCGACTACGACGTGGATGGCGCGACCTCGGCGGCGCTGCTGGCCTGGCACCTGCGCCATTGCGGACTCGATCCGCTCATCCATATCCCGGACCGGATTTTTGAGGGCTATGGACCAAATGTGGAGGCCGTGCGCGGTCTCGCCAACAAGGGCGCGACGCTGCTGGTGACTGTCGATTGCGGGACTACCAGCATCGAGCCGCTGGCCGAAGCCAAGAAGCTCGGCATGGATGTGGTCGTGATCGATCACCACCAATGCGGCGACGAGCTTCCGGTGGTGGACGCGCTGGTCAATCCGAACCGGCCCGACGATCTGTCGGGTCTGGGGCATCTTGCCGCTGTGGGTCTCGTGTTCGTGACGCTGGTGGCGGTGAACCGCGAACTGCGCGGGCGCAATTTCTGGACGGGCGAACGGCCCGAGCCTGACTTGCTGAGCGTGCTGCATCATGTTGCGCTCGGCACTGTCGCCGATGTTGCGTCGTTGACGGGGCTCAACCGCGCCTTCGTGGCCAAGGGGCTGATCGCGATGCGGCGGCGCGATCATGTCGGCCACACCGCGCTGATGGACGTTGCGCGCCTCAGCGGTCCGCCGGAGGCGTGGCATCTGGGCTTTACGCTCGGGCCGCGCATCAATGCTGGGGGCCGTATTGGCCGCGCCGACCTCGGCGTTCGCTTATTGCTCGAAGGGGACATTTCGGAAGCCGCGCGCATTGCCGCCGAACTCGATAGTCTAAACACGGAACGACGGGTCATCGAGCAGATGGCCGAGGCACAGGCCGAAGCGGAGGCGCTGGCATCGCTCGGCCTTGACGACAAGGGCGCGGTCATCGTCACAGCATCTGAAGGCTGGCATCCGGGCGTGGTGGGCCTCGTGGCGTCGCGCCTGAAGGAGAAATTTTCCCGTCCCGCATTCGCCATCGCGCTGGAGCCGGGTGGCATCGGCACAGGATCTGGCCGCTCCATTCCGGGCGTCGATCTCGGCAAGGTGGTGCGCCAGGCGGTGTCGGAGGGCATCCTTCTGAAAGGCGGTGGTCACGCCATGGCGGCTGGTATCACTCTGAAGAAGGAGCGGCTGTCGGAATTTCGCGCCTATGTCGAGACAGCGCTCGCGGGCGCGGTGACGGAGGCGCGGCATGCGAATGAACTGTTCATCGACGGTGCTGTCAGCGGACGGGCATTGACGCCTGAGTTCGTCGCGACGCTGAACCGGGCAGGGCCATTCGGTGCCGGAAATCCCGAACCACTCATTGCGTTGCCGTCGCATCAACTGATTTATGCCGACGAAGTCGGGCAGGCGCATTTGCGTCTGCGTTTCAAGTCCGGCGACGGTGCCATCGTCAACGGCATCGCGTTCCGGTCCATCGGCCAGAAGCTCGGCAACGCGCTGGTTGAGAACCGCGGCCAGCCGTTGCATGTGGCGGGTTCGGTGACCGTGGATCGCTGGCAGGGTTCCGAGCGCGTGCAGTTGCGCGTAGTGGATGTTGCAGTGCCGGGGCGCGAGCCCACGATGATCAGGTAGTCTTCACGACCCCTGCCGCAGCCGCGCCAGCACCTTCAATCCCGCATAACCATCCGTAGGCAGAAGCCCCGCCTTGGTCTGGAAATCCTTCACCGCCTTCATGGTGTCGTTGCCGACGCGTCCATCGGTGCCGCCGGTATCGAAGCCCGCCTTGGTCAGGCGTGTCTGAACTTCCTGAATTTCCGCAAGCGTCAGCGCGCGCTCCGAGCCCGGGAACGGTTGCACGAACGGCCCGGCGCCCTGAATGCGGTCGCCGAGATGTACGATGGCGAGCGCGTAATTCATCGAGGGATTGTAGCTCTTCACGGCATAGAAATTCGGCCCGAGCAGGAATGACGGCCCGCCCGCCACCGGCACCCAGAGTTGCGCCATGTCGTTGGGCCGTGGATACGGCTGGCCGTCGGCGCGTGTGACGCCGGATGCAGCCCATTTCGCATAAGACTGGTTGCCGCTCTTTGATGCGGTAGCACCGCGTACTTCGTAACCCCAGTGTTCGCCGCGGCGATACTTGCCGCGATTGACGAGATAGCGCGCGCTGGAGCCGAGCGCGTCGTCAGGCCGGCCGAACGGCGAGACCCGTCCGTCGCCGTCAAAATCGAAGCCGACATTGAGCCAGACTTCCGGCATCCATTGCGTATGCCCCATCGCGCCGGCCCACGAGCCGCGCATTTCTTCCGGCGTGCTCCAGTGCTTGTCAACAATACGCAGGGCGTTGATAAGTTCGGTTTCCCAGTAGGCGCGACGGCGCGGCTCGTTCCATGCCAAGGCCACGAGCGAGGGAAACACCGGCCGCATGTGGTTCTGTTGTACGAGCGGATCGCCATAAGCTGTTTCCACGCCCCAGAGAGCCAGCAGCGTGCCGCGTTCGACGCCGAAATCCTTTTCGATGCGTGTGAACAGCGAGCTATACTTCTGAAGCGCAACCTTGCCCGCAGCCAATCGCCAGTCCGAGACGCGGCGGTTGATATATTGCCATAGCTGTTCGTTGAATTCCGGCTGTTTGCGCATCTTGTCGAACACGCTCATGTCCGGCTCGATGCGGCTCATCACGCGAATGTAGGTGCCCTCGGATATGCCCTTCGCAAGCGCCCGCGCGCGGAATGCCTCGCGCCATTGATCGAAACCGGCCGGAGCAGCAAGTGCGCCGGCGGGACCAACGATCAGTGCGCCAAGACCGATCGCCGATTGCAGCACCGCACGCCGCGTCGTTAACAATACGTTCTGAGAATCTTTGCGTGTCATGGCACCAGTCTAGCGTCGTTTGTGTGGTTCGGCCAAAGGTCAATCTGGCGCGGAACCTTGTGTTGGCCTACTTCCCGCTGTCTCCTTGGCCTCCTCCGGCGGGATTCGACCGGATGGTGCTGCCTGGGCCATGGCCGGAGCCTCAGGCGACGGAGGCACGTATTCGCGTCCGCGCCCGCCGATAAGGCGCTCATACGACGATATCAGCGTGATGTATGGATTGACCCATAGCCAGCCATCGCGCGTGAACACCTGCACGTCGAAATGCAGGTGGCTTGTCGTTCCGCCTATGCGGTCCTGAAAATTGGACACCATGCCGATCCTCTCACCTTCACGGACCCGTCGGCCGTGGGTGATGCCATCAGCGTTGAGATGCGCCGGGTTCATGTGCATGTAACGGAAACGGACATGTTCGTTACGGGTGTTCACGAGAAGATGCACCGCCTGCTGGGTTGGCGTCCGGATCAGGACGCCGTCTCGTACCGCGACGACCGGGAAAATATCCGGCATGCAACGGTCAGCACCGTCGTTGCGCAGGAAGCAGGACGACGGGCGGATGTCTTGCCCCTGATGGCCGATGCCATTGGCGCATTGACCGACCTCGAAGTCGCGCGTCTCGCAGAAGTTGTCCTGCCACGGGTAGCTGTAGTTTTCTTTCGCGGATTCATCGAACACCAGCGGCTTGTCGTTGCGCTTGCAGTGATACTGATCGCCTTTGGCGGCAGACCACGAGACGCGCCCCGTGCGATAGCAGTCGCCCCAGTTCAGGAATGACTGCGAGTTGGCGAAGGCGGGTGCTTTCTCGATGGGAAAACGGATCTGCGCATAGACGTTGAAGTCGGCGTGACCGCTCTGTCCGCGATATCCGCTGTTCGCGATGATTTCACCGGGCGGGCGATAGGTGAAGTCGGGCGAGAACGCAACGGGACGTTCGGAAGCGTAGGGGAGGATATTGAAGCGTGGCCGCCGGGGCGTGCCGCCAGAGACGCGCAAGGCTTTCAGGAATCGCTCGGCGACCGCGGAGGCCTCGCGGCACGACAGGCGCTTGCTGCGCGCCACGCTGTCCAGACATTGAATCGAAACCACGTAGGGAACGCCAAAGCGTGCGAATGCGTAGCGAACGTAGCCTTCACGGATCACGCGCCGCATATCCGGATACTGCGCGGCCAACGCCTTGACCGGCAGCCCCTTGCCCGCGCGGGGATCATTGATCTCATAGATCAGCAGTGAGGCAGTGATCTGAACTTCGACGGGCCGCGAGAAAACGCGCGACGGCATGCCGTAGATGAAGCCCGGATCGAGCGCGAACACGGCGTCGTAGCCGGAAGGGCCGGCGGCGAACATGCTCGCCGCACGAAATCCTGCCTGATAGCGCGAGATCAGAAGGTTTGACGCACCATTTTTGCGATCGGCAAGATACATGGCGCTGTCAAACGGCAGCAGCACCGGCACCGGACTGAGTTCAACGCCCGGAAACATCGGAGACGTGACAGCGTTGAGCTGCGCAATCGCGGCGATGCGCTGCGGATTGAGGGGACGCGACCGGCGCGCAGACGCAAAGCTGAAGTGATCCACAGCCGATGGATGCGAGCTGATTTCACTCTTGAGTTGATTGGCCGCAGCAAGCCAGTCGGCTCTTGCTACGGAAATTGCGGGCGTCTGGAATTCGTTGGCGGATGCGGATGAAGCCGGAAGGGTCGAATAAAGCAGGGCAATCGAAATGACACAGCACCAGAGCGATGCTGCTGGTCTCCGATCGATTGCGTTTTCTGGCGTCAATGCATCCTCACGCGCCCCGCCAATTAATCCTTGGCGCGCTCGACGTAAGAACCGTCTTCCGTCATCACCACGATCCGCGTGCCTGGACCGATATGCGGTGGCACCAGCGTGCGAACGCCGTTCTTCAGGATCGCGGGCTTGTACGAGGACGAAGCCGTCTGCCCCTTCGTCACCGGCTCGGTATCGACCACCTCAAGCGTGGTCCGCTGCGGAAGGACAATGGCCACCGCGATGTTTTCGTAGATCGAGAGCTTCACGGTCATGTTCTCTTGCAGGTACGGACCCTGCGAGCCGACGACGTCCTTGGGAACCAGAAGCTGGTCGAAGTTCTCATTGTTCATGAAGTGGAAGCCGTCAGCGTCCTCGTAGAGGTAATTGAAATCGCGGTCCTCGACGAACGCGCGCTCGACCTGTTCCGTGGTCTTGTAGCGCTCGGACACCTTTACACCATCGCTGATCCGGCGCATTTCGATCTGGCTGACCGGAGTTCCCTTGCCCGGATGGATGTTCTCAGCGGTCAGGACAACATATAGCTTTCCGTCCTGCTCAATGATGTTGCCCTTGCGAATCGAACTTGCGATGACTTTCACGGATACGTTTCCTAATGTTCATGGCCGAGCCCGGTGCTGGTCCAGCACGTCGGCGTCCGGCAAGGCGGTTTCGGGCTGCAACATACTGATTTGGCCCGCCGACGCCAGCATTTTGCTCCCAAATCGGGCATTTCGCGCATGAACGTGGGACAAAAGCCATCGCCTTGGTGGACACCTGACCGCCATTCCGACCGCAGGCCGTTTTTGCAGGCGCGGAGCGCGATTCTGCGAGCCACCCGAACGTGGTTTGAGGGTGAAGGATTCGCAGAGGTTGAGACGGGAATCCTTCAGAAATCGCCCGGTAACGAGACCCACCTTCATGCCCCGGCGACCGATCTGACATCGGCTTCCGGCGACAAATCGAGACGCTTTCTCCGCACGTCGCCGGAGTTTGCCTGCAAGAAACTGCTGGCCGCTGGCGAGAAGAAGATCGTGGAATTCGCCCGCGTGTTTCGCGATCGCGAGCGCGGTCCGCTTCATCTCCCCGAGTTCACGATGCTGGAATGGTATCGTGCAGGGGACAGCTATGAAGCGATCATGGCGGACTGCGTGGTCATTATTGCCCATGCAGCGCAGACGACGGGAATCGGGACGTTCTCGTTTCGCAACGCGATGGCCGATCCGTTTGCGGTGCCGGATTTGCTGACCGTCGCAAACGCGTTCACGCATTTTGCGGGGATAGATTTGCTTGCTACAATTCCAGATGGCTGCGCGGACCGCGATGCGCTAGCGACAGCATCGCGGGATCGCGTCCGTATCAGCGATGACGACACGTGGTCCGATATTTTCAGCAAGGTTCTGGTCGAACATGTCGAGCCAAATCTGGGGCAGGGACAGTTGACAATTCTTTACGAGTATCCGGTGCCCGAGGCGGCACTCGCGCGAACCAAATCATCCGATCCGCGCGTGGCGGAGCGCTTCGAGGTCTATGCCTGCGGCGTCGAACTTGCGAACGGATTCGGCGAGTTGACCGATGCGGATGAGCAGCGCCGGCGTTTCACCGCGGCGATGGACGAAAAAGAACGGCGATATGGCGAGCGCTATCCGCTCGACGAGGATTTTCTCGCGGCGATGGCGAACATGCCGGAGGCGAGCGGCGTGGCCCTTGGGTTCGATCGCCTTGTGATGCTCGCAAGCGGAGCGACGCGGATCGATCAGGTGGTGTGGACGCCGCCGGCAGGTGACGCATGAGCATTCGCGCCGCGACGACGCTTCGCACGGCTGCCGAATTGGTAGCGCACGGCCTTGCTCCAGAGGAGAGCCTTCACGATCTTGAAAGGGTCGCTGCGCGCTATGCCGTGGCGATCACGCCCGATGTCGCCGCGCTTATCGACGCTTCTGACTTAAACGATCCCATCGCGCGTCAATATGTGCCGTCAGCCCATGAACTGATGACGCAACCGAACGAAAACGCCGATCCCATCGGCGACCATGCGCATTCGACCGTCAGCGGCATCGTGCACCGTTACCCGGATCGCGTCCTGTTCAAGCTGGTGCACGTCTGCGCGGTTTATTGCCGCTTCTGTTTCCGCCGCGAAATGGTGGGGCCGGGCAAGGAGACGGCACTCTCGGCCGACGCGTATGAGAATGCTCTCGATTATATTCGAAGCCATCCGGAAATCTGGGAAGTCATTCTCACCGGCGGCGATCCGCTGATGCTCTCCGCGCGGCGGCTGAAGGAGATCATGAACGATCTTGCCGCCATCGATCACGTGAAGATCATCCGCCTTCACACCCGCGTTCCGGTGGCGGACCCGCGCCGGGTCACGGACGAGACTGTGGCAGCACTCAAGGTCGAAGGTGCGACGACGTGGGTGGCGTTGCATGCCAATCACCCGCGCGAATTGACCGATGCGGCCCGCGCCGCCTGCGCGCGAATGATTGATGCGGGAATACCGATGGTGAGCCAGTCGGTGCTGCTTCGGGGAGTCAACGACGACGCGGTGACGCTGGAGGCTTTGATGCGCGCCTTTGTCGAATGCCGCATCAAGCCCTATTACCTGCATCACGGCGACCTCGCTCCCGGCACGGCGCACTTGCGCACGACTTTGGAAGAAGGGCAGAATCTGATGCGCGCGCTGCGTGGGCGCGTGTCGGGGCTATGCCAGCCGGACTATGTGCTCGACATACCGGGCGGCCACGGCAAGGTGCCTGTCGGTCCGCACTACCTGTCGCATGAAAGTGAAGAGCGCGGAGAAGCCCGGTATCGTATCGTCGATTACTGCGGCGATGTTCACCTCTACCCGCCAGCACAGTAGCCTGCGTATTGACGGACAGCCCTCAGCCTCCCGACAATGACGGCAATCGTGCCGTTGAAAACGCAGTGATGCTTGAGTTTTTCATCGTGCTGGTCGCGGCCAGTATCTGGCTGTTGGGGTCGATGGCAGACCTTCGCAAGGTGCAGGACTGTGCTGCACAGGGCCGGCGCAACTGCGGAACGATAGAAAGTCCCGAGCGTTCACAGTAAGGTGCATCCAATACGCATTGAGGAATCACGTTTACCGGGAGGTGTGACATGCGAAAGTCCATGACGACTGCAATCGCATTTTCGTTGTTCGGAGTATCGCTCGCGCTGGCGCAGGGGACCGGCACGTCGCCGGGCACAGGTGCCAATCCATCCGTGCCGCCTTCGCTTACTCCGGACTCGCGGGTGATTGGTAACGCGCCGGTCGGACATCGTCAGCCGCGCGCCGCCGACGTGCCATCTGCAACAGAGAAGAACTACACGGAATCGGCACAGGACAAGGAGCTTGATCGCAAGATCAGGAGCATTTGTAGAGGCTGCTGAAGTCCAACGCTGTTTCGGCGATCAAGCCTTGCGTGCGGCGAGCGCCATACCGATCAGCGATGTACCGCCGAACACGAGATTGATCCCGACCAGAAGCCCGATTGCCCACGCGGCCGAACCGGGAAGTCCGGTGACGATGGCGGCGGCCACCAGCAAATCGAGAACACCCGCTGCCAGCATCCATCCCCAGCGTCCGGACAATTCGCGCCGATGCTCCAGCGCGTACATAATTGTAACGACGCCTTCGGTCAGAAAATAAGCACCGACCACAATGGTGAGAGTGAGCGTTCCTGCGATCGGCTGCACCAGCAGAACGAGACCCGCCGCGATCGCCAGAACAGCCGAGAATAGCGACCACCAGAAGCCGGGCATCGCGCGCGCCGTGAAGGTCAGATACAGGCCGAGAGCCCCGCTGAGCAGGAACATCCAGCCGAGGAAGATCGCGACAGCCACACCAGCCAGTTGCGGGATTGCGATTGCGGCCATGCCCAGGATGACAAGCACGATGCCCTCGATCAGGAAGACTTTCCAGTTCGCCTTGACGGCTTCATTCATCTTCGCCTGTAGCTGGGCAACATCCTGAGGCAGTGTCATTGATGGCTCCATCGGTCACGCAGTAATGTCGGCTCACGCGAGCTTAGTCCCGCAACGTGCGATGCGTAAGACAAATCGCGCAGATATCATGCATCCAGAATGGCCACTGCGCGTGTCCATCCAGCAGACGCGCGTTCAATTTTCACCGGGAAGCACGACACAATAAAGCCGGTCGATGGCAATTGTTCTAGATTGTGCAATTTTTCGAGATGGCAGTAGCCGATGTGTCGGCCAGCCTTGTGTCCCTCCCAGATCAGGCCCGCATCCCCGGTCTCGGCATATTTTTTCGCGGTGTAAACAAACGGGGCGTCCCAGCTCCAGCCGTCGATGCCGGTGAGCCGCACGCCGCGCTCAAGCAGATACATCGTTGCCTCGCACCCCATGCCACAGCCTGAGGTCACATAGTCCTGTTGGCCGTACTTGGCCCCCGCGCTTGTGTTGACGACGACAATCTCCAGCGGCGCGAGCGTGTGTCCGATACGCTTGAGTTCGTTCTCGACATCGGCGGCGGTGGCGACATAGCCGTCGGGGAAGTGGCGGAAGTCGAGCTTCACGCCGGGCTGGAAGCACCATTCCAGCGGCACCTCGTCGATGGTCCACGAGCGTTCGCCGCGATTCATCGTCGGGTGAAAATGGTACGGCGCATCGAGATGTGTGCCGTTGTGGGTGGAGAGGGTTACGCTTTCCACGGCCCAGCCCTGGCCGTCCGGGAGGTCTTCTTTTTTAAGGCCGTCGAAGAATTGCAGCATGCGCGGCAAGCCTTGCTGATGGTCGATGTACTGGATCGTCGGATGGCCGCCGGGTGGGTCCGCCGGCACGTCATTTTGCAAGGGCACGGAAATGTCGATCAGGCGGCGGGTCATGCGCGTCTTGCTCCAGCTTCGTCGCGTGGCTGCGGGCTGTGGCAGGCGCGGCGGGTGTCGGGAGTGTGCATGACATCGGGGGGCGGGCTCAAGCATGGGCGACAGGCGGCTTGCCGCTGCCGCGAAACGCCATTATACGTTGCCACGCGTTGGCCAAATCACTTTGCGGATTTCGGTTTTCGCAGCCTCAAAACAACGCTAAAGCATTGATTTCGGGCGACTAAACTGGTCTATCCAAGGCGGGAAGACAGCGAAACATGCATCTCGTGCATGGTCCGTTTGCCGGCTTTTCGCTCCCTTCGTCTATCGGTTAGGACGCCACCCTTTCACGGTGGAGAGAGCGGTTCGATTCCGCTAGGGAGCGCCATTCACCCAATCTTATATCCCGCTACAGAACGATCCCGGTCGCCGTTGGTCCGCACTATCGATGTTCCGCTAACGGCCGCTCTTAATGTAAAACCCAAAGAACTTAAGGTAAAAGTTTGACTGGAATATTCAAGCATTTGGCTTGTCTCAGATGGTGTATTCCCGCGACGAATTTGAGAAGCTGCCTCACTCCGTTCATTTGAGGACACTGGATGCTCGCTGGTCCTGCGGAATGCACTATGCTCGCAAGCCATGAGTCCTCATCCGCTGTCCCGCATCATCAGTCAGTTCAAACGTGAGCCGTCGCGCACGGGCTCGCTCATCATCACGTTCTACGGCGATGCCATCCTGCCACGCGGCGGGTCGGTCTGGCTTGGCACGCTGCTGCAGTTTCTCGGCATGTTGGGGACCGACGGAGGCGTGGTGCGCACCGCCGTCTCACGGCTGGCCGCTGACGGGTGGCTCGATCGCGACAAGGTGGGCCGAAAGAGCTTCTACAAGCTGGCCAAAAGCGGACGAGAACGGTTCGAAGCCGCCGTCGAGCATGTTTACAATCCGCATCCGCCGGACTGGGCAGGGCGCTTCGAATTGCTTCTGATCGGCAATGGGACGGATCGCGAGACATCGCGCGCAGCTTTGACGGAGGCCGGCTTCGGCAGCCCGATGCCGGGCGTCTGGGTGGCACCGTCGAATGTTGCGGTTCCGTCCATTGCATCCGGCGCGATCCGGCTGGAGGTTTCGGCGGCGGATGACATGGGGCGGCGCCTGGTCGGCGCGAGCTGGTCGCTGGATCGCACAGCCGAATCGTACCGCGCCTTTATGAAGACCTTCGCGCCGCTCGAAAGCTGGCTTGGTAGCGCGGACAAGATCGCACCAGCAGACGCGATCCTCGCCCGCATTCTGCTGATCCATCATTACCGTCGGGTGATTTTGCGAGACCCGTTGCTTCCGGCGGCGTTGTTGCCTGCGGGCTGGCCTGCCCTGGAGGCCCGCCAATTCTGCGCGCGTCTCTATCAGGCGCTGCTGCCTGTGTCCGAGGCATGGCTGGATGAACATGGCGAAAGCGCCACAGGACTGCTGCGGCCTCCCGGACCGGAACTGCGCCGGCGGTTCTCCGATTCCGTAAATACGTTACAAAAATAACTTGCAGTCGATAATTTATGTTATATATTTAGAGGCGGCTCTTGGGAGGGAACGGCGATGTACACGCAAGCGCTCAATACATCCGACGCCGAAGTCGGTCAGGTGGAGGACGCCGCGCGAGCGGCGCATTTTCAGGCGCGCATCGATGCCGACGACCGTATCGAGCCGAACGACTGGATGCCCGCCGCGTATCGCAAAACGCTGACCCGCCAGATTTCGCAACACGCTCACTCTGAAATCGTCGGCATGCTCCCCGAGGGCAACTGGCTCACCCGCGCGCCGACGTTGCGCCGCAAGGCCGCCCTGCTGGCCAAGGTTCAGGATGAGTGCGGCCACGGACTTTATCTGTATGCCGCAGCCGAGACGCTGGGCACCTCGCGTGAGGAACTGGTCGATCTGATGCTGAGCGGGAAGGCGAAGTATTCGTCGATCTTCAACTATCCCACGCCGACCTGGGCAGACATTGGCGCGATTGGCTGGCTCGTCGATGGCGCGGCCATCATGAACCAGATCCCGCTTTGCCGCTGTTCCTATGGTCCCTATGCGCGCGCGATGATCCGGGTCTGCAAGGAAGAATCTTTTCATCAGCGCCAAGGCTACGAGATCATGCTGACGCTGTCGCGCGGCACGGTCGAGCAGAAGGCGATGGCGCAGAACGCGCTGGATCGCTGGTGGTGGCCGTGTCTGATGATGTTCGGCCCCCCGGATCAATTGAGCCTGCACGGCGATCAATCCACGCAGTGGAAGATCAAGCGCTTTTCCAATGACGACCTGCGCCAGAAGTTCATCGATGCGACCGTGCCGCAGGCGCATTTTCTCGGTCTGACGATTCCCGATGCCGATCTGAAATGGAACGAGGCCACGGGCCATTGGGATTTCGGATTGATCGACTGGGACGAATTCAAGCAGGTCCTCTCCGGCAACGGTCCGTGCAATCGCGATCGCCTTGCCGCGCGCCGCAAGGCTCATGACGAAGGCGAATGGGTGCGCGAGGCGGCGCTCGCTTATGCCGAGAAACAGGCGCGTCGCACCGCTGCGATTGCCGCGTAGGAGATTGTTATGGCCACTCAGAATGTTCAGCTTTGGGAAGTGTTCATTCGCAGCCGCAACGGGCTTGCGCACAAGCACGTCGGATCGTTGCATGCGGCCGATGCGACGCTGGCGCTTCAGGCTGCGCGCGATATTTACACCCGGCGCGGCGAGGGTCTTTCGATCTGGGTCATTCCGTCCAATGCCATCGTGGCATCAGATCCAGCCGAGAAGGGCATGATGTTCGAGCCGGCGATGTCGAAGATCTACCGCCATCCGACATTTTACGACGTGCCCGACGAAGTCGGCCATATGTAAGCATCGTTATTGGAGCATCCCGTCATTGCGAGCGTAGCGAAGCAATCCAGAGCTACGAGCAAGAACTGGATTGCTTCGTCGCCTCGCTCCTCGCAATGACGAAACCGGACAATAATGTGATGGCTGTCACATCAATCAAAATTTCTGAGAGCCCGCTGGTGCTTTACGCGCTTCGCCGGGCAGACGATGCGCTGATCCTCGGTCACCGCCTGTCGGAATGGTGCGGTCACGCACCCATGCTCGAAGAGGACATGGCGCTCGCCAACATGGGTCTCGACCTCATCGGACAGGCGCGCGAGCTTTATACTTATGCCGCGAAGGTCGAAGGCGCGGGCAACGACGAGGACAAGTACGCCTACCTGCGCGATGTCCGTCAGTATCGCAACCTGCTGCTGGTCGAGCAGCCGAACGGCGACTTCGCCCGCACCATCGTGCGGCAATTCCTCTATTCGGCCTTCGCCGATCCCTATTGGCGGGCGATGATGTCGTCGCAGGATGAGACGCTGGCGGCGATTGCGGCCAAGTCCGAAAAGGAAAGCGCGTATCACCTTCGTCATACGTCCGAATGGATGATCCGGCTGGGGGACGGGACTGAGGAAAGTCATCGTCGTGCGCAGGCTGCGGTCGATGATCTTTGGGCGTTCACCGGCGAACTGTTTCACTCGGACGACAGCGATGCAGGGTTAATCGCGGGAGGCGCTGCGATCGATCCTGAGTCGCTTCGCGGGCGCTGGAGCGAGACCGTCGCGCATATTCTGGACGTGGCAACGCTGAAGCGTCCGGCGAGCGGCTGGATGCAAAAGGGCGGCCGCACCGGCAATCACACCGAACATCTCGGGCATCTTCTCAGCGAACTGCAATCGATGCAGCGCACCTTTCCGGATGCAACATGGTGACCGTGACAAACAATCAATCGGATTTGCGCCGGATCGCATGGGACGCCGCGGCACAGGTGGTCGATCCGGAAATCCCGGTGCTGACCATCGCCGATCTCGGCGTGCTTCGCGATGTCACCGTCACCGACGGACATGTCGAGGTCGCGATCACGCCGACTTATTCCGGCTGTCCGGCAATGAACATGATCGCGGTGGAGATCGAACTGGCGCTTGAGCGCGAAGGCTTCCGCAATTCGAAAGTGCGGACTGTGCTCGCGCCGGCGTGGACCACGGACTGGATGAGCGAGCAGGGCCGCCAGAAGCTGAAGGACTACGGCATCGCCCCGCCGGTTACAGGAGGCGGACGCCGCGCGCTGTTCGGCGAGGAGCATGTCGTGTGCCCGCAGTGCGGCTCTTCTGACACGCAGGTTTTGTCCGAATTCGGCTCGACGTCCTGCAAGGCGCTATGGCGCTGCAAGGCCTGTCGCGAGCCGTTTGACTACTTCAAGTGCCACTAGGGCTGATGGTAATGTCGCAGATTCCGAAATTCCATCGTCTCGCTGTCGATGATCTCCGTCGGGAGACATCCGACGCGATCTCCATGACGTTCACCATTCCGGGTGAACTGGCGGATGACTACGCCTTTGCGCCGGGACAGTATCTCACGCTTCGCACCACCATGGACGGCGAGGAAGTACGCAGATCCTATTCGATCTGTTCAAGTCCTGACGATCGCGAGTTGCGCATCGCGGTGAAGAAGGTCGATGGCGGGGCGTTCTCAAGCTGGGCGCTCGACGAACTGAAACCCGGCGACGAACTTGACGTGATGACGCCGACAGGCCGCTTCGGCGTCGCGCACGCACCCAATGAAGCGCGCGTTCACGTCGGCTTCGCTGCAGGCTCCGGCATCACGCCCGTCATGTCCATCGTTCGCGGCATTCTCGCGCGCGAACCCAACAGCCGCTTCTTCCTGTTCTATGGCAACAGGGCGACGAACGGCATCCTGTTCCGTGAAGCGCTGGAAGAACTCAAGGACCGATTCATGGGCCGGTTGTCGGTGTTTCATGTGCTGTCGCAGGAAGAGCAGGACATCCCCATTCTGTACGGGCGGCTCGACCGGCAGAAGGTAGAAGTGCTGCTGCGCGCAATGGTGCCTGCGGCAGCCGTCGATCATGTGTTTGTTTGCGGTCCCGTGGCGATGAGCGAGGAGATCGAGGCGACGTGTATCGACATGGGCATTCCCCCCGAACATGTCCACGTCGAGCGGTTCGTCTCAGGGCTCGGCGGCAAGCCGCGTCCGAAAATTCAGGTTGCGGCTGAAGCGCCGCCCAAGGCCATTGCGTCGCTGATTGTCGATGGCAAGCGCAAGGACGTTCCTGTCGCGGAGGGCGAGGCTATCCTCGATGCCGCGCTGCGCGCGGGCATGGACCTGCCGTATGCCTGCAAAGGCGGAATGTGCAGCACGTGCCGGGCGAAGGTCGTCGAGGGCGAGACGCGCATGGACGTCAACTATTCGCTCGAGCCGTGGGAGCTAGAGGCCGGCTTCGTCCTGACTTGCCAGGCCCATCCCGTCTCGGCACGCGTGGTGGTCGATTACGATCACGTGTGATCGTGTGCGTCGGGATTTCTATTTGGAGTCGCGCAGCAGTGCGTAGGCGGTCTGCGCCATCGCGACAGGCCGGTCGTCGTCGATTGTTCTGATCGCGACGCTGCCATAGGCCATCGTCTTTCCCAGCCGCACGACGCGCGCCTCTGCCAGCAGATCGGCCCGCAACGCGGGGCGCATGAAGTGGATCGTCTGGTCCACGGTGGTCATCGGAAAGTAATCACCGGCGGCCGCGCAAATCGCGAACACCATCGAGGTGTCGGCCAAGCTCATGAGCGCTTGTCCGCAGATGACGCCGTTGTCGCGGCAGAGTTTTTCGGAGAACCGCATCCGCAGCACCGCGCTCTCGGATGCGATGCTTTCGACCGAGAGGTTCAAATCTTGCACCCACTGCGCGAACACGGTCTTTAGCAAGGTCTCAGCAGCAGTTTTGTCGAAAGGCATGTCGTTCATTCCTAACCGAGTTGAACGGGCAACGACGGAAAACCGCGAAAGCGGACGCGCCGTGCCCGCTGTGCTTTTCCGGTCGCTGCGAATTTTGGGAAGCGGGCAAGGAAGCCGCCGATGGCAATGCGGCCTTCCAGACGCGCCAGATTGAGCCCGACGCAGGCATGCGGTCCCGATGCAAACGCAAGGTGGCGGTTCGGCGCCCGGCCGATATCGAACTGCTCCGGGTGCTCGAATTGCTCGGGGTCGCGGTTCGCAGCGCCGATGCACAGGGTGATGAGCGTGCCTTTGGGTAAAGCAACGCCACCGATTTCCGTATCGGTCGCGACGCTCCTGTTGCCGAGCTGGTTCGAGCTCTCGAACCGCAGGAACTCCTCGACTGCGGATTTTATAAGGGCAGGGTCGGCAATCAGCCGCTGCCGTTCGTCAGGAAAACGCATCAGGAGTTCGAGACCGTTGCCGATCAAGTTGGTCGTCGTCTCGTGTCCAGCATTCAGGATGAAGATGCAGTTCTGCAAAAGCTCTGCTTCGCTCAAACGCTCGCCATCGGTTTCGCCCGTAATCAATCGCGTCAGAACGTCGTGATCGGCGTCACCGGGGCGTGCCCGCCGGTCAGCGACGAGGCGGCGGAGATAGTCGAGAAATTCCGCCACCGCGCTTTCCCCCCGCGCCTGCACATCTTGCGACAGAAACGGTTCCAGCGCGCCGAGGATGGCGAGCGACCAGCCGCGCAGCGGGCCACGATCGCCATGCGGGATGGCAAGCAGATTGCCGATCACTTCGATCGGAATCGCGGAGGCGAAATCTTCGATCAGGTCGGGGTGACCGAGACGCTCCATGCCATCGAGCAGACGATCGACAAGCGTAGCTAAAGCAGGCTCCATTCCGCCAATGGCACGTGGATTGAGGGCTCCTGCAATCAGCCGGCGGACGCGGGTATGCAGCGGCGGGTCGTTGAACACCAGACTGGTGGTGTGGTGCTGATACAGCAGCGATCCCGCGCCGTATTTCGGCGCGAATTCGACTTTTTTGTCCGAAGTAAATCGCGTCGTATCCTTGTAGATGGCTTCCAGATCGCGATACCGCGTCAGGAACAGCGAGCCATCAGGCATCCGATGGACCGGATCGGTTGCCTGAAGCGCGCGATAGGTCGGGTATGGATCGTCGTAGAATGAATCGGGAAGGTTCTTGAGCGAAAAATCCCGCGCGACAGCCGCGGCATTTTCATCCGATGCCGCAGACCTTTCCGAACGCGATTGATCCGTTGAGGACACCCGACCGCCGAAGAAGTTTAGAAGACGACGTCGTTGATCTGCACCACGGCTTGCGCGCTGGTGAATTTCGGAATGTCCTCGAAAATCTCCTTGCCGTGGGCTTTTCCGGCGGCCTTGAAATCATCCATCGACCCGAAGGTGAGCAGGGCGATCATCTGGTAGTCGGGCGCGCTGCCATCGGCCTTGACCACTCCCTTGATGGCCTGTGCGCTTTTGAGGCCATGCGCGCTCCAGCGCTCCTTCACCAGCGGCATATGCGTCTTGAGATAGTAGTCGATGTCGAACTTTTCGCCGGGTGGATACATCACGGTCACGAGGATCATTGGTCACTCCCTAATGTTATCATTGTGTTTTAGTTCGCCTTGTCAGGCCTTACCGCATTCATCGTGAGCAATTCATAAGTTGCCGCTGATTCTTCCTTGTCGGTTAGAATTTCGACGTCCCAGCGCACTTCGCCATACTGCTTGTTGCGCGGCGATTTCTCTTTCGCGGTGAGCCGCACCTTGATGGTTTCACCCGGCTGTATCGGCTTGATGAATCGCAGCGTATCGAGGCCGTAATTCGCCAGCACCGGGCCGGGGTCGGGATCGACAAAGAGACCGGCAGCGAACGACAGCAGAAGATAACCGTGTGCGACGCGGCCGGGGAAGAACGGATGTCCCTTGGTGGCCTCTTCATTCATATGGGCATAGAACGTGTCGCCGGTGAAATGGGCGAAATGTTCGATATCTTCAAGGGTGATCGTGCGCTCCTTGGAGAAGAACGTCTGCCCGATGTCGAGATCCTCAAAATGATAGCGGAACGGGTGCCGGTTTTTCTCGACGATGGGCGCGCCTTTGGTCCAGCTTCCGGTCACGCTCGTCAGCATCGCGGGCGAGCCCTGAAGCGCTGTGCGCTGCATGTAATGATGCAGGCTGCGCACGCCGCCCAGTTCTTCTCCGCCTCCGGCGCGGCCGGGGCCGCCGTGAACCATCTGCGGCATCGGCGAGCCGTGGCCGGTTTGCTCCTTCGCGCAGTCGCGGTCGATCAACACAAGGCGCCCGTGAAAATTGCTGATACCGAATACGAGGTCTTTGGCTATCTGTGGGTCGTGCGTATAGACCGATGCCACAAGACTGCCGCCGCCGCGATTGGCCAATGAGACTGCTTCATCCAGTTCGCCGTAGCCCATCACGGTGCAGACTGGGCCGAAGGCCTCGATGGAATGGACATTTGTGGCGCGGATGGGATCGGAGCAATGCAGCAAGAGCGGTGGGAGGAATGCGCCGCGCGTGACGTCCGCGCCTGCCACGGTGAAATTGTCCGGATCGCCGGCAACGAGTTCTGCCTCCGTCCGCAATTTTGCGACGTGGGCGAGCACATCGCGGCGCTGGTCGAGCCCGACAACCGGCCCCATGCGCACCGTCTCCAGTTCGGGATTGCCGATCGTGACCGTCGCCAGACGCTCGCGCAGCGCGGCAATGACGGCGTCGATATGCGCCGATGGCGCGAGCGCGCGACGGATCGCTGTGCATTTTTGTCCCGCCTTGACCGTCATCTCCTTCGCCACTTCCTTGACGAACAGATCGAACTCCGGCGTGCCGGGTGTCGCATCGGGTGCCAGGATTGCGGCATTGAGCGAGTCCCGCTCGGCGATGAATCGAACTGCATCCCGCGCGATCACCGGATGACGTTGCAATGTCTCCGATGTGCTTGCCGATCCGGTAAACGCGACGACATCCTGGCAGGTGAGGTGGTCGAACAGGTCGCCCGTTGAGCCGACAATGAACTGAAACGCGCCTTCGGGCAGAATTGCCGACTCCGCGATCATGCGCGCCAGAGCGTGCGCGACATAGGACGTGATCGTTGCAGGCTTCGTAACCACAGGCACGCCGGCCAGCAGCGCTGGAGCCAGTTTCTCGAGCATTCCCCAGCAGGGGAAGTTGAAGGCATTGATGTGAACCGCGACGCCATGCAGCGGCGCG
>JAZKGC010000030.1:0-4279 GCA_040386115.1 Pseudomonadota bacterium
AGTGTCGGCATTGAGCGGTCGATTTCTCTGCTGTCGGCGTTGCGCGAGCCGGAACGGCGATCAGGCTTTCTTCTTGCGCGCGAAGAATGCCATGAATGCATTTCGGGCTTCGTCGGATTTCAGCCGTTCGCCGAAATGGCGGGATTCCTCGTCCATCCGGCGGATAATATCTTCCCGCGGTGGTTTGAGCAATTTTCGCGTCAGGGCTACTGCGCCTTTCGGCAATGCCCCGATTTCGCGTGCGACCTTGCGGGCCTCGACTTCGGTGTGTCCGGATGCGACCACGACGTTGACGAATCCCGCCTCGCGCGCTTCCTCGGCGCTGACAGTCCGGCCCATGACCAGCATCGAGAACGCGCGATGATGCCCCATCGCGCGGGGTGCAAGCAGGCTGGAGGCCGCCTCCGGGACAAGACCCAGATGGATGAAGGGCGTCGAAAAGGTGGCGGTCGTGCTGGCGAGAACATAATCGCAATGGAACAGCATGGTGGTGCCGACGCCGACCGCGATGCCATCGACGGCGCCGATCAGCGGCTTTTCGTTGTCGGCGAGTGCTTTTAGAAATGTCGTGGCGGCACGAGGCCGGTCAGCATCGCTGTTGGAGGTGTTCGCTTTCGCAAAATCCTCAAGGTCGTTGCCGGCGGTGAAGACACCGGAGCCGCCGGAGATCACGATGCTGCGAATGCCGTCATCGGTTTGCGCGGATGTGATTGCGTCCGCCATCGCGAAATACATTCCCTGCGTCAGCGCGTTTTTCTTGTCCGGCCGACGCATCGTGATGACGCGCGTGGCATCTTCGTCGGTCACAATCACATGGTCGGTCATGGTCAATCCTTGAAAAGCGTGTGAGATTTGTTCTCTGGCGCGGTCTGAAGAGTCATCTTACATCTTCGGCCAGAATGGCAGAATGGGCCAATTCAATTCTGTTTGCAGCCAGAGGAGGCATAGCCATGCAACTCACCGGTATTCATCATCTGACTGCGGTTTCTGCCAATGCAAAGGGCAATCTGGCCTTTTATACCGGCGTACTGGGTATGCGGCTGGTCAAGAAGACCGTCAATCAGGACGATGTCAGCGCATATCACCTATTCTACGCGGACGGGAAGGCCAATCCGGGCACCGACCTCACCTTCTTCGACTGGCCGGCGGCGCGGGAACATCGCGGCACCCGCAGCGTGTCGCGCACCGGGTTGCGCGTCAACGGCGAGAAAACGCTGGGGTTCTGGCAGGACCGGCTGCTCAAGCTTGGCGCACACACCGGCAAGGTGACCGAGGTTGATGGCCGTCTGACGTTGCCCTTCGAAGACCCGGAGGGCCAGCGGCTGGTGCTGGTCGATGACGGCGGGCGCGGCGAGGCGCATCCGTGGGAGAAAAGTCCGGTGCCGGCGGAGCATCAAATTCGCGGACTTGGACCGATCGTGCTGAACGTGCCGGACCTGGCGCGCACCGAACGCGTGCTCGTCGAGGTCATGAACATGAAGCGCGTCCGCGACTATGCGTCGCCCGATGGCGAGCATCGCATCAATGTTTATGCGATGGGCGAGGGCGGCCCTGCGGCAGAACTGCACGTCCTTGAGCAGAAGGATTTGCCCGCCGCGCGCCAGGGCGCTGGCGGCGTTCATCACGTCGCATTCCGCACGCCGAATGAAGAGCAGTATCACGCGTGGACGCAACGCCTGTCGGAGGCCGGTATTCACTCGAGCGGCGAGATCGACCGCTTTTATTTCCGGAGTCTGTATTTCCGCGAGCCCAACGGTATCCTGTTCGAGATCGCGACCGATGGGCCGGGCTTTGCCACCGACGAGGCGATGGAGACGCTCGGCGAGAAGCTGGCGCTGCCGCCGTTTCTCGAACATCGCCGCAAGGAGATCGAGGCTGGACTGAAGCCGCTGGGCTGAAGCGGCTTTCACCTGACGTTCGATACACAACGACGTGTCATCACCGGGCTTGACTCGGTGATCCATTTTTCAAGAAATTCTTGAAAATCAGATGGGTGGCCGGGGCATAGGCGGGCGGAAGCGACGCCGTTCCTCGAACGGCTATGCCCGGCCAATACGCTCTGTGACTACGCCACCAGTACGACATCCGCGCCGTTGACCGCGTCGGCGCTGTCGATTACCGCTCGCTCCAGTCCGCCGGCGTGGACGGTGACGTTTTCCGCGAAAAATCTGGCCAGCGTGACGTAGCGCTGCGCGTCGCCCTGGATGCTGTCGTCGTTGCGCGCGGCCAGCGCTTCATTGGCCAGCATGCAGCCGCCGAGCGTGGTGGAGAACATCCGCAGATACTGCGTCGCGCCGGCAAGCGCTTCAGTCGGCGAGGTCGCAATCTTTTCCAGCAGCCACTTGCTGGTGCGCTCGACTGACGCCACCGCGTCGCGCAGTTTTGCGCCGGTGGTGCCGAACGCAGGGTCGTTCGAGGCTTCGACTTTCGCGACGATGGTGGAAAGCTCTGCTAGCAGATCCCAGACTGCCTCGCCGCCGGACATCGCGAGCTTGCGCATCACCAGATCGTTCGACTGCACGCCGTTGGTGCCTTCATAAATGGTGAGAATGCGCGAATCGCGAACATACTGGGCCGCGCCGGTTTCTTCCATGAAGCCCATGCCGCCGTGAATCTGCACGCCGATGCCGGCGACTTCGTTGCCGATGTCCGACGAGAAGGCCTTGGCCATGGGCGTCAGCAATGCGCCGCGTGCGGCCGCTTTGGCGCGGACCTTGGGGTCGGTGGCGCGATGCGACACGTCGATGGCCACGGCCGTCGCATAGCAAATAGTGCGGGCGGCGGCGGTCATGCCGCGCATCGTCATCAGGTTACGCTTCACGTCGGGATACATGATGATCGGATCGGAGCCATCGCTTTTCTTGCCGGGTGCCTTGCCCTGCTTGCGGTCCTGCGCATAGGCCAGCGCGCGCTGATAGGCACGATCGGCGATGCCGACACCCTGAAGGCCGACGCCAAGCCGCGCCTGATTCATCATGGTGAACATCGCTGCCATGCCGCCATTTTCCGCGCCGATGAGATAAGCAATCGCTCCGCCCTTGTCGCCCATCGTCATCGTGCATGTCGGTGAGGCATGAATGCCGAGCTTGTGCTCGATGCCGCTGGCGTAAATATCGTTGCGCGCGCCGAGCGAGCCGTCCGCATTGACGAGAAACTTCGGCGCGAGAAACAGCGTGATGCCTTTGGAGCCCGGAGGCGAGCCGGGCAGGCGGGCCAGGATGAAATGAACGATGTTGTCGCTCATGTCATGGTCGCCATAGGTGATGAAGATTTTCGTGCCGAACAGGCGATACGTTCCGTCGGGCTGTTTCTCGGCGCGCGTGCGCAGCGCGCCGACATCGGTGCCGGCCTGCGGTTCGGTGAGCTGCATGGTGCCGGGCCATTCGCCGGAGATGAGCTTCGCGAGATAAATTTTCTTCAGCTCTTCGCTGCCGTGCGCATCCAGCGCGTCGATCGCGCTGAGCGTCAGCAGCGGGCAGAGGCCGAACGCCATGTTGGATGCGCTCCAGATCTCGTTGACTGCGGAATGAATGGCGAGCGGCAGTCCCTGACCGCCCCATTGCTCCGGCGCCGAGACCGCGTTCCAGCCGCCATCGCACCAGCGCTTGTAAGCGTCGGGCCAGCCCGTCGCGGTGATCACGCCCTTGTCTGTGAGCTTGGTGCCTTCGCGGTCGCCGATGTGGTTCAGCGGCTCGAGTACGTCGGCGGCAAATTTGCCGGCCTCTTCGATGACCGCTGCCGAGAACTCCGCTTCATAGCCATTATAATGTCCCGCCTCGATGGCCGCCAAAAGGCCCGCGCCGTGGTTGAGGGAGAGGAGGATATCGTTGATCGGCGTGCGGTATGTCATGGCCGGGAACTCGCTGTTCAAAGGTGGGCCGGCCGGATCGGGGCAGCGGCAGGGCGGGGTTTCGACGACACATTTCGAGCGGCGTCTTTCGAGGTGAATCGTCTGGAACAGGGCTGGTCGTTACCCCGCCCGATTGGGGCATTTTTCCCACGAAACCACGCGGTTCTCAACTCGTTTCCGGCAGCGCACGGATATCCCGGCTCGCCACATGGCCGATCCTAACCGCAGGGTTAGACTGTTGAAATCGCCCGATACGGTCTATAGACCTGCGTTGCTACGGTGAATCGGTACAGCTATTGTCCGGCACCTTCCACATATGAACGCATCGAGCGAGGGGTCGGCTTTTGCCCTCACCCCTGCGAAGCACCGTTCAACGCTATTGGGGCGTCGCCAAGTGGTAAGGCAGGGGATTTTGATTCCCCCATGCGG
>JAZKGC010000031.1:0-7317 GCA_040386115.1 Pseudomonadota bacterium
ATGGCGAAGTCCAGCAAGCCGGAGTTGAAGCGCATCTTCGGCACCGACGGCAACCTGGGCGAACAGCTTGGGCTGCCCAAGGACTGGGTGACGCGCATCATCAAGGCGGTCGGCAACTACGGCGAGTCGTTCGATCGCAACGTCGGCGCGGGGTCGAGACTCGGAATTGCGCGGGGACTTAACAAGCTCTGGAATCAGGGCGGGATTCAATACGCGCCTCCGATCCGCTGACGTCGCGGCCGGACGCGGCGATGGCCGTTGAATCGCGCAAGCCGCCGCTGCAACTGATCTCGCGGTTGCGCCGCGCGCTCGGCGGGCAGGCCGGATGGGGCGGGGTTCTCGTCCAGATCGTTTTCGTTTTCGTCGTCCTGTGGATCGGATACGAGATCGTTGACAATGCGCGTTCGAACCTTCAGGCGCAGCGCATCGCGTCCGGTTTCGGATTCATGTCGAACACCGCGGGCTTTGCCGTCAGCCAGTCGCTGATCCCGTATTCCGAAAGCGACACCTACGCCCGCGTTTTTACGGTGGGCTTGCTCAACACGCTGGTGGTGTCGATTGTCGGCATCGTAATCGCGACCGTGATCGGCGTCATGGTCGCGCTGGGGCGATTGTCGCCGAACTGGCTTCTGGCACGCATCGCTGGCGGCTACGTGGAATTGGTCCGCAATCTGCCGCTGCTGTTCCAAATCCTGTTCTGGTATCTGGCCGTGCTGGCGACGCTGCCCAATCCGCGTCAGAGCATCTCGCTTTTCGGAAGCGTGTTCCTCAGCAACCGCGGCCTCGTCATTCCAAATCCCGTGCCACAGGCTTCGTTCGGTGTCTTTGTGGTGGCGATTGCGACAGGGATCGTCGCTTCGCTGCTGATGCGCGCCTATGCACGCCGCCGGCTGTTCAGGCATGGCGAGAAGCTGGCGATATGGCCGTATGCCGTTGCCATGCTGATCGGATTGCCGGCGCTTGCCGTCGCTGTCTTCGGCGCGCCGGTTGTCCTCGATATTCCGGAACTGAAGGGCTTTAATTTCGCAGGCGGAGCGCGCGTCCTTCCGGAGTTCGCAGCGCTGGCCATTGCGCTATCGACCTACACCGCCGCCTTCATCGCCGAAATCGTGCGCGCCGGAATTCAGTCGGTTCCCAAAGGACAGATGGAAGCCGGCGCGTCGCTCGGTCTCGCGCGCGGCGAGACCTTGCGGCTGATCGTCATGCCTCAGGCGATGCGCGTGATCCTGCCCCCGCTGACCAACCAGTATCTCAACCTCACCAAGAACTCGTCGCTTGCGGTCGCCATCGGCTATCCCGATCTCTTTTCTGTGTTCGCCGGAACAGCGCTCAGTCAGACCGGGCAGGCGGTCGAGATCATCGCGCTGACGATGGGCGTCTATCTGCTGCTGTCGCTGGTGACGAGCGCCATCATGAGTTTCTACGGCTGGCGTCTCAACCGGAGTCTCGCCGCATGACGGCCCACTCCGCAACACCGTTCGTGCGTCAGGATATCGTCGCGCCGCGCCATGCGCCGGTCAAGACCACGGGGCTTGTCGGCTTCGCGCGGCAGCGTCTCTTCAACTCGCCGCTCAATATCATGCTGACGATTGCGAGCGCTGCGCTGCTCGTGCTGACGATCGTTCCGTCCCTGAAATTCCTGCTGATCGATGCTGTCTGGACCGGCAGTGACCGGACGGCATGTCTCGAAGCTTATCCGGGCCAGGTGGTGGGAGCCTGCTGGCCGTTTGTGCAGGCGAAGTTCGATCAGTTCGTTTACGGATTTTATCCCGAGGCTGAACGATGGCGCGTCAATCTGACATTTCTGCTTGGCGCCTTGCTGCTGCTTCCGATGCTGATTCCGCGCGCGCCCGCAAAGGCGCTGAACTCCGGGCTGTTCTTCATTGCCTATCCGGTCGTTGGATTTTTCCTGCTGAGCGGCGGCGGCTTGCGCGGCTTTGCCGTGCACTGGATCGCCGATCTTGGGTCCGGACTGGCGCTGAGTTTTCAGGATGCGGGCGAGCGCTTCGTATCTGTCGGACTGGCGCTGACATGGTTCGGTCAGGCGCTCGGATGGCTGGTCTGGCCGCTACAATGGCTGCGCGATTACCTCGACCGATTTCATTCGCCGCTATGGGCCGATGTGGGCGCGACCGCGCTCATCGTCTCGCTACTCATGTTTTTCATCGCCGGCGGATTCCGCAACGGATGGCGCGCGCTGTTTCACAGCATCGCCATCTTCGCCGGCATCGCGCTGGTCATCAAGCTGATGCGGCTCGATCAGGGCGGCTTGCCGATTGTCGATACGCGGCAATGGGGCGGCCTGCTGGTCACGCTGGTGGTGTCGGTCACCGGCATCGTTGCGTCGATGCCAGTTGGCATGGCGCTGGCGCTTGGCCGCCGCTCGACAATTCCGCTTATTCGCGTGTTCTCGATTGCGTTCATCGAGTTCTGGCGCGGTGTTCCGCTCATCACGGTGCTGTTTTTCGCGACTTACATGTTGCCGCTGTTCCTGCCGGGAAATTTCACGGTCGATGGTCTGGTGCGGGTGCTGATCGGCATTGCATTGTTCGCTGGCGCCTATAACGCCGAGGTCATCCGCGGCGGCTTGCAGGCCGTTCCGCGCGGCCAGCCGGAAGCCGCCAGCGCGCTCGGGCTTTCATACTGGAAAACCACCGGCCTGATCGTGATGCCGCAGGCGCTGCGCCATGTCATTCCGGGCCTCGTGAACAGTTTTATCGCGTTGTTCAAGGATACCACGCTGGTGCTGATCGTCGCGATTTTCGATCTGCTCGGGCAGTTGCGTGCGTCCTTCGCCGATCCGAACTGGTCGGCACCGACGACGCTGTTCACCGGCTTTGCTTTCACGGGCATGATTTATTTCGTGTTCTGCTTCGGGATGTCGCGCTATTCGCTGTTCGTGGAACGCCGGCTGAATGCTCACAAGAATGTCTGAGATGAAATCATGACCGCCGATCCGATTGTCAGCATTTCCGGCCTCAACAAGTGGTTCGGCGATTTCCATGTGTTGCGCGACATCGATCTCACGGTCGGACGCGGCGAGCGCATCGTGGTCTGCGGGCCGTCCGGTTCGGGCAAATCGACGCTGATCCGGTGCGTCAATGCGCTGGAGGAATTCCAGGAAGGCCACATCGTCGTTGACGGCATCGAGCTTGGGCCGAACCTGCGCCGGGTCGATGACGTGCGCCGCGAGGTCGGCATGGTGTTTCAGAGCTTCAACCTGTTTCCGCATTTGACCGTGCTGGAGAACTGCACGCTTGCGCCGATCTGGGTCCGCAACATTCCGAAGAAGGAAGCGGAGGCTGCGGCGATGAAGTATCTCGAGCGCGTCCGGATTCCGGACAAGGCCGACAAGTATCCCGGCCAGATTTCAGGCGGACAGCAGCAGCGCGTCGCCATCGCGCGCGCGCTGACGATGAATCCGAAGATCATGCTGTTCGACGAGCCGACCTCCGCGCTCGATCCGGAAATGGTCAAGGAGGTACTCGACACCATGGTCGATCTGGCGAAAGAAGGAATGACCATGCTTGTGGTCACCCACGAAATGGGATTCGCCAAGGAGGTCGCCGACCGGGTGGTCTTCATGGATGCGGGGCAGATCATCGAAGCCAACACGCCGGAGAAGTTCTTCTCCAGTCCGCAGCATGCGCGGACAAAACTGTTTCTCAGCCAGATTCTGCGGTGAGGAATATGCATCGTGTCCCGGGCGCGATGCGATGCGAAGCAGCGTGAAGAAAGCTGCGTCGCGCCCGGGACAACAGGCCTCTACACCTTCTCAAACGGAATGCTGAACGTGCTCTTGCGCGGCTCCAGCCACGCGGGCACCGGCAGTTTCTTCGAGCGCAGGAATTCCGGATTGAACAGCTTCGACTGATACCGGGTGCCATAGTCGCAAAGGATGGTCACGATGGTGTGGCCGGGGCCAAGGTCTTTCGCCAGACGAATTGCGCCCGCGACATTGATGCCCGAAGAACCGCCGACACAAATTCCTTCGTGTTCAAGAAGGTCGAACACGATCGGCACGGCTTCCTCGTCCGGAATGAGATAGGCCTTATCGACCTTGGCGTCCTCGACGATCGGGGTGATGCGGCCGAGGCCGATGCCTTCCGTCACCGAACTGCCTTCGCTTGCCTTTACCTCACCGTGATCGAAAAAGTTATACATCGCAGCGCCACGCGGATCGGCAACGCCGATCATGATGCCCTTTTTCTTCTCGCGCAAAAAACTGGCGGTTCCCGCGAGCGTGCCGCCGCTGCCGATGGAGCAGATGAAGCCGTCCACCTTGCCGTCGGTCTGGTCCCAGATTTCCGGGCCGGTCGAAACATAATGAGCCTTGCGGTTATCCAGGTTGTTCCACTGGTCGGCGAAGATAACGCCGTTCTTCTCGGTCTTGCGCAGTTGATCTGCGAGACGGCGGCCGACGTGCTGGTAATTGTTTGGATTGCTGAAGGGAAGCGCCGGCACTTCGATCAGTTCCGCGCCCAGCAGCCGCAGCACGTCCTTCTTCTCCTGGCTTTGCGTTTCCGGGATCACGATAAGGGTGCGGTAACCGCGCGCGCCTGCGACGAGGGCGAGGCCTATGCCGGTGTTGCCTGCGGTGCTTTCAACGACAAGGCCGCCGGGCTGGAGTTCGCCGCGCTTCTCCGCCTCGAGGATCATCTGCTTGCCAGCGCGATCCTTCACCGATTGTCCCGGATTCATGAACTCGGCCTTGCCGAGAATGGTGCATCCGGTCGCCTCCGACGCGCGCTTGAGCTTGATGAGCGGTGTATTGCCGATAGCGTCAACGACGTCTTTGCGAATGAGCATGGGACCGGATGTGTCAGGAGGCTGAAGGGAAATCTCAACAGTTCGGCAGCCAACCTAGTTGCGCGCCGCCGTTCCGACAAGGGCGGTGCCCGCAGGGGAGGCACGCGCGCTGTTTCGTCGGATGAAAGATTGGCCGTCCGGCTAGTTCGATTTCGCGAAAACGACCTGTCGGACATCGATGTTGCCCGACAGGAAACCGGCCTCGCAATAGGCCAGATAGTATTCCCAGAGGCGGCGGAATCGCTCGTCGAAACCCATCGGCATCAGGTTCGGCCATGCGGCGCGAAAATTATTCCGCCAGCTCACGAGCGTCTTGGCATAATCTTCTCCAAAGATGCGCTCGCGGATAACAGGAACGCCGAACTTGTCGCCGAGTGATTTGAGGATCTGCGGCGAGGGCAACATTCCGCCGGGGAAGACGTAGCGCTGGATGAAATCCACTTCGCGGCGGTAAGCGTTGAAGAAGCGGTCCTGAATGGTGATGGTCTGGATTCCGGCAAAACCGCCGGGTGCCAGGCGATCCCGAAGCTGGGTGAAATACTGTGGCCAGAACTGCTCGCCCACGGCCTCGATCATCTCGATGGAGGCGATCCGGTCGTACTGGCCGCGCTCGTCGCGATAGTCCTGAAACCTGATCTCGACCTTGTCGTTGAGGCCCGCCGCTTGCATCCGCTTTTGCGCGAAGTCGCGCTGTTCGGTGCTGATGGTCAGCCCGACAACCTTGGCGTCGTAGTTCTTGGCGACGTACTCCGCAAAGCCGCCCCAGCCGCAGCCGATCTCGAGAACGGTCTGTCCCGGTTGGAGGCTGATCGCTTCTGCGAGGCGCTTGTACTTGTTGTGCTGCGCGGCTGTCAGATCGCTGGTGCCGTCCTCGAACAGCGCCGAGGAATAGGTCATGCTGGGATCGAGCCACGCCGAATAGAACGAGTTGCCGATGTCATAGTGGGCATAGATGTTGCGCCGCGCCTGCCGCTTGGTGTTGCGGTTGAACCAGTGGCGAACGGATTGCACGAAACGCGCTACCGGCTTGTCGCCGAGCATGGCCTGAATCAGGTCGTGATTGACGCAGAAGATGTAAAGGAACTGCGTAAGATCCGGTGTATCCCATTCCCGCCGCAGATAGGCTTCGGCAATCCCGATATCGCCGCCGCGGGCGAGCCGCCAGGCGAAGTCGTAATTGTAGATCGTCATGTAAGCAGAGGGGCCGGGCTCGAGCCCCCCGCATCGCACCGTGCGGCCATCGGGCAGCGTGACGTCGAGGGTGCCGCGCCGAAGCTCGGAAACGAACTTGAATGCGAAACGGACCAGTCGAGGTACGTCAGGCAAGATCGCCTCGACGTTAGTGGGCGTCAGGATCATCGGGTCAGACATCGCGCAATTCCATCAATGTGATATTGCTCTGTGTCCAAATCTTTTGTGCCCAGATTTAGCGCTGTCCGGCGGCTCGTTCGCCGAACTGTCCCGGGCCATTGGTCTTGCAACAAGTTTCGCGCCTTTAATCCAAAGACGCAAGGCCTCCCAGTGAATCGCCGCCATGATTTTGAAGGTCACCAGCGGCAGGGAAACGAATGCGCGCGCCAGCGCGGACGAGGTGAGGGGCCGCCGCCTGCCGCTGAACGCCGCCGACAGAATTGGACCGTCCTTGTCCGATTCCAGAATGCGCAATTTCACGCTGTCGCACGGTGGAACGACGCGAAATCGATACCGCATCGCCATATCGAGAAACGGCGAGACGTAAAACAGCTTGTTCTGCTCCTGCCGCACTCCGGCCGGGGTCGCCTCGCCGGCGGCCACAGGAAGCGCATAGGAATGGATATCGCCGAACGTGTTGCGCACTTCGTAGATCATCATTGCGAGCGCGCCGTCGGCCCTGCTGCAGAAATACACCGACAGCGGATTGAACGTGTAGCCGAACAGCCGCGGATAGCACAGCAACTGAACGCGGCCGCCGGTCAGATCGATGCCATGAGCGGCTGCGGCGCGCTGGACAAAGGCTCGCAGCGACGAGCCGTCGCGATCGCCGTGGTCGGATTCATGGAAGCTGTAGAGTGCCGCGCGATTGACGCCGAACAGCCGCGACAGCCGGTTGGCCTCGTCGAGCCGGTCGAGGTCGATCAGCAGGCTCATGACCTTGTAGCTGAAGCGATGGCCCGAAAATTTTCCATTTATCGGCTTCAGGCGGGCATGCATCACGTCGCCAACGTAAAGCGACGCCGCGTCGCCGGCCATTGGGGTGTTTATCTCTGTACGCGATTGCATGATCTACTCCGCGGCTTGCGCGAATTCCGTCTGCTTGCCTCGCCACGGGATCGACGCTCCCAAGGCTTCGGCGACCGCGAGGCCGGATCGCAGTCCGTCCTCGTGAAATCCGTATCCGGTCCAGGCTCCGCAAAACCAGGTGTGCCGTTGTCCCTGAATATCGCTCAGGCGCTTCTGCGCGGCAAACGCGGCGGTGTCGTATTGCGGATGGTCGCACAGATACCGGCCGAATGTCAGTGCCGGATCGGG
>JAZKGC010000031.1:7417-13681 GCA_040386115.1 Pseudomonadota bacterium
AGCGCCTGATCGCTGTGCGCGGCGATCACGACGTGGTCGTAGCTCTCGCTGTGCCCATGACTGTCGTTCACAACCACCCTGTGCCCGGTGCGCTCGATCGATGTCACCGCGCAACCCAGCCGGATATGATCGCGGAACGATGCCGTCAGCTTCTCGACATAGGCCTGACTGCCGCCCTTGATGGAGCGCCAGACCGGGCGGTCGTATTGCAGAAGCCGATGGTTGCTGAAGAATGCGACGAAATTCTCCGCCGGAAAATCGAGAATGCGGTCGGCCGGCGCGGACCAGATCGCCGCTCCCATGGGAGCGAGATAGTCGGACAGCAAGCGCGGGGCGAACCCGCGCAGCTTGAAATACTGCCCAAGCGAGAGACCCCTGAGCCGCCCCGCTGAATAGTCTTCGACGCTGCTCTCGTTGAATTTGAGGATGTCTTTGAGCATCCAGAGATAGGAGGGTGACAACAGATTGCGGGGTTGCGCGAAAAGCCCCGTTGCTGTTTCAAGCCATTTGTCGCCGCCGCCCTTCCATTCGAAGCGGCCGCCATCCGCGGTCACCGCAAAACTCATGCAGCTCTCGACGGTCTCGACGCCGAGATGGGACAGCAGGGCGGTGAAATCCGGATAGTTGAGTTCGTTGTAAACAATGAACCCGGTATCCACGGACACCGGGGTTCCGTCGTAATCGACGGTAACTGTGTGGCTATGGCCGCCGGGGCGAAGCTCGCGATCGTATATTGTCACAGGATATCGCTGCGACAGAGCCCACGCAGCGGCGTTGCCGGCGATTCCCGTTCCAATAACTGCGACGCGCATTCAAAGCCCCATTTCACCCAGTTCCCTAGATACGCGCCGAACGGGCCGAAGTTTCGGGGCTGTATCGCGGTTTTGCGAAATGGTTCCAGGCACCGTATCTCTGCGATTCGCGCATGAAATCTTGGTAACCCGCGACGAAGGCCAAGTCGCTGGAATGCAGAAAACCCCTTATCCATGGGACTAAATCATCGATTCGTCACGTGACACCCGGAGAAGACAGGCGCTTCTCATAACAGGGACTTCGTCGAACATCGCTGTCCGCCGCCGGAACAGCCAGCTAGAATGGGATTCTGGTCCATGGAGAGTATTCGCCCCTGTGTTTGTGTTCGGCTTCCAGTTCAGGCGTGACATGCTGCCGTGGCCATCGCCCGCGATTTGCGTGGCTTTCGCGATAGCTGCGGCATCGGGCGGCTGTATCCTCAAGGCGGATTCGCCGGACCCGGCGCTCGACATTCCCGCCGCCTACAAGTCCGCCACGAGTGCCGCCGATACGCTGCCTCCGGCACTGGACTGGTGGCGCGGATTTCGGTCACCGGAACTGACCGTGCTGATGGAAGAAGCGCAGACCGTCAATCTGGATATCGCTGCCGCCACGGCGCGGATCCGTCAGGCGGATGCCCTGGCCCAGCAGGCCGGTGCGGCACTACTGCCCACCGTGGTCGGAGACGCGTCCGTCACGCGGTCGCGATCCTCGCGGTCGAACACCTCAACAACCGTGGTGTCTGCGATCCGAGGCGACACCACGACCTATTCGACGTCGCTGAGCGCAAGTTACGAGATCGATTTCTGGAGCAAAAATCGCGACGCGCTGCTGGCTGCGGAAGAAACCGCGAATGCAAACCGGTTCGACCGCGACGTGGTGGCGCTGACGACGCTTGCGAGCGTGGCCAATGCCTACTTCCAGGTGGTCGCCGCGCAGGACAGGATCAGGGCGGCGACCAGCAACATCGCCGCCGCCCAACGCATCTACGATGCGATCAAGGCGCGGGTCGATGCCGGGACCGGCTCCGATCTCGATCTCGCGCAACAGGAAAGCCTGCTCGCCAATCAGAAAGCGCTGGTGCCGCCGCTGCGGCAGACGCTCGCCCAGAACGCCAACATTCTGGCGACGCTGGTTGCCCGGCCTCCCGAGCGGGTGCGCCTGACCGGCGGTTCTTTGGGCGCTCTCACGATCCCGCGCGTGACCCCCGGACTGCCATCAGAGTTGCTCACGCAGCGCCCCGATATCCGGCGTCAGGAAAATCAGCTTGCGTCCGCAACGGCGAATGTCGGAAGCGCGCGGGCACAATTTTTCCCGAGCATTCAGCTCACCGGGCAGGGCGGCTATCAGAGCGTGGCACTGGCCGCGCTGTTTACCCCGCAATCGGCCTTCTACAGTCTCGCCGGCGGGTTGACCCAGCCGATTTTCGACGCGGGACGCATCCAGGCCAATTTCGATCTGCAAAAGGCGGTGCAGGACGAGTTGCTGCAAACCTATCGCAAAACCGTCGTATCCGCTTTCGCCGATGTGGACACGGCCCTCGTAGCCCTCAAGCAGACCACCGAGCGGTTGCGGCTGCAACGGATCGTCGTCGCCGCGTCCCGGCGGGCGTTCGAACTGTCCGAACGCCAGCTTCGGGCAGGAACTGCGGATATCGTGACTGTGCTAAACACCCAATTGACGTTATTCCAAGCTGAAGATTCGCTGGCGCAGGTGCAACTCGCCCGGTTGCAGGCTGTCGTGAGTCTCTATCAGGCATTGGGCGGCGGATGGCCGCCAAGGACGGAAGGGCCGGTCGATGCTCTTTAAGCCCGATCTGAACGAGAAGGCCAAAGCCGCAAGCGACGGTGTCGCGCGCGTGGCCTCCGGCGCGCGGCGGCGAACCGTTTCAATCGCGGTATGGCTCCTCATCATCGGCGGCCTTGGCTATATCGGCTGGTCGTATTTCCAGAAAAACCAGACAACGGCCCGCGTGCGGCCCGATCTGCCCATTCCGGTGCTGGCCACGACGCCCCGGATCGAAGACGTTCCGGTTTATCTCGACGGTGTCGGCACGGTCCGCGCGCTGAACAACGTGACGGTCCGGGCACAGGTCGATGGCAAGCTGCTGTCGGTCAAGTTCAAGGAAGGTCAGGACGTCAAGGCAGGCGACGCGCTCGCCGAAATCGATCCCGCGATCTATCAGGCGCAATACGATCAGGCGCTCGCCAAGAAGGCGCAGGACGAAGCGACGCTCGCCAATGCAAAACTCGATCTGACGCGTTACCAGCAGCTGGCGGCTTCAAAGGCCGGCTCCGCGCAGCAGGCCGACACCCAGCGCGCGACCGTTGCGCAGCTCGAAGCGCTGGTGAAATCGGATCAGGCCGCGATCGACAATGCACAAGCCACCTTGAGCTATACCAAGGTTGTCGCGCCGCTGTCCGGCCGCGCCGGACTTCGCCAGGTCGATCAGGGCAATATCATTCGCGCATCCGATGCCACTGGCGTCGTCGTCATCACGCAGTTGCAGCCCATCGCCGTGCAGTTCAGCCTGCCGCAGCAGCAGATCGTGCGCGTCAACGCCGCGTCTGCAAAAGGCGCGCTGTCGGTCGATGTGTTCGGCAATGACGGAAAGACCGTCGTGGATACCGGCAGCCTGACCGGCGTGGACAATCAGGTCGATCAAACCACCGGCACCGTGAAGATCAAGGCCGAGTTCCCGAACGCCAATTTTCAGCTTTGGCCGGGACAGTTCGTCAACGTGCGGCTGAAAGTGCAAACGCTCGACAAGGCGATCATCGTGCCGACCGCGTCGGTCCAGCGCGGCCCGGCGGGCACATTCGTCTATGTCATCGGCAACGACAATATCGTGGCGGCACGGACGGTCACCGTGACCCAGCAAAACGAGCGTGACGCCGTCATTTCGACCGGGGTGACCGTCGATGAGCGCGTCGTCACCACCGGGTTTGCAAATCTGTCCGAGGGCGCGCGGGTGTCCATCAGCAGGGATTATCAGGCGCCGACGCCGGACATTGCTCCGCGCAAGCGGCAGGGCGGCGGCGAACGCAAGGGCGGTCAAAAGGCAGAAGGTGCCGCGCCGCAAGGGGGGCCGCAGACAGGCGGCGGCGCGAAAGCGCCACAATGAGACCCGCGTACAATGTTGAACCTGTGAGCGCGCATCGATGAGCGTCTCGGAACCATTCATCCACCGGCCGATCGCGACCTCGCTGCTCGGGATCGCGCTTCTCATCGGCGGCGCGCTTGGCTACTGGGCGTTGCCGGTCTCGGCGTTGCCGCAGGTCGATTTTCCGACGGTCGAGGTCACGACAAAGCTGCCGGGCGCGAGTCCGGACGTGGCGGCTTCGCTGATAACCGCGCCGCTGGAGCGGCAACTCGGGCAGATCCCGTCGCTGACCTCGATGACATCGACGAGTTCGTTCGGCCTCAGCACGATCTCGCTGCAATTCGATCTCAACCGCGATATCGACGGCGCGACGCAGGATGTGCAGGCCGCCATCAACGCGGCGGCCGGCGTGTTGCCGAGAAATCTGCCTTACCCGCCGACCTACGCCAAGGTCAATCCGGCCGATGCACCCGTTCTGACGCTCGCGATGACGTCCGCGACGACGTCGATACGCGCGATGAGCGACATCGCCGACACCATGATGGCGCAGCGGCTGGCGCAGATTTCCGGCGTCGGCCGCGTGTCGGTGCTGGGCGGGCTCAAGCCTGCCGTGCGCGTGCAAGCGGATCTGGCGCGGCTTGCCGCCTACGGCATATCGATGGAAGATCTGCGCACGGCCATTGCCGGCGCGAATGTCTCCGGCCCCAAGGGATCGCTCGACGGCGCGCAGCAGGCCTACACCATCGCGGCCAACGACCAGATCGCCGTCGCCGAGGCCTACAAGCCCATCATTATCGCGTATCGCAACAATTCGCCGGTCACCATCGGCGACGTCGCGCAGATCGTCGATGGACTTGAGAACAACAAGACCGGCGCGTGGTATCAAGGCACATCCGCGGTCATCATCGAAATCCAGCGGCAACCCGGTGCCAATGTCATCGAGGTCGTCCGCCAGATCCGTGCGGAAATTCCAAAGCTCCAGAAAGCCGTTCCGGCCGGCGTGGATCTCACCGTCGTCAGCGACCGCACCGTCACCATCCGCGCGTCGGTCCATGACGTGCAGTTCACGCTGATGTTGAGCGTCGGGCTGGTCACGCTCGTTGTTCTGATTTTCCTGCGCTCGCTGCGCGCCACGCTGATCGCCGGCGTGGCGTTGCCGCTGTCGCTGATTACGAGCTTCGGGGTGATGTATTTCGCGGGCTTCAGCCTCGACAACCTCTCCTTGATGGCGCTCACCATCGGCACGGGTTTCGTGGTCGATGATGCCATTGTGATGATCGAGAACATCGTTCGTCACATGGAGAACGGCGAGAGCGCGATGGAGGCGTCGCTGCGCGGCGCGCGCGAGATCGGCTTCACGGTGATCTCGCTGACGGTCTCGCTGATCGCGGTGTTCATCCCGCTGCTGTTCATGTCGGGGCTTGTCGGCCGCATGTTTCGCGAGTTTGCGCTGACGCTGACGATAGCCGTGGTGACGTCCGCCGTTGTGTCGCTGACGCTGACACCGATGATGTGCTCGCGTCTGCTCAAGCGGCACGGCGAGGAGTTTGCCGTTCCCGGTCTTGCCACACTCAGCGGCTGGATCGACAAGATGGTCGAGGCCTATCACCGCTCCCTGCTGTGGGTTCTCAAGCATCAGCCTGCGACGCTGGTGGTGACGTTCCTCACCATCGCTTTAACACTTGCGCTCTATGTCGTCGTGCCGAAAGGCTTCCTGCCGTTGCAGGACACGGCATCGATCACGGCGGTCACGGAAGCCGGTCCGGAGATTTCGTTCTCGGACATGCAGACAAGGCAGATGCAGGTCGCCGACGCCATCAAGGCCGATCCGGAAATCACCGGCGTGGTGTCGGTGATCGGCGCGGGCGCGGTCAATCCCACCACCAATGTCGGGCGTCTGGTTCTGACGCTGAGGCCGCGCGGCGAGCGGACAGTCGATATTTCCGATGTCGTGGCTCGGCTGAAAAGCCGGGTGGCGGGAATCCCCGGAATGACCGTCTATTTTCAGGCGGTGCAGGACATCCAGATCAGCACGCGGTCGAGCCGGTCGCAGTATCAGTACACGCTGACCGGAACCAGTTCGCCGGAAGTCGTCGAGTGGTCCAACAAGCTTGTGCAGGAAATGCGGCGCGATCCGATGTTCCGCGACGTCTCGTCCGACGGGCAGGAGAACGGCCTGCGCGCGATGGTCGATATCAACCGGCAACGCGCGGGCCAGCTTGGCGTATCGGTGCAGTCGGTCAACGACACGCTGAATGACGCTTTCAGTCAGCGTCAGGTCTCGACGATCTTCGGTCAGGCCAACCAGTATCGCGTCGTCCTCGAGGCTCTGCCGGAATATCAGCGCGACCCGTCGGTGCTGTCGAAAT
>JAZKGC010000032.1:0-57899 GCA_040386115.1 Pseudomonadota bacterium
CATCATTTATTGATGATCGGCTCGCCGGGCTCGGGCAAATCCATGCTCGCCGCGCGGCTGCCCTCGATCCTGCCGCCGCTGTCGCCATCGGAGCTGCTTGAGATTTCCATGATCGCATCGGTTGCAGGCGAGATAGAAGGCGGCGCGCTCACCGCACGCCGCCCGTTCCGCGCACCGCATCACTCCGCCAGCATGGCGGCGCTGACCGGCGGCGGCATGCGCGCAAAACCCGGCGAGATTTCGCTCGCCCATCATGGCGTTCTGTTTCTCGACGAGCTGCCGGAGTTCGACGCGCGGGTACTCGACTCGCTGCGCCAGCCGCTGGAGAACGGCGAGGTCTCGGTGTCTCGCGCCAACCATCGCGTGACCTATCCCGCGCGCTTCATGCTGGTGGCGGCGATGAACCCTTGCCGCTGCGGCCATGCCTTCGAGCCAGGCTATGCCTGCAAGCGCGGACGGATCGATCGCTGCACTGCCGATTATCAGGGACGCATTTCGGGTCCGCTGATGGACCGCATCGATCTGCGCATCGAAGTGCCCGCCGTGAGCGCCAGCGATCTCATTCTGCCGCCGCCAGCCGAAGGCTCGGTTGAAGTCGCGGTACGCGTCGCCGCGGCACGTGCAGTTCAGCTGGCGCGCTACTCCGCTGCGGGTTTGCCTCATGTCCGCACCAATGCCGAAGCGCCCGCCGCGGTCCTCGAAGACATTGCCAAGCCCGATGCCCAGGGCACGAAACTGCTGCGTGACGCGGCCGAAACCATGCGCCTGTCGGCGCGGGGCTATCATCGCGTCCTGCGCGTGGCGCGAACCCTCGCCGATCTCGACGGCGCCGCGACCATCGGGCGTCTTCATCTCGCTGAAGCCCTGTCATACCGCGTGCTGGCGGAAGATATGCGGCGCGCCGCCTAATATAGCGTCAGCAGGCATCGCTGCCGGCATTTGGTCGAAATGGCGTGACGATAGGCAGTCACCTTCGCTCCGGCCCCTGCCAAAGACCCCGAAACACGATACATGAGGCTTCTGGCTGCACGATCCCCGTTGCTGCGTGCGATGTGAATTGCATCAGCGGCACAAGGATTGCTTGCATGACGGAAACTGAGGAAAAGAATGTGGACGCAATACCATTTCGTTCGGACAATGAAACTGACCGCTCAAGGCAGACAGGTTATGGCACTCAGCCACCGCTGCAGCGGTTTCTGACGCGCTGCCACGCGGAATTCTCTGCCGATCATTCGGGCGCGCTTGCCGATTACATCCCCGAACTGACGCAGGCCAATCCCGCTCATTTCGGAGTCAGCGTCGCCACCATCGACGGGCATGTCTATGAGGTCGGCGACAGCTCCGTTCCTTTTACGATCCAGTCGGTCTCAAAAGCCTTTGTTTTCGCTTTGGCGCTCGAACTGCTCGGACCTGAACGGGTCGAGGCCGCCATCGGCGTCGAACCCAGCGGCGAAGCCTTCAATTCGATCCGGCTCACCGCGGACAACAGACCCTTCAATCCGATGGTGAATGCGGGAGCGATTGCATGCTCCGGGCTGATCTATCAGGTGGAAGGCGCGGGAGCTTTCGAGCGCATTCGCGCGATGCTCGGCCGTTTCGCCGGGCGAGATCTCGCCGTCGATGAGGCGGTCTTCCAGTCGGAGCGCGCAACCGGGAATCGAAACCGGGCGATCGCATGGCTGCTGCATAATCATTCGGTGGTTCAGCGCGACGTGGATCTGGTGCTGGACACCTACTTTCGCCAATGCGCCGTGCTGGTGACGGCGCGCGATCTTGCGATCATGGCGGCCACGCTGGCAAACCGGGGGATCAATCCCGTTACCGGAGACCACGTCCTCAAACCGCACGTTGTCGCGCGCGTGCTGTCCGTGATGACGAGCTCGGGAATGTACGATTACGCCGGCGAATGGATCTATCGCGTTGGCATTCCCGCGAAAAGCGGCGTCGGCGGCGGCATTATCGCAGCATTGCCGTCCCAGATCGGATTAGGCACCTTCTCTCCGAACCTCGATAGCCACGGCAACAGCGTGCGCGGACTGAAAGTTTGCGAAGCCCTGTCGTCGCGCTTCGATTTGCACATGATGAATCGCAGCGCTGACGTGCGAACCTGCGTCATCGCCGACTACGATATTTCCGGCGTGTCCTCCCGCCGCAGCCGTCAACCCCATGAGCAGCAAATTCTCGAGGAGCGGCAGGACGACATTCGCGTCATCGAACTGGTCGGCGCGCTCAACTTCGCGGCAATCGATTACATCACCCGGCTGCTCGCCGGAAAAAAGCCGAACGCCCCGCTTCTTATTCTGGATTTCCGGCGCGTGCCGGACGTGACCGTGGCCGGCGCGCGATTGTTCGGAGAGAATCTCGCAATTCTGGAGAGCATCGGCGTGACCGTGATCCTGGCCGGCCTGGAAACCGGCTCGGACGTCTTGAAGGTACTTCATTCCTGCGCCGAAGACGCGAAACGGCTTCGTCAGTTCGGCATGCTGGACGACGCGATCGAATGGGCGGAAGATCAGCTGATTTATCGATATGGCGGATTTACCGAAGACACCGAAGCGACGCATCTCAGCGAGCAGGCGCTGCTGGCCAATCTGACGCCATCGGAAATTGCGGCCTTGGCAGTGCTATCGACCCCGCGTCATTATCAGCCCGGCACCCGGATCGTCGGCGCCGGTGAGCCCGCGAATTCCATCTTCTTCATTCAAAGCGGCATGGTCAGCGTCAAGCTGCCGAGCGGCGTCCGTCTCGCCTCGCTCGGACCGGGCACTGAGTTCGGCGAAATGGCGATGATCGAGCACAGGCGCACAGCCGACGTGTGGGCCGATACGCCGGTGCAGTGCCTCGAAGTGCCGCTCGATGCGCTGATCGATTATGAGACGCTCTCGCCAGCCGTAAGCCTGAATATCGCGCGGAATCTTTCGGCGCTTCTGGCCCGGCGCCTGATCCTGGCGAACGCCAAAGTCGATCTTCTGAGCGCCTATTGAATCGAAAAACCCGCGAAGTCGTGCGGCGTGATTTGGTTTTCGGCTAACAACGCTCTGGTAACGATCTTCCTTTACGCTTCAGGAACCATAAGTCCTGTGAGTGCGTCCATGTCGCGTGTCAAGATTCTTGCTTCAGCAGTCCCGCTGGTGCTTGCCGGCGTTATCGCCGGCGGCCAGCTTGTCCCGGGCACCAGACCCTGCATCGTCCTCGACGGCCGATCGATGCAGATCGCAACCACGCCTTGGCAAAGCCAGGTTCACGTCAGCTTCACCAGCGATCCTCGCACCGCAACGGTGCGCGTGCAGCTCGTTGAGAACGCGGACATCGCGGATTTCGCCGTGATCGACGATATCGAGACCGCCGATGCCGAAGGTTGCCCCGTCAACGGCAGCCTGTCATTCGTCGGCATCGCCGATCACATTGCACGATCAGGCCCGGTGATCTACCTGTCGCAGGACGGCGGCGCCGATTACCGGATTTTCGTCCAGTCGCGATCCTTCAGCGCTCGCGATGCTGCAGCACTCGTGGTCGGCGCCGGACGCCGCACCGTCACGCAGCGAACAGCGGCCCTTTAACGCTTTATCAACCACGTTCGCATCGACGCCGACGGATCGTCCGCGCCTCAAGCTGTTCGAAACATCCTCAACACATTCTTTCGCTGGCCTGTCAGCTTGATCGCGTCACGGTCATCGGCCGACGATTCACTGGCGGAGCAGACAAGAATGGGGCGGGGCTTGCGCATCAGATTACGACTCAGCCGTCTTGCCCGCAGGTATCCGCGGATCAGCCGCATCGTCCGCTGGGGCATGATCCTGTCCGCCACTCTTGGCGGAGCATATGGTTTCATCAGCGGCAGCCGCAGCGGCGCGGTGCCTTACGATCCACATGCTTTCGCGGTCGGCGCAACTTTCCTGTTCACGATGGCCTGTGTGGCGCTCGCGGCACTCAGCATGCGGATGCGCTGGCTGCGGCAGAAGATGCACAAGATCGAAGCGCACAACGAAGCGCTGACGGATCGCAACTGGGAACTGAAGGAAGCCGAGGAGCGCGCGCGCAGCCTGTTCGAATCCCAGAGCGACCTCATTGTGCTGCGTGACGGCGATGGCCTCATTACGTCAGCTAACGATGCTTATTGCGAGCTTGCCCAAAAATCCCGCGAGGTTCTGATCGGCACGCGCTTCGCGCTGCCGGTGCTGGAACAGGGGGCCACCGCCATCGAGTCAAATGGCACCCGCGTCCATGACCAGAGAATCGAAAGCGCGTTGGGTCCGCGCTGGATCGCGTGGCGCGAGGGGCTGGTGCGCACCGACGCCAACCGGCCCGCCGAATTGCAATGCGTCGGGCGGGACGTGACGGATCGCGCGGAAACCGAGCGCGCGCTGTCCGACGCCCGCGATCTTGCCAATTCCGCCAACCGGGCAAAGTCAAAGTTTCTGGCGATGGCATCGCACGAAATCCGCACGCCGCTGAACGGCATCATCGGCATGAGCGGCCTGCTGCTCGACACACCGTTGACCCCCGAACAGGCGACATATGCGAAAGCCGTGAAAACATCCGGCGACGCGCTGCTGGCGCTGATCGAGGAGTTGCTGGATTTCTCGAAAATCGAAGCCGGCAAGATCGACCTCGAGCACCGGCCCTTTGCGCTGGCCGCGCTGATCGAGGATATCGCGGAGCTGCTCGCGCCGCGCGCGCAGGCGCGCAAACTCGAGATCGCAACCTATGTCGATGAGCGGCTGCCGCCGGAAGTGACCGGCGATGCGGCCCGCCTGCGGCAGGTGCTGCTTAATCTGGCGGGCAACGCCATCAAGTTCACGCCGGCCGGCGGCGTTGCACTGATCGTCGAGCCGGGAATCTGGCCCGGCGAAATCAGCTTCCTCGTGCGCGACACCGGGATCGGGATCGCGCCGGAAGCCCAGCAACGAATCTTCCGCGAGTTCGAGCAGGCATCTGATCGCACCGCGCGCAACTATGGCGGCACGGGACTCGGGCTGAGTATCAGCGAGCGTATCGTCAAGCGCATGGGCGGGCGAATAACGCTTGAAAGCGCCGAAGGCGACGGCGCAACCTTCGAGTTTTCAATCCCGCTTGCCGCCGCAGATCGCGGCGATGGCGCAATCCCGGCGTTCGCAGCACCTGACCTGACCGACAAATCGATCATGCTGGTCGCGCCGCAAACTATCGAGGCATCGTTGATCGCACGGCGGCTTGAGCGGTGGGGCGCGCAAACCTGCACGGTCGCCGATCCTTCCATCGCACGCGCCTTGCTGCCCGAGCGCGCGTGGCACGCCATCCTTGTCGATCGCATGACCGGCGAAGCCGACATGCGCCAGCTTGGCGAGGCAGCGCTTCATCAAGCGGTGCACCGGATCGCGATGTTTACGCCGGCGGCGCGGCACGACCTGCAAGCCTCCACGATGGCGGCCTTTACCGGATATCTGGTGAAGCCGTTGCGGGCGGCTTCGCTTGCCGCGCGTCTCGCAGCGCCGATCGCACCGCTCGCTCCGGGATTTCCGCTTCCGGACGCATCGAATGATGCTGCCCTCGCACCCGACGTTTCAGCATCCGGCATTTTAAGCCCCGGTCTTTCAGTTCTGGTTGCCGAGGACAATGAGATCAACGCGCTGCTGATCCGCTCGCTGCTGAAGCGCCTTGGGCACCATGCCGTCATCACAACTGACGGCGAGGAAGCGCTGGAATCCTGGCTCGCGGCAGACACAGCGGGCACACCTTACGACGTGGTGCTGATGGACGTGCAGATGCCGAAGCTCGACGGCATTGAGACGACCAGACGCATTCGCGCGCGCGAGGCAGGCCGCAGCCCGCGGCGCACGATCATCCTCGCGCTCACGGCAAATACACTGGTGGACGATCGTTACGCTTGCTTCGAGGCCGGCATGGACGGCTTTCTCGTCAAGCCACTCGATCGCGAGAAACTCGCCGACGCGCTGACGAACATCGCCGCATCCAGAACCATTGCCGCCTGAGCAAGCTCGCTGCGGATGTCATAAATCCGTATCACGATCATGTTTATTCATGCCTCGAAAGTCGCACTCGCGAATCGTTGCGGGCGGCTGCGAGGAAGACCATGCGCGGCAACGGACCGGCTGGGACGAAGCCCGGTGCAGATTCCAGTTCCTTTGAGCGCGACGCGGCCCGAAAGCCGCTGCGCCCATTTCGCGACCATGCCCTTATACAAATGCTGAAGCCGGAGAATGCCCGGCTGGCCGCATCGGCGGCGGCAACGTGGCTGATGCCCGGACTGCGCGGCGAGAACATCGTCAACCCGCTGCATGCTTTTCCACCGGCAACGCCAACACTCGGCCGGATCGGCGCGCTTGAGGTTCGCCTGGCACAGACCAAGGGCGAAGTGAAGCGCGCGCAGAAATTGCGTTACAAGGTTTTCTACAAGGACGGTTCGGCCATCGCCGATGCTGCGACCATGATCGCGCAACGCGACAAGGACGCCTTCGACAAGATCTGCGATCACCTCATGGTCATCGATCATGCCGCCAAGCCGTCGATCAGCGGCAAGCAGCCGGTCGTGGGCACCTATCGCCTGTTGCGCCAGGACGTCGCTGAGCGTCACGGCGGCTTCTACACCGGCGACGAGTTCGACATTTCCGGTTTGATGGAGCGGCAGCGCGGCCTGAAGTTCCTTGAGCTCGGCCGCTCCTGCGTGCTGCCGCCCTATCGTACCAAGCGCACCGTCGAATTGTTGTGGCATGGCGTCTGGAGCTACGTGCGCCGGCACAATCTGGACGTGATGATCGGCTGTGCCAGTTTCGAGGGCACCGACCCCGACCGCCTCGCCTTGCCGCTGTCGTTCCTGCATCACTTCGCGCGCGCGCCTGAGGGTTGGTGCGCCGGCGCGCACCCCTCGCGCCGCGTGGAGATGAACCGGATCGCCAAGGACGATATCGACACCAAGGCCGCGCTGCGCATGCTGCCGCCGCTTATCAAAGGCTATCTGCGGGTAGGCGCATTCGTCGGCGATGGCGCGGTCATCGACCATCAGTTCGGCACCACCGACGTTCTGATCGTGATGCCGGTCTCGGCCATCAGCGGGCGCTATCTCGATCACTTCGGCGCTGACGCGACCCGCCACGCGGCATAGCTTTTATCAAAGCCGCCGCAGCGACACCGTCTCGATAATGTGGTCGCCACCCTTCTTCAGGATCAGCGTCGCGCGTGGACGCGTCGGCAGGATGTTTTCCTGGAGATTGACGAGATTGATTCCGTTCCAGAGCGACAGCGCCTTCTCGGTCGCCTCCTGGTCGGACAATTTCGCATAGCGATTGAAGTAGGACCGCGGATCGCTGAACGCGGTGTTGCGCAAGGCGAGAAAGCGCTCGACATACCAGTCGCGCAAAATCGGCTCTTCGGCATCGATATAGACCGAGAAGTCGAAGAAGTCGGACACGAAGGGGATCGCCTTGCCGTCGCTGGGCAGGCGTCCTGTCTGCAACACGTTCAATCCCTCGACGATCAGGATGTCGGGACGATCAATCTCGATCCATTCGTTCGGAATGATGTCGTAGGTCAGATGCGAGTAGATCGGCGCCTGCACCGGCCGCCGTCCAGCCTTGATGTCGGACAGAAAGGCGAGCAGCGCCGGAAGATCGTAGCTTTCCGGAAAGCCCTTTCGCTCCATCAGATTTTCGCGCTCGAGGATTTCGTTCGGAAACAGGAAACCGTCTGTGGTGACGAGATCGACCTTGGGCTGCGGCGACCAGCGCGCCAGCAGCGCCTGAAGCACGCGCGCCGTGGTGGATTTTCCAACCGCGACCGAGCCCGCTACACCGATGATGTAGGGCATCTTGCGGTCCTCGATGCCGAGGAAGTGCCGCTGCGCCACGAACAGCCGCTGCGCGGCCGCGACATAGAACGACAGCAACCGCGACAGCGGCAGATAAATTTCCTCGACCTCCGCGATATCGAGGCGATCGTGCATCGAATGCATCCGCGCGATTTCATCGGCGGTCAGCGTCATGGGCATGTCTTCGCGCAATGCGGCCCACTGCGCGCGCGTGAACATGCGGTATGGATTGTACTGGATCTGGTCGGCTCTCACATCCATGAGCCATTCCCTCTTGGCCGGCGCTGCGCGAAACTATCCGCGATTGCTCGAGTTGCGTTAATCGCGCTTGCGCGCAGCTTTTTCTTCAAGTCCTGACATTTGCGTGCGTTGCGCCAACGCGTCTTCGACGTCCGCAAGGCCGATCCCGCGCGACTTGAGCAACACCAGCAGATGGAAGATCAGATCGGCGCTTTCCGCGATCAGATGATCGCGATTATTCTCGACGGCGGCGATGACGGTCTCGACGGCTTCTTCACCGAGCTTCTTCGCGCAGTATTCAGTGCCCCTGTCCAGCAGCTTGCGCGTATAGGACGCGTCTCCTCCCGACGCGGCGCGGACGTCGATAGTGGCGGCCAGATCCTGGATCGTAAAACGGGTCATCAAGCGCCTTCTATCACTTCCGTACCCCGGTAGGGAGGGCAAAGTGCTGACAGGGTTTAGGTATTTGGCATACTGACGGTGTCATGGATCGATCCGCATCGGCAGCCCGGCGCGCATCATATGGTCCTTGGCCTCGCGGATTGTGAACTCGCCAAAATGGAAGATGGACGCCGCAAGCACCGCGGTGGCGTGACCGTCGCGAATGCCGGCCACCAGATGATCGAGATTGCCGACACCGCCGGATGCGATAACGGGCACCTTCACGCTGTCCGCGATGGCGCGGGTCAGCGGAATGTCGAAACCCTGGCGGGTGCCGTCGCGATCCATCGACGTCAGCAGGATTTCTCCCGCGCCCAGCGACACCACTTCCTGCGCGTATTCGATGGCGTCGATGCCGGTGGAGTTTCGCCCGCCGTGAGTAAAGATTTCCCAGCGCTGCGAGCCGCCGCGCGTGACGGTCTTGGCGTCAATCGCACACACGATACACTGGTCGCCGAACTTCTCCGCCGCTTCCTTGACGAACTCGCGGCGCGAGACCGCCGCCGAATTGATCGATACTTTATCGGCACCGTAATTCAGCAGCGTTCGGATATCGTCCACGGTGCGCACGCCTCCGCCGACGGTGAGCGGCATGAAGCAGGCTTCAGCGGTCCGGCGCACCACGTCGAGGATAGTGCCGCGATTCTCATGCGTCGCGGTGATATCGAGAAAACACAACTCGTCGGCACCAGCAGCGTCGTAGGCAATCGCGGCCTCAACCGGATCGCCTGCATCGCGCAGATCGACGAAATTGACGCCCTTGACGACACGGCCGTCCTTGACGTCGAGACAGGGAATGACACGAACCTTGAACATTTTATGCTGCCGCGCGCGCGTTACGAATCAGCGCCAGCGCCTCGGCGGGATCGATCCGGCCATCGTACAACGCGCGGCCGGAGATCGCGCCCCCCAGCTTGCTCGCGCGCGGCTCAAGCAACGCTTTCACGTCGTCGATGGAGGCGAAGCCGCCGGACGCAATCACCGGAATTGAAATAGCTTCGGCCAGCGCAATCGTTGCGTCGAGGTTGAGACCCTTGAGCAGGCCGTCGCGCGCGATATCCGTGAAGATAATCGCGGCCACTCCTGCATCCTCGAACCGCTGCGCAATTTCCAGTGCGGTCACCGTGGACGTTTCCGCCCAGCCCTCGACCGCGACCTTGCCGTCGCGCGCATCGAGACCCACCGCAACACGTCCGGGAAATTTCTTCGCGGCGTCCTTCACCAGTGCCGGATCGCGAACCGCGGCTGTGCCGATAATGACGCGCGCAATGCCCTTGGACAGCCATGCTTCGATGGTCGCCAGATCGCGAATGCCGCCGCCGAGTTGCACCGGCATGGCGACGACCTTCAGCATCGCCTCAACCGCCTGCGCGTTCATCGGCCTACCGGCGAACGCGCCGTCGAGATCGACGACGTGGAGATATTCGAATCCCTGCGTCTCGAAGGTCTTGGCCTGCGCCGCGGGGTCGAGATTGAACACGGTCGCGCGCGCCATGTCGCCTTGCTCGAGGCGCACACACTGGCCGTTCTTGAGGTCGATCGCGGGAAAAAGAATCACGGCTTCCACTTCAGAAAGTTCGAGATCAGAGCCAGCCCAAAGCGCTGGCTCTTCTCGGGATGAAACTGCGTGCCGATGGCGGTGTCCCTGGCGACAATCGCCGTCACCGGCCCTCCGTAATCGGCGCGCGCGACGATATCGGCCTCGTTGGTCGCGTTGAGGTGATAGGAGTGCACGAAGTAAGCATGGCGGCCCTTGTCGCCGAGCGGCAGCCGCTCCAGCACAGGGTGTTCGCGCACCAGATCGAGCGTGTTCCAGCCCATGTGCGGAATCTTGAAATTGTCCTCGCGCGGCGTGATTTTTTCCACGTCCCCGGCGATCCAGTCGAGTCCCGGCGTCGTGACGTATTCCTTGCCGCGGCTGGCCATCAACTGCATGCCGACGCAGATGCCAAAAAAGGGTCTGGCCTTGTCGCGCACGGCTTCAGTCATGGCCTCGACCATGCCGTCCAGCGCATCGAGACCCTTGCGGCAATCCGCGAACGCGCCGACGCCGGGCAGTACGATGCGATCCGCGCGGAACACAACCTCGGGATCGCGCGTCACCATGATCTTCTCGGGGCTTTCCATGCTGCGCGATGCACGCTCGAATGCCTTCGCTGCCGAGTGCAGGTTGCCGGACCCGTAATCGATGATGGCAACGCTCAACGCGACGCTCCGGGTTCGGGAAACAGACCGATCACGCTGTCCTGCTGCGACAACGATGCGCGCGGCAGCGGGGGCGGCGAAGCGCCAGTCCTGCGGCCGTTGTCGCGCAAGTCTGTGCTGGTCCGGCGCTCGAAGAACCGCCGCTCGGCGGCTTCTTCATTGTCGGCCACCACGATATCGAGTTGACGCCATTTCTTGCCTGACAGCTTCCAGCGCCGCAGCGAGCCGGCCTCAAGACCGACCAGCAAGGCAATCGCCGCCATCACGGCGAATCGCGTGCCGGACCCCGCGCCGAGCGACCACAGCCCGATTTCAGCAGCCAGTGAAATCGCGATGTAGCCCAGCAGCGCCAGCCACAGCCGGTGCCAGAGAAGCCAGAGAATGGCGGCAACGAACGCCCAAAAGTAAAATCCGTCCCGGATGAACACAAGCTGATCGGATGTCGTGCGCACATCGCTGCCGTAACTCGCCGGCGCGTGAACCGTATAAACTGCCATGACCGTTCTCCCGAACCTGTTCGCACCCGACCCGCATCAGATCGTGACGCCGTGTCCTGCTCGAAAGTGAATCGCAGCGCATGACCGGCATGCGCTGGACTAAAATCAGCCGCCGAGCTGACCTTTTGTGGACGGCACTTCGCCCGCGGCGCGCGGATCGATCGCGACTGCTGCACGCAGCGTGCGAGCCAGCCCCTTGAAGCAGGATTCGGCGATGTGGTGGCTGTTCTCGCCATACAGCGTTTCGACATGCAGCGTCACGCCGGCGTTGATCGCAAAGGCGTTGAACCACTCGCGCACCAGTTCGGTGTCGAACTCGCCGATCTTGTGGCGCGGAAACTCAACCTTGAACACCAGCACCGGCCGCCCGGAAATGTCGATCACGACCCGCGACAGAGTCTCGTCCATCGGCATGTGAACACCCGCATAGCGCGTGATGCCCTTCATGTCGCCGAGCGCCTGCTTCACGGCCTGTCCGAGCGCGATGCCGACATCTTCCGTGGTGTGATGGTGATCGACATGGAGATCGCCGTCAGCCTTCACGGTGATATCGATGCGCGAATGCCGCGCCAGCAGATCCAGCATGTGATCGAAGAAACCGATGCCGGTCGCAACGTCCGACACGCCGGTGCCGTCCAGATTGACTGACACCTGGATGTCGGTTTCCTTGGTCTTGCGCTTGATGGTGGCCGTGCGCATGAAAAGTGCTCGCTTGTTCGAAAACGCTCTGGAAAGAGCGCCCTTTTAACAGGCGCGTGACACCTTCGCTACTGCGGGATGAAGCGAAATTCGTCAGAGTTTTCAGATATGGTGACCGGAATTTGCCGCACCCCTTACCGCCCCTTGCCCGATTGCAACCGGCTGAGCCAATGCCTAGATCAGGCTGGCTGAAAGAGGTTTTTATGCAAGCATCACAGGCCGAGGTCTGGCACGGCACGACCATTCTCACGGTTCGCAAGGGCGGCAAGGTGGTGATCGGCGGCGACGGGCAGGTGTCCATCGGCCAGACCGTCATCAAGTCCAATGCCAAAAAGGTCCGCAGGCTCGGCAAGGGCCAAGGAGGCTATGACGTCATCGGAGGCTTCGCAGGGGCCACCGCCGACGCATTCACGCTGTTCGAGCGGCTGGAGAGCAAGCTTGAGCAGTATCCCGGCCAATTGACCCGCGCCGCCGTGGAGCTTGCGAAAGACTGGCGCACGGATCGCTACCTGCGCCGCCTCGAGGCCATGATGATCGTCGCCGACAAGGACGTCTCCCTGGTGCTGACCGGCACCGGCGACGTGCTGGAGCCCGAGCATGGCGTGATGGCGATTGGCTCCGGCGGCAATTATGCGCTGGCCGCAGCCCGCGCGCTGGTGGATTCCGACAAGGATGCCGAGACCATCGTGCGGCGCTCTCTCGATATCGCCGCCGACATCTGCGTTTATACCAACCGCAACGTGACCATCGAAGCGCTCACGAGCGGCTAACGCCGCACGGCCCCTCGGACGAGGGAAATAACGAAAGCCCCATGACAGATTTTTCTCCCCGCGAAATCGTTTCCGAACTCGACCGCTTCATCGTCGGCCAGACCGACGCCAAGCGCGCGGTATCCATCGCGCTGCGTAACCGCTGGCGGCGGCTGCAACTGACTGGCTCACTGCGCGAAGAGGTGCTGCCAAAAAACATTCTGATGATCGGACCCACTGGCGTCGGCAAAACCGAGATCGCGCGGCGGCTGGCGCGATTAGCCGGCGCGCCCTTCATCAAGGTCGAAGCCACGAAATTCACCGAAGTGGGCTATGTCGGCCGCGACGTCGAGCAGATCATCCGCGATCTGGTCGAGGTGGCGATTTTGCAAACCCGCGAGCGCAAGCGCAAAGACGTTGCAGCAAAGGCTCAACTTGCCGCCGAAGAACGCGTGCTTGACGCTTTGGTGGGTGCAAGTTCGAGTGCTGCGACACGCGATTCGTTTCGCAGGAAATTGCGCACAGGCGAGTTGAACGACAAGGAGATCGAGATCGAGACGCAATCGTCGGGCGGTTCGCCGATGTTCGAGATTCCCGGCATGCCGGGCGCGCAGATGGGTGCAATTTCCATCGGCGACATCTTCGGAAAAATGGGCGGGCGCACCAAGACGCGACGCCTTAGCGTGGTGGATTCCCACGAGATTCTCGTCAATGAGGAAAGCGACAAGCTGCTCGACAGCGATCAGCTGACGCAGGAGTCAATTCAGGCGGTCGAAAACAACGGCATCGTCTTCCTCGATGAAATCGACAAGATCTGCGTGCGCGACGGACGCAGCGGCGGCGACGTGTCGCGCGAAGGCGTGCAGCGCGACCTGCTGCCGCTGATCGAAGGCACCACGGTGTCCACCAAGCACGGCGCGGTGAAGACAGACCACATCCTGTTCATCGCGTCAGGCGCGTTTCATATCGCCAAGCCGTCGGACCTGCTGCCCGAATTGCAGGGCCGCCTGCCGATCCGTGTGGAGTTGCAGGCGCTGACGCGGGACGACATGCGCCGAATCCTGACCGAGCCGGAAGCCTCGCTGCTCAAGCAGTATGTCGCGCTGATGCAGACCGAAGGCGTCACGCTCGACATTAGTGACGATGCCATCGACGCACTGGCAGACGTGGCGGTAGCGGTGAATTCGACCATCGAGAACATCGGCGCGCGGCGGCTGCAGACGGTGATGGAGCGCGTGCTCGACGAGATTTCATTCGTGGCACCCGACCGCAACGGCGAAACCATTTGCATCGACGCCGAGTATGTAAAAAAGCATGTCGGGGATCTGGCGAAGAACGCCGATCTGAGCCGGTTTATTTTGTAGCTTGTCGTCACGGATCGCGCCCGGCTTACCCCTCCGTCTCCCCTTGTGAGAGAGGGAAAGAAGGATCACCGCGCCCGGCGCACCCGCACATACAGCGCGCCCTCGCCGCCGTGGCCGATATGCGCTTCCTCGAAGCCCACCACAAAGCTGCGAAACTCCGGCAGGCTCAACCAGTGCGGCACCTGGCGGCGCAGCACGCCGCGCTCGGAGTCCGGCCCCACCGTCCGGCCCTTTCCTGTGATGACAAGCACGAACGTCAGGCCGCTTTCGTGGGCATGGTGCAGAAAATTCAGCAGCGCGCGATGTGCGCGGGTCTGCGTCAAGCCGTGCAGGTCGAGCCGGCCGTCGATGTCCTTTCGCCCGCGCGATAATTGCGAGCGCTCGCGGCGTCCCAGCGGCGCAAGCGGCGGCGGCGCGGGATGAGCACTCGGGATTTTACGCGCCGGCGCTTGCGACTTCGGTGGCATCGCAGGCTTCGCCACGACCGCGGGCTCAAGCTTCGTCTCATGAGAAGCCTTCTGGGAAACCTTTGCCGCGCGCGGCTTCCTGCGCAGCGGCTTGGCCTGCTTCGCCACGCTCTCCCATAGCGCGAGTTCTTCGCCGCTCAGCGCGCGCTTGCGCCGGGGCGTTGGCGGTGGATCGAGAACCGGCGGACGTTTCATCGGCGGTGACGATATCGGCGATGGTGACGAGAACGGCGCGGGGCTTCAGGCTTCGCTGTCGCAGGCGCAGCCCCCTCAGGCGCACCCTTGGGGCGGGCTTCCGGCAGCGGGACAGCTTGCACCACCGGCACTTGTGCCTGAGTTGCTGCAGCCGGTGCATCCTTGTTCGCAGGTGCATCGGTTTTTAACGCGTCCTTCGCGGGTTCCTTCAGCGCTTCCTTGTTCACCGTCTCCTTGGGCGGCAGCGTCTGCGGAAACAATTTTGCAATGGTCGCGGACGGCCGCTCCGCAGGCAGCAGCATCGTCTTGCCGCGCGCGACGGGATCGAGACTTCGCGGCAACAACATCACGAAGCGCGCCGGATTCTTCAGGCGGCCAGCGACGCGGCCGGCATCCGCCCCCGCGCCAAAATAGATGTCCGCGCGGGCGGGTCCGATGATCGCGGAGCCTGTGTCCTGCGCTATCATCAGTCGGCGGAACGGCGTGTTCGATACATCCGATTCAATCGGGAGATTGCCCTCGATGAAAAACGGCGTTCCGTAAACGTGCAGAAATCGATCGACCGCGATCGACCGCCCCGCCGTCAGCGGCACTCCCTGCGCGCCGACGGCCTCATCCGTCGCGGACAACGACACTTCACGGAAAAAGACGTATGATCTGTTCTGCCGGCGCAACTCCTTTGCGTGATCCGGACTTTGATCCATGTATTCGCGAATCCGCTGCATCGACATCTGGTCTTTCGGCACGATGTTGCGCTCGATCAACACACGGCCGACCGGCGTGTACGGATATCCATTATGCGCATCATAGTTGATGCGCACCGTCGATCCGTCGTCGATCCGAATGCGGGCCGATCCCTGAATCTGGATGAACAATAAATCCGTCTGGCTTTTCAGCCAGACCACTTCCAGTCCGCGACCAGCAATCGCGCCGTCCTCGATCTCGCCGCGATCATAATAGGGCACAAGCTTGCGCCGGCCGACCTTGCGAAACACCTGTCCCTTGTTGGGCATGCTTGCATTGGCCTGCGAGAACCCGCGAACGAACAGGTTCGAGGGCCGCCGATACACCGGCACGGTAAAGTTGTCGGTCTGGACGCGGGAGCCATCGACGATGGGCTCGTAGTAGCCGGTGACAAAGCCCGCATCCTCACCCACGCGCGAGATTTGCAGCGGCATGAAATGCCGCTCGAAAAACGCGCGGGCCTTCCCGCTCTCGGCAATATCCTCCGCTCGCGCCGCCTTGCACGGATCGCGCAGCGAGGTGCCGATTGCCTTGATTTCCACCGGAGGCCTGGTCTGCGCGGCAATCGGCTTGCAGCTGGTGCGAAACGTCTTGAAGGCCGGCAGCGGATCATCTTCGGACCAGCCGACGACGTCGCTCCAGTTCAAGGGAGCATATTGACTGTCGGGGATCTCAAGCGGCCAAAGAACCGGACCGTTTTTCTGCGCGCTGTGATGGTCTTCGGAGTGGTGAGGACGGGCCGTTCTCGCCTGCGCATACGTTGCCGTCAGCGCGGCGACTGCGACAAGTCCCGCTGCGCCTGCGCGCAGCCATGCATCGATCCTGTACGCCCTCGCGTCGTGCGGCGTGTCTTCTTTACTGGCCGCTTTCCGTTCCAACCAGCTTCCAGTTCGGATCGCGCGAGGAGATGTCACGTGCGAATGTCCAGACATCTGTGACATCGGTGAGCTTTTCCGGGTTGCCATCGACGACGGTGCCAGCCTTGTCGCGCGTCACCGAGATCATTTGGGAAACGAAGCGGATGGTGATCTGCGCGGCCCGATCGCGCGTTTCCGCGCCGACAATCTCGGCCTTGTCGATGGATGCGAAGCGGGTCTCAACTTTTTCGCCGCGCTGCTCGCGCTCCTTGATCGCGGCCTCGAAGCCTTCATAGACCTCCGGCGACAGCAAATCCTTCAGCGCGCGGCGCTCGCCGTTGGCGAAGGCCAGCACGATCATCTCATAAGCGCTTTTCGCGCCGGTGAGGAAATGCTGCGCGTCGAAAGAGGGATCGTCAGCCGCGATCTGGTCCAGCCCGTTCGCGAGCGCGGAGCCAGATTCCGCAATGCCCTTCCAGCGATCGGGCGCGGGTGTCGGTTCGGCCGACGGCGCCAAAGGCGCGTGATCGACCACGGTGCCCGGCATCGGGACAACATTGTCCGGCGCGCCGCGCAGAACATCGCGTGCAGCCCGGTCAAGCGGCGGTCGCTCGTCGCCAGTGCGTTGACCCAGCACATTGCGCAGCCGCAAAAAAATGAAGACAGCAAGCGCCAGAAAAATGATCGTATAAATATCCACGTCGCATTCACTTTCTGATCGGGTGCCGCGGGCCCGTGAGGGTCTTCTCGCGAGCGAGAGAGATCACTCAGGAACCAGCCATATCATGTAGGCACGAAACCCGGTCAAGCCAACACCGCCATATGCCGCGCTTCAAGAAATGCCCGCAAGATAGCGTTAACGGCATTTATTGCGATAATTCAGGGTGATTCTAGCCGATCCGGCGGTCGCGGCCAACCTCAAGAGCGCAGATTGGCGTCCATCGTCCTTGTCGAATGAGGCAAGGCTATGATAGCCACTCGCCCCGACAGGCCGCGCTGCCGATTTAGAGGCGCGTCCGGCAAAAGTAGGCCCCTTTTCAGCAGGTAAGTCCGCTCCCTGTTTCCTTGCCGGGGTGTTCCAACCGGAACTATCCCGCTTCCACGCTCTCGGAAAGATACCATCATGGCCAACGGCAACGGCGCACCTATCGAGAATACGGCTCCGCCCCAGTTCAATGTGCTGGCACAGTACATCAAGGATTTCTCGTTCGAGAACCCGAACTCGCCGAATTCGCTGGCCCCCCAGGACAAGCAGCCGGCAATCAACATCCAGATCAATGTTTCCGCGAATGGCGTCGGCGAGAACGACTACGAAGTCTCGCTCTCGATCGAGGGCAAGGCCGAAGCCGACAGCGTGCTGCTGTTCGGGTTCGAGCTTGTCTATGCCGGCGTGTTTCGTATCCAGAACGTGCCGCAGGAAAGCATGCACCCGTTCATCATGATCGAATGCCCGCGCCTGCTGTTTCCCTTTGCCCGCGAGATCGTCGCGTCAGCCGTGCGCGGCGGCGGCTTCCCGCCGCTGATGCTCGATCCGGTGGATTTTGTCGGCCTTTATCGCGAGAACATGGCGCGCCAGGCGGAACAGGCCAAACCGAGCTGACGGCTTTCCCGTTCGGGATCAGGGTCTAGGGCTCTTTCGCGAATTCATCCCAGATCGGCGTGCCGCCAAGCGTTGCGACGAACGCCGTGTGCGCGGCGATATCCGCCTCAGTGACGCGCGGCTCAAGCGGCGCTTCTCGCTGCCGGCGCGGCGCATCGGATTGTCCGGAACCGAACGAGCGGCTGGTCTCGGCCGCCAGAATCAGTTGCGACTGCCGTGCGCCGATCAGATCAATATAGACTTCCGCCAGCAATTCCGCGTCGAGCAGCGCGCCGTGCTTGGTGCGACGGGAATTGTCGATCGCATAGCGCGAACACAGGTCGTCCAGCCGGTTCGACACGCCCGGATGTTTGCGGCGCGCCAGCATCAGCGTATCGACGAGACGGTCGCGCGGGATCGCGGCACGCGAGATCCTGTCGAGCTCGGCGTTGATGAAGCCGATGTCGAATGACGCATTGTGAATGACCAGCGGCGCGTCGCCGATAAAGGTCAGAAAATCATCGGCCACAGCCGTGAACAACGGCTTGTCCGACAAAAACTCGGCCGAAAGACCGTGCACGTTAAATGCCTCCTGCGGCATGTCGCGCTCGGGATTGAGATAGACGTGAAAGGTCTGGCCGGTCGCCATGCGATTGACCATCTCGACGCAGCCGATCTCGACCAGCCGATCGCCGCGCAGGGGATCGAGGCCGGTGGTTTCGGTATCGAGGACAATTTCACGCATCGCTGTCCTGGCGGGGTTGAGCGAATCAGCTTCGCTGTTTTGGCATTTTAACGACTTCGCTGAGGATTTCACGAATCCGCTGCCGCACCGGCTCCAGACCGTGCGACGTATCCACTACAAAGTCCGCGCGTTTGCGTTTTTCCGCGTCGGGAAGCTGGCGCGCGAGAATGGCGTCCAGCTTGTCGGACGTCATGTTGTCCCTGGCCAGAATGCGTTCACGCTGAATCTCGGGCGTCGTGGTCACGACCACCACCGCATCGACGCGCGCCTCCCCGCCGGTTTCGTATAGCAGAGGCACATCGAGCACCGCCACCGGCGCGCCGGATTTTTCGGCGTCGCTGAGGAACTTCAACTGGTGGCTGCGCAGCATCGGGTGCACGATTGTCTCGAGCAGCTTCATCGCCTCGGCGTTGTTCAGGACCATCGCTGACAATTTTTGCCGGTCCACCTTGCCGCCGGCCGTGCTGCCGGGAAACGCCGCCTCGACCGCCGGCACCGCTTCGCCTTCATAAACCTTATGGACGGTGGCATCGGCGTCATAGACCGGCACCCCCGCCTCCTCGAACAATTTCGCGGTGGTTGATTTCCCCATACCGATCGAACCCGTCAAACCCAGCAGCAACATCGGCAATCTCTTTGCGTTATATCGCCAGCAATTTCTCGCGGCGCAGGAAATCCAGCAACGGCAATAGCGGCAATCCCAGAATTGTAAAGTGATCGCCCTCGATCCGTGCGAACAGATGTACGCCCGCCCCTTCAAGCTGGTATGCGCCGACACTTGCTGTGACCGCATCGCCGGCTTCATCGACATATGCCGCGATGTCATCGGCGGTCAGATGCCGCATGGTCATGCGGGCCACGCTGACATGCGCGAACAGCGGCGCGCCGTCCTTCATCACGCTGACCGCGCTGTGCAGTTCGTGCGAGCGCCCTGCGAGCAGACCGATCTGCTGCGCAGCCGCAGCGCGATTCTCGGGCTTGCTGAACAACCGGTCGCCAAGTGCAAGGGTTTGATCCGCGCCGACTACATAACGTCCCGGATGTTTCCTCGAGACATAGCGCGCCTTTTCGCCTGCGAGAAGTCCGGCGATATCGCCGGGATTTTTCAGGCCGGAATTTTGCTGGATCGCGCGTTCATCGAGATCGGCCGGAATCGTCTCGACGGCAATGCCGGCGTTGTCCAGCTGCGCGCGGCGCGCGGCGCTCTGCGATGCCAGGATCAGCGGATGTTGCGCGCGCCAGACCGTCATTGCCATCAGGACTTCTGGCGCTGACGGTCAGCATAGAGCTTCATTATCGCCGCTGCGGTTTCCTCGATGGACCGGCGGGTAACATCGAGCAGCGGCCAGTCGTATTTCGTGCTGAGCTTGCGGGAGAACGCGACTTCTTCCGCAACCGACTGCCGGTCGATGTAAGCGTCGTCGCCAGTTTTGGCGCCGATGCCGAGCAGGCGGTTTTGCCGGACCTGGATCAGGCGCTCGGGCGTTGCATGAAGACTGACGACAAGCGGCTTCTTCAGCTTTTCAAGCTGGTGAGGAATCGGAATTCCCGGCACCAGCGGGACATTAGCGGTGCGCACGCCGCGGTTGGCGAGATAGATCGAGGTTGGCGTCTTCGAGGTGCGCGACACGCCAACCAGAACGATATCGGCGTCCTCCAGCCCTTCGACGTGCTGGCCGTCATCGTGCATCATCGAGTAGTTCAGCGCGTCGATGCGCTTGAAGTACTCGGCATTTAGCGTGTGCTGTGCGCCTACCCGATGCGACGTCTCGGTGCCCAGATAGGCCTGAAACAACTGCATCACGGGGCCGATGATCGAGAGGCTTGGAATGTTGATTTCCTGGCACTTGGCCTCGAGCCGCTCCACCAGATCTTTTTCCAGCAGTGTGAAAAGAACGATTCCGGGCGCTTCCTCGATTTCAGTCAGCACGCGATCAAGCTGTTTCTGGCTGCGAATCAGCGGATACACATGCTCGACAGGCGACACGTTGGAATACTGCGCGGCAACGGCGCGCGCGACCGTGATGAGGGTCTCACCTGTCGAATCGGAGATCATGTGAAGATGAAAATAATTGCCGGAGGTGGGCACCATATCGTATCGATTCCCGATCCCGCTCAGCCGCGCCCGCTGTGGATCAGTGTGAATCCCTGTGGGCATTTCGATCTAAATGACGCGACGAGCGGCCGCGCCCGGGATAACTCGATGTTTCATTCACAGGCCCGATTTCGGGATGAAATCCGGAGCCCGCCGGGATGGTAACGGGGTTGTGTGGATTTGTCTCGGGAGAATAACAGTCATTGCCCGGCAAGCGCTTGAAACAATCCGTGTTTTTCAGCTGTCAGATGACAGGCTAACAGCGGGCATAACTAAACGCTATGTGGATGGAAACTGGATAAGCATGGGACAATCATGCGCGGTCACTAATCACCGCTACACTGACTCAAACCTAAGAATCTAAAAAGGATTCTATAGACAAGTCGTGCTTGCGGACAGTTCTCGTCTGACGTCATCTATCGACGCTGCTCAACACCCGGAGTGAGGATTCGTTCCTGCGACAGGATCCTGCAAATCGGGCTGGATGAAGCAAAGATGCTTGCAAGGGCAAAAAAGAAAACACGATGTACGAATGGATCAAAGCCCTGCATGTCATCGCCGTCATCGCATGGATGGCGGGCATGCTCTATCTGCCAAGATTGTTCGTTTATCATTGCGACGCGGAGGCGGGTTCGAAGCAATCCGAGACGTTCAAGGTGATGGAACGGCGCTTGCTCAAGGCCATCATCAATCCGGCGATGGTCGTGACCTGGCTGGCTGGGTTATGGCTGGTCTGGCAGGGCGGCTGGTATCTGTCGGGCTGGTTTCACGCCAAATTTGCGCTGGTTTTGCTGATGTCGGGCGTTCACGGATTTTTCGTGAGCCGGGTGCGCGATTTCGCCAATGACGCAAACACCAGAAGTCAAAAATTCTATCGTATTATCAATGAAGTACCGACGGTTCTGATGATCGCAACCGTCATTCTGGTCATCGTCAAACCGTTTTAAGACGGCATCCTGCTGTCTGATGCGGAAATGACCTCCTTGCGCAGAGCCGGACGATTTTCTATATTCTTGCTATCCCACCGAACGCAGGCGGATGTGGTTGAGTCCCGGTCTCACTGTTGGACCGGCCGCCACATCAGGTTCGAAGCCTCCCGGCATCTTCCTCGCTCAAGACTTCCTTACTTGAGACCTGCGGACTTCCGATCGTTTCGTTGTCCGTATGTCGTCAGCAGGCTGAACCTCTCGCTCCCCTCCCCCATCTTTTTCTTCACATTCTCCACAGGACAATCCCAATGCGGGAAATGAAACTACAAGACCTCAAAACCAAAACTCCGGCGGAGCTTGTCTCGTTCGCTGAAGAACTTGGGGTCGAAAATGCCAGCACCATGCGTAAGCAGGAGCTGATGTTCGCCATTCTCAAGCAGCTTGCGATCCAGGAAACCGACATCATCGGCGAAGGCGTCGTCGAGGTTCTCTCCGATGGTTTTGGATTTTTGCGCTCATGGGACGCCAATTACCTGCCCGGACCTGATGACATCTATGTCTCGCCGTCGCAGATCCGCCGCTTCGGACTTCGCACCGGCGACACCATCGAAGGCCACATTCGCAGCCCGAAGGAAGGCGAACGCTATTTCGCGCTGCTGAAGGTCAACACGCTGAATTTCGAAGACCCGGAAAAGTCCAAGCACAAGGTCAATTTCGACAATCTGACGCCGCTGTTTCCCGACGAGCGCTTTCGCCTCGAGCTGGAAGATCCGACCCGCAAGGATCTGTCGGCCCGAGTCATCGATATCGTCGCCCCGATCGGCAAAGGCCAGCGCGCACTGATCGTCGCTCCGCCACGCACCGGTAAAACCGTGCTGATGCAGAACATCGCGCACTCCATCACAGCCAATCATCCAGAATGCTATCTGATTGTGCTTCTGATCGATGAGCGTCCGGAAGAAGTCACCGACATGCAGCGCTCCGTGAAGGGCGAGGTTGTTTCATCGACCTTCGATGAACCTGCTGTACGTCACGTCCAGGTTGCCGAAATGGTGATCGAGAAAGCCAAGCGTCTGGTCGAACACGGCCGCGACGTTGTGATTCTGCTGGATTCGATCACGCGTCTCGGACGTGCCTACAACACCGTGGTACCAAGCTCCGGCAAGGTTTTGACCGGCGGCGTCGATGCCAATGCGCTGCAGCGTCCCAAGCGTTTCTTCGGTGCGGCGCGTAACATCGAGGAAGGCGGATCGCTTACCATCATCGCGACCGCACTGGTCGATACCGGAAGCCGAATGGACGAAGTCATCTTCGAAGAGTTCAAGGGCACCGGCAACTCAGAACTTATTCTCGACCGCAAGGTCTCCGACAAGCGCACGTTCCCTGCGATCGACATCGCACGCTCCGGCACGCGCAAGGAAGAGCTCATCACCGATCCGCAACTGCTCAAGAAGATGTACGTGCTGCGCCGGATTCTCAACCCGATGGGAACGATGGACGCTATCGACTTCCTGCTCGACAAGCTCCGCAACACCAAGAACAACGCTGAGTTCTTTGAATCGATGAATACCTAGTATGTTTATTTGAACACCTGATCGACAACTGCGATCAGTTTATTGTCAAATGCCCGGCGAATAGCCGGGCATTTGCTTTTTAGGCACATCGCGTCAGGATGTCCGGTGAGTTCGCGCCAACAAGAGCGCAGCCGCCGATCCGGGGAGATGCTCCATGACATCCGATTCTCGTCTTACGCTGGGTGCACCCCTGCCCGGCTGGACGCGTCGCGCGCCGCCGCAACCTGTTACGATCGATGGCCGCACATGCCGGATCGAACCGCTCGATGCCGCGCGTCACGGCGGCGATCTCGTCGCTGCATTCAGAACGACCAACGAGTCGTCGTGGACTTATCTTTTTGTCGGGCCGTTCGAGGATGACGCGGGAATTCTGAACTGGTTGACTGAAGCCTCCGACAGCAAGGACTTCTTTTATAGTGCCATCATCGACCGCAAGACCGGCCGTGCCGCCGGCGTGTGCGCCTACATGCGGCCCGATCCCGCCAATGGCGTGATCGAGATCGGCAGTATCCATTACGCGGATTCTTTGAAGCGCACGCCGGCAACCACCGAGGCGATGTATTTATTGATGCGGCATGTGTTTGAGGATCTCGGTTATCGGCGCTACGAATGGAAGTGCAATTCCTTCAACACGCCGTCGCGCCGCACGGCGCTGCGTCTCGGGTTTCGCTTCGAGGGAATTTTCCGCAATCACATGGTGGTCAAGGGTCACAGCCGCGATACGGCCTGGTTCGCGGTTATGGACAGCGAGTGGCCGGCGCTGAAGGGTGCCTATGAGCGCTGGCTGGCACCTGAGAATTTCGACCACAACGGCCAGCAGCAAATGTCGCTGTCCGACCTGATCTGCGCGGCCCGAGAGTAGTTTGTGCAGCGCACCAAGTTATGCTGCGGCCCATATTGCAGCATATTGCGATGCATCATAGGTGTTGAACACCCCTTCCGCGAATTTCCATTGCCTGCGCAACGCCTGTCCGACAAATAGGCCATGCACTCTCCCGAGCAGACCATCTTTGCCCTGTCGTCCGGCCGTGCGCCGTCGGCCATTGCCATCATCCGGGTGTCTGGACCCCAGGCACGTACCGCCCTCGAGCGGCTTTGTGGAAAACTCCCGCCTCCTCGCCTGGCTCACCTTGCCACGTTGCGCGGCCTCGACGGCAGCGCCATCGACGAATCGGTCGCGCTCTGGTTTCCCGCGCCACACAGCGCCACCGGAGAGGACGTCGCGGAATTTCAGGTGCATGGCGGCCGCGCGGTGATCGCTGCGATGTTCGACGCGCTAGGCTCCATCGACGGTTTGCGGCCAGCAGAGCCCGGAGAGTTCACGCGCCGCGCGTTCGAGAACGGCAAGCTCGATCTCACCGAGGCCGAAGGTCTCGACGATCTCATTCATGCCGACACCGATCGCCAGCGCCGTCAGGCGTTGCGGCATCTCAAAGGCCTGCTCGGCGAAAAAGCCGAGAGCTGGCGCAAGCAAATCATCGAAGCGTCGGCGCTGGTTGAAGCCGGCATCGATTTTTCCGACGAAGGTGACGTGCCGTCGGAATTGATTGCGCCGGCCTTGCGCAAGATTGCGGCGCTGAAATCCGAAATCGAAGAAACCCTTGGTGCATCGGCACGAAGTGAACGTCTGCGCGAAGGGCTTGTGGTCGCGATCGCAGGACCGCCGAATGCCGGCAAATCCACATTGCTCAATCGTCTCGCGCGGCGTGAAGCAGCGATCGTGTCGCCGCACGCCGGCACGACGCGCGACGTCATCGAAGTGCACCTCGATCTCGACGGTTATCCTGTGACGCTGATCGACACCGCCGGCGTTCGCGACACGGAAGATCCGGTCGAGCAGGAAGGCGTGCGCCGCGCGCGGGAGCGGGCGCGAACATCCGATCTCGTGCTGTGGCTGGTCGATGCGAACGACAAGGTCGCGCCGACGTTCAATGACGATGAGAATCATGCGCCGGTCTGGACCGTCCGCAACAAGCTCGATCTGGTTGCCGCGAAAGGTGAGAGCACCGCGATCGCGCGCTTCGATATTTCAGCGTCGCGCGGGGATGGCGTCCCGGACCTGATCGCGGCGTTGGTGTCCTACGCCCGAGACTATTTCGGATCAGGCGAAATGGCACTTGTCAGCCGGGTTCGCCACCGCGTCCTGTTACGAGATGCGACAGACGCGCTGGCGCGGGCAGGGCGGTTGGCGGAGGAAGCCGACGAGCTTCTCGCGGAAGAATTGCGAATTGCGATTCATTCATTGGGACGACTGACCGGAAGGGTCGATGTGGAAGATATTCTGGACGTGATCTTCCGGGATTTCTGTATTGGCAAGTAAAAAGGTATCTGGAGGCCGTTGAAATGTTTCATGTGGAACATCCGCCGCCTGATTCAGTGTTTCACGTGAAACAATCCTTTTCCCTCCCGCACTTCCGTCTTTCAGCTTTTGCCTCAAAGCGATAGAAGTGCGCCGATGCAAACGACATTCGACGTTATCGTGATTGGGGGAGGCCACGCCGGCTGTGAAGCTGCGGCGGCTTCCGCGCGCGCGGGTGCGAAAACCGCGCTGGTGACCCACCAGTTCGCCACTGTCGGCGCGATGTCGTGCAATCCGGCCATCGGCGGGCTTGGCAAGGGGCATCTGGTCCGCGAAGTCGATGCACTGGACGGGTTGATGGGCCGGGTCGCCGACCAGGGCGGCATCCAGTTTCGGGTTCTGAACCGGCGCAAAGGGCCAGCGGTGCGCGGCCCCAGGGCGCAGATCGACCGAAAGCTTTATGCGGCGGCGATGCAGGCCGCGATCCGGGAAACCCCCAATCTTTCAGTGATCGAGGGCGAGGCCGACGAGCTTTTGCTATCTGAGGGCCGAATCTGCGGGATTCGCCTCGGCGATGGCCGGGAATTCGCTTCTGGCGCAGTGGTCATTACCACCGGGACGTTTCTGCGGGGTTTGATCCACCTCGGCGAAAACAGCTGGCCCGCCGGACGGGCGGGCGAGGCTCCCGCCATGGGGCTTTCCAGATCCTTCGAGCGCGCGGGCTTTACCCTCGGCCGCCTCAAGACCGGAACGCCGCCACGGCTGGATGGTTCGACCATCGATTGGGCCGCAGTCGAGATGCAGCCCGGCGACGACCCTATCGAGCCGTTTTCGGTGCTGACCAACCGGATCAGCACCCGGCAGATCGAATGCGGGATTACCCGCACCACGAGTGCCACCCACAATATTATTCGGGCGAATGTCCACCGTTCGCCAATGTATTCGGGGCAGATCACAAGCACCGGGCCGCGCTATTGCCCCTCGATCGAGGACAAAATCGTCCGGTTCGGCGACCGGGACGGCCATCAGATCTTTCTGGAGCCGGAAGGGCTCGACGACACCACGGTCTATCCCAATGGTATCTCGACATCGCTGCCGGAAGAGGTTCAGCAGGCAATTCTGGCCACGATTCCGGGACTCGAGCAGGTCAAAATGGTTCGTCCGGGCTATGCCATCGAATACGACCATGTCGATCCGCGGGAACTCGATCCGACCCTCCAGACCAGACGCCTGCCGGGGCTTTTCCTGGCCGGACAAATCAACGGCACCACCGGCTATGAAGAAGCTGCGGCGCAGGGGCTTGTGGCGGGATTTAATGCGGCCTTGCTGGCCGGTGGCAGCGAGCCGGTCGTGTTCGACCGTGCTGACGGGTATCTCGGCGTGATGATCGACGATCTGACTTCGCGCGGCATCACCGAGCCGTACCGGATGTTCACCTCGCGAGCCGAATACCGGCTGACGCTGCGCGCTGACAATGCCGATCAGCGCCTGACCGCTAGAGGCATGGCACTAGGCTGCGTCGGCTCAGAGCGGGCGGCCTTTCACGTGAAAAAAATGGCGGCGCTGGATGCCGCAAAGGCATTGGCGAAATCGCTGTCGATCACACCCAACGAGGCCGGAAAACACGGTCTGGCTCTGAATCGCGATGGCCAGCGACGGACTGCGTTCGAATTGCTGGCTTATCCGGGCGTCGAATGGAGCAGTGTGGCGGCGATCTGGCCCCAGCTCAACGCCATCGATCCCGGCATAGCTACCCATCTGGAGATCGATGCCAAATACGACGTCTATCTGTCGCGGCAGGCGGCCGATGTGGATGCTTTTCGGCGGGATGAAGGGCTGGTTTTGACCGGCGTTGATTATAGTGTGGTGCCGGGGCTCTCAAACGAAGCTCGCCATAAGCTCGAAACCTTTCGTCCTCGAACCATCGGGCAGGCGGGCCGGATCGAGGCCATGACACCCGCCGCGCTGGCGATCCTGGCAGCCTATCTGCGCCGCGAGGCGCGCCGGCCGTCCGCGGCGACGGCCTGAAGGCGCGATCATGGCCAAGGCGGCTGCTCCATCTCCGATTTCCGCCACTGACCGGGCCGCCGCCTTGGCGCTAACGCCTGTTTCACGTGAAACAGAATCCCGACTGGATCGCTACGTCACTCTTCTCGCCGAATGGCAGGCCAAAACAAATTTACTGTCTGCGTCCCAGCTTCCCCATGTCTGGACCCGGCATATTGCCGATTCGCTTCAGCTCTTGGCGCTGGCCCCCAACGCACGGACCTGGGCCGATCTCGGCAGCGGCGGCGGTTTCCCCGGCGTCGTGCTGGCCTGTGCGATGGCGGAATTCGAGGGTGCTGCCGTCCATCTCGTCGAGCGAAATGCCAAGAAGGCGGCATTCCTGCGCGAAGCGCTGAGGGTGACGGGCGGAGCCGGAAAAGTTTTCCCCGCCGACATCGGGGATTATGTGGATAGCCTGTCCGGACCCGTCGATTGCGTCACAGCGCGTGCGGTTGCTCCACTACATGTACTTCTGAGCTACGCTGAGCCCCTCGTGAAACAAGGCGCGACAGCATTGTTTCTGAAGGGACAAGATGTAGAGTCAGAATTGACGGAAGCTACTAAATACTGGATTGTTGAGCCTCTTTTGCATCCAAGCCGCACTGGTGGCCAAGGATCGCAAGGATCGCAAGGGTCGCAAGGCTGGATCGTCGAAATCAGCAAAATCGAGCGGCGCTAAAAAGCCCCGCGAAAACAAGGCAATAGCCACATGATCGGCATCGGTGGAATTTTTCAGGGCGAGGGCGATCCTACGGCAACCGAGCCAGGCCGCCCGCGAATTCTTGCGCTGGCCAACCAGAAGGGCGGCGTCGGCAAGACCACGACCGCGATCAATCTCGGCACGGCGCTCGCTGCGATCGGCGAGCGGGTGCTGATAGTCGATCTCGATCCGCAGGGCAACGCCTCGACAGGCCTCGGTATCGACCGGCGCAACCGCAACTGTTCGACCTATGACGTGCTGATCGGCGAAGCCAAGCTGCGTGAAGCGATCATCCCGACCGCGGTGCCCCGGCTGCACATCGCATCCTCGACCATGGATCTCTCGGGCCTCGAGCTTGAACTCGGTTCGACCCGCGATCGCGCCTTTCGTTTGCGTGACGCTATCGCCGACCTGAACGTCGATGCCGCGCCGGACACCGATTACACCTACGTGCTGGTGGATTGCCCGCCGTCGCTGAATCTCATCACTGTCAACGCCATGGCGGCGTCGCACGCGATTCTGGTGCCGCTGCAATGCGAGTTCTTTGCGCTCGAAGGCCTTTCGCAATTGCTGCAGACCGTGGAGCAGGTGCGCTCGACGCTGAATCCCACGCTGACGATTCACGGCATCGTGCTGACCATGTTCGACTCGCGCAACAACCTGTCAAACCAGGTCGTCGCCGATGTACGGCAGTTCATGGGCAAGAAAGTTTACGACACCATGATCCCGCGCAACGTGCGCATTTCCGAAGCGCCGTCCTACGGCAAGCCCGTTCTGGTTTACGATCTCAAATGCGTCGGCAGCGAAGCTTATCTCAAGCTTGCCACCGAAGTGATTCAGCGCGAGCGTGAATTACGCGCGCATTAGCTCTCGCGTCTGCGAGTCAAGGTTTGCGATCAGGTTGAAGCGATGTCGGGAGTGCGTGGTTTGAGTGCAGGGGAGACGGCGATGGCCGACGAGGCGCGTTCGCGACTGGGTCGCGGTCTTGCAAGTCTGATTGGCGATGTCGGCGGAGAGGCCGCCCACGTCGATCGTCCCAATCGCGTGCAGCGCCGGGTGCCGATCGAATTTCTGAAAGCCAATCCGCGCAATCCGCGCCGCACGTTTTCCGACGACGAACTGAACGAGCTGTCGGCATCGATCAAGCAGCACGGTGTCATTCAGCCGATCGTGGTGCGCCCCGTAAAGGGCGCGCAGGATCGTTTCGAGATCATCGCCGGCGAACGCCGCTGGCGCGCATCGCAGCGCGCGGGTCTTCATGACGTGCCCATCGTCACCGTCGATGTTAGCGACAGCGACGCGCTCGAGATTGCGATCATCGAGAACGTGCAGCGGTCCGATCTGAATGCGATGGAAGAAGCGCAGGGCTATCACGCGCTCGCCGCTGAATTCAAACGCAGCCAGGACGACATTGCGAAGATCGTCGGCAAGAGCCGCAGCCATGTCGCCAACATGATGCGCCTCACGAAACTTCCAACCGAAGTGCAAGCCTATATCGCCGACGGAAAATTATCCGCGGGCCACGCGCGTGCGCTGATCGGCGTGCCGGACGCGGCTGCCGCTGCGAAGCGGATCGTCGAGGAAGGCTTGACCGTGCGTCAGACCGAAGCGCTCGCGCATGATGAAGGCGTGCCGCAGCGCAAGCCACAGAAGGCGCGAGGCGGCACGGCCGCCAAAGACCCCGATACGATTGCGCTGGAAAAGCGCGTCAGCGATGTGCTCGGCCTGAAAGTGAGCGTCGATCACCGCAATCCGGGTGGTACGGTGCAGATCAAGTACAGCGACCTTGATCAGCTCGACGAGATTTTGCGCCGGCTTGAAGCAGGCCGCTAGATCGATATTCAGCCGCGCCGTCGCGCGTTAACCGCAATCGCAAGCAGCGCGCGTTGCGCGATCACCTCTGCCAGCCCCGACTGCTTGCGCATGTCGAACGCCGCTTCGGCGAGCTGCGCGATCACCCGGACCATCCGCTCGGTGCTTGCGCTTCTGAGTGCTGCCTCCACCAAAGGCTTTCGCGAGAAATGCAGCCGGGGAAACCCGCTGTCCAGCGCATCGCCTTCACTGCGGCCTTCTTCCACTGACAGCCGCGTCTTGTGCAGCAACGCCGCCTGGCGTTGTGCCGCCGCGACGATCATGCCCGGATAAACACCGGCCGCCATTGCCTTGGCGAATGCCTTCTCCACATCGGCGGCGCGGCCGGCGAACGCGTTATCGACGATGGGATCGAGCGCCAGCGCCGATGCATCGGTCACGATGGCCGCGACATCATCGAGCGTGACTTCCTTCTGGCCGTGCGCATAAAGCGCGAGCTTGCGGATTTCGTTGCGCGAGGCCTGACGATCTCCGCCGAGCAGCGATGTCAGCGCGGCGCGGGCATCCTGCGCAATACGCAAATTCGAGAGCCGCAACTCGTCGTCGATCAGCCGCGCGAGATCGCGCTCGGTATCGGCGTAGCAGGCGATGGCGACCGCGGACTTCGCCTTCTCACAGGCTTTTCGCAATGGCGCCTCGGGACGCAACTCGCCGGCCTCGATCACGATGCGGCAATCCTTCAGCTGCATCTCGGCAAGGGTATCGACGCCGCTGGCAAAGCTGCGCGAGCCGGCTCGGATCCGGATGGCGCGGCGGCCGCCGAACAGCGGAACGGTCATGGCCTCATCGACAAGGCGCGAGGGCTCGGCGGCGAGTTCGTCGCCGTCCATCTTCACCAGTGAAAAGGGATCGTTCGGATCATCGACAGCCGAGGCCATCAAGGCATCGGCGCGCTCGCGCACGAGGCCCGCATCGGGGCCGTAAAGCAGGATGATCGGACGCGCCGGATCGGGCCGGGCAAGAAATGCGTCGATCTCTTTCCCGCGAAGCGCAACCAAGAGAGTTCCGGTTCTGAAGTTCGATTACGTGCCGGCGATGAAGAAGGACGCGAGACGCTGGCTGATATTGTCCGCGATCACCTTGGAGGCGCGGTCTTCGGCGTCACGCAAGGCGCGCGAGCGGGCGAAGCGCTGCGCCTGTCCCGGAATATCGTAGGAGACGCGAGAGAATGTCGTTCCGGTGAGGACCGTCTTGTCCGTCACGTTGTCCTTCAACTCATACGTCGCATCGATGCCGTAGTTCTCGAGGTCGGGCCGCGCGGTGTTCGGATCGAGGATCACCGAAAGCCGCGTGGTGTTGATCCGCATCAGCAGGCGGTGGGTCGGCGGACCGCCGACGGCGCTGCCATACATGCTGAACATCAGCGCGTTGCGGATTTCGACGCCAAGCCGCGCTTCGCGCGAGCCGTTCGGCACGTTCAACGGCGGAACTTCGACACCCTGAAGCTTTTCGCGCAGCGCCGGTTCACCGGACGCGCTGCGCTCGGCATACATCGGCTGAAAACACCCGGCCGTCAGAGCCGCAAGTGCCGCGACGGCGAGGAGCCGGGCAGCGATGCGCGTATCAAACCACGACATTCACGATCCTCTGCGGAACGACGATTATTTTGCGCGGGGATTTCCCGTTCAAAGCCGATTTTACCGCATCGAGCGCCAAAACGGCAGCCTCAATTTCCGCATTTGAGGCATTTGGGGCCACCGTGACATCCGCGCGTTTCTTGCCATTAACCTGCACCGGGAGCGTAATTGTGTCATCGACCAGCAAACCGGCCTCGATTTCCGGCCACTGTGCCTCTGAAACCAGACCCTGCTCTCCCAGGACGTGCCAGCACTGCTCGGCCAGATGCGGCATCATGGGTGAAATCAGCCGGACCAGAATGCTAAAAGCTTCCCGGGCGGCGGCGGCGAAGGCTGGATCTTTCTCTAGCGGCTTCGCGGGGTCGTCAACGACCTCCGCCAGCGCGCCCACGAATGTATAGAGTTTCGCAATCGCGGTGTTGAAGCGCAGCCGCTCGATGGCATTGGACACATCAGCGAGCGTGCGATGCGCGATCATGCGCAGCGCCTTTGCACCGGGGTGATCGCTCGGGGCAGCCGTTCCGGATGCCGGCAAATGCGATGCAGCCGCGTTCACCAGCCGCCAGATGCGCTGCACGAACCGGCTCGCGCCCTGCACGCCTTCCTCGCTCCAGATCACGTCGCGGTCGGGCGGCGAGTCGGACAGCATGAACCAGCGGGCGGTATCGGCGCCGTAGCTGCCGATGATGTCGTCTGGATCGACCGTGTTGCGTTTCGATTTCGACATCTTTTCGATGGAGCCGATCTCGACCGGCTCCTCCGATCCGAGCAGTGTCGCTTGCCGCTTGTCGCCGACGGTCGCGATGGTGATCTCGGCTGGCGAGGCAAAAGTGCCGTCTTGTTTTTTGTAAGTCTCGTGAACCACCATGCCTTGCGTGAACATGCCGGCGAACGGCTCGTCCATGCCGATGTGTCCCGTCGCCTTCATCGCGCGCGTGAAGAAGCGCGAGTACAGCAGATGCAGGATCGCGTGCTCGACGCCGCCGATATATTGATCGACCGGCATCATCTTGTTGGCGACGGCGGGCGTGGTCGGCGCGTTCTCGTTCCACGGATCGGTGAAGCGCGCGAAGTACCACGACGAATCCACGAACGTGTCCATCGTGTCGGTTTCGCGCGTGGCCGCAGCCCCGCATTGCGGACAGGTGACGTGCTTCCATGTTGGATGATGGTCGAGCGCGTTGCCCGGCTTGTCGAATGTCACGTCCTCCGGCAGCACAACCGGCAAGTCTTTGTCGGGCACCGGCACCACATCGCACTTTGGGCAATGAATCACAGGGATCGGGCAGCCCCAGTAGCGCTGGCGCGAAATACCCCAGTCCCGCAGGCGGAAGTTCACTTGCCGTTCTGCGACCGGCATGTTGCCGCGCGTTGCGGACTCCAGCCGCTTGGCGACGTCTTTCTTTGCCTGCTCGATGGTCATGCCGTCAAGGAAACGCGAGTTGATGATCCGTCCGTCGCCGTCATAGGCGACGTCGGTGATCGTGAAACTCACAGGGTCTTGTCCCTCGGGACAAACCACGGGCGTGTTACCGAGATTGTACTTGTTGACGAAATCGAGGTCGCGCTGGTCATGCGCGGGGCAGCCGAAAATCGCGCCGGTGCCGTATTCCATCAGAACAAAGTTGGCGACGTAAACAGGAAGCTTCCAGTCCGGATCGAACGGATGAACGGCCTTGATGCCGGTGTCGAAGCCCTGCTTCTCGGCGGTATCGATAATTTCCTGCGCGGTGCCCTGACGCTTCGTCTCGGCGATGAACTCGGCGAGCTTCGGGTTTTTTGCCGCCGCCGCCTGCGCCAGCGGGTGATCCGCCGCGATGGCCATGAACCTGGCGCCGAACAGCGTGTCGGGTCGCGTCGTGAAAATCTTGAGTTCGCTTTCGCCGTTCGGCGCGGTCGCATGATCGAGCGCGAAACGAACGAGCAAGCCCTCGCTGCGCCCGATCCAGTTGCGCTGCATCAGCCGCACCTTGTCAGGCCAGCGATCGAGCTTGTCCAGCGCGTCGAGCAGTTCCTGCGAGTACTTCGTGATCTTGAAGACCCACTGGTTCATCTCGCGCTGCTCGACCACAGCACCGGAACGCCAGCCGCGGCCGTCGATCACCTGCTCGTTGGCGAGCACGGTCATATCGACCGGATCCCAGTTGATCTTGCGCTTTTCGCGCTCGGCAAGTCCGGCCTTCATGAAGTCGAGAAACATCTTCTGCTGATGTTTGTAGTAGCTGGGGTCGCAGGTCGCGAATTCGCGCGACCAGTCGAGCGACAGCCCCATGGTCTGGAGCTGTTTCTTCATCGCTTTGATATTGTCGTAGGTCCATGCCTTGGGGGCGACCTTGCGTTCGATGGCGGCGTTCTCCGCCGGCAGGCCGAAGGCGTCCCATCCCATGGGATGCAGCACGTTAAATCCCTTGGCGCGCATGGTGCGCGCCACCACATCGCCCATGGTGTAATTGCGGACGTGGCCCATGTGGATGCGCCCCGACGGATAGGGGAACATTTCAAGCACGTAGTATTTCGGCCTCGGATCGTCGTTCCGGGTCGCAAAAATCGCCTGTTCGTCCCACAGGCGTTGCCAGCGCGGCTCGGATTCGCGGGCATTGTAGCGTTCGGTGCTCATCAGATCGGTCGTCTGCCAAAAAGGGAGGGAATTGGAGCGGCAGACTAGCCACAAAAGCCCGCGACGGGTCAACGGGTTGCGCGAGGACCGGCAGTGCGGAGCGGGAATACCGGCTAGCTGGCGAGGGATACCGGGTGGCCGACGGCCCGGATCAACGCGTGCTCGACCACGGCATTGCGGCCACGGCGTTTTGCGGCGTACAGCGCCGCGTCCGCAGCCTCGATCAGGTCGTCCTGCGGCTGGGCCGCAGCCGGCGTGATCGTCGCGACGCCGATGCTGACAGTGACGACCTTGTAAGCGCTCGTGGCGTGCGGGATCGAGAGATTTTCCACTGCGGCCCGAACCATCTCGCCAATCTGCATCGCGTGTGCGGCGTCGCGCCCCGGCAGCAGCAGGCAGAATTCCTCGCCGCCATAGCGGGCTGCGAAGCCGGCGCTGCTATTGGCGATCGCGGCAAGCGCCTCGCCGACATGACCGAGGCAGGCATCCCCTTCGGGGTGTCCGTAATTGTCGTTGAAGAGCTTGAAGTGATCGACATCGATCATCAGCACCGAGAGCCCGGCGTCGGCTTGCAGCGCCTTCATCCATTCGAACTCGAGGCGGCTCTGGAAGCCGCGGCGGTTCGCCAGGCCGGACAACATGTCGATGGACGCGATCACAGTCAGCCGGTCGTTGGCCGCGATCATCTCGCGCTCACGCTCGGACAGCTGCGACGCCATCGTGTTGAAGGCTTCTGCAAGCGGCACGAACTCGCGGGGCAATGAAGTATTCGACGCGCGCGCGGAAAGATCGCCTTCGCCGAATCGGTGCGCCATATCGGTCATCACCCTGACAGGCCGAATGAACAGGCGCTCGCCGACGAACCACGCGCCGAGCAAGGTGAGGAGCCCGACCAGGCCCAGTTGCAGGTATGCCGTCATGATGTCACGATCGACGTCACCCAGCATTTTGCGTTCGTCGGTGCTGACGATCAGCCGCGCGCGTGTTCCGGTGACGCGGGCGAACGAGACGGCCTTTCTCTGGCCGTCGGTGGACTGAAAGACGATCGAGCCGGATTCGCGCTCGAGATTGATTTCACGGTGCGCGACGGCCTCAAGCAGCGATGTATCCTTCAACTGCTGACCGATCAGGTTCACGCTGTCGGACCGCGCCGCGAGAATGACGCCCTTGCTGTCCACCAGGAACACCGAAATGCCGGGACGCTCGCCGCGATTGCTCATGAGCTGCGACATCCATTTCAGATCAACCGCCGCGATGACGACGGCTTCCTGTCCGCCGCCAACGGCCGAAACCGGGTAAGCGGCTATAATTGACGGAAGATTGGCGGCGCGGCTGAAAATGTAGTCGCTCACGACGAACTCATGAAACTCGCGTGCGTGCTTGAAGTAGTCGCGGTCGCTGAGATCGAGGCCGACAATCGACGGCGTCGTCGAGCATTGAATTTTTCCGTCGCCGCCGAGGATAGACAGGCTCCTGATCCACGGCAGATCGACACGCAGGCTCGCGCGCATGATGGCGCAACCGCGGCCTTCCTGCGAAGCGGCGGCGTAAATATAGGCGGAGGATTTCAGAACGGCCTGCACGGTCGAGATGATCTCGCGCTGGGCGTCGGCGGTGTGCTGCGCGAGTTCGGATAGCTCATTCGCGGCCTGCGCCGCCTGTTCGGCGCGGGTGTTTTCCAATAGCCGCACGCGATCCAGCATCAGGGGAACCACAAGTATCAGCGCCAACAGCACCAGACGCGCGCGAATCCCCAATAGCGCCTTGAGTTTTGACGTCTTGCGGCCGAAGCTGGCGATCGACATGATAATCCTTGCCCCCATGTCGAGGTTACGGGATAAGGATTCAAAGAGTCTTTCCCCACTTCGTTAAAATTGGAATGATCGCTAATTTTGAAAGAATGCTTGATCGCATGCCGACTGAGAGCACATTGCCGGTAACACTTCATTCACCAAACGGTCTTGCCGCGGTGGAAATCGACATTGCGCGCGCGTGCCGGGAAGCGCGCCGCGACCGCTCGGACGTGACGTTGATCGCGGTGTCCAAAACCTTTGACGGCGAAGCGATTTTGCCGGTGATTCACGCGGGTCAGCGCAGCTTCGGCGAAAATCGCGTGCAGGAAGCGAAAGCCAAATGGCCCGACTTGACGACAAAACACTCCGGCGTCGTGCTGCACCTGATCGGCCCGTTGCAATCAAACAAGGCGAAGGACGCCGTCGCACTGTTCGATGCAATCCACTCCGTTGACCGCGCGAGCATTTGCGAAGCGTTAGCCAAGGAAATCGCGAAACAGGATCGGCGTCCCGATCTGTTCGTCCAGTTGAACACCGGCGAGGAGCATCAGAAAGCGGGAATAGCGCCAGCCGACGCGGATGCCTTTATTTCAAGCTGCCGCGACGCGCATGGCCTGCACATTTCGGGGCTGATGTGCATTCCGCCCGTTGACGACGCGCCTGCGCCGCACTTCGCCCTCACCGCCAAGATCGCGGCGCGCAACGGTCTCAAACTTCTGTCGATGGGCATGAGCGCGGATTTCGCGATCGCTATTCAGTTCGGCGCAACGCATATCAGGGTCGGGTCGGCGATTTTCGGTCATCGCTGATTGCCCTTCCGCTCTCCCGTTTTGGAAGAGGGGAGAGCGGCACCCAGGCTTCTGTTCATCCGATAACAATTTTTGTACCTGGTCCGATTCGCGCCAGCAGCCGCAGCATCGCGGTCTTCGTCATTCCGACGCATCCTGCGGTTGGCGCGTAACCGTCCCGCGCGAGGTGAATGAAGACAGCACTGCCCCGGCGCGCGATTCGCGGCCTGGTGTTGTGATCGATCTCGACGATGAAATCATACAGGTGGTCGTCCCGCGTCAGCCGGTCGCCGCTTTCGTTCTGCGCGCGTTTCACGGCTCGGTTGTAGTGTCTGTCGGAGGGATCTTCCGACCAGGCATCCGCCGGCTGGATCGGCCGGACGGGCAAAAAGGTCTTTGGACGCGGGTGGCGACCCGCGCGCCACCATAACCTGACCGGATGAAATGATCCGCGGGGCGTCCCGCCATCCCCTTCGAACTTGTTTGCCTTGATTCCGCCGCGTCCAAGAGCGACCGGTAGGACGTGCCCCCCGGCCACCAGCCAGCCGCGGCTTGGATGGCCGGCGGCGGCACTGATTCGGATCGCCGACAGCGGCCGATCACGCAACGGTGTTCGATAAGTCATTGGAAAAGCTTCACTTCCCATAACTGCGTACAACTCCAGCTTGCGCTTTTGCCCGCAAATGCTCTATTTCGCCGAGGCCCGTTCGAGTCACTCTCGGGTTTTTACTTTCTAACCTCATAGCGAATTTCAAAGGATTGGACGCAATGGCCAACGCCCGCAAGATCCTCATCGTGGATGACGATACCGATCTGCGCGAGGCCCTGGTGGAGCAGTTGTCGCTTCACGAGGAATTCGAGGCATCCGCTGTTGATACCGGCGCGAAGGGCGCGCTGGCAGCCAAGAGCAATTCTCCCGACCTGGTCCTGATGGATGTCGGACTGCCCGATACCGACGGCCGCGAGGTGGTTCGCAGCCTGCGCAAGGGCGGCTTCAAGTCGCCGATCATCATGCTGACCGGGCATGACACCGATTCGGACACGATTTTGGGCCTCGAATCCGGCGCAAACGACTATGTCGCGAAGCCTTTTCGCTTCGCTGTGCTGCTGGCACGCATCCGTGCGCAACTTCGCCAGCACGAAGCCAGCGAGGACGCGGTATTTTCGGTCGGTCCCTACAGTTTTCGCCCGGGGTCCAAGATGCTGACCGGCGCTAATGCCAAGAAAGTCCGGCTCACCGAAAAAGAGACGGCAATCCTGCGCTTCCTCTACCGCGCCGGTCAGTTGCCGGTCTCGCGCGAGACGCTGTTGCAGGAGGTCTGGGGCTACAACTCCGGCGTGACCACGCATACACTGGAAACGCATATCTACCGGCTACGTCAAAAGGTGGAGAAAGACGCGGCGAACCCTGAAATTCTTGTGACTGAGTCCGGGGGCTATAAACTGGTGCCATGAGACGAATCAACCGACGCTCTAGTGTCCCGGATCCGACGTTCGCTTCGTTTTGCAGCACACTCCAAAGCGAACGGCGGATTCGACAGGACACTAGAAATTATTGATTCTAGTGGTCCCTTGGTTCTGACATTCGCAAAGAGGGCTGCAGAGGTGGGAGGCGAATGTCAGAACCGGACCACTAACACGGCGCTCAATGGCCATTGAAGACGACATCGACCTGTTTGCGCGTGTCCCGACACTCAACCTGTTGGGTGCTGCTGCTTTGCAGGTGCTGGCGATCGGCGCGGAGCAGCGCGAATACGGATTCGGCGAGCGGCTGTTTGAAGAAGGCGACGCGGCAGACTCCGGTTATATCGTCAGGCAGGGTGCGTTTCGCGTGGCATCCGGTGATGGCAATGAAGCGGTCGCGGGCCAGAACGCATTGATCGGCGAGCTTGCGCTGATGGTGGCCATGACGCGGCCCGCGACGGCCACCGCGCTGGAGCAATCGTCGGTGCTGCGTATTTCGCGCAGCCTGTTCCAGCGGGTTCTCGAAAGTCATCCCGAAGCTGCACGCCGCCTGCGCGACGATCTGGCCGCGCGCTCCAATGCGGCAACCGGCGCGATTGCGCGGGTTTCGGCAACCTTAAAATCCTGAAGCAGACCGCGCCGGGATCGTGCTCTAGATATCGAACGTCGCCGTGACCGGCACATGATCCGACGGTCGTTCCCAGCCGCGCGCATCCTTCGTGATTCTGAAATCGACGACGCGATCGCCGAGCGCGGGCGAGACCCAGATGTGATCGAGCCGCCGCCCCTTGTTGGCGGCGCTCCAGTCCGCGGCGCGATAACTCCACCACGTGTAGATTTTTTCCGGCTCGGGAATCCGCTGCCGCGCGATGTCGATCCAGCCGCCGTGATCCCTCAGCCCGATCAGCTTTTCGCACTCGATCGGCGTATGCGAGACGACTTTCAGAAGCTGCTTGTGCGACCAGACATCGTGCTCGTGCGGCGCGACGTTGAGATCGCCGACCAGAATGTGGCGGTCGCCGGATTTCGGATGCAGTGGCGCGCAATCCCTCATTTCGTCCAGGAATGACAGCTTGTGCTCGAATTTCGGATTGAGCGCTGTGTCCGGAATGTCTCCTCCGGCGGGCACGTAGAAATTATGCACCACCAGCGGATCGGCCATCTGCGCGCTCGCTCCGAACGACACCGAGATGTGCCGCGAATCGATCTTGCCGCAGAAGGCGCGGACGTCGCTGCTGTCGAACGGCAGTTTCGAGACGATGGCGACGCCGTGATAGCCCTTCTGTCCGTTGAGTGCGATGTGCTCGTAGCCGAGCTGCCTGAAACGCTTGACCGGAAACGCGTCGTCGGGACACTTGGTTTCCTGCAGGCACAGCACGTCGGGCCGCGCCGCCTTGATGAATTTGGCGACGAGGTCGATGCGCAGGCGCACCGAATTGATGTTCCAGGTGGTCAGGGTAAGGCGCATGGAGACAGACAAGGAGAGGAGGGGCAAAACCGTTAGCCGGTTTTGCCGAAGTGCTCCAGCCGCCGTGCCAACTAATTGTTGGGAATCTGGTAATTTGTGAAGTCGATCTTGAACATGGCGGGATCGAGCTTCTTCGTGGTGTCGAGATTATAAACGGCAACCGTGGTGTCATATCCTTGCGGGTCGGTCACCGTCCATTGCTTGAGCTGGTTGTCCTTGGCGCCGATCATCAGCATCAGCCGGCTGGTGCCGATCAGCGCCTGCTTTTCCTCGATCGTGACGCTAATAAACATGTCATCGGCGGCGACACCGATGAGGTTGGTGTCGTTCATCAGATCGACGCGGTCCGACAACAGGAAGCGGAGTGGGGTTTGCGACAGCGGATAAATGTCCTGGGTCGCGAGCCTGCGATCGCGCACCGCAAGGCTCGAGCCGTCCGCCACCACGGCGATGGGGCTCGGGGCATCGTATTCAAAGCGAACCTTGCCTGGTTTCTGAATGAAGAAATCGCCGGTGGTACGGTTACCGTCCGGTCCCACCTGAACGAAATTTCCGCTGACGTTTTGCAGCGTCGATAGATACGTGCTGACCTTGCCAGCCAGAACCTTCTGATTGGCATCGAAGGTCGGCGAGCCGCCGCCGAACAGTTTGCGCAAATCTGGCAGGATGGGATTTGGGGGCGTGGAAGCTGTCGGGCCGCTCGGGAGCGGCATGGGCGGCGCGGCGCGCGGGCCGTCAACGGCGCGAGCCTTCGGTGCCGGCTTCGGCACAGGAACGGCCTGTTGCGCGAATGCAAACGACATCATCATGGCCGCCGCCAGTGCTACGGTCGTCGCGGTGCGCGTGAGATGTCGTGCCCGGCGATTGATGAGCGGGCGGAACGGCTGATTGCGGTGGGAATCTCTCAAAGGTCCGTCCTGTCCGGAAATGTCTTTGATCGGGGCTAGCCCCAAGCTATGGCGATTTCGCGGCTGCGAACAGCCGAGTTTCGATGACATAGGCGCTAACCAAACCGGTCTTCTTCCTCGGCAATGAGGATTTCGCGTTTTCCGGCATGATTGGGCTGTCCAACGATGCCTTCCTGCTCCATCCGCTCCATCAAGGTAGCGGCGCGGTTGTAGCCGATCTGAAGCCGGCGCTGGATGTAGCTGGTGGACGCCTTGCGGTCGCGTTTGACGATCGCAACGGCCTGCGAGAACAGATCGGCTTCGCCGCCGCCGCCCATGCCGGTGGCATCGAACACCGCGCCGTCCTCTTCGGTTTCCTCTTCCGCCGTCACGGCTTCAAGGTATTCCGGCTGGCCCTGCGCCTTCAGGTGACGGACGATCTTTTCGACTTCCTCATCCGACACAAACGGCCCGTGGACGCGGCTGATGCGCCCGCCGCCGGCCATGTAGAGCATGTCGCCCTGGCCGAGCAGTTGCTCCGCGCCCATCTCGCCCAAAATCGTGCGGCTGTCGATTTTCGACGTGACCTGGAAGGAAATGCGGGTCGGAAAGTTCGCCTTGATGGTGCCGGTGATGACGTCCACCGACGGGCGCTGGGTCGCGAGGATCACGTGCAGGCCTGCGGCGCGCGCCATCTGTGCGAGACGCTGCACCGCGCCCTCGATATCCTTGCCAGCCACCATCATCAGGTCGGCCATCTCATCCACGATGATGACGATATAGGGCAGCGGCTCGAGGCTGAGCTGTTCTTCCTCGTAGATCGCCTTGCCGCTTTCCTTGTTGAAGCCGGTGTGAACCGTCCGCGTCAGCTCCTCGCCCTTGGCTTTCGCCTCGGCAATGCGCGCGTTGTAGCCGTCGATGTTGCGCACGCCGAGCTTGGACATGCTCTTGTAGCGCTGCTCCATTTCGCGCACCGCCCACTTCAGCGCGACCACGGCCTTCTTCGGATCGGTCACCACCGGCGTCAGCAGATGCGGGATGCCGTCATAGACCGAGAGTTCGAGCATCTTCGGATCGACCATGATGAGGCGGCACTGGTCCGGGCGCAGCCGGTACACGAGGCTGAGGATCATGGTGTTGATCGCCACCGATTTGCCGGAGCCGGTGGTGCCGGCGATCAGCAGATGCGGCATGCGGGCGAGATCGACGATCACCGAGACGCCGCCGATGGTCTTGCCGAGACACAGCGGCAGCTTGGCGGAGGATTCATTGCCTTCCTTCGCCACCAGAAGCTCGCGCAGGTAAACTTTCTCGCGATGCGGGTTCGGCAATTCGATGCCGATGGCGTTGCGGCCGGGGACGACGGCGACACGCGCGGACACCGCGCTCATCGAACGCGCGATATCGTCGGCGAGACCGATCACGCGCGAGGACTTGATGCCCGGTGCGGGTTCGAGTTCGTACAGCGTGACCACCGGACCGGGATGCGCGTTGGTAATCTCGCCGCGGACGCCGAAGTCCTGCAGCACGCCTTCCAGCGCGCGCGAATTGTTTTCCAGTTCGTCCTTGCTGAGCGTCAGCCGATCCGACGCCTTGGGCGCGGCAAGCACCGACACCGGCGGCAGGACGAATACGCCCTTGCGGGTCGGGGTCTTGGGTTCGGCGCGCTTGCGCGGCGCGCGTGCTGCGGGCTCTTCCTCTTCTTCTTCGTCCTCTTCTTCGAAATCGTCTTCGGCCTGTGGCACCAATGACGGGCTTTGACGCCGGCTGCCGAGATCCGGCTCCATGCGCTCAAAAGATCTTGCGCGCTGCGATTCACCGCGTCCGAGCAGCATCGCGAAGGCCGATGAAAGGATACGAACCGCGCGCGCCTTGGTGCTCATGGCGGCATGAGCGATCCATCCAAGCGAGATCGAACTGCGGTCGCTTTCGTCTTCGTCGGCAAAGTCGCCGTCATCATCGACCATCGACCGGCGCTTGGTCTCGACGACTTTTTCCTGAGATCCCGCGCCGCTTGCAAAAACAAAGGCGGCGATCGTCGCTGCAAACAGAATGAGGCCCAGAACGACCCGGTACACGATGCCCGGCGGTCCGAACACCACCGCCGGAATCCGCACCAGCGCGTCGCCTACTACACCGCCAAGCCCGGTCGGCAATGGCCATGCAACGCTGCGTGTGAAGCAGCTTGCGAATCCCGACGCGATCACCGCGCAGAGAATCCAGCAGGCGATCCGCAACGCTTCGCGGTCGAAATCACGGTGCGTGAGCAGCCGCCATCCCCAGATCGCGACCGGCAGGATCAGCATGATGGAGCCGAGGCCGAGAATCTGCATCAGCAGGTCGGACCCGATCGCGCCCGGCCGGCCCATGATGTTGCGGATCGGGCCGGAGGTGGCGTGGCTCAGACTTGGATCCTGCACCGACCACGTCATGAGCGCGGCTACGACCACGCAGGACAGCGCGATGATGCCGAGCCCCGCAAGTTCGCGCAGACGCCGCGCCAGCATTTCGCGCAGCGGGTCCGACATCTGGCCGACGATGGGAATAACGCGCTCGATCGCTGGCATGTGCTACTGGCCCCGCGATTTTGAAGGGATTTGCAAGACGTCAACCATGCGATGCAGCGCCTCTGCCGTTGTTTCACTGTCCTGCACCATGGCGACGCGGATATAGCCGGTGCCCGGATTGCTGCTATCGGCTTGCGGGCGCGCCAGATAGCTTCCCGGTATCACCCGCACGCCGCCGTCCCTGAAAAGTTTCACCGTCGCTTCTTCGTCGCCGCCATGCGCGGAGACGTCGAGCCAGATGCAAAAGCCGCCGGCCGGTCGCCGGTAGCCGAAGCGGTTACCGAGAATCTGGTCGGCGAGATCGAACTTGATTCTGTAAAGCCTGCGGTTCTCATCGACATGGGCTTCGTCGCTGTAGGCCGCGACGGCGACGTGCTGCAACGGCACCGGCACCTGAGGTGCCGCGACATTGCGCAGCTCATGCAAGCGGGCGAGAAAATTCCGGTCGCCGGCGATGAAGCCGACGCGCATGCCGGGCAGGTTCGACCGCTTCGAGAGCGACTGGAACGCGACCACGTTCGCATATTCCGATCCGGCGGAAGCAAGCATGCTGCCGGGAGCCTGCTCGGTGTAGATCTCTGAATAGCATTCGTCGCTCAGCACCATGAAGCCGTGACGGTCGGCCAGCCGCTTCACGCGGTCGAAATAGGCACGAGAGGGAACCGAGCCCTGTGGGTTCGCAGGCGAGGCGAGATAGAACGCGACCGTGCGATCGAGCGTCTCGGCGCTGAGTGAATCCAGATCGGGCAGAAATCCGTTGTCGCGCGTGGTCGGCAAGAACACCGCCTCGCATCCGGCCGCGCGCGCGCCGGCAGCGTAGGCCGGGTAAAACGGATTGGGCATCAGGATCGCGGGCGTCCCTTTGCGCGGACCAACGTAACGGGCGGCGGCGATGGCCGCAAAAAACAGACCTTCGCGGCTGCCGTTCAGCACCAGGATTTCCGTCTCGGGATCGATGGCGCGAGGCAGCGCGAATCGTCGCGTCACCCAGGCCGCGGCGGCCTGCCGGAATGGTTCGATTCCCCGCGCAATCGGATAGCGTCCGAAGTCGGCGACATGTTTGGCGATGACCTGACCCACGAAGCCGGGTACGGGATGCTGCGGTTCGCCAAGTGACATATTTATCAATGGCTTACCCGGTTTATAGGGGGCGAGAAGCTCGGTCAGCCGGGCAAATGGCGAGCGCTCGCCGTCTTGGGCGTTGCCAACAGCGCGGTCGTGGGTGCCGCTTTGGGCTCCGGCATTGGCGGCGGTGCGGGAAGAAGCGGTCATGGCCATTCTGGAACGCCAGCACGTGAGGGTCCGTCGATCTCGCAGGGGATTGGCCGCAGGATCGCGCAGGATTGGATCACATCACCATAGGTGCGGCGAGGTTAAGACGCGATTAACCATCGCCGGGCGGAGGGGTTTCTGCTGCCGGTTATGACTCAAAAAATAAGGGCTCCAGCTTGCGCTGGAGCCCTCCGACGGAAAGGGCATTGCCGGGTTTGTGCCCTAACCGTTGTTCCGAAGCATGATCCGGAAAACCAGTTTCCGCTTTTCCGAAAGATCATGCCCATGAGAAAATCGCCGCGACCCCGAAGGGTCGCGGCGCGTGGCTTACATGTTGTAGGCGCGTTCGGTGTGGTCGGTGACGTCCAGACCTTCACGCTCCTGATCGACGCTGGCGCGCAGGCCGACGATCACATCGACGACCTTGAACAGGATCGCCGAGCCGATGCCCGACCACAGCAGCGTGGTGCCGACGCCCCAGACCTGGGATGTCATCTGCGCCACGAGGTCATAGTCAGCGACCTTGCCCGCCACGTAGTCCATCACGCCGGTGCCGCCGAGGGCGGGGTTGACGAGGATGCCGGTGCCCAGGGCGCCGACGATGCCGCCGATGCAGTGGATGCCGAACACGTCGAGCGAGTCGTCATAGCCAAGCGCGTTCTTCACAACCGTACAGAAGAACAGGCAGACCACGCCGACGACGAGGCCGAGCACGATCGCGCCCATCGGACCGGAGAAACCGGCCGCTGGCGTAACCGCAACGAGACCCGCGACTGCGCCGGACAATGCGCCGAGCAGCGAGGGGTGACCCTTGATGATCCATTCCGCGAACATCCAAGACAGAGCCGCCGCGGCGGTTGCAACGAACGTGTTGGTCATGGCGAGCGCAGCGCCGCCCGAAGCTTCGAGGTTCGATCCGGCGTTGAAGCCGAACCAGCCCACCCACAGCAGGGCCGCGCCGATCATGGTCATGGTCAGCGAGTGCGGAGCCATCAGATCCTTGCCGTAGCCGGTGCGCTTGCCGATGATGAGCGCGCCAACGAGGCCCGCGATACCGGCGTTGATGTGCACCACGGTGCCGCCTGCGAAGTCGAGAGCGCCCTTCTTGAAGATGAAGCCGCCGTCGGCCAACACTTCATCGAGTTTCGCCTGTGCAGCAGTCTTCGCAGCGCCGTCAGCCGCAGCAGCCAGAGCCTTGGCCGCGTCGGTGATCAGGTCCGGACCTGCCCAGTACCAAACCATGTGCGCCATCGGGAAGTAGATGAGCGTCACCCAGAGAGGAACGAACAATGCCACCGCTGCGAACTTCGTGCGTTCTGCGAAAGCGCCGACGATGAGCGCCGGCGTGATTGCAGCGAAGGTGAGCTGGAAGCAGAAATACACCAGTTCGGAAATGTTGACATCGACGCTAAAGGTCGCCGCCGCCGATTCCAGAGTGATGCCCGACATGAAGGCTTTCGAGAAGCCGCCGATGAAGTCGGAGCCGCCGGTGAAGGCAAGGCTGTAGCCATACACGGCCCAGATGATGGTCACGATGCAGACCGAGTAGAAAACCTGCGCCAGCACCGAGAGCATGTTCTTGGAGCGGACAAGTCCGCCGTAGAACAGCGCAAGGCCGGGAATGGTCATCAGCAGCACGAGAATTGCCGATGTCATGACCCAGGCGTTATCGCCTTTGTTGATCGTAGGCGCTGCGTAGGCGGCCGTCGTGGCGAACATGCCGACTGCGAGAGCTGCCAATCCCGCGCTGGTGGGACGCTTGAACGTCATTTGCTTATACTCCTGATAAAGATGAGGTTGTGCGCGAAATCAAAGCGCCGCGGCATCGGCCTCACCCGTGCGGATACGAACCGCATGGTCGAGGTTGATGACGAAGATCTTGCCGTCGCCGATCTGGCCGGTCTTTGCGGCGCTGGTGATCGCTTCGATGGTCTTGTCGACTTGGTTCGAGGCGACAGCGACCTCGATCTTGATCTTGGGCAGGAAGCTCACGGCATATTCGGCGCCGCGGTAAATTTCCGTATGGCCCTTTTGGCGGCCATATCCCTTGACTTCCGTTACCGTGAGACCGTGAACGCCGATGGCGGTCAGGGCATCTCGGACCTCTTCCAGTTTGAATGGCTTGATGATGGCCATAACAATTTTCATGGGTTCTTCCCCGCTTGGGCCCGGTCCATACAAAACCGGGCGGACTCGACTGAGGGTCACCGCGCGAAGAAAGATCACTCCACGGGCACAGCCAGACCCAGTAGAATCAAATGCCGTGCCAGAACCGCCAAAATCCCTAACAGATTATGAATGCGAGGCTTTTCGGGCTGGAGCGCGCCCCGGCCGGAGTGGGCCATTTTGCCGCGCCTAAAAGATCAACAGCGATGCCAAAAACATAGGCACACCAGACTATCGACATAATCGTGCCCAGCGGGCGGGCAAAATCCCGCTTCGAGGATGTTTGAGTATGGATTTCTGCTGGATTAAGGCAATTTACTGCAGCGCTTCGCCGTGCTGGGTGATGTCCAGACCCTCGACCTCGTGCTCATGCGAGACCCGAAGCCCCGCCAGCATGTCCACGGCCTTGAGCAGGATGAACGTCATGCCCCCGGTCCACACGAACACCGCGGCGATGCCGTAGGCCTGAATCAGCAACTGCCGGGGATTGCCCTCGATCAGTCCGGCCGTCCCGCCAATCGCGGCGGTGGCGAAAACGCCGGTGAGCAGGGTTCCCAGCAGGCCACCGACGCCATGAATGCCGAACACGTCGAGCGTGTCGTCATAGTTGAAACGCCGCTTCAGACTGGTGCAGGCCCAGTAACAGACAGCGCCCGCGACGACGCCGATCACGATGCCATGCCAGGGCTCCACGAAGCCCGACGCCGGCGTGATGGTGCCGAGACCGGCCACGGCACCCGAGATCATGCCAAGCACCGATGGCTTGCGCCGCGTGATCCACTCGATCGCGCTCCATGTCGCAGCACCTGCGCAGGCCGCCAGATGCGTGGCGAGAATGGCCATGACGGCGCGCGAGTTTGCCTGCAAGGCCGAGCCGCCGTTGAAGCCAAACCAGCCTACCCACAGCAAGCCGGTGCCGATCACGGCCAGCGACAGATCGTAAGGCGATAAATTGTCCGTGCCGTAGCCGCGGCGATTTCCCATGACGATCGCGGCGACCAGTCCGGCGGTCCCGGCGCTGAGATGCACCACCAGTCCGCCGGCGAAATCCAGCACGCCGGCCTGACCGAGGAATCCGCCGCCCCACACCCAATGCGCCAGCGGCAGATAGACCAGCGTGAACCAGCCGATGCAGAACAGCACGTAAGATGAAAATCGCATGCGGTCCGCGACGGAACCCGCAACCAGCGCGACGGTGATGATCGCAAAGGTCATCTGGTAAATGACGAAAAGCGCTTCGGGGATAGTCTTGGCGAGCGGGTTGACGCCATCCATCGTCATGCCGGACAGCAAAAGTCGCTCCAGCGTGCCGATCCAGGAGCCGTCGCCGACAAACGCCAGACTGTAACCGTAGATCACCCAGAGAATTGAAATCAGCGCCACGGCCGTCAGGCTTTGCGCCATTGTTGCCAGCACGTTCTTCTTGCGGACCATGCCGGCATAAAAGAGTGCGAGGCCGGGAATCGTCATCATCAGCACCAGCGCCGTTGCCACGATCATCCACGCGGTGTCGCCGGCGTCGATCTTGATATCGATCTTGGCGACTTCAGCGAAGGCAGGCGTTGCGGATGCGAGCGCGACGCTCGCAACAAAAAAGGCCGTCGCTGGACATGCGGCGGCGCGCGGCAATCTCAACATGGTATTCCCCCCGGCTACGATGACCCGCGGTGTCTTGCATGCGCCGCTGCGGTCGCTTGGTAATGCTTAAAAAAACTACAGTGCGTCGTTGTCGGTCTCGCCGGTCCTGATGCGGACGGCGTTGTCGATGGGCGTGACGAAAACCTTGCCGTCGCCGATCTGGCCGGTGCGCGCGCCGGACGTGATGACCTGCACCGCCTTGTCCGCGAGATCGGACGAGACCGCGATCTCGATCCGAAGCTTGGGCAGGAAATTGACGATGTATTCAGCGCCGCGATAAATTTCGGTGTGGCCTTTCTGGCGGCCAAAACCCTTCACTTCGGTCACGGTCATGCCGTGCACGCCGATCTCCGTGAGAGCCTGGCGGACTTCCTCGAGCTTGAAGGGTTTGATGATCGCGGTGATGAGCTTCATGATGGCACTTCATTCTCTCTAACTGCGGCACACTTCATGCGTCTTTACCCGCGCGCGTGAGAATCCGCCACCTTTTTGGGCAAACGGGTAGAAAAAGATGCAGCCTTGTCTGAAAGCCATTGCGGCGATATGCGGTCCGTTTGTAGCATTTGTCTTTGAGTGGGCTGAGACGGGTTGCTGCCTTCTTCGAGGCGGCAAGCAACATATCGCGTGGCCGGCCCGGCCCAATTTTGCGGGGGAAGTCATATGTCGGGCCGGACGTGGTTTGTTGCCGTCGGGGAAAAGCAGGAGGGTCCGTTTTCCGAGGATCAACTGCGCGATCTGATCGCGAGGGGAAATGTCAGGTCGGATACCTATGTCTGGGCTGACGGGATGGCGGCGTGGCAATACGCCGGCGATATTCCGGGGCTGCTGTCCTCCCATAGCGCAGCGCCACCCATCCCGCGTCCGGGCGCGACCGCCAATGGCGGCCAAAACAGCCAAGCAGGGGACTCGTTTTCGATCGAATTCGGCATCTGGGAGATGCTCGGCCGCGCCCTGGTTTTTCTGATCGGATTTCTGCTGGTGATTCCAGCGCCGTGGGTTGCGGCGAGTTTCTACCGATGGATCGTTTCGCGCACTCAGGTGCCGCGGCGACCCAATCTCGGCTTCACCGGAAAACCGCTCGACATCTGGTACGTGTTCATTGCCCTGGCCCTGATGACGTATACAGGCCTCATCGACATTCCCTACCTCGGCTACATTCTCTTTCCGGTGCAGGCGTTTCTGTCGTGGCTCACGGTGCGATGGATTACGACGAACATCAGTTCGAACGGACAGCCGCTTGCGCTGAGTTTCAACGGCAGCCCGTGGACCTATATCGGCTGGTACATTCTGATGGCGCTGTCCACGATCACCATCATTGGCTGGGCCTGGGTTCTCACGGCCTGGCTGCGATGGATCTGCCACAACATCTCCGGAACGCGACGGGACATTTCGTTCAATGCGAGCGGGTGGGAGACGCTGTGGCGAACGGTGGTTTTCTCGCTGGGCGTCGTGCTGATTATTCCGATTCCGTGGATCATGCGATGGTATGGCCGTTGGTACGTGTCGCAGTTCTCGGCATCTGAGCGGCGCGCGTAGCCGAGGCTCAACCTGCGAATGGTGTTGTCGCGAAAGCCGCCGGTCAGGCTGGCGGCTTTTCCTTGCGCTCGCGGACCGAGCCTTCCTGCGCGACGGATGACACCAGCGTGCCGTCCTGTTTGAAAATCAGGCCGCGCGTCAGGCCACGGCCGCTCTGTGCGCTCGGCGAGTCCTGGCTGTAGAGCAGCCATTCGTCGGCGCGGAACGGGCGGTGAAACCACATCGCATGATCGAGACTCGCAGGCATCATGCGCTGGTCGAACAATGTGCGTCCGTAGCGCGCCATCACCGCGTCGAGCAGCGAGAAGTCCGAAGCATAAGCCAGCGCGCACATGTGCAGCGCCGGATCTTCCGGGAGTTTCGCGACGGTGCGAATCCAGACATGGATGCGGCCGTCGTCGATCTTCTGGCCGAAGTAACGCCCGAGTTCGACGGGACGCAGTTCGATCGGCCGGTCGGATTCATAATAGCGGCGGATGAATTCCGGCATCTCCTTGAAGATCGGCTGCTTGGAGACTTCCTCCGCGGTCAGCTTCTCGGGCGGCGGCACGTCCGGCATCTTCTCCTGATGATTGAATGAGCCTTCTTCCTCGGCATGAAACGACACCATGATCGAAAAGATCGCCTGCCCGTGCTGGATGGCCGTTACGCGCCGCGTCGCGTAACTTTTGCCGTCACGCAGCCGCTCGACTTCGTAAACAATGGGAATTTGCGGATCGCCGGGAAGGATGAAGTAGCAATGCAGCGAATGCGGCAGGCGGCCTTCGACCGTGCGGCATGCCGCCACCATCGCCTGACCGATCACTTGCCCGCCAAACACGCGCTGCCAGCGCGTCTTGGGGCTGGTGCCGCGAAACAGGTTCACTTCGAGCTGCTCGATGTCGAGGATCGACAACAGGTCAATCAGGCTTTTTGACATTCACTCTGTTCCGATCTGCGGCACTACGGACGGTTACGGAGATTTCCGGCGATCCGTAAACCCTGATACAAAAGACAGAAGGTTCAGGTCTTCCGAACCTGCCGATAAGGGCCATATTTCCCTTATGGCAGCGCGCGAAGCAAGAGCGGTCGCCGTATAGCGGGGTTTCATGTCGTCACAGCGGAGCATTGTGATCGGAGGAGGCGCATTTGCCGGGCTGGGGCTGGCGCTGGCGCTGCGTCAGGGTCTTGGCCCCGATATTCCGATTGTGGTGTCCGATCCGGCGTTTGCCATGAAGCCAAGCCGCGATCCGCGTGCATCGGCGATCGTGGCTGCGTGCCGCAGATTGTTCAACGCCATCGGCGTGTGGGATGCCGTCGCCGCCGACGCGCAGCCGATCCTCGACATGGTGGTCACCGACTCACGGCTCGACGATGCGACGCGGCCGGTGTTTCTGGCATTCGCGGGCGAGGTCGAACCCGGCGAGCCGTTCGCGCACATGGTCGAAAACCGCCATCTGATCGACGCGCTGGTGGCGCGCGCGGAAGCCGACGGCATCGAACTGACGCCGGTTGCGGTCTCCGGTTACGAATCGCGCGTTGAAGGCACGACAGTCTCTTTGAGTGATGGCCGCGCCATCGAAGCCAGCCTGCTGGTGGCGGCCGATGGCGCGCGGTCGAAACTGCGCGAGCGCGCCGGCATCGCAACCCATGGCTGGGACTACGATCAGTCCGGCATCGTCGTGACGGTGGGACACGAGCGCGATCATCAGGGCCGTGCAGAAGAACATTTCCTGCCCGCCGGGCCGTTCGCGATCCTGCCGCTGAAGGGCAAGAAATCCTCGCTGGTGTGGACCGAGAGCCGCGCGGACGCCGCGCGCATCATCGATCTGCCTGACAATGAATTTCAGGCCGAACTGGAAAAGCGGTTCGGGCTTCATCTCGGTGAAATCAAAGCGCTGGACAAGCCGCGCGCGTTTCCGCTGGGATATTTCGTCGCGCGGTCGTTCGTCGCCGAACGCCTCGCGCTGGTCGGCGACGCAGCACATGTGATTCATCCTATCGCAGGCCAGGGGCTCAACATGGGCCTCAAGGATGCGGCGGCGCTTGCGGAAGTCATTGTCGATGCCGCGCGGCTCGGTATCGATCCGGGGCAAGTTGATGTGCTGGAGCGTTATCAGCGCTGGCGGCGCTTTGACACGGTGGCGATGGGCGTCGCCACCAACTCGCTCAACATGCTGTTCTCTAATAAATCGTCGCTGTTGCGCACGGTGCGCGATATCGGTCTCGGACTGGTCGATCGCGTGCCGCCGTTGAAAAGCGCGCTCATTCGTCAGGCTGCCGGTCTGTCAGGCGATGTGCCGCGGCTGCTGCGCGGTGAGGCGCTTTAGATTTCCGTCATTGCACGCGCAGGTGCTGCTCGCAATGACAGGGAGAGTATTCCTCAATCGATCCGGCGCGCTTCTTCCGGCAGCATGATCGGAATGCCGTCGCGGATCGGATAGGCGAGCTTGGCCGAACGCGAGATCAGCTCCTGCCGCGCGCTGTCGAACTCCAGCGGGCCTTTGGTCTGCGGGCAGACCAGAATCTCCAGAAGCTTTGGATCGACGCCGGCTTCCGGCCGCTCGGATGGGGACGTCATAGGCTCGCTCCTGGGTAAGGTTTTTTCGTATCGAATGCGTTGTAGGGAATAGTCATGCCGTCTTCAATTTAGTCAGCTGTTCGCCCATCAGCCGATGCAGCAGGTTGATCGCCTTGAGCGGTCGGACCATCACTTTGAAATGGGTGATGAGACGTCCATCGTCGCTGAAGGTGATGATATCGACACCATTGATTCTGGTCCCTTCGATGTCGTTCTCGAACTCCAGCACCGCGCCGTTGTCGCTGCGCCATTCCCCGACATACTTGAAACCGGGGCCGCCCAGCACTTTCTCTGCACTCGCCAGATATTTGAACGTGATCTCGCGCCCGCGCTGCGGCGTATGGACGACGGGGCTTTCGAACACGGCGTCGGGATGCAGCAGATCCCACAGCGCTGCGTGATCGTGGGATTTCATGTAGCCGTACCACTTGTCGAGGGCGGTCATTTGCATCGGATCTCCAGCGTTTACGGGCGACGCCCGGCGTTACCTTACTGCAGCGGCGGATCGCCTGACGTCCGTTTCTTGGCGAGATCCATCTCGGTGACCGCGATCAGAATTTCCGCGCGGGTCTTGAGGTTCGGCGCTTCAAGCAGCGCCTGTTTCTCCGGCGCGCCGTAAGGCGACATCATGGCCAGCGCATTGACCAGCGCCTCGTTTGGGGCGCTCTCGATGCCGTCCCAATCGACCTTCAGATTGTTGGCTCTCAGAAAATCCGTCAGCACGTCGAGCAGCGCCTGACGATCGACCTCTTCCTCGCCCTTGCGGGCAGTGAAGTCATCGACGAACGCAAAGTAATCCACGGTGCATTGCCGATACTCCGTCGATACCGGCATTTCCCTCACGACCTTGAACCGCGCTACGCCGGTGAGTTCAAGAATGTAGCGGCCGTCGCCGGATTCGGCGAGCTGGGTGATACGCCCGACGCAGCCCACCTTGAACAGCGACGGACGATCCTTGTCGGTGGAATGCGCGGAATCTGGCTGGATCATACCGATCAGGCGGTGCCCGTCGCGCAGCGCGTCATCCACCATCGCCAGATAGCGCGGCTCGAAAATGTTTAGCGGCATCTGGCCGCGCGGCAGCAGCAGCGCGCCGGGCAACGGGAACACCGGAATGATTTCCGGTAAATCGGCAGGTCCGCGGTATTCGGCGTTGATAGGCATCCGCTTCCCTCACTTCACGCGTCGCGCATTCCTTACGAAATCATCGTCAGGAAAAAAGGATCGTCGAAAGGCGCTTGCGGCCATCGACGGTCGCGTCGTCCGCCGGACCCCACGCCTCGAAGAACTGCACGAGTTTTTTGCGCGCGCCGTCGTCGTCCCATTTGCGGTCGCGCCTGACGATTTCCAGCAGATGGGTGGCTGCTTCGGCGCGCTGGCCGCCGGCATTGAGCGCGACGGCGAGATCGAACCGTGCCTGATGATCGAGCGGATCGGCCGCGACTGTCTGCGCGAGCTCGGTCACAGGTCCGACGGACTTGGCCTGTTCGGCGAGGTCGAGCATGGTCTGCACGGCGGAGATGGCGGCATCGGCGCGCTTGGATTCCGGTACCATCGCCAGCGTTTGTTTGGCCTGGTCGAGCGCGCCGGCGACGACATAACACCGGGCGAGACCAGCCATCGCGGCAAGATTGGTGGCGTCGATTCCCAAAACTTCCGCGTAGATCGTGGCGGCGGCTGCCGGATCGCCTGCGGCCATCGCGGCATCGGCTTCATTGAGGATCTCGGTGATGTCGCCTTCCGGCGATGGCATCCCCTGAGTCAGCTTGTCGATAAAGGCGGTCACCTGGCTCTCGGGCACGGCACCCATAAAGCCGTCCGCCGGCTGGCCGTTGACGAAGGCGATGACGGCTGGAATCGATTGAATTCCCATTTGCCCCGGAATCGCCGGATGCTCGTCGATGTTCATCTTGACGAGCTTGACCTTGCCCTTGGCGGCGCGGACGGCCTTCTCGATGATGGGGGTGAGCTGTTTGCAGGGGCCGCACCACGGCGCCCAGAAGTCGATCAGCACCGGCTGGCGCTTGGATTCCTCGATCACGTCCTTCACGAACGTTTGGGTTGTGGTGTCCTTGATGAGATCGGGCGGCACCGATGCCGCAGCTCCGCTGCCTTGCTCGACTATGCTCACGTGGTCCTCGCCTGCCGTATTATTATGAAAGAGGGCCGTTCTAGCACGACCCCGAATACAAATGGCGGTCCTTGAGCCGATTTTCAATCGCCGGGGTGCCCTGCAAAGGCCTTTGGAAACATCGCTTTGGGCGGGATTCGCCGGAACCGGGCGTCAGAATGGACGTATTCGCCCTGTTGCATTGCATGGCTGGTTTTGGCATAGGTTTGCCCGGCGGCGCGCTTGCGCCTGTCAAATTCTGATGCGGGTGTAGCTCAGGGGTAGAGCACGACCTTGCCAAGGTCGGGGTCGAGGGTTCGAATCCCTTCGCCCGCTCCAGAAATTTCTTGGCCAGCCACGATCCTCTTGATCGTGCAGATGAATGACAAGCCGCCGCGAGGCGGCTTTGTCGTTTTTGTATCGGATGTCAGCCTCCCGCATCCGACGCTACCCACCCGTCCGGAAACTGCCTAGCATCGCCTCCGGTTATCAATGACCGGGCAATCCGGCCAAAAAAAACATAACGTCCATGGGAGGACTTCGATGGCCATCTTTTTTTCGCGGATCGTTCTGGCGTGTCTTGCGGCCGGCGTGGTTTTTGCCAGCGTGAGTACGCAGGCAAAAACCGTCAAGCTTCAGACCACGGACACCATGATCCCGTCCGGCGACGCAGGAATTCAGTTGTTCGTGCGCAACAAGCATCCGGCGGGCCAGCAGAAATTTTCGGCCGAGAAGATCCTGCTGTTCGTGCACGGCGCGACCTATCCTGCCGAGACCGCGTTCGATCTGCCGATCGAAGGCAAGTCGATGATGGATCTGATCGCGGCGCGCGGTTACGATGTTTATCTGGTGGATGTGCGCGGCTACGGACGCTCATCGCGGCCTGCCGAAATGAGCCAGCCGCCGTCGGCCAACAAGCCGATCGTGCAGACCAGTGTTGCCGCAAAAGATTTCGGCACGGCGGTCGATTACATTCTCAAGAAGCGCGGCGTCTCCAAGATCAACGTCATGGGCTGGTCGTGGGGTACCTCGACCGTGGGCCTCTACACCAGCGAGAACAACGCCAAGGTGAATCGTGCTGTGTTGTACGCGCCGCAATGGATACGCACCGAACCGCCCGCGGCCAACCCGCCTCAGCTCGGCGCTTACCGTTTGGTCTCGAAAGATTCCGCCAAGGAGCGCTGGCTGAAGGGCGTGCCTGAGGACAAGAAGGCGGGCCTGATTCCGCCGGGCGTGTTCGAGGCCTGGGCCAATGCCACATGGGCCACCGATCCGGATTCGGCGACGAAAAATCCGGGAATGCTGCGTGCGCCGAACGGCGTGATCGAGGACAATTTTGCTTACTGGGCCGCCGGCAAGGCGCTGTACGATCCCGGCAAGATCACCGTGCCGACGTTTATCCTTCACGCTGAATGGGACGCGGACCTGCCGAGCTATCTCGCACGCGGCTATTTTGCCCAGTTGAAGAATGCGCCGTACCGGCGGCTTGTCGAACTGAGCGAAGGCACCCATACCGTCATGATGGAAAAGAACCGCATGCAGTTCTTCCGCGAACTGATGGGCTTTCTCGATGAGGAAAAGCCGCTGGCGTTGAACTAGTTCAAATAGTCTCGATAAAAAACAAAGGCCGGGTTTTGCCCGGCCTTTTTGGTCTCGATGGATGTCCGTCCCGGCTCAAACGAGCTGCGACTCGTAAGCCTTGAGATGCGTATAGACGATGCGCAGCAGCGGCACGCTGAGCGCGCCTTTTTTGTTGATGTCGGCGCGGTGGATCAGATCGCCGATGATCTGGTCCGCCTCGATCCGCGCATTGACGCGAATATCGCGCAGCATCGATGCCGTGAGCGGCGATCCCGGCGCGAACAGCATGCCTCCCGTGCGCTCGAGGAATTCAGCGCGCGGTGCATGGCCTGCGGCTTCGGCGATCGAGGCGATTTCCGCGCGCAGCGCGCGAATGAAGTCCGCGCCGCCCGGCGCGCCGGTGATGTGCCCGGCCGGAGCGCGCATCAACGAGGTGCTGCCGGCGAGCGTGGCGAGGAACACCCACTTCTCATACATTTCCTGGATGATGACGGCGCTGGCTTTTGCCTCGAACATCGCGCCCTGCAAGGCCGCCTCGATGCGCTTGGCGCGGTCGTCCTTGCGCGTGCCGCGTTCGCCGAACGAAAAGGCTTGCAGCGGCGTGAGATGATGAATGACGCCATGCGCGTCGAGCATTGAAGCGATCTGGCACTGTCCGCCCATGACGTTGTCGATGCTGAATTTTGCATCCAGCACGTCGAGATGCTTCATGCCGTTGAGGAAAGGAATGATCGCGGTGTCGGGACCGACAGCCGCCGCGAAAGACGCAACGGCGTCGTCGAGATCGTAGGCCTTGCAACTCAGAATAATCACGTCGAACGGCGACTTGATATTCTCCGCCAACACTGTCGGGGGATTCGGCAGCGTGACGTCGCCGACCGGGCTCTTGATGACGAGGCCATTTTTGGCCAATAGCTCCGCGCGCTTCGGACGCACCAAAAATGTAACGTCGCGGCCGGCTTGAAGCAGACGGCCGCCGAAATAGCCGCCGGTGGCTCCGGCGCCGATGACGAGAATTTTCATTTTGAGATTCACTTCTTTTCGAGTGTTAGGGAATGATTCCGAAAAAATATCATGCCCAAATAGCAGCGCCTGAACCTCACCCGAGAACCCACGCCGGCGCAAGGCGCGGATGAGCCGTTGTGAAGCCCGGCTGTTATGCGCGCCGCGCCTACCACTTCTCGCCGAATGGGCGAATCTCCAGTTCGAACGTCCATGCGCTGCGCGGCTGCTGGTAGAGCAGCCAATAGGACTCTGCGACCGATGACGGCGGCATCAGCGCGTCTGGGTCGTTCAGTGCGTCCGGCCCGAGCGCCTCGATACGGCGTTGGCGGACCCATTCGGTATCGACGCCAGAGTCGATAATGAGATGTGCGACGTGGATGTTCTTCGGTCCGAGTTCGCGTGCGGTGGCCTGCGCCACGGCGCGCAGTCCGAACTTGGCGCTGGCGAAAGCCGCATAGCCCGAGCCGCCGCGCAGGCTGGCGGTCGCGCCGGTGAAGAAGATATTGCCCTTGCCGCGCGGCAGCATCAGGCGCGCCGCCTCGCGGCCCGCCAGGAAGCCGGAATAGCAGGCCATTTCCCACACTTTCCGAAACACCCGCTCGGTGGTGTCGAGAATGGGGAAGTTGACGTTGGCGCCGATGTTGAAGATGCAGACCTCCAGCGGCGCGTGCTTGTCGGCGTCGCTCAGGAAAGACACCATCTCGTCCTCCTTGCGGGCATCGAGCGAGCGCGCATGGATTTCGCCGCCGGCCGCCTCGATCTCCTTCAC
>JAZKGC010000033.1:0-6011 GCA_040386115.1 Pseudomonadota bacterium
ATCGGCGACAGCCAGCCGCCGAGGAACAGGATCGTCGCCAGCGCGCACATGGTGGTGATGGCGACGTATTCGCCGAGCATGAACAGCAGATACGGCGTCGAGCCGTATTCGGTCATGAAGCCCGCGACCAGTTCCGACTCGGCTTCCACCAGATCGAACGGCGGGCGGTTGGTTTCCGCCAGCGCCGAAACATAGAAGATCACAAACATCGGAAACAGCGGCAGCCAGTACCAGCCGAGCATGCCGTATTTGGTATCCTGCGCCGCCACCACGGCTGTCAGATTGAGCGAGCCGACGCACAACAGCACGGTGATGATGACGAAGCCGATGGAAACTTCGTAGGACACCATCTGCGCGGCGGAGCGAAGTGCGGCGAGAAACGGATACTTCGAGTTCGACGACCAGCCGGCCATGATGATGCCGTAGATCGACAGCGACGAGATCGCGAAAATATAAAGTACGCCGACATTGATGTCCGCGATCACCCAGTTGAGGTTGACCGGGATCACCGCCCAGGCGGCGAGCGCCAGCACGCACGACACCAGAGGCGCCAGCAGGAACACGCCCTTGTTCGCGCCGGACGGAATGACCGGCTCCTTCAGCACGAATTTCAGAAGGTCCGCGAACGATTGCAGCAATCCCCACGGTCCGACCACGTTTGGACCGCGGCGAATTTGCACCGCCGCCCAGATCTTACGGTCAGCCAGAAGAATGTACGCAATCGCGACGAGCAACAGCACGAGCAGCAACAAGCTCTGCGCGACCATGACGATCAGCGGCCACAGAACGCCCGTCCACAATTCGCTGGCGAAGAATTCGGTCATCGGACGCTTACTCCGCCGCCGTCAGAAGTTGGCCGGACGCCAGCCGGGAACAATCAGCCATCACGGCGGATGCCCGCGCAATTGGATTGGTCAGGTAGAAATCCTCCACCGGGCTCTTGAATGCCGCCTTCTCAACCGTACCGCCACGCGCCGCAAGCGCCTTCACGCCTGCTGCGTCGCCGGGTTCGATCTGGTCAATCCGCATCAGGTGCGGCGCGGCCTTGAAGATCGCCTGGCGCAACGCGCTCAGGGAATCGTAAGGCAGCTTTTTGCCGAGCCCCTCCGACAAGGCGCGAACGATGGCCCAGTCTTCACGCGCATCGCCCGGCGGGAATGCGGCGCGGTTGGCGATCTGCGCGCGGCCCTCGGTATTGACATAGATACCCGACTTTTCGGTGTAAGCAGCACCCGGCAGAATAACGTCGGCACGGTGCGCGCCGCGATCGCCATGAGTGCCGATGTAAACAACGAACGTGCTGTCCGGCACCTTGATGTCGTCGGCGCCAAGCGAAAACAGCACGTCGATGGTGCCGAACGTGGTCATCTGCGCGGCACTCAGCCCGCCCTCGCCCGGCGCAAAGCCGATATCGAGCGCGCCGACGCGCGAAGCGGCATTGTGAAGAACGGCAAAACCGTTCCAGTCGTCCTTGATTGCGCCGAAATCCATTGCAAGCTGCGCTGCAAGAGCGAGCACCGCCGCGCCGTCGTGACGCGCACCTGCGCCCGCGCCGACCAGAATAATCGGATGCTTCGCGCCTTTCAGCACGTCAGCGAACGATTGCTTTCCGGCGGCGAGATCGCTCAGGGTGTCGGTGCCCGCGCCGAGATACTCATAGTCATAGGTGAGATCGGCCTTGTCGCCGATCACGCCCACTTTCAACGCGCCGGTGCGCCAGCGCTTGCGGATGCGTGCGTTGAGGACCGCCGCTTCCTTGCGCGGATTGGAGCCGACGATCAGCAACGCGTCGGCCTGCTCGATACCCGCGATGGTCGGATTGAATATATAGGACGCCCGGCCCGCTTTCGGATCGAACGCGCCGCCGTCCTGCGTCGCAAGATTGGCCGATCCGAATTTCGCGAGCAACTCCTTCAGGGCGAACATTTCCTCGACCGCCGCAAGATCGCCGGCGATGGCACCGATGCGCTTGCCGTGCAGCGGTGCGGCCTTTGCGGCGATGGCCGCGAACGCTTCGCTCCAGCTCGCCGCGCGCAGCTTGCCGTCCTGCCGAATGTAAGGACGATCGAGGCGCTGGGTGCGCAAGCCATCGACCACGTGACGTGTCTTGTCGGAAATCCATTCCTCGTTCACGGCCTCGTTGATGCGCGGCAGAATGCGCATCACCTCGCGGCCTCTTGTATCGACGCGGATGGCAGAACCGACGGCATCCATGACGTCGATGGACTGGGTCTTGCCGAGTTCCCAGGGACGCGCGGCAAACGCGTAGGGCTTCGAGGTCAGCGCGCCCACCGGGCAAATATCCACGAGGTTGCCCTGCAACTCGGATGTCAGCGCGCTTTCAAGATAGGTGGTGATTTCAACGTCCTCGCCGCGGCCCGTCAGGCCCATTTCCGGCACGCCGCAAACTTCAGTCGAGAAGCGAACGCAGCGCGTGCACTGGATGCAGCGGTTCATCGATGTCTTCACCAGCACGCCGATGTATTTGTCCTCGACGGCGCGCTTGTTCTCGGCGAAGCGGCTGGTATCGACACCGTAGCCCATCGCCTGATCCTGCAAATCGCACTCGCCGCCCTGATCGCAGATCGGGCAATCCAGCGGATGGTTGATGAGCAAAAATTCCATCACGCCTTCGCGTGCCTTCTTGACCATCGGCGACCGCGTCGAGACCGACGGCAATTCGCCCTTCGGACCCGGACGGCAATCGCGCACGGCCCATGCGCAGCTTGCGACCGGCTTCGGCGAGCCGGCGACCTCAACGAGGCACATGCGGCAGTTGCCGGCGATCGACAGCCGCTCATGATAACAGAAGCGCGGAATTTCGGCGCCCGCCATCTCACACGCCTGCAACAACGTGTATTCACCGGGGACTTCGATTTCTTTGCCGTCGATGAGAATCTTGGTCATTGCATTTACTCCGCCGCGATCATGTGGGCGGGATCGAGTACGCCTTGGTCATCCAGGCTCGCCTTGCGTGAAAAAACGTCGATGCGGCGCTCGATTTCCGGACGGAACGCACGGATCAGCCCCTGGATCGGCCACGCGGCGGCGTCGCCCAGCGCGCAGATCGTATGGCCTTCCACCTGCTTGGTGACTTCGAGCAGCATGTCGATCTCGCGCTTGTGGGCGCGTCCTTCCACCATGCGGCTCAGCACGCGCCACATCCAGCCGGTGCCTTCGCGGCACGGCGTGCACTGGCCGCAGCTTTCGTGTTTGAAGAAGTAGCTGATACGCGCAATCGCGGCGACGACGTCGGTGGATTTGTCCATCACGATGACGCCGGCGGTGCCGAGGCTCGATTTCACGGCGCGTGTGCCGTCGAAATCCATGATGAGGTCTTCGCAATCTGCCGCAGGGATCAGCGGGCATGACGCTCCGCCGGGAATGATCGCCAGCAGATTGTCCCAGCCGCCGCGAATGCCGCCGCCGTGCTTCTCGATCAGTTCCTTGAACGGGATACTCATGGCGTCTTCGACCACGCAAGGCGTGTTGACGTGGCCGGAGATGCCGAACAATTTCGTGCCGACATTGTTTGGGCGGCCGATGGCGGCGAACCACGCAGCTCCCCTGCGCAAAATATCCGGCGCGACCGCAATCGATTCGACGTTGTTCACCGTGGTCGGGCAACCGTAGAGACCGACGTTCGCGGGAAACGGCGGCTTCAGGCGCGGCTGGCCCTTCTTGCCTTCAAGGCTTTCGAGCAGCGCTGTCTCTTCGCCGCAAATATATGCGCCCGCGCCGTGATGAACATAAAGATCGAACGGGAAGCCGTGAATGTTGTCCTTGCCGATCAGCCTGGCCTCATAGGCCTGGTCGATGGCGGCTTGCAGATGCTCACGCTCGCGGATGAACTCGCCGCGCACATAGATGTAGCCGACATGAGCGCCCATCGCGCAGCCTGCGATCAGACAACCCTCAACCAGCAAATGCGGATCGTGCCGCATGATCTCGCGATCCTTGCAGGTGCCGGGTTCGGACTCATCCGCATTGACCACGAGATAGCTCGGGCGGCCGTCGGCGTTGTCCTTCGGCATGAACGACCATTTCATGCCGGTCGGGAAGCCTGCGCCGCCACGCCCGCGCAAGCCGGATGCCTTCATTTCCGCGACGATCCAGTCGCGCCCCTTGTCGAGGATCGCCTTGGTGCCGTCCCAGCCGCCGCGGCGGCGCGCGCCTTCAAGACCCCAATCCTCGAGGCCGTAGAGATTGCGGAAAATGCGGTCCTTGTCGTCGAGCATGATCGCTACCTTAAGACCCTGAGCGCTTGTATTGCTGATAGGCGAGCCCGGCCGCCATCGCGCCGAACCCGATGGCCCAGAACACGGCGGACTGAAGCTCTGTCTTCAAGATGTAAAAATTCAAAAAGAAGATGAACACCGCGGCGCAAATGGCGTGGAACGCGAGGTGCTTCAAAAGCTGCGTGTTCATGATGCGCCTTTCGGTGGTTTGGTTGCGGTAGCATCGCCCATCGGAGGCTTCGGCGACGGGCGTTCCCGCACGTTCGCCGCAGCACCCGCCGTCTTCGCTTCCGAGTCGGTCAGCGCCGGCTGGCTTTTGCCCTCGGGCGCGCTGTTGATCGCATCGGTCTTGATGAGCGTGCGCGGCCCGCCGAGCGGCGCGGCGAACTGGCGGCCGTTTTGAGGACCGGGCTTCGGCATGTTGCCGGTTTCAAATCCATCGAGCACAATTCCAAAGCTCTCGGCGGTCAGATCCTCGTAGGTATCCTTCCAGATCATCACCATCGGCGCGTTGACGCAGGAGCCGAGGCACTCGACTTCTTCCCAGCTGAAGTTGCCGTCGGCTGAAAGGTGGAATGGATCGTGATGGATGCGATGCTTGCAGACATCAATGATCTCGCCGGCACCGCGCAGCATGCAGGGCGTGGTGCCGCACACCTGCACGTGGGCTTTCTTGCCGACCGGCTCAAGCTGAAACATGGTGTAGAAGGTCGCGATTTCGAGCACGCGAATATAGGCCATGTCGAGCAGATCGGCGACGGCGCGGATCGCCACCTCCGATACCCAGCCGTCGTGCTGCTCCTGAACGCGCCAGAGCACCGGAATCACGGCCGAAGCCTGACGGCCGGGCGGATACTTCTCGATCTGCGCTTTCGCCCACGTCAAATTCTCCGCGCTGAATGCGAAGCTCGCGGGCTGTTTTTCCTTCGGGGCCAAACGGCGAACGGCCATCTCTCTCGTCTTTCAATCTCTCACTGCACCAAGGCAACTAGCCGGTCATGTTAACTGGTCGTATCAACTGGTCATGGCGCGGCGCGCGTTGCCTGAATTCAAACCGTAGATGCGCTGTTCCCAGAACGCGCTTGAGGTGGCGAATACGTTGTAGCCTACATGCGAGGCGACCTTGATGCGGTCGAGCGTTGAGAGCTCTGTCAGCGGCTCGAAGCGATCCGTCGCGGGATCGTGGATGATGGCCTTCATTGGCGTCTGCTCGAGAATGTAGCGCGACACCGCATGCGTCGGATCGTTGCCGTGTTCTTCGCACACCACCACCGAGTCGGTTTCGAGAATTTTCTTGCCGCCCTTCATGGCGTCGATCTCGACGCCTTCGACGTCGAGCTTGACGATGTACTTGCCCTGCGCCGGAATTTTTCCGTCATCGATCAGATTATCGAGCGCGAGAACAGGCACTTCCTCGCCGCCCGCGTCTGCGCCGCCAGCGATGCTGAACGCCTCGTGGCGATTGCCCGACAGGCGCGCGGTGCCGCGAGCCGAGCCGATGGCGGCATTGATCGCCTCGAAACGTCCGCCATTGATCTTCGCGTTATGGGCAAGCCGCGGAAAATTCCGCGACGACGGCTCCATCGCAATCGACTTGTGGGAACCGAAGCGTGCGCTGGACACCATCACCGACCAGTAGCCGTAATTCGCACCGCAATCGATCAGCGTGTAGTCCACATCCTTCGAGTCGAGCAGGAACAGCTCAAGCTCGTCCTCGTATTTGAAGGTGCGGTTGAGCAGCTTGCTCCAGTAGCCGTCGCCATACGGAAACGA
>JAZKGC010000034.1:0-6345 GCA_040386115.1 Pseudomonadota bacterium
GAACCCTCGTATTCAGCTTGGAAGGCTGCTGCTCTACCATTGAGCTACACCCGCGACGCGGGAGAACTAGCATGACCTTCCAGCCGCCTCAACAATAACGATATGGTGAGACAGCATGTCCGGAACCAAGTTTCGGGCAGTCGGTTTCTACACTAACCTATGCAAACGAGGAGAGATCCATGCGCAATGCACTGTTGGCCGTACTGGCCGTGGCCGGGGTATCCGTCCTTGGTGCCGAACCCGCCGCTGCCAGAGATTATCGATTCTGTCTGGTTGAAGGTGGTTTCGCCAGCGGTCCCGGCACCTGCTATTACAATACCTATGCTCAGTGCATGGCCAGCGCGTCAGGACTGCGCGCCTATTGCCAGCTTAATCCGGTGTTTGCGTTCGCCGAGCAGCGCCGCGAGAAGCGTCCGCACAAGGTACGACGCCAGCATCGGCAGTATGACTAAAACTGATTAGTCTCCGCCGTTACATACCTTGAGCCGCAAACAAGCGCCGCGCGCCCCAGTCCAAAGAAAATCGCCCGGAAATCGGATTTCCGGGCGATCTTGATATGGTGGGGGAAGAAGGACTCGAACCTTCGAAGCCATACGGCGGCTGATTTACAGTCAGCTCCCTTTGCCACTCGGGACACTCCCCCGCTCGACGTCATCGGACAACCTTACCCACCCGAACGGGGTGGTTGAGCGGCCATGGATGACGGTAAAAAGCGTGCCCGCTAACGGGCGCCCGGTCGGCGCGTTTATGGGCGAAGCGCCGGGGTAAAGTCAACCAACGTCGGGCGGAATGTGACAGTCCAGCCTGTTGAGCGTGAAAGCCGAAAATTGCCATTATTCCAGCTCCGTGGGACAAGCACCGCATGAGCGACCGCGACCGAAAATCACGCTTTCAGCGCCCCCATGAGGGCACGCGGGGCAAAGACCGCGACCGTGGACCCCAAGGACCGGGCCAGGGCAAGGATCAAGGAAGGCATCAAAAGAGCCAGGGCGGCCGTCCGGCCCGGCGCGACCGCGAGGCCCATGGAAGTGGAAAGGGCGCAAGCGGAAAGGGCGACGGCCCCATTATTCTTTACGGCTGGCACACGGTGACGGCAGCGCTGGCCAACCCCGAACGCGATATCCGCAAGCTGTTCGTCACCGAGAACGTCGCGCGCAGGCTCTCCGAGGAGAAAATCGACACCCGCGTGCCGCCTGAACTGGTGCGGCCGGGCGACATCGATCGCCGCCTTGGGCCGGATGCGGTCCATCAAGGCCTGCTCGCCGAGGCCGACGCCCTGCCCTCACCGGACATCGACACCCTTCCGCAAGAGGGAATCGTGCTGGTGCTTGACCAGATCACGGACCCACACAATGTCGGCGCGATTCTGCGTTCGGCAGCCGCCTTCGGCGTCAAGGCGATCGTCACCACCGCCCGTCACAGTCCCGAAGCGACCGGCGTGCTGGCCAAATCGGCGTCCGGCGCGCTCGAGCTTGTCCCCATCGTGAGCGTGCAGAATCTCCACCGCACGCTCACCGAGATGAACGAAGCCGGTTTCATGACGGTCGGCCTCGACAGCGAAGGCACGGAAAACCTGAGCGCCGTGACGTTGCATGCGCCGCTGGCGCTCGTGCTTGGCGCGGAAGGCAAAGGTCTGCGCCATTTGACGCGCGAGACCTGCAGCGTCGTCGCCCGCATGGACATGCCCGGCGCTATCAAGAGCTTGAACGTCTCCAACGCGGCTGCGCTCGCGCTCTACATCGGCAGCAGCCGTCTCGGCCTGATGGGCTGAAATTTTTTGCATTCGCGCAAGGCAAAACGCCCGCCTGCATGATGCAAGCGGGCGTCGCTGGATTCGTGATGATCTGAAATCAGAACTTGTAGTTGTGTGGCTTCGAGCCCGGACGAACGCCGCGCGGCGTTGCATATTGCGGCGTCCGCGTCACGCGCGGGCCATGCGCCATGGAATGCCTTGGCGAATAGAAGCGTGGCGCATAGCCGGGGCGCACCGCGTATCCCGCGCGCGGGCTGACATGCCCGTAGCGGAGGCTCGGACGTGCCGCGTAGTAGTACTTCGGCGGAGCCACGCGCTTCGATCGGAGATGTGTGCGGCGATACTGATGCGTATGCGTGCGGGCGCCGCGATAGGTGTAGATCGCTGGACCCTGCACATCCGGCGCGCCATCATAATAATGATTGGTGGCGTTGCCGTAAGGCCCACCGTTGTAGCCATAGTAATAAGGCCGCTTGTAGCTCTGCCAGCCAGTCACCGCGCGCTCCTGATACGTCGGAACCGGCGCGAAGTTGCCCGGACCTGTGTAGGTCGGGCCGTGGTTGACGTAGTAGTATTGCGGTCCTGCCGGATCCGGCAGCCGCTCACGCACGCCGTATGACGCCCCGTAACCATGATGGCTGTGGCCATGATAGCCATAGCCGCCGCGCGAACACGGATCAGCCACCGCGCATGCCTGCGCGGGCGCAGACGCCATTGTCGCGGCCAACGCCGCTCCCGCAATCAATCCTGCAATCGTGTGACGCATTACTCTCTCCTGTTAGACGTTTTTTGTTTGGTTGTGTGTTTATCTCAGATCCGGCCGAAAACCGTTCGGCCGGTAGCTGTGAGGCCGTGGCGCTTCGATCACCGGCGGCGGGTAGTCAGGAACCGCGTATTGCTGTTGCGGCGCGGGCGGCGCTGACTTCGCCGACCATGAGCGGTGATAACTCTCCGCCGGTTCCGGCAGCGCGCGATCCGCAGCAGGCTCGATCTCGTAGCGGCCATAGCCCGGCCTGCGCCCGGCGCTTGGATAGTAATGTCCGACTTGGGGGCCGATATACCGATCCCATCCGCCATAGACCGTCGGCTGAACGTGGACATTCTTTGCAAGACCCCAATCGCCCTCGACCACGCCATAGGACGCGTCACGGCCGTTGATCATCACAGGAACGCCGGCCCGCCCGGGAACAACGATCAACGGGCCGGTATCGGCCGTCGCGGTGACCGCCGTTCCGATCAAAATTGCCAGTGCCATCGCCACGCGCATGGGAGCAGCCTTTCAAATGAGGCCTGACCCTAATCCAGCCTGCATCGGCAGGTGTTAAAGGCACCGCCCAATCGTCCGGTAAGCCTAACGCGTAAGCATCGAGCGTCGTTCAATTGTGAGCAATTTCAATAAGGTTTTGGAAAACTGGGGGTTAATGCGCGGTTCCCGGCGGGGACGCCGACGTCTTTGGTGCCGGTTGAGAGGATTGAACTCCCGACCTTCGGTTTACAAAACCGCTGCTCTACCGCTGAGCTAAACCGGCCCGGCGCAACTGCTATCAGCGCCGCCCCGCGGGGACAAGCCGGACGCCATCTCAACTATCGGGGATTTCTGCCAAATTACCGCCGCCCGAGATGCTGCGAAACCGCCATTTGCTGCGGGGCGAATTCTGCGGCACCAATAACTATGCGTCGCCTGCCGCGGCGCATGGGGAATTTCGCATGAGCGACAATGCCGGGTTTCGGGCGCACCATAAATATATGATCGCCGCGATTGGCCTCATCGCCATTCTCGGGTTCCTCTACAACCTCGGCGTGTTCGACGTCTGGTCGGTGGAACAGGCGCGAAAATAGCGGTTTATGCTCACTTAACGTCCCGCGTGCGCTTGTGGATTACGTGGACAAGTCACCCGGCCTCGAAACGGTCGCCGTGCTGTCATGGTTGCCGACGCAGGTTGACTGGCGATTCATGCCATTCCCGAGCGAGGACGATCATGACTTTTCAGAAACAACATGACGACCGTTACGAAAATGCACTCGATGATGTCATTGCCCAATGCGGCGGCGACCTTCGCGGCGCGTTGAAAGCACTGCTGGCCGCGAACGAATATCTCGAAACCGAATTATGCAGCCTTCATGCCGCAATCGAGACCGGCGCAGTTCCATCGCGCTTGGAAAACCCATCGCGAAATCGTCTCAACTAATTACCGCGCAAAATACCGATTGTTCCCGGAACATCGGCCCAGTGTTCGGGTTCTTCCAGTTCAATGATTTATTGAAAAGGAGGATCCGATGATTGCGAAACATCTTGCGACAGCTCTCGTGGCCACTGCGTTGATGAGTGGTACGGCTCTGGCTCAAACCGCGACGACCACGGCTCCAGTACCTGGTGCCGCATCGACCACCGCCATCCAGCAAAATTTGAAGGGCAACTGGCGCGCTTCGAAACTCGTTGGTCTGGCGATCTATAATGAGTCGAACGAGAAGCTTGGCGACGTCAGCGAAATCCTTATCGACAATTCCGGCAAGATCAACGCTGTGATTGTCGGCATCGGCGGCTTCCTTGGCGTCGGTCAGCATGACATCGCAGTGAGCTTCGACAAGTTGAAGTGGGTGAACGAGCCTGTTCGGTCGGCTTCAGCGGATCGCGCCCCGGCAACAACGGGCATGACCCCGTCGGCATCGACAACAACCACGACGACGACAACGACGGGTGCCGCATCCACTGGCACCGCCGCTTCTTCCTCAGCCCGTGATAACTGGTACCCCGACCATGCCGTGATGAGCGGCACCAAGGAGCAGTTGAAGGCGCTGCCCGCGTTCAAATACTCGGACTACAATTAAGTCAGAGAAAATCTCGCTGGAATACAACACGGCGGCCGGCCCCGATCATATCGGGCTCGGCCGCTGGCATGTCAGTTCGCGTCTCAGAGGTACGCGGAAAGACACCACGCGTTGATCGCGGCGGCGAAAGCCAAGGTCACGACCAGGACCGTATTCACGGCAGCGGGCTCAGCGGGGGCCAATCTGAGAATCATCCTTGTCATGGATTGATTTGAGCGGCCCACCGGCAAAGAGTCTCGCGCATTGTTTTTCCAAGATCCCCTTGCCAGTTTTCCCTTTCCGAGTCCGATTCTCTCCTGCGCTTCCGCCCGCCTCCCGGTTGTGCGGCGCAGTGTTGTGTTGTGTCCATTAAGCGGCAAAACTGCCTCGCAATGTTTCCGCTCAAGAGGACAAAATGCACGCAAAAATCCCCAAGAGTTTGATGAACGAATTTCCCCCCGCACAGGACAAGCTGGTCACGCTCGCGAACTGGCGCACGCAACCGCATAGCGACTGGAGTTTTCATAACGTCCGCCGCTTGGTGCCCACGGCGAACATTGCGGCCTCGAAAAATCCGACCCCTCTTGAGAATTCGTTGTCCGAAATCGGCGAACTCGCATTTGACGGGACCGGCGGCGTTGCCACGACGCTGCGCGAGGCGCTGCGCAGCACCCACACCAAGGGCTTCATGGTGCTTCGGCGCGGGCGCGTTGCCGCCGAATGGTACGCGAGCGGCATGGACGCGACCACGCCGCATATCGTGTTCTCGGTCAGCAAGTCAATCTGCGGCGCGCTCGGCGGAATTCTGGCCGATAAGGGCATGCTCAATCCGAACCGCCCGGTGACCGACTACGTTCCGGAAGTCTCATCTTCCGTTTATGGCGGTTGCTCGGTCCGTCACCTGCTGGACATGTCGGTCGGCATCGCGTTCTCCGAGGATTACCTCGATCCGGACGGCGATGTCGCACGCTACCGCCGCGCGGTGGGATGGGATGTCATCAAGCCCGGCCAGAGCACCATGGCGCTGCGCGAATACCTCGCCACCCAGAAGCCCGACGGCAAGACCCACGGCGACACATTCCATTACGTCTCGACCAACACCGACTTGCTCGGATGGGTCTATGAGCGCGCTGCGGGCCGCGCCCTTTCAGATCTGCTCGGCGAGCATCTCTGGACGCCGCTCGGCGCGGAGTCCGACGCATATATTACCCTGGATTCAGAAGGCGCCATGCGCGCCGCAGGCGGCATCTGCGCGGCACCCCGCGATCTCGCGCGCTTCGGTGAGATGATCCGCCAGCGCGGCGTCGCCAACGGCAGGCAGGTGGTGCCGGGCTGGTGGATCGACGACATTATCGACAACGGCGATCCGGCCGCATGGGCGCGCGGAGATTTCGCCGAGCTATTTCCCGACGCAAGCTATCGCAGCAAATTCTACCAGATCGACCGCAAGCGGCGCACGCTGTGTTGCATCGGTATTCACGGTCAATGGATATACATCGATCCGATCAGCGAACTCGTGATCGTGCGCGTCGCCTCCGAAGCATTGCCGCTCGATATCGAAGGGTGCCGCGGATGGCGCCGGGGTTTCGAGGCCATCGTGCAGCACTTCTCATAAACCGAAAGGTTCAGTTCATCCGCGCCACACCGGCATTGACCGTTGTGGCGTAGGCGACCCACGCGAGATACGGCACCAGCAGCCACGCCGCGAGACGATCGGCGCGCAATGTCGTGATGATCGCCGCGGCAATGGCGAGCAGCAAGCAGACGATGATAACGAGCGCGGT
>JAZKGC010000034.1:6445-10815 GCA_040386115.1 Pseudomonadota bacterium
CAATCAATCGTCCTGCAGATTTCAATGTCATGTCGTCTCCCTTAGCCCGCGCGCAGATCGCGAATTTTGCATCCGAGTACGGCTCCGACAAGGGATGCGCCGGCGAGGTTTGCAATAACCAGCACCCAGTCGCCCTTCATCAGCCCGTAAACGATCCACAGCGACAGCCCGGCGCATAGCACGACGAGCATTTTGAGCGAGATGTCGTCCGTTGCGCCGCGCCGCCACGCCTTCTGAAGTTGGGGGATATACGAAAAGCTGGTCAGCGCGGCGGCAAACAGTCCGATGAACGACAGGATATATTCCGACATTCCAACATAACGGTCTGCCGGGGCTGTTCGTTCCGCCTCCGATGCCGCCGAAAATGCACCCTCATCGCGTCAGCTTTTCCATTTCAGGAAACCCGGCATAGGTGACGCCCGCGCAGATATCGTCGATCTCGTCGATGATACGATCGATCCGCCCATCGACATACATCGCGGCGCGCTCCTTCACGCCCGCGTATCTGCCGTCCGTTGCGCGCGCATTGAAGCGAAGACAGACGACATAGCGCAGGCGGCCGCCGACCTTACGCTGCAACGGCTCGGCAATGACCGCGTCGCGCACGCCGCGCGGATCGTTCAGGTAGCTGCGCAACAGGGCCAGCAACTCGGGGCGGTAGTTCACCGGATACGGCTGGTTCTCCACGCCGCGATCGGCCGTGTACGACACACTGTCGCTGCCGCCGCTCCAGGCGCAGCCGGCGAGGCACGCAGTCATCAGCAAAATTGTGAAGCTCCTCGCCTGTGTCACCAAATTGCAACTCATCCTGATGAAGTCCAAAGCGTTGGCTTTCGTCGGCATTGCGGCATTGACAAGGCACGTCGCCGCCGATTGATTGGAACCACGGCACAGGTGCCAGCGCGAGCTGGCTAATAGGGAATTCGGTGCCGCTGTGTTGGCTGTTTGGCGACCTTATCGCAAATACAACCTCCACGGCTATTCCGAAGCTGCCCCCGCAACTGTCAGCGGTGAGTTGTTGTCCAATATGCCACTGAGCCAAGGCTTCTCGTAAGCCAAGGTTTGGGAAGGCGGGCAATGGCGATGATCCGCGAGCCAGGAGACCTGCCTGTACCGGTCATCCTTCCGTCGCACGGGGCGTGCGAAGGGGCGGTGTTCCGCAGCGGTGACTTGACGTAACTGTTGCGGAGGTTCGGCCGATGGCCCGTTTCCTCAGTCATGACGTGAAGTTCGGCGGCGTTTTCTCGCCGCGCATCGTCATGCCTGCGCGTGTTTTCACCGCGCTTCCGCGATCACCAGCATCGGCGGAGCCACAACGTGATTCATTTTTCTAGATACTTAATTCCAGCGGTAAAGCTGCGGTTCGCCGCAGCCTGTCTTGCCGGCACTGCAATCGTCAGCCCTGCCCTGGCGCAGGAGGCAAGCCAGTTGCCGCCAGTCAACGTCGATGCAAGCCGTCTTTATGGCGGCATCGTCGGGGCATCGACATCGGTGATTACCGCCGAGGATATTGCACGCTCGCCCGGCCAGACCATTCAGGACGTGCTGGCGACCATTCCTGGCGTGCAATTGCAAAGCCTGTTTGGAAGCGTCAACGGCGTCAACACCAGCGTTGACGTGCGCGGCTTCGGCGCATTCGCCACCGCGAACACGCTTGTTCTCATCAACGGGCGGCGCATCAACGACCTCGATCTCGCGGGCGTCGATCTTTCGACAATCCCGCTTCCGTCCATCGCACGCATAGAAGTCACGCGCGGCAACAGCGGCGCTGTGCTTTATGGCGACAACGCGGTCGGCGGCGTCATCAACATCATCACCAAGACCGGCGCAGGCGCGGGCAAGCCGATCGAGATGCGCGTCGAAGGCGGCGGCGGCTCCTACGGCTTGCGGCAGGGCAATGCTTCGGTCACCACCAATCACGGGCCTTGGTCAACGGCAGCGTTCGCGAATGTCGTGAAGTCGGACGGCTATCGCGTCAACAATGCACTCGATCAGCGCAATGCCTTGGGAGAGGTTCGTTACACGACTCCGGATTTCAGCGCGTTCCTGAATCTGTCGGGCGACGACCAGCATCTCGGCCTTCCCGGCGGCAGGTTGGTTACCGCTGCCATCAACCAGCTTAGAACAGACCGGCGCGGTGCCACGACCCCATTCGATTTTGGCGACAAGCAAGGCGCAAACCTGACGACTGGTTTCACCAAAACACTGTGGAACGGCGCGGAACTGATTGTCGATGGTGGCGTCCGCAACAAGAAACAGCAGGGATCGTTCTTCAGCCCCTTTGCCGAGAGTTATGTCGATAGTACCCTGACAACGTGGTCGATCACGCCGCGCCTGAGCATCAAGAATGACATCTTCGGCCTGCGCTCGAACATCCTGACCGGCATCGACTACTACGACGCGAAGTACGATTCGGAGCGGCCCATGTTCAAGGGACTCGCCCCGATCCATACCTACAATCTCGCGCAGAGAACCCTCGGCGGCTACTGGCAGCAAACCATCGGCGTACTGCCAACCACCGATTTCTCCTATGGTGCGCGCATACAGAATACGAAGGTCACCGCCCAAGACCGTTACGATCCGACTGCGCCGGCCCCGCTGTTCTCCTCAAGCGCGCAGGACGCGCCGTTGAACCGCAGCGAAACCCAGCACGCGTTGCACATCGGTCTCGAACATCGCTTCACCGACAGCTTCGCGGTGTTCGGCCGGGCCGCGCGCGCCTTCCGCACGCCGAATGTCGATGAGCGCGTCGGTGCGGGACCGCAATTCGATCCGTTTTTCAATCCGATTCCGAGCAATTTCGCCTTGCAGACGCAAACATCTTACGACGTCGAAGGCGGCATCCGCGTTCGCGCCGGCAGATTTGAGCTTCAGTCCAGCATCTATGACATGCACCTGAAGAACGAGATCCATTTCAACCCATTCCTCGGCTACAACCTCAATCTCGATCCGACGCACCGCTACGGCAGCGAAACCAGCGTATCTTTGGTCGTCACCGATACGCTGCGGCTGAGAGGCGGTCTCGCCTATACGCGGGCCGTGTTCGAGGAAGGCCCGTTTGCCGGCAACGATGTTCCGCTGGTGTCGAAGATCAGCGGCAGCGCCGGACTGACGTGGGATGCGTGGCACAAGTACGCGGTGATCGATGCCAATGTACGCTTCTGGGGCCAGCGGCGGATGGACAATGATCAGCGAAACACGCAGGCGGTGATTCCAGCCAATGCGACATTGGACATGAAATTGAGCGGCCAGTACGACCGCTTCTTCTGGTCGGCCTCCGTCATCAACGTGTTCAACGCGCTCTACTATGACTACGCCATCGCCAGCCAGTTCACGAGCGGCAACTACAGCGCCTATCCGCTACCCGGCCGCGTTTACATGCTCAAAGCCGGCATGACGTTCTGATCGCGGAAACAAGCCGGCCTGCGATCGTCGCACCAGCGATGACCAAAGGCCGGCCCGTGTCCGAACCGAGTGCACAGGCTCAAAACCAGCCATTTAACGGTCGGCAACGGTGGGAATGTTTGAACCTGCCCGGTGTTCAAACAGACTGATTGGTGTAGGGTTGACCCAACGACAGCGGAGGTTCGCATGAGCAATTTGTCCATCCGGCATATTCTTTCGGCTCTTATCGTTTCGGCTTTTCTCGCAGCACCCGCGCTTCATCAGGCGATGGCGGCACCCTCTGACACGCCCGCTCCCCCGGCGTCAGATACCAAATCATCGCCGAAGGGCTCCAAGGCGGACAAGGGCGACAAAAAATCGTCACTCGAGAATCCGGCATTCCTCAATGGTTATCGGGCTGCTTATGCGACGATCTTCGAGCGCAGCGATTACGCGGCGGCGATTCCTCAGCTTAAGGCACTGGGTCAGGATGACCGTGCCGACGTCGCAAACCTGATCGGATATTCCTACCGCAAACTCGGCAATTACGATCTCGCCAGCGCGTGGTACGAGCGCGCCCTCAAGTCCGATCCCAACCACGTTCGCACCTGGCAGTATTACGGATTGTGGCAGGTCGAACAGGGCAATCGCGAACAGGCGAAGGTTCACCTCGGCAAGATCGAGCAGATCGCAGGCAGAAACAGCATCGAGTATCAGTCGCTGGCGACCGCACTGACGACCGGCAACACGACTTACTGAATTTACCCCATCGGCGGCGCATGCAGGAGCGCATGCGCCGTTTTCCTTGGTTAATGGGCCTGACAGCCCCTTCTTTCCAATGATCCGCCCGCGCGGGGCTGTCTTGCGCGGTGCCATCCCGCCTCGACAAGCCCGGAAAACCTCGTATAGACGAAGCCCGCGCGGGTCACGGTATCGTGCCACGCGCCTTGTGCATTCTTAACTGCGCGTATTCTGTTCGCAAAACC
>JAZKGC010000034.1:10915-22893 GCA_040386115.1 Pseudomonadota bacterium
GAGCGGCTTGAGGCCTCAAAACTGACGGTCATCAATCCCCTGCTGATGCGTGCGACGGATATTCACGGCAAGGTCCACATTCATCACGCCATCAATGAGGTCTCGCTGTTCCGGCAGTCGCATCAGGCCGCAAGGCTGCGGATTCTCGTCGATGAGCGCGAGCGCATGGCGGAATTGATTTCCGACGGCATCATGGTGGCGACTCCCGCCGGATCGACCGCCTACAACCTGTCGGCGCAAGGTCCGATCCTGCCGATCAATGCCGCGCTGATGGCACTGACCCCCATCAGCCCGTTCCGGCCCCGGCGCTGGCGCGGCGCGCTGCTGCCAAACACCGCCTTCGTCGTGTTCGAGGTCTTGGAAAGCGAAAAGCGGCCGGTCGCCGCCGTCGCCGATCATGACGAGGCTCGTGACGTCCAGCGCGTCGAGGTCATTGCCGACAAATCTATCATGATACGGATGCTGTTCGATCCTGGCCACAGCCTCGAAGAGCGCATCCTGAGCGAGCAGTTCGGGTTCTAAGCCTCGCCCAAGCTGGCTGACTCAGCCTTGAATAACCATTCATTAACGGCAGCGGCATATAGTTAACGCGAGGTGTACCCTTCCCGGTGCGCCATCCGGGCCGCTTATGTTTCGCATCGATTTCAACAAGCTGCGATTTCTCGTCTGCGACGACAATGCGCACATGCGGCGCATCCTGCGGACGCTGCTGCATTCGTTCGGCGCACGCGAGGTCTATGAGGCCGAAGACGGCGCGACCGCGCTCGAAATGTATAGCCACTACGTGCCGGATATCGTCATCACCGACTGGTCGATGCCGATTTTTGACGGCCTCGAACTCGCGCAGATGATCCGCCAGCCCGACGGTGGCGGAAATCCGTTTGCACCGATCATCATGCTCACCGGCCACTCGGAAAAGCGCCGCGTCATGATCGCGCGCGATGCCGGCGTCACGGAATTCCTTGCCAAGCCGATTTCAGCCAAGGGTCTCTATCAGCGTATTCTCAATGTCGTGGCCAACCCGCGGCCGTTCATCAAGACCAAGAACTATTTCGGGCCGGATCGCCGCCGCAACACCAACAATACCTACATCGGCGTCGAGCGCCGCAACGGCGGCAAGTCCGAAGTCGTGCAGCAGCCCTCGCTGCTCGATAAGGCCCGCGTCACCGGATAAATAGGGAGGCATCATGGCCCGCAAGAAGCCTTCTGAAATCAAGGTTGAGACCTTCAAGGACTATCAGGTGATCTCGCAGCCCAACCCGCTGCGGAAGCTGGTGCAGTACATCGACGACAAGGATATCGACGATCCGGTGGCGCGCGCCGAACAGGCGCTTGCCGGCCTGTCGGGTGAGTTCAACGACTGGATGCGCGTGGAATGCGACCGGCTGAGCAACGCCCACGCCGCCATCGGCCGTGAGGGATTGAACGCGCAGACCCGCGAGGAACTGTTTCGCGCCGCCCACGACATCAAGGGCGATGCCGCGACCTTCGGCTTTCCCACCGCTGCCGCCGCTGCGGAAAGCCTGTGCCGGATCATCGAACATGCGCCGGACTTCGCGCTGGTCCCGGACGAACTTATCGTGCATCACGTCAACGCCATTCAGGCGATCTTCCGCGAACAGAAACGGATCGACGCGGTCGGCATGGCCGATGAATTGAGCAAGCGCCTGCGCGGCGTGGCGGATGAATATCTCATCCACGTCAATCGCGACCGCCCCGAGCATCTCGAGGCGATCATGTCGCCGAGCATCGTACCGGGCGACTGAACATCTCCTGCGAAACACCCCTATCCGGCGCTGCGCACTACTCTCCCCACAAGGCGTAGAGGAAAGTAAGCACGAGCGAACAGCGAAATTATCCCTCCCCTGAACGGGAGGGTGCATAGGCGGCCTTCGGCCGCTATTCCTAAAAAAGAACGCCGAAGGCCCGTCGGGTGGGATGAAAGAATTCTACGCCGCGATCAGTCGATCGTCGTAGTCCTCGAACCGATCCGCCTGCTCGAAAGCAGCATGAGCACTGAGAGCGCCGACGAAGCCTGCGGCAACGAGATCGTCCGCAGCCAGTTCATCGCAGAACAAACGCGCCTCTTCGCGGGCCGATTCCATCGCAAAACGCCGCAGCAGGATCAGCAACGGCTCCGCCACCGTTGTTGTGGTTTCGCACTGCGTCAGCACGCGCTCAACCATGCGCCGCCGCAGCCGGGTGGCGCCGCCAACGGTCCCGACAAAGCCGATCTCGTGACTGGCCTCAAGCGCCGCGCGGAACGCGGCGAATGTCGATTGCGGCAAGCCTGCCTTTGCAAGCAATGCTGTCAGGCTTGCGTTGCCACGATCATAAACCAGCGCCGAGACGCGGCTGCGCGGCATCCCGGACAGTTCCACCAGGGATTCTTCAAACAGTTCGAGGTTGCCTGACAACAGCGCGCGCAGGATCAGCCCGGCATTCAGCTGACCTACCGCACGCAGGTGCCGGACCAGCGCGGTCATATCGTCGCCGCGGGCCTGCGCCGCGATGTTCACGGTAGAGCGCTCAAGCGCCTCGCCCGCAATGCGCTGTGCGCGATCCACACTCAGCCACTCACGCGCGGTGACGAATTGCGCAAGCGTGCTGGATAATTTCTCGGCGAGCATCAGCCGCAGCGCGGCGGGCAGATCGTGCAGCGCGAGCAGCGACTCGCGGATTGCAGCAAGGTGGCCGTGACGCTCCACAATGCGAGCGAGAGAGAACGACGCCAGTTCGGCGGCTGGATTTTCGATCAGTTCGAGCGCGGAGGACGAACTTCCCACTTCCGCAATCGCCGCGCACACCGACACCGGCAAATCGGCGCGGCGCGCTATAGCGCATTGTGTGTCGGAATTTCCGGTTGCGACAAAATCGACCATATCGGAATCGAGCAACAACGGCGAGTATTCGAGGATCGGCATCGCGACCGACGCCTGATCGATTGCGAGCGCCGCGACGATTGCAGGCGGTGCGTCGATGGAATGGGCAAAGACTTCTGCCATCGCTCCGCGCACCAGCGGCGACGCATCGTCGAGAAGCATCAGCAGCGCGCCTTCGGCGGCCGCGCGGTCGTCTTCCGACAGATCGGAAACGAGCCAGGCGCGGGCCAAACACCGCGTCGCCTCTGCACGCTCCCCTGCGGGAGCTGTACGAACCCAACTGATAAACTGCCGAACGATCATGGGTGTTCCGGCTTACGCAACAGGCCAAGACATCGTCAGACGATGCCAACTGTCAGAAAGCGTAAACCATGACACTTAAGAAAGCGTTCACCATAACTGGCTGTGTTCGTTGAGGTTTCGTTAACCTCGCCGCGCCCCTGAAAGATCCTGCTCAGAAGGCTGCGCTCCAGAACATCGACAATCCCGCGACCAGCATCAGCCCATCCATCAGCAAGCGGAAGGCGTTTGGATCAAGCCGCAGCACGAAACGCCTCGCGATGAAAGCGCCTGCGAACAAAGACGATCCCGCGATCAGTCCCTTCGCCAGCACATCGAGCGGCAACGCGTCGAAGCGCTGGAACGTCATCGCCTTGCTGATATAGACCGCGAGCGAACTGGCGGCTTCAGTGCCGAGCAAGGCGCCTTTGACGAGACCGAACGACATGAAGACCGGAACCGTCAGCGGTCCTGTCGAGGCTACGATGCCGGTCAAATATCCCGTCGCGGCCCCGATAACGGCAAGCGACCACAGCGGCAACGTAAAATTGTGTGCGGCGAGCCAGCGCCGCGCCGGGATCATCGCAATAAAAAATATCCCAATGGTGATCTCCACGGCGCTCGACGGCAGCGCCAGCAGCGTGCTCGCGCCGAGCGCCGCCGCAGGAACTGCCGGGATCGAATACGCCGCGACAGCTTTCCAGTCGATCTCGCGCCACCACGCCATGACGCGCGAGAGATTGGCCATGATCGCGGCGATGGCCATGATCGGCACAGCCTGCTTCGGGCCGAATGCGTAGGCAAGCACCGGCAGCAGCATGATCGACGAGCCGGTGCCGACAATGCCGCTGAGTGTGCCGGCAACGAGACCAACTGCCATGACGAAGAGATAGATCAAAGATGCCTCGGCTGCAGAAACGGGCTTTGGCCGGGCAAAATCCTACCCGCTGAATATGCCGGTCGTGTCGCTGAACAGTCCGATTCCCTGAGGCGCGGTCGCCTTCGCGGCTCCGGCCGCCGGCATGGGCGTCGTGAGCGAGGTGTTATTGCCCCACAGCGCGCGAACAGCTTGAGAAACCGGCTCCGCGCGGTCGCCCGTCTGATACAGAGACTGAAACATCGGGGCAGCGGGCGCTTGCAGAGAAGCGACCTGTGCGGTCGCCGCAACTGGCGCGGCCGGGGGGCGGGCCTGCGGAAAACTGGACAGATACGCGGCATTGTCGGCGGGAGCGAACGCCGCAGTGCGCGACTGGCCCGGCGTCACGCCAACCGACGCCATCGCCGAGCGTGCGGTCTGCGAGTTCGCGGCAGCATCGTAGCGCGACGTCAGCACCGCATAAACCTGCGACACGCTGCGTGCGCTGCCGTCACGGTTGTAGAAGATCGAGCGGTTGGCCGCAGCCGCACTGGGAAACAAAGCCGGGCCGGACACGCCCGGATTGTCCTCGGCTTTCGAGATCAGTTTCGACGCGCCGCCGACACCCATGAAGTGCGCGATGTAAAGCTCTGCGTCGGTCGGGCGGCGGCCGATCGCGCCGGTCAGCTTGAAACTGTTGGATTGCGTCAGCACGCCGGCCATCGCGGCGTTGGCGGCGGGGTCGTCGCGCAATTTCAGGATTTCGCTGCGCGTGGACGGATCGCGCACCGAGTAGCTGCCTGACGGCGACTTTGAAATGGCATCGGCATATTTGCCGAATCCGAAGGCGGCCCCCGCCTCCTTCACCGTTCCGAGCCAGGTCTGCTCGATGAACTGATACAGTCCGCGCGCGGACGATGTCGAGGCCTGCGCGCTGGGATTGAGATTGGATTCGATCTTCGCCGCCGAGATCAGGTACTCGAAGCTCGTGCCGGTCGCATTGGCGGCATTCTTGATCGTGCCCGCGATTTTCGCGCGTGCGGAATCAAGCCCGGTGATGATGGTTGAAGTATCGACCGCCATGTGTGGTGCCCGCTCCCCAGGAACCTCACCCAACCTGCCGCAATTATGGTTAACAGCGGGTTAACGGGAGCAACTCCCTCTCCCCGTCAACGGGGCGACGTAAAAGAGAGGTTCAGCGATAAACCTTCGCCGGATCGAACACCTTTTCGGCATCAACGAGGGACAATTTCGCGGAACCATCGGCGTTCGTCACCGCGCGGTAGAAGCACGAGTGCCGTCCGGTGTGGCAGGCACCGCCGCTTTGCTCGACGCGAATCCAGACAGCGTCCTGATCGCAGTCCATCCGCATCTCGATGACGCGCTGGACATGACCAGAACTCTCGCCCTTGCGCCACAGCGCCTTGCGCGAGCGGCTGTAATACCAGCCCTCGCCGGTCTCGATGGTCTTGCGCAGCGCCTCGTCGTTCATGTGCGCGACCATCAGCACATCGCCGGACGTAGCGTCGGTGGCAACGCAGGTCACGAGGCCGGACGCGTCGAATTTGGGCTGAAAGGTCGGCCCTTCTTCAATGTCATTGAGATTCGTTTTTGAAGTCACGGTATCGACCTTCATCAGAGGGCGGAGGCCGCGCCTCTGAAAGAAGCGCTAGACCCCGCGAACCATATTCAGGAAGCGGGCCTGCTCGGCCGGATTATCATGAAACACGCCTGTGAAGCGCGTCGTCAATGTCTTCGCGCCTTCCTTGGCGATGCCGCGCACCGACATACAAGTGTGTTCGGCTTCCATCACCACCGCGACGCCGCGCGGCTTCAGGATAGCGTTGATCGCGCCGGCCACCTGAGCGGTCATATGCTCCTGGGTCTGCAGACGGTGGGCGAAAATATCGACCAGACGCGCCAGTTTCGACAGGCCCACCACGCGGTCCACCGGGGCATAGGCGATGTGCGCCTTGCCGTAGAACGGCATCATGTGATGCTCGCAATGCGAATTGAAATTGATGTCGCGGATCAGCACGAAATCGTCGTAGCCCGCCGTCTCGCCGAAGGTGCGGTTGAGCACTTCCGCCGGGCACAGGGCGTAACCCTGGAACAGTTCATCATAGGCTTCGACCACGCGGCGCGGCGTATCGAGCAGGCCTTCGCGGGACACGTCTTCACCGATGTAGGAAAGCAGCGTGTGCACGGCCTTCTCGGCTTCCTCGCGCGAGGGGCGCACGACGTCCGGACGAATGGCCGAGGCCATGTAATCCGACGCCGGGATTTCCGACTTTTCGGGGGGCTTGCTGCTGCGAATTGGCTTGATGATCGCGTCCATGTCGTCTCCGTTCGACCGGCCCTGGCCCATAAAACCGCTATGGGGGCCGGAGTGTCACCGGTCAGCCGCGGCGGCTCGATCAGCCGCCGGACGCCTCACCTTGGATACTCGCAGCAAACCCGGAAAAAACCTTCACAATTTCCCGCAATGCTGAGATGCGGGCGGTTTATTCCTGCATCTATGTCATTATATAGGGTCAGGACCGGACCCGCCAAGGTCTGCGATCCGGCAAAGGTCTCATGCAAGAGCGAATTCGCCCGCCATGCTGAACGACATCTACAACAAGAAAATCATCGAACTGGCGGGTAATATCCCCCGTCTGGGCCGGCTTCCTGACCCGGATGCCTCCGCCACCGCCCATTCCAAGCTGTGCGGCTCAACGGTCAAGATCGATCTCAAGATGACAGACGGCGTGGTCAGCGATTTTGGTCACGACGTGAAGGCCTGCGCCCTCGGACAGGCTTCTTCCTCCATCATGGCGCGCCATGTGGTGGGTTCCAACGCGACCGAGCTTCGAGAGTTGCGGGAAACCGTGCGAAAAATGCTCAAGGAGAACGGCGCGCCGCCGGAGGGCAAATGGGCGGATATCGCCCTGCTCGAGCCGGTGCGCGATTACAAGGCGCGCCACGCCTCCACGATGCTGACCTTCGACGCTGTGGTTGATGCCATCGGCCAGATCGAGGCAAAATCTGTTGGCGTTAAGACGTCAGACATTGCGTCGGCCGAGAAACTCGCGACAGCCCAGAGCTGACAACTACTTCCGATCGGAATTCGCCGCCAGCGCGCCGCCAGTAGCGCTCGCTTCGGCGGTCTTCGTCCCAGACTTGAATTGCGCACCCTTCGCCGAGCCATCGGCCTCACCCGCGAAGCGATCCTGAATGGGCTTCGGTGCAGCGCCGGTCACGTCAGCGTCCTTCACAATCCTGGCATCCGCGACGGCATCCATCGTCACGAGATTGGTCACGCGCAATTCCACTGCGGAGAGTTCGTACAACCGTTCCCACGGCGGCACATTGAGAGCGAGCAACAGCAATTCTCCCGAGCCGCCCATGTCGAAGGTGTATTTTGCAAGCCGCCCGATATCGCGCTGGACGATCATGAGATCCTGCGCGGAATAGCTCGAAGCCTTGGCGTCGTCGGCGCGGTCCCCCATCCAGATTTGATGCACGCGCACATGCGCGCCGCTTGGAACGGTGCGGGCGTTACCCGACAGCAACAGGAACACGCACATCGACTCGCAATACGCATCCGGCACGATGTCACGCGCGACAGCGCCGCCGGCGAGCGGCCGCTCGATCACGATGCCGACTGTTGTGCGCAGGCCAAGATCGCGCCAGCGGCGTCCGAGTGTGATGGCATCGAGCACCGATCCGCCGCTCGAATCCAGCACCACGGTCGTGCCCTTGAGATTTCGTCCGCTTGAAAATTCATTGAACTTCGCTGGCGTGTCCGACGTGATGACGCCGACGGCTGCGATCCAGCCGCTGCAATCCTGCCGGCACGCATTCTCCTGCGCCTCGTGCCAGGTGAAGTTCATGGGGAGCTTGCGTTCTTCGAGTGTCGTGGTCGCGTGTGCCGTGGTGCCGAGCATGGCTGAGCCAGGCAGCGAGAGACAGACGGCAGCGGCGCAAATCCGCGCCCAGCCGCCAAAAGAAAGCGACCTCACGAGTTGCAACGTGGTTCCTTCCCCGCCCAATAACGTAACGGCACCGGCCCCAATCCACGCAACGAATCTGTCACATGGACGTTATAAAAATCTAACCGTCGAACAGATTCGCGTCTATGCGACTTTTGCTGCGGCGCAGTCAAAAGCGTGCGATAAGCGTGAGGTGTGGCACGAAAGACAGCATGGAGCAGTTCCCTGCCAAGGAACCTGCCATTGTGACGCCGAAGATGTCGGCAAGTGCGAACAAACCCGGCGCGAAAGCAACATGAAGCATTCAGCCCAGTGCCCCGATTGCGCCGGCGCGATCCAGCGCCTCCCCCGCAATGCCGGCCGCGGGATGATCTGGATTTATCGCCACACGCTGTCACCGCTGGTCGGCTTCAACTGCCGGCATCTACCTACGTGTTCGGTCTATGGCGACGAAGCGCTTGGACGGTTCGGGCTATGGGCCGGAGGCTGGATGACGCTGGCGCGGCTGCTGCGCTGCCAGCCGTGGGGCACATCCGGCATCGACAACGTACCGACTTCCGTTCCCGCCGACGCGCGCTGGTATCTGCCGTGGCGGTACGCACGATGGAACAGCGTGAACGACGGCACTTAAAACGGCGCGCAGCCGGACACCGCAATCCCGACAACAAGCCCGACTGGGCCTCGCATTATCTTGTTCGTCGCGTCAGCACCACTGCACCAAGCGCCAGCACAAGGAAGGCTACTCCGACATAGCCGATTGCATAGTAGAGTTCTTGCGCAAAAAGCATTCCGCCGATGCCCGACCCGATGGCCTGACCGATATAGAGCGAGGACGTGTTCAACGACACAGATGCGCTTGCGAAGGAGGGAGCCGCACCGGCAAGCCGAACCTGTTGCATCGACGTGGCGGCCGAGAAGCCAAGCCCCCAAAGAACCATCGCCGCAAGCATCGCAGGCACAAAACCCGCGCCAAGCGCCCACACGATAATGCCGGACAGCAACACGGCCATCGTCGTCAATGACGTACGGTACGCGCCCCATGCATCGACGACGCGGCTTGCGATGATGTTGCCCACCAGTCCCGTGGCACCGTAGATGCCGAACGCGACGATTGCCAACGACGCATTGCCACCAAGGTGAGCGAACAGCGGACCGAGATACGTGAAAACCACGAACTGCCCGGATGTTTGCAGCACGGTGATCAACAGCAGCAGCAGGATCAGCGGATTACGCGCAAGCTCAGCCCACGTCTTGAGATCGACCGGCGTACCCTTAAGACCTGTTGGAATGCGCCAGATCAGGAGTACCAGATTGATCAGCGCGATTACGCCAATGCCGCTATAGGCAACGCGCCAACCGACATGGCTTGCGATGTAGGTCACAAGCGGCAAACCTATCGCGAGCGCCAGTGCCCATCCGAGGAAGACATAAGAAATGGTACTCCCACGTCGCTCCGGCGGCACCATCATCGCGGCCGTTCCTGCCGCCTGCGGCGTGAACAGAGCCGCAACCGCGAGCATCGCAAGGCGCACCGTCATCAGCACCGCATAGCTCGGTGCCAGCGCTGACGCGAATTGAGCGACAGCAATGATCGCAACCGTCACCGACAGCAAAACCCGCCGGTCGAAACGGCTCGTCAGCCATGCGGCCATAGGCGAACCGATACACAGCACGACTGCGCCGAACGTGATGAGCAGACCTGCGTGGCGAATGGTAACGCCGAATTCGTCCGCCAATTCCGGCAGCATTCCCGCCGGCGCAATAATACTCGTGCCGGTTATAAAATTACCGAGCAACAGCGTGGTAGGGGCAAAGCGTTTCACCCGGCGTTGTTATCAGATGTGTTAGTCAATGCAACTGCATGTATCTGCATGCGAGCTAAGCGTCCGCCTTTAATGCGATAAAACTCCGGATTGCCCTGCCCGAATCCGCTGCTATACACCTCACCTACCGCTTACCTGCGCCCGTTCGCAGGAGTGAGCCACAGGAGACAGATATGCCGGATAAAAATCCTCCCGCGCCGGGATTTACGTACACGCTGACGAATCTCAAGCCCGTCGAACCAACGACGGTCACCGTCACTTTTCCCGATGGCGCGCGCCGCGAATTTCCAAAAGGCACCACAGGCTTCGACATCGCCAAGGGCATCTCGCCTTCGCTCGCCAAGCGCACGGTCGCGATGGCGCTGGACGGAGAGGTCGTGGACCTCTCGGATGCCATTGTGCAGGACGCACGCATCGAATTTGTCAGTCGCGACGATCCCCGCGCGCTGGAATTGATCCGGCACGACGCCGCGCATGTGCTGGCCGAAGCGGTGCAAGCGCTGTGGCCGGGAACGCAGGTAACGATCGGTCCCATTATCGACAGCGGATTCTATTACGATTTCTTCCGCAACGAGCCGTTCACGCCGGAAGACTTCGTCGCCATCGAGAAGAAGATGCGCGAGATCATCGCACAGGACAAACCCTTCACGAAGGATGTGTGGGACCGCGAGAAGACCAAGCAGGTGTTCCGCGACAAGGGCGAAGCCTTCAAGGTCGAACTGGTCGATGCCATTCCCGGCAACGAGCCCATCAAAATTTACTATCAGGGCGACTGGTTCGATCTCTGCCGCGGACCGCACATGACGTCCACGGGCAAGGTCGGCAACGCGTTCAAGCTAATGAAGGTTGCGGGCGCATATTGGCGCGGCGACAGCAACAACCCGATGTTGACGCGCATCTACGGCACCGCGTTCGCCAAGCAGGAAGACCTCGACGCTTACTTGAAACAGATCGAGGAAGCCGAGAAGCGCGACCATCGGCGTCTCGGACGCGAGATGGACCTGTTTCATTTCCAGGAAGAAGCGCCGGGCTCGGTGTTCTGGCATCACAAGGGCTGGACGCTGTTCCAGATGCTGGAGAACTACATCCGCCGCCGGCAGACCGAAGCCGGCTATCAGGAAGTCAACTCGCCGCAGTTGATGGACCAGCAATTGTGGGTGACGACGGGCCACATCCCGACCTACGCCGAAAACATGTTCATGACGGCGAAGCGCGAGGACGATAACCGCGTTTACGCCATCAAGCCGATGAACTGCCCCGGCCATATCCAGATCTTCAAGAACGGGCTGAAGTCGTATCGCGAACTGCCCTTGAAGATCGCCGAGTTCGGGAAGGTGCATCGTTTTGAGCCTTCCGGCGCGATGCATGGCCTGATGCGCGTGCGCGGCTTTACGCAGGACGACGCGCATGTGTTCGTCACGCAGCAGCAGATCGCGGATGAATGTCTCGCGATGAACAATCTGATCCTGTCGATCTACAAGGACTTCGGATTCGAGGACGTCGAGATCAAGTTTTCGGATCGCCCCGACAAGCGCATCGGCGAAGATGAACTGTGGACCATCGCTGAAGGCGCGCTGATGCAGACGCTTGAGGTCTCGCAGCACCCGTGGACCCTGAACAAGGGCGAAGGCGCGTTCTACGGACCGAAGCTGGAATACACGCTGCGCGATGCTATCGGCCGCGAATGGCAGTGCGGCACCATTCAGGTGGACTTAAATCTGCCGGGACGTCTCGGCGCATTCTACATCGACGAGCATTCCCACAAGGTCACGCCGGTAATGCTTCATCGGGCCATTCTGGGTTCGCTGGAGCGCTTCACCGGAATCCTGATCGAACATTTCGCAGGCCACTTCCCGCTATGGCTGGCGCCTTTGCAGGCCGTCGTTACCACGATCACATCGGATGGTGATGACTACGCGCGCGAAGTCGTCGAGGCATGCCGCCGCGCGGGGCTGCGCGTCGAGATCGACCTGCGCAACGAGAAGATCAACTACAAGGTGCGCGAGCATTCGCTGGCGAAAGTACCTGCCCTCCTCGTTGTCGGCAAGAAGGAGGCCGAGTCACGCTCGGTCTCGATCCGCCGTCTCGGCAGCGAGGGCCAGACCGTGCTGCCGCTGGACGAGGCTCTCAAAACCCTCGCCGACGAAGCAACGCCGCCGGACGT
>JAZKGC010000034.1:22993-32877 GCA_040386115.1 Pseudomonadota bacterium
CCTCGATTTAGAGGCCTGATAAACTGCAAGCCTTGTACGCTCGGTCTGAATTTCCGATATCAGCATCGCACATCGTCACGTGCGCCTCTAGCCGGAACCGACATGCCCGATGCACTCGACCTTCTGAAAACGCGCCGTTCGCTCAAGCCCATTGAGATGACCGGCCCCGGCCCCTCGCCGGCCGAGCTTGAAACGATCCTGACCATCGGCGCGCGTGTGCCGGATCACGGCAAGATCGTGCCGTGGCGCTTCATCGTATTCGAGGGCGACGCGCGGGCACGCGCGGGTGAGATTTTCGCACGCGTGTTCAGGCTGAAGAACGTGACCGCGACTCCGGATCAGGTCGAAGCCGAGAAAAAGCGCTTCACCCACGCGCCGCTGGTGATCGCGGTGGTGAGCAAGACCGCCGCGCATGTCAAGGTGCCAGCATGGGAGCAGGAATTGTCGGCGGGCGCGAGCGCGATGAACATCGTCCACGCCGCGCATGCGCTGGGCTATGTGGCGAACTGGCTCACCGGCTGGATGGCCTTCGACCGCGACGTACTCGACGCATTCGGGCTCACGCCGGATGAAAAAATCGCGGGCTATATTCACATCGGGAAGTCCGAACGCGCGACCGAAGACCGGCCACGCCCATCGCTGAGCGAGATCGTGACAAAATTCTAGACACTGATTCACGTTCGTCGGATTGGACTTTATTCCCGTCGTCCCCACAATGCGCCGATGATGTTTATGTCATGAAGCCTGGAAAATAAGCACCGCCATCAATGGCGCTGCCCTGCTGCTTCGTGGGCCTCAAAAAATCTTCTTCAATTTCATCGGAGTAAACGCATACCCGTTTCGCCAGGACGGCGGCTTGCCATTGTATGCAATGGCACAAGCTTTGCTTCGATGCTCCTAAGCGTGTGGGGCTCGGGGCGACGTCCATGGAAGCGGCAAGCGCGAAATACCGATCTACCAGATCAATCGCGGCCGAGCCCGCGCCCATCGATGTCGATTGGGTATCGACGGCACTCGTCATCATCGATATGCAGCGCGACTTCATGGAGCCCGGCGGCTTCGGAGAAACGCTCGGCAACGATGTCAGCCAGCTTGCCCGCGCAGTGAAGCCGTGTGCGGCGGTTCTCGACGCCGCGCGCAGCACAGGTCTCCTCGTCGTTCACACCCGCGAAGGACACAAGCCGGACCTCTCCGACGCGCCGCCCGCCAAAATCGAACGCGGCGCGCCGAGCCTGCGCATCGGCGATCCGGGACCGATGGGCCGAATCCTGATTCGCGGCGAAGCGGGTCACGACATTATTCCGGCGCTCTATCCGATCGACGGCGAGATCGTCATAGACAAGCCCGGTAAGGGCGCATTCTACGCGACATCGCTCGACGATATCCTGAAGCAGCACAAGATCGAAACGCTGCTGGTGTGCGGCGTGACCACCGAGGTGTGCGTTAACACCACCGTGCGCGAAGCCAACGATCGCGGCTATCGATGCGTGGTGCTCGCCGATTGCTGCGCATCCTACTTTCCTGAATTTCACGAGATGGGCCTGAAGATGATCAAGGCCCAGGGCGGCATCTTCGGCTGGGTCAGCCATTCTCAGGCCGTGCTCGATGCGATTGCGCAGGATTTCCCAAATAAAATTGCAGCTGGAGGTGCCCTGTGAGCAACGTCACGACTGGAACGGCAAAGCCTGCATTGTGGACGCCGGGCGACTGGAACGCTTTCTTCGGATTCGGCACCAACATTCTGGTCAACATGCTGACGCTGACCGCGCTGCTGCGCTTCGTGCTCAAGATGCCGGACTCGCTGGTCTTCGGCCGGATTCTTCCGGCCCTCGGCCTGATGATGTTTTTGTCCACCACATATTATGCGTGGCTTGCGTATCGCCTCGCGCAGAAGACCGGCCGCAGCGATGTCTGCGCACTGCCCTCCGGCGTCAGTGTCCCGCACATGTTCATCGTAACGTTCGTGATCATGCTGCCGATCCTCCTGAAGACCAACGATCCCATCAAGGCGTGGGAAGCTGGACTCACATGGGTGTTCATCCAGAGCTTCATCCTCATGGCGGGCGGCTTCGTCGCACCGCTCATTCAGCGCATCACGCCCCGCGCCGCGCTGCTCGGAACGCTGGCTGGCGTCTCGGTTGCCTTCATATCGATGCGCCCGGCGTTCGAGATGTTCACCACGCCGCTGATTGGCCTCACCTGTTTCGCCATCATTCTGGCGAGCTGGTTCGGCGGCGTGAAATACCCGAAGGGCATTCCAGCGGGTCTGGTCGCAATCGCCGTCGGCAGCATCATCGCATGGGGATCGAACCTGTTCGGACTCGGCATCGGCGGCATGAGCCTGACCAAACTCACCGACTCCTTCAGCAATATCGGATTTTCGCTGCCGATCCCCGCGATCGGTCACGTGTTCTCAGGCTTCGAGTTCATCGGCATCATTCTGGTGACGGCCATTCCGTTCGGCGTCTATGACCTTGTCGAGGCAATGGACAACGTAGAGAGCGCGGAGGCCGCAGGCGATCACTATCCGACCACGCGCGTGCTGACAGCGGATGGCGTCGTCAGCATGATCGGCGCGCTGATGGGTAACCCCTTCATCAACGCAGTCTATATCGGTCATCCGGGCTGGAAGGCGATGGGCGGCCGCATCGGCTACTCCGCAGCCACCGGATTGATGGTCATTGTGCTGGCATGGCTCGGTGTCGTCTCGCTGCTGCTGAATCTCATTCCCGTCGTCGCGATCCTGCCGATCCTGCTCTATATCGGCATGCTGGTGGGCGCGCAGGCTTTTCAGTCAACGCCCGCAAACCATGCACCGGCTATCGTGCTGGCGCTGACGCCGCATCTGGCGGCATGGGGCAAGACGCTTGTGGACGGCGCATTGACCGCGGCAGGAACCAGCGCCGCCGCAGTCGGCATGGACAAGCTCGGCGCGACCGGCGTGCTCTATCATGGACTTGAAATACTCGGAGAAGGATCGATCCTCTCGGGTCTCATACTTGCCGCTGTCGCGGTTTTCGTCATCGAATGCGAATTCATCAAGGCATCGGCGTTCGCGGCGGCTGGCGCGGCGCTGACATTTTTCGGCTTCATGCACGGTCCCGCCGTCGGTTTCGGCGTGACGCCTTCGGTGGCGCTGGCTTATGCCGTCGTGGCAGCGGGGCTGTTTGCGGCGGCAAAATACGGCGTCAGCAGCATTGCGCGCGCGCCGGTGCCGCACGCCGCACCAGCCGAATAACTACCGCGCGATGACTTCGACCTCGCCATCGACGCCATTGCTGACGTTGAACGGGCGCTCGAACACCTTGCCTTCGTTCTTCGCGATGACGCGATATTCGCCTTCGGACAACACCACGCGCGGAAACGCGCCGTTGTATTCCTTGATGACGTCGCCGGCCGGGGTAATCACCGACCACGCGGTGTTAGCAAGGGCTTCGCCGCCTTTGTTGCCGACCAGCTTGAGCGTGATGACCGCCGCGCGATGCGTTACGGTCACGTCGGTCAGCTTGCTGGCCTGCACGCGAATGTCCGAACGTACGACGGAGTTCGCGTCGCCATAGTTCGAGATGATGTAATAGATGCCCTCGGGCACCAGCATGACGTCTCCGGCAGCGACGTTCTGAGCGATCGGCGCGCGTTCGCCGACTTCAAACTGGCTGCCTTTGTAGATCGAGAATGTGATCTGGCCCTGCGGAATTTTCGAGGTGCCGACTCTGCCCTCGATGCGCAGCCCGCCTGCGGGAAGATCGAACGACTCGCGCAGGGTTTCCTGTCGCAACGTCACCGGACGCACCGCGCTGACCAGACCAAGCGCTGCATGAACCACGTAGCCGCCGGGTGCGAGCACGATGTTCGGCGTCGGTCCGCGATCCTCGCGGACTAGCTGGAACGCGCCGCTCGCATCGGGCTTGTCGGAATAGACGCGCCACACCACGCCGCTGTTGATCGCCGGGAGATCCTTGCCGAACCGCGCTGTCAGCGCCAGCACGGCCTGGTTCGGCAGCGGAGCCGGTGCTGGCGGCAGCGCGGTGGTCACCGGCGGCTGCGTCAGCGTCGCGGGCAATCCGGGCGTCGAGGCCGGGCCGGACGGCGGAGCAAGGCTGATCGCCGGGCCGGACGGCGTCGGCGCTTCGGGCACATTGGCCGGGGGGATTGGAGGCGGACGGTCGCCGACAAACTGGGCCGCAGCCGGACGCGACGCCTGCGGTGCAAGCAGCCACACGCAAGCAAGGCTCCATGCGAAACACGCATTGCGCCCAGCGATCCTGCGGCGATGTCCGAGGGCTGTCATGGCGACGGTTTTTCACCGAAAACGAGGCAAATTCAAGCCTAACAACGGACTTGACGTGCGCGTTGGCCCATATCTTCCAGCGATTGATACCTGCAACGCCAGCATAGGTCGCCGTTCAGTCACATTTTCTCACTACGCGGAGCAATCGTCTTGGCACATCACATGCATTTAGCGTTTCGATGGCAGAATCGGTCGAGTTGGCCGATTCGATACCACGATCCGTCAGGAGATCGCCATTGCTGGAAAGTTTGATCGGATTCCGTCAAAACGGATCACGCGGAAAGAACGAGGCTGGGACAGCAGTGGCACGACGGCCGACAATTGGACTGGCGCTGGGAGGCGGAGCTGCGCGCGGCTTCGCCCATATCGGAATCCTGCGCACTCTCCTTGCCAACGGTATCGTGCCGGACATCGTCGTTGGAACCTCCATCGGCGCCGTGGTCGGCGCGTCCTATGCCTCGGGACATCTCGATACGCTCGAACTCTGGGCCAAGAGCCTCCAGCCACGCAATATCTTCAGCTACCTCGACATCCGGCTCAACGGTTCGGGGCTGATCGGCGGAAGCAAACTCGCCTTGCAGCTTGAAGCCTCGTTCGGAGATGGATTGATCGATGACCTGCCGTTGAAATTCGCAGCGGTTTCCACCGAAGTGAACACCGGCCACGAAATCTGGATCACGAACGGGCGGATCGTCGATGCCGTTCGCGCCTCCTATGCCCTGCCCGGTATTTTCGAGCCGGTGCTGATCGGCGACCGCTGGCTTGTGGATGGCGCGCTCGTCAATCCCGTCCCGGTGTCGGCTGCGCGCGCGCTTGGCGCGGAAATCGTGATCGCTTGCAATGTCAGCACCGATGTATTCGGTCACGGCACCATCATTTCCGCTCACGGCAAGCTCGCAGAGAAACCCGATGCGCCAACTGAACCGCCTGTTGTGGAGAAACGCGGCTTTGGGAAATTTTTCTCGGCCGAAAAGACCGTGAAGCGGGAATTTTTCGGCAGCGCCGGCCGTCCGGGAATTTCGACGGTGATGGTTGAGGCGTTCAACATCATGCAGGACCGCATTACGCGGTCACGTCTGGCCGGAGATCCGCCGGACGTACTGATCTCGCCGCGCGTCGGAAAAGTCGGGTGGTTCGACTTCCATCGCGCCGAGGAAATTATCGCCCATGGCGTGCGCGCAGCCGAGCGCAACCTTGAATCGATTCAGGAAGCGATCGACCTGCTGACGCCGACGGCAAACCAGACTCCCGGCACGGCTCAACCCACGCAGCCGTGACTGCGTCCGCCGCCCCCGTCTCGATTTGAATTACGCCGTCTTGATGTAGTCCTGGAGCGCTTCCTGTTCGCGCTCGTATTCGGCGACGCGCCACTTCACCACGTCGCCGATAGAAATCAGGCCGACGATCCGGTCGCTCTCGACAACCGGAAGATGCCGGAATTTCCCCGCTGTCATGATCTCCATGATTGCGCCGACCGTGTCCGCTTCACGACAAGTGATGACCTTCGACGTCATCACGGTCCGAACAGGTTCTTCCAGCGCGGCGGCACCCCGCTCGCCCAGCACACGCACCACGTCGCGCTCGGAAAGAATGCCTTCGATATGCTGACCGTTCATCACCATCACCGCGCCGATCCGGCGCTCCGAGAGTATCTTCACCGCCGCCCCGAGCTTGGCATCCGGCGATACGCTGACGACCTGATGACCCTTGGTATCCAGAACTGCTCGAACCGTCATTGCCGTCTCCTCAACCAAGACCGCTCGGCATCGACCGGCGGCACTTATGCTCTTGAGTCAAACAACGTATCGGCAATTTAGTTGCGCTTGATGCGCCGAAGCGTCGCGGCTCGGACCAGCATTGATGATGTAGGAAATCAGGCACCCCCGCAAGACGCCGCGTATTGCCGCAGGGCTGCTCAGCGCAAATCCGACCCCGGCGGCAGTGCGCCCGCCTTGTTGTCTTGCACGACAGCACGCGGCACCGGGTCAAACAGCGAGAACAGCAGCAGCCCCGCGACGAAGCCGCCGATATGCGCCTGCCATGCGATGCTCTGCGCCGACGCGCCGATGGCGATCGCACCCAGTCCGGTGATGATATTGAGGCCGAACCAGACCGCGAGAAAACCAAGCACGCTCGGATTCTGCAACGAGCGCACCAGCGAAAGGGCGGGAACGCGCGCGGCAGCTTCCGCATTGCCGCGCCGGAACGACAGGAAGCTTCCGGACTGAAAGGCAAAACGAATTGCCGCCGCCATCGCGCCGGACACAGCCGCCGACGCGCCGATCATCGGGGCAACCTCGTGCTGATGGGTCACGAGATGGGCCAATGCCCCTGCAATGGCCGTGACGGCGAAGAACGCGAAGAACCTTGCCGTCCCGAACCGGCGCGCGACGGCACTGCCAAACGGCAGCATCCAGAGCATGTTGAATGCGATATGGGTCAGATCGGCATGCAGGAATGCGTAAGTCAGGAAGGTCCATATCTCGGCACCGAAGCCGCCCGGAAACTGCCCGGCCAGCACGGAGGCATCGTACCGCGCGGGCACGAAGCCGAACATCCAGATCACTTCCTGATCGGTCGCCAGCGGCAGCAGCGCGCGCGCGCCGTGAATTCCGAACATGACGACGAGCAGCGCCGTCATGGCACCCGGTATGGTCAGGATCGGTTCGCGGGGGGATTCGGAGGCTTCCAAGGGCGCACAATCCGGGGCAAGCGAGGCAACGCCTATGAGATAGGCGGCTTTGACGGTGCCGTGCAAGCGGAAGGACGATGCGCGCAAAAGAAAAAGGGAGGGCTTGAAAGCCCTCCCTTTGGTCTTGTCGGTCTTTTGCGCGGGCTGTTCGAGTGAGAGCGCTACGTCACGCTCCGGGCATCCCCACCCCTCCCCGCACAATGACCAAATCGTTTTCCGCCGCCTGTCGTTCAACTCAAAGTTCGTTTTGCCACCGCCGATCCCTGGAGAAGACCGGCGACTTGGAGTGGGTAAATACTAACCGTCCTGCGCGTATTCACAAAGCGCATGGTAAATTTAACGTTAATTTCGCAAACCCGCTGCCTGCCCGCTTGAATCGCCGCTCCGGCATGGACGCTGCACCTCAAGTCCCGCACAACACGAAAGGGGCCTCGCGCCGCCTGAAACGGGACACGTCTGTCCCGCAAATTCAGGCGCGGGGCGGGATTGAGACATGAAGCATCCAGCTAGCCGGGAGTTTTTCTCCTATTGGGACGAGAAGCGCGCAAACGCGTCCGCGCCCGAGCGGAGCGATCTGGAGCCGGCGCAGGTCCGCCACCTGCTCGGCGACATCTTCGTGCTGTCTTACGATGCCTCCGCCGGCCATCCGTTTCGGGTCGCCGGAACGCGCGTCTGCGCCCTGGTTGGCCATGACCTGAAAGGACAAAGCTTCACGAGTCTGTTCGGCAGCGAAAGCCGCCGCGAGATCGAAGACATTGTCGGCATCGTCGCCGAGGAAACGCTGGCGACGGTCGCCGGCATCACGGCGCTCACGCCGGACGGCACGCGGGTGCATTTTGAATTGCTGCTGTTGCCGTTCAGCGCCCGCTCCCACACGCCGCTCAGCCTGACCGGACTGCTTGCGCCGCTTGGACACGACGGGATCGGACAGGTTTACGGCGCGCTGAAGGATTTCAGCCTGACGTCATGGCGTCATCTCCCGCAGGAACGGCGCGCGCCGCGCGATGTGCGAAAGTGGTCGATTATCAAGGGACTGACGGTCTATGAGGGATTTCGCTGACGCACGCAGCGTCCTGACACGAGCCCGCAGCTAACACATCATTAACCGTGACCGCCGTAAGGTTCATCCATACCGAAAAACCGGTTGACCGGTGTAAAGATGGCGTTGGTGCAAAGACAAGCAATCCGTCCATCCGCGGAAGAGCGCAGGCGCTTCCAGCGTGTGAAGGTTCATCTGCTCGGCCGCTACATGCTGGCGGACCGGCGCGAATTCCCATGCCAGGTCATCAATATGTCGCCGGGCGGCGTTGCCATGCTGGCACCCGGAATCGGCAATGTCGGCGAGCGCGTTGTCGCTTACCTCGATCACATCGGCCGCGTTGAAGGCAAAATTACCCGCCTGCTCGACAACGGCTTCGCCATGACGGTGGGTGCAACGCCCCGCAAGCGCGACAAGCTCGCGGCGCAGCTCACATGGCTGGCAAACCGCCAGATCCTCAATTTGCCGGAAGATCGCCGCCACGAGCGCATCGTGCCGCGCAACCCGATGTCGATCCTCAAGCTCGACGACGGGCGTGCGATGGCCTGCCGGATCATCGACCTGTCGCTCTCCGGCGCGGCGCTGGCGGCGGAAACCCGGCCGCTGGTCGGTGAACCCGTTACGCTCGGCCGCGTACAGTCTCGAGTCGTCCGTCACCTCGAAGAGGGCTTCGCGATCGAGTTCGTGCATGCCCAACTTATCGACACTGTCGAAGACAACGTAAGCGCCCGGTAAACCGCGGCAGTTACCAATTCCTGAGCTTGCAGGCCGATCAAGGCGATATCCCTATCCGGATATCGCCTTTCTGCATTTGGCGGCCTCGCGCGCGGACCAGAAGCCGGTTCCCGCCTCAGCGAAACATCAAGCAATATCAGCGTGTTATATATTAGTAGATAAAATTTGAATCAAATTCGATTATTTCAAATTTTAAGCTCATTTTACTCAAGTATAGATTGAATTAGCTCCAGTTTTTACTTGCCTTTGCATCAATTGTACTTGGCGTACTTAGCTGCGGCGCAAATCCTTTGTGCGAAACGTGGTCCCAACAAGAAACGGGGGCCACAATGTTTTCAATTCGTGGACGGGGAGTTGGTCTGGCGATTGTCGCCGGCCTGATGACGATGAGCGCGGCGGCACATGCCGCTGGCGAAAGAGTGCTTTATGCCAGCCTCGGCGATTCAACGCGTTCGCCGATCGGCTGGGTGGAATTCTGCGCGGACAATCCCGGCGACTGCCGGGGCGGTGCCACGCAGGCCCGCGATATCGTAATGACACAGGCCGCCTGGAAAGACCTGCTGCGCGTCAATCGCTGGGTCAACGACACCATCAAGCCACTGACCGACATGGATCACTGGGGCGTCATCGAGAAGTGGTCGTATCCGACCGACGGATACGGCGACTGCGAGGATTACGTGCTGCTCAAGCGCAAGATGCTGATGGATGCCGGTTGGCCTCGCGAAGCGCTGCTCATCACTGTGGTGCGCGACAAGAAGGGCGAAGGCCACGCGGTGCTCACCGTAAAAAGCGACAAGGGCGAATTCGTCCTCGACAACCAGAACGAGAACGTCGTCGCATGGACAGAGACCGGCTACCGCTTCGTGAAGCGGCAGTCACAGAGCGATCCAAACGCATGGGTCTCGCTTGGAGATTCGCGTCCGGCAGTTGCCACCGCAAGTTCACGCTGAGAGTTCAGGAAAAACGGAGACACACGACCCGGTCGTATCCCCACCCCTCCCCGTCCCAGACCGGATCGTGCGCGGCCGAGCCTCCCCCAGGCTCGGCCGCAACTTTTTGCGGGTATGAGAGGTTTTTCGCGACCGCACGATCAATCGCTTTGTCTTTTGACAAACGCCGCTGTCTTG
>JAZKGC010000035.1:0-3543 GCA_040386115.1 Pseudomonadota bacterium
CGTGCAGGCGCCGCATCCTGCTCCGCATTCAAGACGCCTCTAGAAGCGCCCCTCACGAACAGGACGTGCCGAACATAAGCGAGGTCCGGAGCGCGGGGATATGTGTCCCCATCACGAAATGTTTCGGGAGGATGAGCGGTTGAAAACGCCTGCACGGGAACGACCGTCTAAGAGTCGTAGCCAACGTGGCTCAGTCCGGCGCGCTACGCCTTCAGCGTTTCCAGAAACCGCACCGTCTCGCCGGTCGATGGCGTGGTGAGTTCGCCCTGCCACATCACGCGCTTGCCGCGTATGAACGTGCCGACCGGCCAGCCCTTCACCGTCACGCCGTCATAGGGCGTCCAGCCCGCGCGCGAGGCGATCCATTTGTTGGTGATCGTCTCCTCGCGCTTCATATCGACGATGGTGAAGTCGGCATCGTAGCCCGCCGCGATACGCCCCTTGCAGGCGATGTTGAAAAGCCGTGCCGGTCCCGCGCTGGTGAGATCGACGAAGCGCGCCAGCGACAGCTTTCCGGCATTCACGTGATCCAGCATCAGCGGCACCAGCGTCTGCACGCCGGTCATCCCGGACGGCGACGCGGGATATGTCTTGGCTTTTTCCTCGAGCGTATGCGGCGCGTGATCGGACCCCAGCACGTCGATGATGCCCTGCTCGATGCCGCGCCAGATGCCGGCGCGGTGATCGGCGTCGCGCACCGGCGGATTCATCTGCGCCAGCGTGCCCAACCGCTCATAGGCCTCCGGTCCCGCCAGCGTCAGGTGATGCGGCGTCGCCTCGCAGGACGCGACATCCTTGTGGTCGCGCAGGTATTCAATCTCTTCCTTGGTTGAGATATGCAGCACGTGGATGCGCTTGCCGGTTTCCCGCGCCAGCGCCACCAGCCGCTGCGTCGCGATCAGGGCTGCGTCCTCGTCACGCCACACCGGATGGGAGCGCGGATCGCCCTCGATGCGCAGATGCTTGCGGTCGTTGAGGCGATATTCGTCCTCGGCATGAAACGCCGCGCGGCGGCGGATCACCTTGAAGATGCGGCGCAGGCTCTCATCATCCTCCACCAGCAGCGAGCCGGTGGATGAGCCGATAAAGACCTTCACGCCCGCGCAGCCGGGCGCGCGTTCGAGTTCGGGCAGATCCTGCACGTTCTCGCGCGTCCCGCCGATGAAGAAGGCGTAATCGCAATGCATGCGATGGCGGCCAGCCTTCACCTTGGCCGTGAAGGTTTCTTCGGTCACGGTGAGCGGGTTGGTGTTCGGCATTTCGAACACCGCCGTGACGCCGCCCATCACCGCGCTGCGCGAGCCGGTCTCGAGGTCTTCTTTGTGCGTGAGCCCCGGTTCGCGGAAATGCACCTGCGTGTCCATCACGCCGGGCAGGATGTGAAGTCCCTTGCAATCGATGACTTCGCCGGCGCTCGCTCCGCCCAGCCCGCCGATCGCGGCGATCCGTCCACCCGTAATGGCGATGTCCCGTATCCCCTCGCCGTCCTGATTGACGATGGTGCCGGATTTTAGAATCACATCAAATGTCTGGGCCAATTCGAAGCTCGCCTCGTATGTCTGCGCCCGTTTTCATGCACGGATTGCAACCGGCTGATCGCCGCGCGGGCCTTGTTGTCCTCACCTTAGCGCCTTACGTTGCTTGCGTCATATCCGGGGATCAATGTCCCCAATGAACTTCGAGAGACCCTCCCATGAAAGCAGCGTTTTTGCCGGATCGCGGCGTCGTCAAGGTCAGCGGCGAGGATGCCCGCCGCTTTCTCGACGGCCTCGTGACCACGAACGTGGAGCTTGTTCAGCCGGGACTTGGCCGGTTCGGCGCCCTGCTGACACCGCAAGGCAAGATCATCGCGGATTTTTTCGTCACCGAGGCACCCGCCGGACATGGCGGCGGCTTCGTCCTCGATTGCCCGCTGGTGCTGGCGCAAGCCCTGGCGGACCGTCTTGGCTTCTACAAGCTGCGTGCGAAAGTGAGTGTCGAGAATATATCGCAGGATCTCGGCGTTCTTGCGGTGTGGGATGGCGTTCCGGCCGTGAGGCCTGATCTGGCGTTTGAAGACCCGCGCAACGCGCAACTCGGCTGGCGTATCCTCGTGCCGGAGGATCTCGCGAACGCGGCCGCAACCGCGATCGGCGCGGAACTGACCGACAGCGAGGCCTATGAGGCCCATCGCATCGCCTGCGGCGCGCCGCGCGGCGGCGTCGATTTCATCTATGGCGACGCTTTCCCGCACGAAACAAATATGGATCGGCTGCACGGCGTCGATTTCGACAAGGGCTGCTATGTCGGGCAGGAAGTCGTCTCGCGCATGGAGCATCGCGGCACCGCGCGCACGCGCACCGTCCGCGTCCGTCTGGATGGCTCGGTGCCGGAAATCGGCATCGCCATCATCGCGGGTGAAAAGCCGGTCGGCACCATGGGTTCGTCCGCCGCCGGTCTCGGGCTGGCGCTGCTGCGCACGGATCGGGTGGGCGACGCGCTCGACGCCGGGCTGCCGCTTGTGGCCGGCGGCATTCCAATCAGCCTCGTCGCAGCGGACGACGTGCGCGCCGCGCCGAAGAAAGCGTCTGCATGACACGCGCGCGCCTGCATGCCGACGGCCTGCATCGTTGTCCGTGGCCGGGCGAAGACCCGTTCTACATGGCCTATCACGACACCGAATGGGGCGTGCCTGAATACGACGACCGCGCGCTGTTCGAGAAACTGATCCTCGACGGATTCCAGGCCGGGCTGTCGTGGATCACGATTTTGCGCAAGCGCGACAATTTCCGCAAAGCCTTCGACAATTTCGAACCTTTGAAGATTGCGCGCTACAGCGACAAGAAGGTCGAAGCGCTGATGAACGATTCCGGGATCGTGCGCAACCGCGCCAAGATCGTGGGCACGGTCAACAGCGCGAAGGCCTATCTGAAGATCATGAACGATGGACCGGGGTTCTCCACGTTCTTGTGGGATTTCGTCGATGGCAAGCCGAAGGTGAACAGCTTCAAGACCACGGCATCGGTCCCTGCTGCAACGCCTGTCTCGACGAAGATGTCGAAAGAGCTGATCGCACACGGGTTCAAGTTCGTCGGCCCAACCATCGTGTATGCCTTCATGCAGGCCACCGGCATGGTCAACGACCATCTGGTGTCGTGTCACTGCCATGATAAATGCGGCAAGATGAAACGCCCGGCACGGCGCTAAGCAAAATGACCGCGAAGAAAACCTCCCGCGCCAAATCCGCATCGCCTGACAAACCTTCGACGCGCGCCTGGCAGCGCATGCTGTCCGGCCGCCGTCTCGACCTGCTCGATCCCTCGCCGCTCGACATCGAGATCGAGGACATCGCGCATGGCCTCGCGCGGGTCGCGCGCTGGAACGGGCAAACCCACGGCGCGCATATTTTCTCGGTGGCGCAGCATACATTGCTGGTCGAGGCGGTGATGCGCGCGCAAACACCGCGCATCGACCATCGCGTGCGGCTGGCGGCGATGCTGCACGACGCACCGGAATACGTCATCGGCGACATGATCTCGCCGTTCAAGGCGGTGATCGGCGGCT
>JAZKGC010000036.1:0-4356 GCA_040386115.1 Pseudomonadota bacterium
GCGTCGTCAACTTGTCGCAAATCCTTCGGCTCACAGTCAATTTGCGCGGGCACCCTTCGTCGTGATTCGGCGAAGGGTGGACGATGGCGGTGACGGTTCGCGGCAGCAGGAGTTCGACGCGGCGCGAGTTCCTCGCGCGGTCGGCATCGACAGTGGCGCTCGCGGGGTTGGGCGGCATCGCCAGCCCGTATCTGAGTCGCGCCGCCGATCGGCCTAAAATTGCATGCGGGCTTCAGTCCGGCGATGTTTCGGTCGAGTCCGCCGTGGTCTGGGCACGCGCCGACCGGCCGGCGCGGATGCAGGTGGATTTCTCGACGGTCGAGAGTTTCAGGACGATCTTTCACGCGAGGTCGATCGATGCGCTGCCAGACGCTGATTTCACGGCGAAGCTGCTGATCGAAGACCTTCCGGCAGGACAGGATATTTTCTACCGCGTTCAGTTTCACGACATTCAGGAGCCGGCGATATCCGGAGAACCGCAGGTCGGGCATTTCCGGACGGCGTCCGTTGACCGGCGCTCGGTATCGTTCGTCTGGTCCGGCGATACCGCCGGTCAAGGCTGGGGCATCGATCCATCGCGCGGCGGTATGCGCGCTTACAAGACGATGCTCAACAATCGGCCGGATTTTCTGATCCATTCCGGCGACAGCATCTATGCCGATTGTCCGATCGAGCGAGAGCTGAAGCTGCCGGACGGCGGCATCTGGCGCAACGTCGTGACCGAGGATAAATCCGCCGTCGCGCAGACGCTGGCGCAATTTCGCGGAAATTATAAATACAATCTGCTCGATGAAAATGTGCGCGCGTTCAACGCACAGATTCCCGTTCTCGCGCAGTGGGACGATCATGAAGTCACCAATGACTGGTCGCCCGGCGGCACGGTGGACGCGGCGGGGTATTCGGAAGAGGGAGCGTCACGGCTGGTGGCGCGCGCCTGCCGTGCGTTTCACGAGTTCATGCCGATCCGGCAGGTCGCGGCGCAAACCGACCGGATCTATCGCAAGGTGGCTTTCGGGCCGCTGCTGGACGTCTTTCTCATCGACATGCGCAGCTATCGCGATTCGACATGGAACAGGCGCGACGACCGGAGCGATACGTCTCTGCTCGGAGCGGATCAGATGGCGTGGCTCAAGCGATCCCTCGCCGGCTCAAACGCGACATGGAAAGTCATTGCCGCGGACATGCCGATCGGGCTGGTCAGCGAGGACGCCGTTGCTCTGGGCGACGGGCCGCCGGAGCGCCGCGAAAGCGAGATCGCCGATCTGCTGTCCTTCATCAAGCATGCCGGTGTCAGGAACACCGTCTGGCTGACGGCCGACATGCACTATACGGCTGCGCATTATTACGATCCAAACCGGGCGGTGTTTCAGGATTTCGACCCGTTCTGGGAATTTGTATCGGGTCCGCTTCATGCGGGGACGTGGGGGCCGGCACCGCTCGACAACACGTTCGGCCCGGCAGCGGTGTTTCAGAAAGGTTGCAGCGCGGAGCAGGGTGAAAACCTGCCGCCCTGTTACGGGCTGCAATTTTTCGGCCGTGTCGATATTGACGGGGATTCCGGAATCATGACCGTCACGCTGAAGGACGTCGATGACCGGGATCTCTGGTCAGTCCGGATCGAGCCGCAGCCGGATGCCCCATCGGGGAAAGTCCTGACCGAGCATTCCTAGTCTTGAAAGCGGCGGCCCATCTCGGGGGCGTATGTTTATCGAGGCTTTGCGGCCTCAAGCCGCCGCCAAGGTCACGCGCAAACCGTCCTTGGGTTTTGGAATCGGCCACATCTGCCACGCCGGCACATAGCCCGGCTCCATGGAGACGTTGAGATTCTGCAGGAAATGAAACGCGAAGCATTTGGCCTGCATGTAGGCGAAGTGCAGCCCAATGCACATATGCGCGCCGCCGCTGAACGGAATATACGCGAAGCGATGGCGCGCGCGCTGCGTCTCGTCAGTGAAGCGCATCGGATCGAACGTCTCGGGATCGGGCCAGTGTTCGCTCATGTGATGCGTAAACAGCGGATTCAGGCCGATCAGTGTTCCGGCGGGAATGTCGTAACCCTTGAAGCTGAAGTCGCGCGTCGCGCGCCGCGGAAACGACGGCACCGGCGGCTTCATCCGCATCGCTTCCTTGAAAGCCATCTCGGCAAGCGGCATGGCGTCGAGCGCCTCGAACGGCAGCGGCGCGCCGGGCGCGATCTTGAGTGCCGAGACTTCGTCGCGCAGCCTTGCCTGCCATTGCGGATGCGCCGCGAGCAATGCCACGAACGAGGTGAGCGATGAGGTCAGGGTGTCGTGCGCAGCCATGACCAGGAAGCTCATGTGATCGACGATGTCCTGGGTCGATAGCAGCGCGCCGTCTTCATGGGTCGCGTGGCAGAGTTGCGAGAACAGATCGTCGCCGCCGTGTTCGCGGCGCAGTGGTATCTGCTGCGAGAAATAGGCGACGATGCGCTGGCGGCCTTTGACGCCGCGCGCCATCTGCGTGCCGGGCCACGGCTGGCGAATGACGGCGACGGATGCGGCCACCATATCGACGAAGGCGCGGGTGACCGCATCGACGTCAGGGCCGATTGCGGTGCCGAGAAACGAGGTGGCGGCGAGGTCGAGGGTTAGCTGCTTCATGGCGGGATAAAACAGCATCGGGCCGGGCGCTTCGCGCCATCGGTCCACCCGCGCCGCGATCCCGGCATCGAGCTGCGCGAGATAGGATTTCATCGGTCCCGATTTGAATGCCATCGACATGGCGCGGCGGTGCAGGCGATGTTCCTCGAAATCGAGCAGCATCAGCCCGCGCGGAAACAGCCGCCCGAGGATCGGCTCCCATCCGTTGGTCGAAGAGAACAGCTTGGTCTGGTCGAGCAGGATGAATTCATTGGCTTCGGCTCCGAGCAGCGAGACGCTGGTTTCGCCGAGCAGGCGCGTGCGGTAGATCAGCCCGTATTTCCGCGCCATCGCATCGACTTCGCCTTTCGGATCGGCGAGGACGTTGAGCGTCCGTCCGACCAGCGGCCAGCCTTCGTCGCCGGGAATGTGCGCAAGCCTTGCGCGGTCCACCATGAGCGGCGGCTTGCCTGCGAGCGGCGATGTCAGGCTTTGCATCGACATGACTGTTCCCCGGATTGGTGTCGGAGGAAAATGGACGAGCCGGATGCGTCGTCAAGGCGGCGAGACCAGCCGTCGCGCCGGAATTATCGCCGAGTTGGTGCCGGACGACAACTCCTAAGGACTGCGCCAGAGAAGTGTGATGGTGCAGTGCAGGTTATTTGCACGGGCACCGGACACGTCAGGCCGCTCACAGGCGCGGCCGCTCACGCCGGCACGATGGTCTTTCCGATCGGCCACAGCGCGATCCCTGCGAGTTTCAAATGCGCCCACGCAAACGGAATGCCGATAATCGTCACCGCCAGCAGAACCGCCGTGACGACATGGCCCAGCGCCAGCCACCAGCCGGCGAGAATGAGCCATATCAGGTTGCCGATAAATCCAAAAATTCCGGTGCCGATGTCGTCGCGGCCGGACACGGCGTCGCGCGACACCGCTTTCTGGCCGAAGGGAAACAGCGTGTAGATGGCGATGTTGAAGGCAGCCCGTGCCCAGGGCAGGCCGATAATGGTGATCGCCATGATGATGGAGGCAAGGAGCCAGCCGGCCGCCATCCAGAAGCCGCCAATGACGATCCATAAAATGTTCAGGAGCAGGGAGACGGGCGACATGAGGGTCCATTTCGTTGATGCAATGGCGTTCTAGCGCCATCCTGGGCGTTGCGCCATCCGTTGTGGCGGGACAATAATTGCGTACACAACCTGCAATCTAACGTGCGACGATGACCGGGACGAGGGATAAAAGTCGCCATGAATGCCAGGCTGGAGCGAAAACTGCGCATGTTCGCAGGCATTGTGGCGGGCGGCATGACGGGTGGAGTCATTTACGTCACAACGCATGTCGGACTGTCGCCGCGCGTCATCGGCATCGGCGTCGTCGCCGGGGTACTGATCAGTGCGGCCATCGGCGCGTTCGAGATTTTCTCCTCGTCCGGCCCGTTGCGGGAATGGTTCGCGGGCCTTCCGTTCACCACGAGCCTTCTGGTCCGCAGTGCGATCTATGCAGCGATCATCATTCCGATCCAGTATTTCGACGTCGCGGCGCTGCTCACAGGGCACGGGTCCGGTTCCGGATCGCAGGATTTCTGGAGCGCGACGATTTTCTCGGCCGTTTTCTCGGTGCTGATGAATCTTGTGCTCGCGGTCATCAATATCATCGGGCCGCGCGCTTTCCTTCACCTTGCCACCGGGCGCTATCACGCTCCGGTGGAGGAAAATCGCTTCGTGCTGTTCGTCGATATCGCGGGGTCCACCGG
>JAZKGC010000036.1:4456-16352 GCA_040386115.1 Pseudomonadota bacterium
CCGAAAATCCGCGGCAGTCTGCATTTCGGCCCGGTGATCGTCGGCGAGATCGGCGTCGTCAAGCGGGCGATCGTCTTCAATGGTGACGTGATGAACACGGCTTCGCGGCTGGAACAGCTCAGCCGCGAGGTCGATGGCGGCTTCCTGGTGTCGCGCGCGGCGATGGACCGGTTCGGCTCCGCCTGTCCGGTCCCGGTGCGCAATCTTGGTCTGCGTGCCATTCGCGGCAAGGCCGATGGCATCGAGGTGGCAGGTCTGGACATCGTCGGTCTCGACACGGCAGGTCTCGATAGGCAGAAGCTTTTCTGAAAGCGGCTCCGGTTACCGGCGTTCCGCGAAAAGCGATGGTTTCGTTCGGTCTGCGCGAACAAAAGACGCCGGCATCTGTGGCCTTCCCGGCACGCAGCGCCCATATGACACTAGGGACATCGGGAGACATGAAATGAAGACGCGGAATTTCACACGTCACGGCGCGACACTGGCGGCCGCCGTATTTGCGGCTCTTGCGATTGTTGTCGGGAGCGCCGCTCCGGCCAAGGCCGATGCGCCGTTTTGCGTGGAGAATTACAGCCGGGTGGGCATGGGCAAGCAGTGCCGTTTCTACACCTATGCACAGTGCGTGGCCTACACCAGCGGCATCGGCGGCTCGTGCAGTGCCAACCCCTGGTATCGTTACCCGGAGCAGCGTCAGCGCCGCGTGCGACGGCAGCTGCCGCGTTGAGCTTTTGCCGGGCCGGCATGAACGCAAGACTTTTTTCGGTCAAGACTTTCTGTCCGGCCAGAAGTCTTGCTGGCAAAATCTTTCTGACAAAAACCTTCTGACAAGAGTCTTACTGAAATGAGTATTCTCAGATGAGCATGTCCGACGACACCGACAGCAGCGGCCGGGACACGTTCTACAGCGCCATGCCGGTGTTTCGCGGCTTTGCCAGTTTGATGGACCCGTCGCTGTATCGCCGCGTGCCGGACGGCTGGCTGATCGGCGTCGCCGATATCGTGCAATCCACCAAGGCGATTGCGGACAATCGCTACAAGGCGGTGAACATGGCCGGCGCTGCCGTGATCGCCTCGGTCACCAACGCGCTCGACAATCGCGATTTTCCATTCGCCTTCGGCGGCGACGGCGCGAGTTTCGCGGTCTCGCCGCAGGATGCGGAACTGGCGCGTGAGGCGCTGGCGGCGACCGCGACCTGGGTGAAGGAAGACCTCGATCTGATTTTGCGCGTCGCGCTGGTGCCGATCGAGAGCATTCGCGCGCAAGGTCTCGACGTGCGCGTCGCGCGTTACGCGCCGTCGCCGCATGTGTCCTACGCGATGTTTTCCGGCGGCGGTCTGGCCTGGGCCGAAGCCGCGATGAAGCGCGGCGATTTCACCGTCGCGCCCGCGCCTGCGGGCGCGCATCCCGATCTGAGTGGACTGTCGTGCCGTTTTTCGGAAATGCCGGCGGAGCGCGGCCTGATCCTGTCGGTGCTGATCGTCCCTGCCGTCAGCGCCGAGAGTGCTGCGTTTCGCAGCGTGATCGAGGACGTCGTGACGCTGGTGGAAAGAAGTCCGGGCTCGGGCCGTCCGGTGCCGTCAGCCGGGCCGCCACTGCGCTGGCCAGTGCCCGGCGCGGAGTATGAAGCCCTTGCCCAGCGCGGCAAGCCGTTGTTCGTCCGGCGTCTTGAGGTGCATTGCTTCACGTTGTTCGTCTATGTCCTGATGCGCTTCGGCATCACGGCCGGAGGCTTCGTGCCGCAAACCTACCTGCGGCAGGTGGTCGAGAATTCGGATTTCCGGAAATACGACGACGGCCTGCGCATGGTGCTGGATTGCAGCCCCGAACTTGCCGATGCGCTGGAGGCGCGCCTCACCGCCGCGGCGGCAGCGGGAACGGTGCGCTACGGTCTCTACCGGCAGGACGCGGCGATGATGACCTGCTTCACGCTGTCGGCGTCGCGTCCGGATCATTTTCATTTCGTCGATGGCGCGCGCGGCGGCTATGCTTCCGCGGCCACGGCGTTGAAGGCGGCTTTAAACTAACGCTTGTTACCAAGCGCGGGGAACTTTTTCCGCTTTGCGGCATTTTGCTTAGTTACATATTGGTGCGCTATATGGCCGATGCCGTCCTGTCCGATCAGACCGCAAAAAGGTTCAATGCCTCGCTGACAGACGAGGGGCGGTATCGACTCCTCGTTGAGGCCGTCACCGATTACGCGATCTATATGCTGGATCCGGACGGCGTGATCACAAGCTGGAATGCGGGTGCGCAACGCTTCAAGGGCTATACCGCGCAAGAAATCGTCGGAAAGCACTTTTCGCAGTTTTACCCTGAGGAAGACCGCAGCACCGGCCTTCCCGCCCACGCTCTTGAGACCTCGGCACGCGAAGGCAAATTTGAGAGCGAGGGCTGGCGCATCCGCAAGGACGGCAGCCGTTTCTGGGCCCACGTCGTCATCGATCCCATTCGTTCGCCATCCGGGGGGCTTGTCGGGTTTGCCAAGATCACACGCGATCTGACCGAGCGCAAAGCGGCGGAGGTGCTGCTCAGGCAGAGCGAAGAGCAGTTGCGACGTTTGGTGCAGGGCGTCACCGACTACGCGATCTATCTACTCGACGCGGACGGCTATGTAAGTACCTGGAATGCGGGAGCGGAGCGGATCAAGCAGTACAGCGCCGACGAAATCATCGGCCAGCATTTCTCGAAATTCTATTCTGAAAAAGATCGGCAAAAGGGCGATCCGCAAAAAGCGCTCGAAACCGCCGCGCGAGAGGGCCGTTTTGAGAAGGAGGGCTGGCGCATCCGCAAGGATGGCACCGAATTCTGGGCCAATGTGGTTATCGATCCGATCCGTGGCGAGAGCGGAAAAATCATCGGATACGCGAAAGTCACGCGCGACATCTCCGAGCGCAAGGCGATGCAGAAGGCGCTCGATCAGGCGCGGGAAACGCTGTTCCAGTCGCAGAAGATGGATGCGATCGGTCAGCTAACCGGCGGCATCGCTCACGACTTCAACAACCTGCTGATGGCTATTCTCGGCAGCCTCGAACTCGTTGGCAAGCGGTTGCCTGAGGATCCCAAGATCACACCCCTGATCGACAATGCCACGCAGGCGGCGCAGCGCGGCGCTGCGCTGACGCAGCGCATGCTGGCGTTTGCGCGTCGCCAGGAACTCGATCTTCAGCCGGTTGATCTGCCAGATTTGGTGCGCGGCATGACCGATCTGCTGCAACGCTCGCTTGGCCCGTCGATCCAGATAGATACGCGCTTTCCGCTGCTGCTCAGCGCGATCCGTGCCGATGCCAATCAGCTCGAGATGGCGCTGCTGAATCTCGCGGTGAATGCGCGCGACGCCATGCCCGAGGGTGGCACCATTACGATCGCGGCCCGCGAAGAAAATGTTTCGTCCGGGTCCGCAAGCAAGCTGAAAGCCGGGCGCTATGTTTGCCTTTCGGTGATCGACAGTGGCGAGGGCATGGACAAGGACACGCTGGCGCGCGCCATGGAGCCGTTCTTCACCACCAAAGGCGTCGGTCGGGGCACGGGTCTCGGACTGTCGATGGTTCATGGCATCACCGAGCAGTCCGGGGGGCTTTTTGTTTTGAAAAGCCGTAAGGGCGAAGGTACGTCCGCCGAACTCTGGCTTCCGCTGGCCACCACGCAGCGCATGATCAGCGATACGAGCGCGATTTCAAAGGAGGCGGAGTCTGGCTCGCGTCCACTGACGGTGCTCGCGGTCGATGACGACAGCCTTGTGCTGATGAACACCACAGCAATGCTGGAGGATCTCGGGCATACTGTCTTCGAAGCGGCTTCGGCAAAACACGCGCTCGACATCCTGCGCCGGGAAAAACAGCTCGATCTGGTCATCACCGATCACGCCATGCCGCACATGACCGGCGTGCAACTCGCGAACGTGATAAAGGCCGAACGGCCCGGTCTCCCCATCATTCTTGCCACGGGATATGCCGAGTTGCCTCCGGGATCGGAAACCGATCTGCCGAAACTCGCCAAACCATTTCGTCAGCAGGAACTGATGCAAGCGGTGGCCGCTGCGGTGCGCCAGCGGAGCGCATAGCGTTCTCTGTACCGGAAACGCACGCCAGATCCGTTTGGCGAATCAGAACCGCGTTGCAATCTTTCGCACTGCGGTGTTGCGATGCCCGAGCGCGACCGGCTTGACCCTTCCGCCCACGCGCCTAAGCTGGCTTCGCTCAAGTGCCCAATGAATTTATGTCTTGATACTTGTCAGGAGAAAGTCATGTCAGTTGCACGCGTCACCGAGCTTATTGCCGCTTCCCCGAAAAGTTTTGAAGATGCCGTTCAGGTCGGCGTCAAGCGCGCCATCAAGACATTGAAGAATGTCGAAGGCGTCTGGGTCGCCAACCAGAAATGCGTCATCAAGAACGGAAAGGTCGCGGAATACCGGGTCAACCTGAAGGTGACGTTTGTTCTGAAGGACTGATCGTCCGCAAGGGCCGATCGCGTCCTCTTGCCGGCATCGCACTCCGTGAGAAACTGACCGGCTGCGGTTTGCGGCCGGCTTCCGTTGAGCTTTGCCAGATAGATTGTCGGCGTCATACATGCCGTGCCTGCTCTCGACACGCCGGGGCGGGCAAGACTATGCTTGTCCCATGAGCGGACACGACCACGATCATCATCACCACCATCACGGCGACGATCATTCGGAATTGTCGGAGACGGAATTGCGCGTGCGCGCGCTTGAAACGGTCTTGACCGAAAAAGGCTATATCGATCCAGCAGCGCTCGATGTGCTGATCGAAACCTACGAGACCAAGGTGGGGCCGCGCAACGGCGCGCGCGTAATTGCGAAAGCATGGTCCGATCCCGCCTATCGCGCGCGCCTGCTGGCCGATGCAACGCCTGCGATCGCCGAACTCGGTTACGCCGGACGGCAGGGCGAGCATATTGTCGCGGTCGAGAACACCGGGCGCCTGCACAACATCGTCGTCTGTACGCTCTGCTCCTGTTATCCGTGGTCGGTGCTTGGGCTGCCGCCGGTCTGGTACAAGTCGGCACCGTATCGCTCGCGCGCGGTGATCGATCCGCGCGGCGTGCTGCGCGATTTCGGTTGCGATCTTGCGGCCGATACCGACATCCGGGTTTGGGATTCCACGGCGGAGATTCGTTATCTGGTGGTACCGCTGCGCCCCGCCGGTACCGACGGCTGGAGCGAGGAACAACTTGCTGAACTGGTCACGCGGGACAGCATGATCGGCACCGGGATTGCCAGGCCGCCGGAGCATCGAGGCACATGAACGGCGCGCAGGACATGGGCGGCGTGGATGGCTTCGGCCCTGTGCAGGTCGAAGCGAACGAGCCTGTTTTTCATGCCGAGTGGGAACGGCGCGCCTTCGCGCTGACGCTGGCGATGGCGAAACCCGGCGGCTGGAACATCGACATGTCGCGCTTTGCACGCGAGGATCGCTCGCCCTCGGATTATCTGAGCAAGAGTTACTTCCAGATCTGGCTCGCCGGCCTCGAGCGGCTGATGCAGGAGCGCGATCTGGTGACGCGCGACGAAATCGAAGCCGGCCGTATGCTGCATCCGCCGAAAGCGGGCGTCGGCATTCTGGCAAGTGGCGATGTCGATGCCATGTTGCGCCGGGGCGCGCCGACGCAGCGCGAAGCAAAATCAAAGCCGCTGTTTGCAATCGGCGAGCGCGTGCGCGCCAGAAACATGCATCCGGAAGGTCACACCCGGTTGCCGCGCTATGTCCGGGGCCGCGCCGGCGTGGTGGAATTGCTGCACGGATGCCACGTCCTCGCCGACAGCAATGCGCGCGGTGCCGGCGAGGATCCGCAGTGGCTCTACACCGTCCGGTTTACGGGACGCGAGTTGTGGGGTGACCGCGCCGACCCTCGCACGGCGATGTCGGTGGACGCGTGGGAGTCATATCTGGAGCGAGCCGAATGACGCTCGATCGTCAAGCCGCAATGCAGGCGGCGGCCAGCCTTCCTGGAATTCCATGCGACCGCGATGGCCCGGTGTTCCGCGAACCCTGGGAAGCGCGCGCCTTCGCGATGGCGCTAGCGCTGCATGCGCGGGGTTTGTTCAACTGGACGGAATGGGCGGACGCACTGTCACAACAGATCAGGCGCGCGCAGGCCGCAGGCGATGCCGATACCGGCGAGACCTATTACCGGCATTGGCTTGCGACGCTTGAGCAACTGGTTACGTCGAAAGACATCGCGCCGTTGAGTGTCTTGCATCGCTATCGCGATGCCTGGGATCATGCTGCCGACCGCACGCCGCACGGTCAGCCGATCGAACTGACGCCGGACGATTTCTGATCAGGGGTCAATACTCTCCGCTCATTCCCGCGAAAGCGGGAATCCGGTTCTTCAAAGAGTGGATCTCTACTTTCGCGGGGCCGGCCGGAATGCAATACGCGAGACGCTAGCCCAGGCCGCCGTTGAGGAACGGATTGGTCGCGCGCTCGTGGCCGAAGCTGGAGCCCGGTCCGTGGCCGCAGATGAAGCCGATGTCGTCGCCAAGCGGCAGCAGCTTGTCGTTGATGGAACGGATCAGCGCCGCGTGGTCGCCGCCCGGCAAGTCCGTGCGGCCAACCGAGCCGTTGAACAGCACGTCGCCGACAAGCGCGAAGCGCATCGCCTTGTTGAGGAACACGACGCTGCCCGGCGAGTGACCGGGGCAATGTAACACGTCGAATGTCAGTTCGCCGACGGTGACCTGGTCGCCTTCGCTGAGCCAGCGGTCGGGCGCGAAATTTCTTACGCCGGTCATGCCGAAATTCGCGCCGCTCTCGACCACATGATCGAGCAGATACTTGTCGGCGAGATGCGGTCCCTCGATCGGCACTTTCAGTTCGTCGCGCAGTTCGGCAGCGCCGCCGACGTGATCGATGTGGCCGTGCGTGATCCAGATCTGCTCGACGGTGACGTCCGCCTCCTTGATGGCGGCGAGAATGCGCGGCACGTCGCCGCCGGGATCGATCACCACCGCGCGACGGGTGGCCTCGCACCACAGCAGCGTGCAGTTCTGATCGAACGGCGAGACCGGCACGATCATTGCTCCTGCTTTTGCAGCTGTGTCCTGCGCGGCGGTGTCTTTGGCGTCGGGTTCATTTGTCATGCGGGCCACAATGCTGATTTTTTGCGCCGCGCCAAGGGGAAATCTCGGCGGATATTGCACGCTCTCCCGGCGTGGCAGGTACAATTTTGGGGCTGAGAGGTCGGGCGCGGTCTGCTAGACTGGCTGAGTCATGAATTCACAATTTGGCCATATCGGCTCCAGTTTGCCGCCAGATCGCCGCCAGTCCGACACAGCGCTTGCGATTGCGCGCGGCGCGTCCAGGCTTTTGAGATCGCTGGGTTTTTCCTGCGTCGGCGAATTGACCCTGCCATCCGGCCGGCGGGCCGATCTGGTGGCCATGAATGCGCGCGGCGACATCTGGATCGTCGAGATCAAATCGTCGGTGGAGGATTTGCGCGCCGATCAAAAATGGCATGAGTATCGTGCGCATTGCGATCGCCTGTTCTTTGGGTTCACGCAGGAGATGCCGTGCGAGCTGTTTCCAGCGGACACCGGACTGATCGTCGCCGACGCCTACGGCGCGCATCTGCATTGCGATGCGCCCGAACACCGGCTGCCGGCGGCGACGCGGAAATCGATGATCGTGAGTTTCGGTTTGCTGGCGGCGCAGCGGATCAACCGGCTTGTCGATCCGCAAGGCCATGCAGCAGTTGACGAGTAGTTTTCGTCAGCGGGCATGCTAGTCTTTTCCTTGGGGAAAAACCGGGGGAACGAACATGATCTATGCCGCGAATGTTCTCGTCGCGCTGGTGGCGGCGCTGCATATCTATTTTTTGATCCTTGAGATGTTTCTCTGGACCAAGCCGAAAGGCCTGAAGACGTTCGGCAACACGCTGCAAAAGGCCGAGGCTTCCGCGGTGCTGGCGGCCAATCAGGGTCTGTATAATGGCTTCCTCGCAGCCGGCCTGATCTGGGGACTGGTCCACGCGGTCCCGGCATTCGGCTTTCAGATCAAGGTGTTCTTTCTGCTGTGCGTGATCGTGGCCGGGCTCTATGGCGGCTATTCGGTCAGCAAGCGGATCGTCATGGTGCAGGCGCTTCCCGCAGCACTCGCGCTTGCTTTATTATGGCTGGCGCGCGCGGCGGCCTGACGCATCGCGCATCGGCCGCAAGATCTACTCCGGAATTTCGCCGAAGGTTCCGCCCACCTGCAAGGGCGCAGTGCGGATCAGCCGCGAGTCCTCGACCGCAGCCTGACGATGCTTGACAGCTTCGCGATAGACCGGATCGCGGACCATCTCCACGAATGCGGCGACGCTTGGGTATTCCGCGATGAAGCAGTGATCCCACCGTTCGGACGACGGGCCGGTCAGCATCAGCTCGAACTTTCCTTGCCAGATGATCCGTCCGCCAAGCCGCGTGAATACCGGCCCGCTTTCACGTCCGTAACTGGCATAGGCTTCGGCACCGGTCGCCTTGCGGCCGTCGGGATATTTCGCCTGCTCATGCAGCCGCACCAAATTCAGCATGTTGATCGGACCGGGACGATCGTTGGTGCGGAAGACCGCGAAGATTTCCTTGGTCGGATCGATATAGCCGGTCATTCTGACCTTCTCCCTGTTTCAGAAACTCATCCCGGCCGCGATATCGAAGCCATTCTCGACGACGTTTTCTCGCCGGTCCTGAGTTGAAGCACTCTCGGGCTGAACCTGTAAAGACGCATTAACCTCTTATTAACGCCGCCTTAAAAGCTCAACGATAGCTTGCTGCGCGAGTGTGCGGTGGAGCAGAGCTTCGAGAGATGGCGTCGGGACGGCGGAAAAACGGAAAGCGCACCGAGCCGAAGTTCGACGGCGGGGCGGCACTCGACGGCGTTCATCTCAACCCGTGGGATCGCGTCGGCGGTCCCGAGGACGATGACGAAGACAAGCCGAAGCGCCGTGCGGCAAAAAGCCGGCCGGCGGACGATGATGAGAATGAAGCGCCGCGCGCGCGCCGGTCGCGCAAGGCGCATGCCCCGGTTCGCAAGGACAAGACAAAGGCGAAGGGCCGCTCTCGATCGGGCATAGGCCGCGTGGTTTACTGGGGCGCGGTGCTCAGCCTGTGGGCCGTCATCGCAGGTGCCGGCGCGCTGGTCTGGGTTGGCGCGAAGCTGCCGTCGATCCAGTCGCTGGAGGTGCCTAAACGTCCGCCGACAATCCAGATCACCGGCATGGACGGCAGCATCATCGCGACGCGCGGTGAAATGCCAGGCGCCAATGTGTCTCTGAAGGAATTGCCGCCCTATCTGCCCAAGGCCTTCATCGCCATCGAGGACCGGCGCTTCTATTCTCATTTCGGCATCGACCCGACCGGCATCGCGCGAGCGGCATTCACCAACCTGATGCATCGCGGCGTATCGCAGGGCGGCTCGACGCTCACTCAGCAACTCGCCAAGAATCTGTTCCTGACGCAGGAGCGCACCTTCCAGCGCAAACTGCAGGAAGTCGAACTGGCACTGTGGCTGGAACGGAAATACTCCAAGGCAGAAATTCTGGAGCTGTATCTCAACCGGGTCTATTTCGGCTCCGGTGCTTACGGCGTGGAGGCTGCCGCGCAAAAATACTTCGGCAAGTCCGCGCGCAATGTCACGCTTGCCGAAGGTGCGATGCTGGCGGGTCTGGTCAAATCGCCGTCGCGGCTCGCGCCGAACCGCAATCCGGAAGGCGCGGAGAAGCGCGCGCAGATCGTGCTGAGTGCCATGGCGGACGTGAAATTCATCACCGACGCGCAAGCGCAGGCCGCGATCGGGCATCCGTCCTATGCCGTGAAGCCGATCGGTGCCGGCACCATCAACTACGTCGCCGACTGGATCGGCGAAGTGCTGGACGATCTTGTCGGCCAGATCGACCAGAATATCGTGGTGGAAACGTCCATCGATCCGAAGCTTCAAAGCATTGCGGAAGCCGCGATCATCGACGAACTCGCGGCCAAAAGCGTGAAGTTCAACGTCACGCAGGGTGCGCTGGTGGCGATGACGCCGTCCGGCGCGGTGCGTGCCATGGTCGGCGGGCGCAACTACGCTGAAAGCCAGTACAATCGCGCGGTGACCGCGAAGCGGCAGCCCGGCTCAGCCTTCAAGCCATTCGTCTATCTCACCGCCGTCGAGGCCGGCATGACGCCCGATACCGTGCGGTCGGATGCGCCGCTTGATGTCAAAGGCTGGAAGCCTGAAAACTACAGCCGCGAGTATTTCGGGCCGGTGTCTCTGACGCAGGCGCTGTCGATGTCGCTGAACACCGTCGCCGTCAGGCTCGGTCTCGAAGTCGGCCCCGCAAACGTCGTGCGCACCGCGCATCGTCTTGGCATCGCCTCCAAACTCGAAGCCAACGCGTCGATCTCGCTGGGCACGTCGGAAGTCTCGTTGACGGAACTGGTTGGCGCCTACGCGCCGTTCGCCAATGGCGGGTTGGCCGCGCCGCCCTACGTCGTGACCAAGATCCGCACCCCTGAGGGCAAGATACTCTACGCACGGCGCGGCGACCCGCCTGCGCAGATCGTCGATTCCAATGCCGTCGGCATGATGAACGCGATGATGCACGAAACATTGATCACGGGCACGGCGAAGAAGGCCGATATTCCCGGCTGGTTCGCCGCGGGCAAGACCGGCACCAGTCAGGATTTCCGCGACGCCTGGTTCGTCGGCTACACCGCCAATCTTGTTACAGGTGTGTGGCTCGGCAACGACGACAATTCGCCGACGAAGAAGGCAACAGGCGGCGGATTGCCGGTCGAGGTCTGGACGCGCTTCATGCGAGTTGCGCATCAGAACGTGCCGGTGGCGCCGCTGCCCGGCTCGGCGCAGCCGCAGGGCGGGTTCCTGTCGGGCTTGTTTCCGGGCAATTCGCGTGCGCCTGCTCCGACCCAGCAGCCCTATCCGCAACAGACCAGCAATCAGGGCTATCTGCCGCCCCCGCCGAACGGCCCCGCGCCGAATCAGCAAGGCAGGCCGCCGGTCACGCAGACGTCAGCGCGTCCTGAAGCGGCAAGCGGCCTCGATGGCTGGCTGGTGGATCGGCTGTTCGGCGGCAGGCGCTGACATCAGCGACTGCGTCAGTCTTCGATGCCGTAACGATGCAGGTCGTTGCCGTGAACATCGAGCCACTTTTTCGCGCGCTCGGTGGCGGGACAAATCCGCGCCACGACTTTCCAGAATCGCGCCGAGTGGTTCATCTCGACAAGGTGTGCCACTTCATGCGCCGCGAGATAATCCAGCACATAGGGAGGCGCGAGAATGAGCCGCCAAGAAAACGATAATGAGCCGGCCGAGGTGCACGATCCCCACCGGCTCGACTGATCGCGGATGGTCAGCCGCTTCACCTTGACGCCGAGAATGCCCGCATAGCGGTGCGCGGCTTCGGTCAGTTCACGGCGCGCTTCGCGCTTGAGAAAGTCGTGAATGCGCCGGTCGATGTGCTCGACTCCGCCCGCCACACAGAGAATTTTCTCGCCGCTGTCGCGTGTCTCGGGCCAAACCGTGCCGCGTTCGCCGGCGCGGTGGACGATCTTGTGCGCCGCGCCGCGCAGCGGAATCGAGGCACCGTGAGAAAATGGTGATGCTTTCGGCAAGCCGCCGAGGCGCGCGGCGATCCAGGCACCGTGGCGCTGCGCGAAGTCCTTGGCATCGGCCAGATTTCCTCGCGGCGGCATGGTGAGAATGGCTTCGCGGCGGCTCGGATGAATGCGCAGCGTGTAACGGCGCGCGCGGCGATGACGCCGCAACTGAATTGCATAGATAGATGAGCCGATTTTGACCGCAAGCGTGCGCGGTTCGGTGGGACGGCGGTAAAGAAGAGCACGAAAGGCCATGTCAGCGGGTCCGGACAGCAGGAATTCGCCGGGATTCTGCCATATCCGCC
>JAZKGC010000037.1:0-3835 GCA_040386115.1 Pseudomonadota bacterium
TGTTGTCGAGCACGGTCATGCCGCGAAACAGCGCGATGTTCTGGAACGTGCGCGCCAGTCCAATTTTTGCCCGCGCTGGCGGATGCAGCCGGCTGATGTCCTCGCCGCCGAATTTGATCACGCCTGTTGAGGGCCGGTAGAAACCCGAGATGCAATTGAACAGCGACGTTTTCCCCGCGCCGTTAGGACCGATCACTGCCGTGATCGATCCCGGTGCGACGGAGAACGAAACATTTGTCAGGGCTTTCAGCCCGCCGAACGCCAGCGACAAATCGCTGACATTCAACTCGGCGGAGTTTGATGGGCTGCGATCTTGCATCGTCATATCCCGTTGAATTTCGCAGGACGCTTGGCCAGAAACGCGCTGACGCCTTCGGCGAAATCCGCCGTCTCAATGCAAGCACCGAAGGCCGCTGCCTCGGCGGCAAGCTGATCGTGCAGCGTGTTGTCCAGCGAGCCTCTCAGCAGCGATTTGATTTTACCGTAGGCGACGGTCGGCCCTTCGGCGAGACGTTGCGCGAGCTTGTCGGTCTCGGCGGCAAGATCGGCCGCAGGCACAACGCGATTGACAATGCCGAGCCGGAGCGCCTCGGGCGCATCATAGACATCGGAAAGCAGCGCGATTTCCATGGCTTTTCTCAAACCGACGAGGCGCGGCAGCGACCATGATGATGAACCGTCGGGGCTGGTGCCCAGCTTCGCATAGGCCAGCGTGAAGATCGCATTGTCGGCTGCGATGGCGAGATCGGCTGAAAGCGCGATGCTCATGCCTGCGCCTGCGGCGGCGCCCTGAATGCTTGCAATCACGGGTTGCGGCAGTGCCGAGAGAATCTGGAGGCCTTCATGCAAAGGCTCCATGATCGTCTTGACGCGTGGAGCAACTTCGGCGGCAGGTCCGACGAATGCCGAGACATCGCCGCCCGCCATGAAGGCGCGGCCCTCGCCGGCGATCACCACAACGCGATTGGTCTTGTCGGCGGCGACAGCACGGCAGGCCTTGAGAAAGGCATTCGCTGCCGATACGTCCAGCGCGTTCAGGACTTTCGGGCGGTTGAAAACGATGCGCGCAATCGGCCCATCGATTTTCAGAAGCACCGGATCATTCAGTTCCGACATCGACGTCTCCCTTCGTCTGCCCGGCGCTTCAGCGCTCTTGCGGCACGTGTTGTTGCGCTCCTGCTATCGTTGCTGCGCCAGCAAGGCGTGTTCCATGTACATCCGCTCCACGGGCCGATCGAGTGAATTGCCCGCGCGCTCGAAACCCCGGCGCCAGTCTTCGACGTGCCGCCGCATCCACAGGGTACCCGCTTCCTTGTCGCGCTTGCGAATGGCGTCCAGCAAATGATGATGCGCGGCGATCAGGCGCGGCATTCCTTCGGCGACATTGCGAACCACCATCTCCGTGGTGGGAAAGAACAACAGCCCCGCCGGTTCGCGCGCGAGTTGCAGCACCCGGTTGTGGGATGCTTTTGCGATCAGGATGTGAAACTCAGCATCCAGTTCGGAGAATGCAGCGGGGTTGGAAACCGCCTGTTCGGTCTTCTCGATGTTGGCGGCAATCTCGCCGATATCGTCGTCGGTCGCGTGATCCACCGCGTATTCGATGGCAGCAATCTCAAGTATGATCGCGGTTTCGTACACTTCCCTGAACGTGACTTCATGAAGGATGAGCGCGCGGCTGAGCCGGCTCGCCAGCTTGTTATAACGCGGCAGGCAGGCATAAAGCCGCCGGCTCGAATCCCGCCGGATCAGCCCGCTTTCTTCCAGAACCCGGATTCCCTCGCGCACTGTCGAGCGATTGACCCCGAATTGCTGAACCAGCTCGGACTCCGTGCCGATCGGATCGCCGGGCTTGATACGATTGTTGACGATCTCGCGTTCGATCGCGTCAGCCACCTTTTGATAGGCGGGCGCGACTTCAATGCGTTTGAAATTGGGTGAGGCAGTCGTCATCAACGCTCATTGTCGTTTGTCCGACAATTGCTATTGCGGAAAAAGAGCGGCGTCAACGCTGTAAAATAAGGCCTGATTTGCTGCGCTGCGATAATAAAAGCTGCCGCCCACGACTTGTCGGACAAACTGTCCGGTTTTCAGATCAATAACCATGAGAAAGATCGACGACGTTGTCCAGCGCCTTTCCTGCCTCGAACTGGTCGATCTGGCGGGCCACGTAAGCGGAAATCTCGACCGGGTCGGTGTCTGCCGCGTTATGCGGCGTAACGATCACACACGGATGCGACCACAGCGGGCTTTGCGCGGGTAAAGGCTCTTTCTCAAAAACATCGAGCGTCGCAGCGCCCAGTGTGCCGTCGGTCAGGCAATCGAGAATATCGGTTTCGACCTGCAGGCCTCCACGGCCCGCATTGACAAGCACCGGCGCGCCGAGCGGACTGGCGCGATCGAGCTGCGAAAAAACCTCTCGATTGAGAATATGCCGCGTCTGCTCCGTAAGGGGCAGCAGGCACACAAGAATGTTGGTCCTTGTCAGAAACGGCGTAAGACCGGCTTGTCCTGAAAAGCATTTGACGCCGGGCAACTCTTTCGGGCTGGCGCTCCACCCAGACACGCGAAATCCAAGACGCTGCAAAACCTCCGCCGCATCGCGCCCGAGCGTTCCCAGGCCCATGATCCCGACTTCGATCTCACTCGCTGCCCATTGATGCTTCGGCTCCCAGATTTTTTGCTGCTGACACTGCGACAGATAAAGCTGCTGCCGGTGGTGCATCAAAACTTGCAACACCACATATTCCGTCATCCGGCTCGTCAGATCGCCGATGGCAACGCGAACGACCGGCACTTTCGGCAAATCGGGATCTGCGATCAGCGCATCGACGCCGGCACCCAGATTGAAGATAACCCGCAGATTCCGAAACCGGGCAAGCGTACCCTGCGCAGGTTTCCAGACAGCGGCATAGTGGACCTCATCGGGGTCATGTGCGTCGTCCGGCAGCAAGACGATTTTTCTGTCGTTGCATACATCGGTGAAACGCTCTTTCCATCGCTGCGGCGACCAGTTGTCGGTGCCGCCGTCGATCATCAGCGCAAGCATCGCCTTGCCCATGTCATCCGAACCTTCTGAAGTGAAAAATCCTGCGCGTCCGGTCCTGTTTCCCACGAGGCACCGGCGATGCGCAATGATGACGGCCAGTTCTTGATTTGCCCCGCGCAGCGTTTTGAGCCAAAAGATTCGCGTCGTTATTAACAACGAGCGCCGCAAGGATACTCCCATGAAAGCCTATGTGTATGGTGCCAACGGCGCCGCCATTGCCGATGCGCCGAAACCCTCGCCGAAGGGAACGCAGGTTCTGGTGAAGGTTCACGCCTGCGGCATGAACCGGGCCGACCTCGGCATGATCAAGGGCCACGTTCATGGCGCGGCCGGCGGTGCCGGAACTGTGCTTGGCATGGAATGGTCCGGCGAGGTCGCGGAACTGGGGCCGGATGCGAAAGGCGTGAAAATCGGCGACCGCGTGATGGGCTCCGGGCCGGGCGGTTATGCCGAATACGCGGTGACCGATCACGGCCGCCTGTTTCACATTCCTTCGTCCATGGATTACGAGCAGGCCGCATCGCTGACGCTCGCCTTGACCACCATGCACAACGCCGTCGTCACCGCCGGCGCGCTCGCACCGGGCCAGAGCCTGCTGGTGCAAGGTGCCAGTTCAGGCGTCGGGCTGATGGCGTTGCAGATCGCCAAACTCAAGGGCGCGAAACTCGTGATCGGCTCCTCCACCGATGCGGCCCGCCGTGCGCAACTCAAAGACCACGGCGCGGACCTCGCCATCGATTCCAGCGATCCAACGTGGGTCGAGCAGGTCTTGCAAGCCACCGGCGG
>JAZKGC010000037.1:3935-16951 GCA_040386115.1 Pseudomonadota bacterium
GGGCACCGGTTTTGCGACCAGAATACGCGTTACTCTAGAGCGCTGCCGCTTCCTGCAAATGACACGCATTTCAATGCGCGATTGATGCATTGACGCTCACTGGAAGATCGTGACAAGACCCGCGCGTGATGAGGGGCCGATGAGTGCAGTCAAGCAACGGGTCGCAGCGATCTCTATCGTGGCCAGCGCCAGCATGGCCGCGATCAAGTTCATCGTCGGCGTCGCCATCGGAAGTATCGCGCTGATCTCCGAGGCGCTTCACAGCTCGGTCGATCTCGTCGCCACGGTCATTACTTGGTTCGTGGTGCGGGTGTCCGACAAGCCTGCCGACGCCGAACATCATTACGGCCACGGCAAGCTTGAGAGTCTTTCGGCGCTGGGCGTCATCGCCCTGCTCTATATTCTGGCCGGCGGCATCGTGGTGGAAGCCTATAGCCGGCTGCGCGAGGGTGCCGCGCCGCCGACGCTGTCGGCGCTGCCGTTCGTCGTGCTGGTGGTCGATATTGCTGTGAACTACTGGCGCGCGCGGGCGCTGCATCGCACGGCGATGGAAACCAAAAGCCAGGCGCTCGAGGCCGACGCCTTGCACTTCGCCTCCGACGTGCTCGGCTCCACGGCCGTGATTATCGGACTCGCCCTCACAGCGTTCGGCTACGCCTGGGGCGATTCCGGTGCGGCCATAGCGGTCGCGGTCCTGATCTCGCTGCTGGGAATCCGGCTGGGGAAATCCACCATCGAGACGCTGCTCGATCAGGCGCCCAAAGGCGCTGCGGAAAAGGCCGAGAAGGCGATCCGCTCCATTCCCGGCGTGGTCGATGTCGAGCGCGTGCGGGTGCGGATGGTCGGCGCCACACATTTCATCGATGCCACGGTGCATGTGCCGCGCACCTATCCCATCGACCGCATCGACGACATCAAGCGCAAGGCACAGGACGCCGTCACCGGCGCGCTTCACGACGCGGACCTGACGTTCACCGCAGTGCCGGTCGCGCGCAACAACGAGAGCGTGCGCGAGCGGATCATGGTGATCGCGCGTAACTCAGGCCTCGCCATCCATCACGTCACGGTGCACGATCTTGGCGGTAAACTGACGGTCAGCATCGACCTCGAAGTCGATGGCGACATGCCGCTGAACAGGGCCCACGACATTGCTCATGGGCTGGAGCATGCCATTCGCGATGAATTCGGCGCGGATGTCGAGGTCGATACCCACATCGAACCGCTGGAACCGGAACTGCCCCAAGGTACCGACGCCGACGCGGCGCGTGTCGAAGCCGTCCATGCGACGTTGTCACGCCTCGCAGCCGACGGCGGCGCGATCCACGACGTGCATAATGTGCGGGTGCGCAACACGGACGCCGGCGAGGTAGTCAATTTCCACTGCCGCGCAACGCCGTCGATGAGCGTCATCGATGTTCACGAGAAGGTCGATGAGATCGAACGCGCCCTGCGCCGCGCGTATCCATCCGTGAAGCGCGTCATCAGCCACGCCGAGCCCGCGCGTTAACGGATTCGCTTTTCGCACACAGCAACGCGAATGCGTTCTCGTTTCGGACTCACTTTCGCGCGCGTAACGACTCCGATTCTTCGTTGGACAACATTTATTTTGCATTAACGATTCGTTGACTCTCGACAGCACCGGAAAACTGGATTCAAATCACAGTGATTCGGAGGGGTGGGGAAAGTCTTCCGGACGGGGTGCAGACAAGAAAATCCAAGGGGCGTAGGAATGGCGCGTTCGCACGCAGCGACCACGTGTGTCCAATCCGATTCAATCAAGGGATTGGCTCAATCGATCGCCAAGCCGGCATATCACCGGCTGCTGATAGCCGAGCCTGCCCTGCGGCGCGCCGTCCCTCTCCTCATCATCGCCTTCCTCATCACCATTTGCATCGGCGCCTTCGTTCAGGTTCTCGACCAGAGCAGGCAAAAGCGCGCGTCCGTGAAACGCGACCTCTCCGCGCTGGCAGACGTGCTGGCGGAACGTCTCGACCGCATTGTCCTGACAAGACAGGATCGTGCGGCGTCGGCCGAGCGGCTTCAAAGCCTGTTGCCCGGCTTGGTGCCCTCATGGGGCATCGCCGCCGGCCGCCATATCATCGTCACCGGCGAGGGACAGCGCATCATCGCGCGCGTCCCCGTCGAAGTGACCGCAGAAGACGCCGGACGCATCCTCGATGTGTTGAGCGCGACGCAATTGCTGACGCTGCAAGGAACGCAGACCGGCGTGGTCGATGTGGAATTGCCGGGCAACACGCGCGCCCTCGCCACCCAGCGCGCCGTCAAATCGACGTCCGGTCAGGTTATCGTCGTGCATGATCAAACCGAGGCGCTGTGGCGCTCGGATGCCGCACTTCAGATCACGCTGTCCGCCACCACCGGCTTCGTGGTGCTGATCCTCGGCTTCGCGTTCCACTGGCAATCGACCCGCGCGCGCGAAGGCGATCTGATCAACGACGCGGTACGCGCCCGCATCGACACGGCGCTGAACCGCGGCCGCTGCGGATTGTGGGACTGGGATTTGTCGCGCGGCCGGATTTTCTGGTCGCAGTCGATGTTCGAGTTGCTGGGGCTGGAAAGCCGCAGCGACCTGCTGACCTTCGGCGAAGTCAACGCGCTGGTGAAATCCGACGACATCGACCTGTTTCATATCGCGGACCAGCTTGTATCCGCCAAGATCGACCATATCGACCAGACCTTCCGGATGCGCCACGCCAACGGGCACTGGATCTGGCTGCGCGTCCGCTGCGAATTGAGTCAGGGCCAAGGCCAGGGCGACAGCGGTTGCCACCTGATAGGCATTGCCGTCGATATCACCGAACAAAAGAGCCTCGCCGAAAAGACCGTCGAAGCCGACCTGCGGCTGCGCGATGCCATCGAGACCATCCCCGAGGCCTTCGTCTTGTGGGATGCGGAAAATCGCCTCGTGCTTTGCAACTCGCACTTCAAGCGCCTGCACAAGCTGCCCGACTCCGCGGTCAGGCAGGGGACGTCCTACGAGACAGTGATCGAAGTCGGCAGCATGCCGGAAATCCGCACCCGGCTGCCGAATTCGGTCGAGCCGGGCGCGCGCACCTTCGAGGCGCAACTCGACGACGGAAGCTGGCTCAACATCAGCGAACGCCGCACCAAGGATGGCGGCTACGTCTCGGTCGGCACCGACATTACCCAGATCAAGCTGCACGAACAGAAGCTGGTCGATAACGACCTCCGCCTCACCGCGAACGTGATCGATCTCAAGCGATCGCAGGCCGAACTGGAGCGGCAGGCTCAGGAACTGGCCGATCTCGCGGAAAAATACTCGGAAGAAAAAACCCGCGCCGAGGAAGCCAACAAGACCAAATCGAAATTCCTGGCCAACATGAGCCACGAACTGCGCACGCCGCTGAACGCCATCATCGGCTTTTCCGAGGTCATGGGCAGCGGCATGTTCGGCGCGCTCGGCTCCGACAAGTATCAGGAGTATTGCCACGACATCCTGACCAGCGGAAATTACCTGCTGGAAGTCATCAACGACATTCTAGACATGTCGAAGATCGAAGCCGGCCGCATGAAGCTCGACTACGAGCCGCTCGATCTCGCGCAGACGCTGACAGAATCCCTGCGCGTCGTCTCGGGTCGCGCCGAGAATAAAAACCTGACGGTCCTCGCCGATATCGACAGCGCCATCCCCATCGTCGCGGATCGCCGCGCCATGAAGCAGATCGCCGTCAACCTTCTGTCCAACGCAGTGAAGTTCACGCCGGACGGAGGAAAGGTCACCGTCCGCAGCCGCATCCGTAACAATTCGATCGTTCTCACCATCGCGGACACCGGCATCGGCATTGCGCCGCAATCGCTGGCGAAACTCGGCCGCCCGTTCGAGCAGGTCGAAAGCCAGCTGACCAAGAGCTATCACGGCTCGGGACTGGGGCTTGCGATTGCGAAGTCGCTCGCCAATCTGCACGGAGGCTCGATGAAGCTGCGCTCGAAACTCGGCGCCGGAACCATTGTCTGCGTGACGCTGCCGTGCGGAGCCGGCGAGCACAGGCCGTCAATTCAGGCAAACAATGTCAGCGCGTCCCATCCACCAGCTTCAAGAAAACATCGCGCACCTCGGTCTGGGTCTCTCGCACGCGCGCTTCAAGAGCCGAAAAGTCAGGCGCGTCCCCGGCCCGCGTCAGCACGCGCAGAAGATCTTCCCCCGCTGTTTCAGGTTTGAACTTCGCGATCACGCACAGCCGGATGATCTGCGTGAGATCGTGATAGAGCCGTGACGCCGCGCGCAGCACGTCCGCGTCGGACTGCGCCAGCACCCCAAGCCGCGCCGCATTGTCGAGCACCCGCACCGTGCTGACGCTGAGGATGTCCGGCTTGTCCGCGGCATGGATCAGTTGAAGATACTGCGCGATGAATTCGATATCGACCATGCCGCCGGCGGCATATTTCAGATCCCAGATATCGTCCTCGCCCTTCTCCTCGGCGATGGCGCGACGCATTTCCAGAACGTCGTTGGCGATGATGCCGGTCTCGCGCCGCCGCGTCAGCACCTCGCGGATGACCCGTTCGAGCTTTTCCCGGAATGCAGGCGTCGCGGAAATCACGCGCGCACGCGTCAGGGCCATGTGCTCCCAGGTCCAGGCTTCATGCTCCTGATATTCGGCGAAGGCGTCGATGCGCGACGCCACCGGCCCGGCGCGACCGGACGGCCGCAGCCGCATATCGACCTCGTACAATACGCCGTAGTTGGTCCGCGTGGTGAAGGCACTGATGAGGCGCTGGGTCAGCCGCGCGAAATACTGCGATCCCTGCAACGGCCGGCCGCCGTCCGAATCGGGATTCTCGTGGTCGAAGTCGTAAATCAAAATCAGATCGAGATCGGACGAGGCCGTCATTTCGCGGCTGCCGAGTTTCCCCATCGCAACGATAGCGGTTTCCTGTTCCTTGATCCGCCCGTGCTGGTCAGCGAACTGATCGGTCACCAGACCGTGCACCGTATGAGCAATGCCTTCCGCGACATCGGCGAAGGCTGTGCTTGCCTGCTGCGCCGACACAGTGCCGGACAGGATGCGCGTGCCGATCAGGAACAGGCTCTCCTGCCCGAACAGCCGCAGGCGATCGAGAAACTCTTCGTAGGAATTGGCGTCGGACAGCGTCGCCGCAAGGCGCGCGGAAAGTTCTTTCTGGTCCGGCATCGCGCCGAAGAAGCGCGGATCGATCAGCCCGTCCATGATCTGCGGCTGACGCGCAAGCATGTCGCCGAGACGCGGCGCAGCACCAAGGACGAGCGCGATCAGCGCGACCAGATCCTTGTTCTGGCTCAACAACGACACCAGCCGCCCGCCCCGGTGCAGCGCTTGCAGCAGGCGGTCGAAAGCGGTCACCGCATTGTCCGGTTCTTCCGCGCGCGACAGACCGCGCATCAACTCGGGAACGAACTCGCGGAACGCCTGATGCGTGGCCTCCACCTTGAACACGCGATACTCGCCGGACATCCAGCACCGCACCACCTCGGCGACCATTTTCGGATTCTTGAACCCGAGCGACAGCAGGTGTTCCAGCAGGCGATTGTTCTCCGCGCCCGCGCTGTAATCCATGTCGGGGAGTTTTTCGGTGCCGGTCGGGTCGCCCTCGAACAGCCGGCCGTAGTGGTTCTGCACGCACTCCAGATGCGCCAGCAGAACTTTTGCGAATGCCTCGCGGTCCTCGTATCCGAAGAACCGCGCGAAGCGCTCGACCGCCTCGGCGTCGCCGGGCAGCGCGTGGGTCTGCTCGTCCGCGACCATTTGCAGGCGGTGTTCGACCCGGCGCAGGAAATCATAGGCCGACGCCAGTTCGTCGCGCGCCTCGGTGGTGATCCAGTTGGTCTGCGCCAGAATCGTCAAGGCATCCAGCGTCGGGCGCACGCGCAGTTCAGGATGCCGTCCGCCTGCGATCAATTGCTGGGTCTGGGCAAAGAACTCGATTTCCCGAATGCCCCCACGGCCGACCTTGACATTATGGCCTTCGACGGAAGTCTCGCTCTGGCCGCGAAACGTCTGCATCTGGCGCTTCATGTCGTGCACGTCGGTGAGTGCCGCGAAATCCAGATGCTTGCGCCAGACGAACGGCGAGATATCCGCAAGCAGCGCGTCGCCCGCGACGAGATCGCCGGCGCAGGGCCGGGCCTTGATCATAGCGGCGCGCTCCCAGGTGCGCCCTTCCCGCTCATAATAATGCAGCGCCGCCAGGGTGGAGACCGCCACGGGCGTCGATGCGGGATCGGGCCGCAAGCGCAGATCGACGCGGAACACATATCCCTCGCCGGTGCGTTGTTGCAACACGCGCGACAATCCCTGCGCGACCTTGACGAAAAACGGCGACGGCTCAATGCCTTCAGCCAGCGTCGGTCCATCCAGATCGTAAAAAACGATCAGATCGATATCGCTGGAGTAATTCAACTCGCCGGCACCCATCTTGCCCATGGCCAGCACCACGAGACCGCTGCCGTCTTCCGGGCGCTCCGGATTGGGCGGCAGCAGGCGGCCGCGCGCGGCTTCCTGTGCAAGGAGGAACCGAATGGCACATCGCGTCGAGGTCACGGCGATATCGGTCAGCGCGCGCGTGACATGCATGACGGGCCACACACCGCCGATGTCGCAGAGCGCAATCAGCAACGCGGCTTCGGACTTCATCCGGCGCAGCGCAATCATCACCTCGGCTTCATTTGAGGCCGCGGTGGCATCGGCCACCGCCTTCTCGATCAGCGCTGCGAGATGCCGATCCGGATCGCACTCAAGAAGACGCAGCGTGCGTCCGGCGTCCGCCCGCATCAGGTCAAAGAGATAGGGCGAAGCCTCGGCGATCCCTGCGAGGATCGCTTTCGCAGAGGGGAAGCGAGCCGACATATCTTTCAGCGATTGCGCCTGTGCGGGCTCAAGGTCGCCCAGCCAGTCCGCAAGCCGCCGCACGGCCTCCGCAGGCGCGAACAATCGCGGCCCGGTCACGAAGCGTGCCGCCAAGGTGGGACGGTCCGCGCCGCCCGTCGCGGGTGAAGTCATACGCTCTTTTGTTCCACGCCCCGGCTCGGGATCACAAGCGTCACGCGCAGCCCCGGCTGGCTGTCGGCGAGTCGCAAGCCGCCACCATGCAACGTCGCGACAGCCGATGCCAGACTCAAACCAAGCCCGGAGCCGGGCTGGGTCCGGCTGGCCTCGAGCCGGACAAATCGCTCGACCGCGCGCTGGCGGTCCGCTTCGGGAATCCCCGGCCCATGATCGGTGACACTGAGGTGAACATTGTCGCCGTGCCGCCGCGCTTCGATCAAAATATCGGGGACTTTATCGGCGGTGCTGGCATCGCCCGGCACCGCCGCGACAGGCTGGCCATATTTAATGGCGTTCTCGACCAGATTAGCGAGCGCCTGGCTAATCAACTCACGGTTGCCATGGATGGTCGCGGCGTCCGCGGCCACCGCCAGCGTCAATCCCTTGTCTTCGGCGACCGGCTCATAGAGTTCCTGAATGCCGTGCGCGATCTCCGCAGCGTCGAAATCGGTCATGTTGTCGCGGGCTTGACCGGATTCCGCCCGCGCAATCATCAGGAGCGCGTTGAAGGTGCGGATCAGGCCGTCGGATTCGTCGATGGTCCGCTCCAGCGCCGCGCGGTACTCGCCCTCGTTGCCGGCTTTCGCCAGCGCCTCCTCGGCACGGTTGCGAAGCCGGGTCAGCGGCGTCTTGAGATCGTGGGCGATGTTGTCGGAGACTTCCTTGAGACCCACCATCAGCGCCTCGATGCGCTCCAGCATGGCGTTGAGGTTTTCCGCGAGGCGATCGATTTCATCGCCGCTGCGCCCCACCGGCAATCGCTCGCTGAGATCGCCAGCCATGATCCGCTGCGTGGTGCCGGTCATGGCGTCGATCCGGTGCAGCACCCGGCGCGCGACGAAGATGCCGCCGCCGAGACCCAGCACCACCACGATCAGCACCGACCACTGCGCCGCCTTGGCGACGATGCCGAACAGGCGGTGCCGCTCTTCGAGATCGCGCCCGACCAGAAGCCGGAAGCCGCCCGAGAGTTGCGACACGCGCACCAAGGCAAAATGATTCTTGGTGTCGGCCTCTTCCAGCCGTTTGTAAAACGTCTCCGCCCAGCCGGGGCGGTCCATCACGCCCGGCGCGAGCGAGGCGACATTGCCGGCGACGCCCTGCCCCTGCGGCGTGGTCACCAGATAAAGATTGGCACCCGGACGCAGCGCGCGGCCCTCCACCGCCGACGCAAGCCCGCGTATTCCGCCGCGCGAAAACTGCTCGGTGAGTTCGATGAGTTCGGAGTTGACGGTTTCCGCGATTTGCTCGGTAATCATCCGCCGCGTGTTCCAGGCGAAATAACCCAGCAGCGACGCCGCGAACAGCGCGAACAGAAACAGATAGACCAGCGTAAGCCGGAACGCCGTCGTTCGTATCAGTTTACCGAATGCCGTCACGGATCATGTATCCCGCGCCGCGAATGGTGTGCAGCAGCGGCTTGTCGTGTCCCTTGTCGATCTTCGAGCGCAGCCGCGAGATATGCACGTCGATCACGTTGGTCTGCGGATCGAAGTGATAATCCCACACGTTCTCGAGCAGCATGGTGCGGGTGACCACCTGACCGGCATGCTTCATCAAATACTCCAGCAGACGAAATTCGCGCGGCTGCAACGTGATCTCGGTGACGCCGCGCACGACGCGATGCGACAGCCGGTCCAGTTCCAGATCGCCGACGCGATAACTTGTCTCCTCTGACGGGCCGCCATGACGCCGCGACAACACCTCGACGCGCGCCAGCAGTTCCGCGAATGAATAAGGCTTTGGCAGGTAATCGTCGCCGCCGGCGCGAAGACCCTTGATGCGGTCATCGACCTGACCGAGCGCGGACAGAATAAGCGCGGGCGTGTGGTTGCCCTTGCCGCGCAAGGTGCCGATGATCGACAGCCCGTCGCGTTTCGGCAGCATGCGGTCGATCACCAGCACGTCGTAATCGCCGGATTCGGCCAGCGCGAGGCCTTCCTCGCCGTCGCTCGCGTGATCGGCAACATGGCCAACCTCGCGAAAAGCCTTCACGAGATAGTCGGCCGACTCGCGGTCGTCTTCAACGATGAGCAATCGCATCTGTGATTCGGTTTGGCTCGAAACAATGTGGCTTTGTGTCACCATGGCGCGATGATCGTCCTCATGCAAGGCGGCGGAGTAAGCTGACGCTCCTCAAGGAAAAAACGGGCGACGAAGCTGGGGGACTTCGCCGCCCGCTAAACCTTCCGACGGAGGGGGGCGTATTCCATCGAAAGGAGAACGAAGGGACGGGCTTTAGGCCCGCCCCCGGGAAGGCACCGTCGGCGGGGGCGAATGTGCCGGCGACGACTCCCCATTCATTCCTCGCCTCGCGGCGAGGATTAGCTTCTCAAAGTGGGCTGATCTGGTCCGAAAATCGGTGCCCACTTTTCAGGATCAGCCCTTGGCAACCGGCATCGCGACGAAGCGCGACGACTCGCCGGAGCGAACGCGGACCAGCACGCTGTTCTTGTTTTCGTTACGCGCCGTGGCGATAGCATCGCGCACCTCGCCCGGTGTTGCGACCATCTTGCCGGCGACTTCCAGAATGACATCGCCTTCCTTGAAGCCGCGCTCGGCCGACGGGCTGTTCGGTTCCACGTCGGTAACGACGACGCCGTCCTTGCCGGCACCCGCAACGCTGTTGGCAGGAGCCAGTGTCAGGCCGAGGTTCGGAACGGCCATGCCGCGCGTTGACTTGTCGCCATCGTTACGTTCGAACGTCGCCTTCGCGGACTTCGCGTTCGGCAGTTCGCCGAGCGTCATGTTCAGGATCTTGTCCTGGCCCTTATGGACCACGACCAGTTTCACGGTCTGGCCGGGAGCCATGCCGCCGATGGTGCGGGCAAGTTCACGCGCATCCTTGACCGGCTGATCATTGACCCGGGTGATGACGTCACCGGACTCCACGCCCGCCTTCGCAGCAGGGCCATTGGCCTGCGGTTCGGCAACCAGCGCGCCTTCGATCTTCTTCAGGCCGAGACTGTCCGCGATCTCAGGCGTCACCTGCTGGATCTGAACGCCGATCCAGCCGCGGCTGACGGAGCCCTTCTCTTGCAACTGCTTCACGACGCTCTTGACGGTCGAGGCCGGGATCGAGAACGCGATCCCGACGCTGCCGCCGGACGGCGAGTAGATCGCGGTGTTCACGCCCATGACGTTGCCTTCGGTATCGAATGCGGGTCCACCCGAGTTGCCCTTGTTCACGGGCGCGTCGATCTGGATGAAATCGTCGTAAGGACCGTTGCCGATGTCACGGCCGCGCGCCGAGACGATGCCTGCCGTCACGGTGCCGCCGAGGCCGAACGGATTGCCGACCGCGAGCACCCAGTCGCCGATGCGCGGCTGGCCGTCGGACAGTTTGGCGAATGCGAAATCGGTGCGGCCATCGACCTTGATAAGCGCGAGATCGGTGCGCGGATCGGCACCGATCACCTTCGCAGAGTAGGTCTTGCCGTCGTCGGTATTCACCTCGACCTTGTCCGCGCCATCGACGACGTGGTTATTGGTCACGGCATAGCCGTCAGCCGAGATGAAGAAGCCGGAGCCCTGGCCGCTCATCGTCGGGCCACCACGCCCGCCGCGCTGACCACGACCACCCGGACCGCCGGGGAAACCATCCGGACCACCGAAGCGTTTGAAGAAGCGCTCCATCGGCGAGCCGGGTGGAAACGGCGTATCCTCGGAGCCGGCATCCGCAGTCTTTTCCGGACCCTTGACGCGAACGGAGATCACCGACGGCTTCACGCGCTCGACGATGTCGGCAAATCCGGTTGGCTGCTGAACCTGACGGACTTCCTTGTTGACCTGTGCATGCGCAGCGGTGGTCAGCACGTCGAAATTGGTGTTGGCGGGGCTGAAGCCATAGGCGGCAACGCCGAGGCCCGCCACGACAGACGCCATCAGCGCGAACTTGCGCGCGGAAAACAGCGAACGGCGGGGAGCCTGATAAGATGGAAGGTTGGAAAAATCGGTGGGGCGGTCAGACATGAATGATCTCCAGTGGGACACGAATCTCGCGGCGCCGAATCTCTCGAAAGAAATACCGCGCCTGTGTTCTGGAAGATGGGCTACGCGGCCTTACCGCGCTCTGACCGGGGAATTAATGTTTTGTAATAAAAACCGCACCGGAATAACGCTCAAATCGATGTTTTTGCGGGGTCTTCCGCGGCAATTAGCTTCTCAAGCCGCGCCTCCTCCTCGGGGGTGAGTTGGAATGACGCACCCTCCTCGCCCGCGGCACCGCGCGCGCGGCGACGGATGTTAAACCACAGCGCCAATCCCCCACCGGCCAGCACCAGCGGCGGCACCAGCCACAGCAATAACGTGCGGCTTTCCACGCGCGGTTTCAGCAAAACGAATTCGCCGTAGCGCTGCACCAAAAAATCCATCACCTGCGCGTCGGTGCTGCCGGCGGCAATGCGCTCGCGCACGAGGAGCCGCAGATCGCGCGCCAGCGGCGCATCGGAATCGTCGATCGATTGATTCTGGCAAACCATGCAGCGCAGCTCGCGCGAGAGATTTCTGGCCCGCGCTTCTTGCGCCGGGTCCGACATGATCTCGTCCGGCTGCACGGCGTAAACCAGCGAAGGCGTAAGCGTGAGCATGATTGCCAGCAGTACGGGCAGGATGCATTTCATCCCGGCTACTCTGCCGCCTGCAACGCGCCGGGATTTTTGTCGGGTGTCTTGTTTTTGGCCGGCTTAGGCGCGCCGACGCGAAGACGGCGATCGGTCAGCGACAGCAGGCCGCCGAACGCCATCAGAACGGGGCCGAACCAGATCAGCAGCACCATCGGCTTGTGATAGATGCGCACCGCGACCGATCCATCGGCATTGGTGTCACCCAGCGAGATATAAAGCTGGCTGACGCCGCGCGTCAGCAACGCGGCTTCCGTGGTCGAGGACTGGCGCGCCGCGAAATTGCGTTTCGATGGCGACATGGTGCCGATGGTCTTGCCGTCCAGCATCACCGTGAAGCGCGACACCACCTCGCGGAAATTCGGCCCCTGCTGCTGCATGACATCGTCGAGCCGAAGCTCATAGCCGCCGACGGAGACCATCTCCTTCGGCTGCATCGATGCGATGCGCTCGGAATTCCATGTGGTCTCGCAGATGACACCGATCAACGCGACGCCCAGGCCCGCATGGGCGAAGGCCGATCCCCATGTGGAGCGCGGCAATCCGCGTGCGCGATGCAACGAGGTCGCGAACGGTGCGCGGAACAACTGCGTCCGCTCGACGATATCGCTCATGGCGCCCAGAACGACGAACACCGCGACGCCGATCATCAGCGGCGCGAATGCGCCGCCGCCACGGGTCCATGCCCACAATACCGCGATGGTGACGAGCGCGACAATGCCCGCCGCCGTCAGCCGCTGCGCAGCACCGATGATATCGCCGCGCTTCCATGCAAGCAGCGGCCCGAACGGCACCGCGAGCAGCAGCGGCAAAAACAACGGCGCGAATGTCAGGTTGAAGAACGGCGCGCCGACCGAAATTTTGTCGCCGGTGAGAACTTCCAGCGCCAGCGGATACAGCGTGCCGACCAGCACCGTCGCGCAGGCCGTGGTCAGCAGCAGATTGTTCAGCACCAGCGCGCCCTCGCGCGAGATCGGCGCGAACAGCCCGCCCTGCTTCAGCGCCGATGCCCGCCACGCATACAGGCTGAGGCTGCCGCCGATGAACAGGCACAGGATCATGAGAATGAACACGCCGCGCGTCGGATCGGTGGCGAATGTATGCACCGACGTGAGTACGCCCGAGCGCACCAGAAACGTGCCGAGCAGCGACAATGAAAACGTCAGGATGGCGAGAAGGATTGTCCACACCTTCAGCGCGTCGCGCTTTTCCATCACCACCGCCGAGTGCAGCAGCGCAGTGCCCGCCAGCCACGGCATCAGCGAGGCATTCTCCACCGGATCCCAGAACCACCAGCCGCCCCAGCCGAGTTCGTAATAGGCCCAGTACG
>JAZKGC010000038.1:0-24422 GCA_040386115.1 Pseudomonadota bacterium
GCGCAGTTTCCGGCGATTCCCGTGGTCATCGTCTCGGCCAGCGACGACGCGGGAACGATCCGCCGCTCGATGGATTTCGGCGCATCGGGATTTATTCCCAAGCGCTTTGGCATCGAGACGCTGCGCGAAGCTATCGGAAAGGTCATGAACGGCGATGTGTGGGTGCCGGCGGATGTAGACCTGTCCGCTGCCTCCGATCCGGAGTTGACGCGGCTGCGCGATCGTCTGGTCACGCTGACGCCGCAACAGGTGCGGGTGCTGATGATGCTGTCCGAGGGACTGCTCAACAAGCAGATCGCCTACGAACTCAGCGTCTCGGAAGCGACCATCAAGGCGCACGTCTCGGCGATCCTGCAAAAACTGGGTGTCGAGAGCCGGACGCAAGCGGTCATAGCCGCCGCCAAGATCGCCGGCGGCCAGTGGAATCAGGCCGAGCAGCCCCACTAAACCTATTCTGCCGCCACCATCTGCTGCGTTCGCCATTGGCCAAGCAGCGCGCGCAGCGCCGCCGGTTTCAGTGGCTTGTTGAGCACGACGATGCCTTCCTCGCGCGCGGCGTCGCGGACATGCGGGCTGCGGTCTGCGGTAATCAGGATCGCAGGAATGGCCGCGCCGAAACGCTGCCTAATATCGCGGATCGCGGCGATGCCGTTGCCGCGGTCGAGATGGTAGTCCACCAGCAGTCCGGTGACGCGCTCCTCGGTGGCGGCGATCGCTTCCGCCGCCGAAACCGGATCGACGGCGGCAATCACCTTGGCGTCCCAGCCTGTCAGCAGCGTCTTCATGCCGTCGAGAATGGCGCGGTCGTTCTCGATACATACGATGAGGGTTCCGCTCATCGGCATCTTGGCCGATACGCTGGTCCCGGCCAGCGTCGCCGTGTAGGTGATGGTCTTCGCAATTGGCATCGTCACCGAAAAGCGCGAACCGCCGCTGCGGTTGGAATCGACGACGATGCCGTGGTCCAGGACGCGCGCCAGCCGCTCGACGATCGAGAGGCCGAGACCAAGACCGCGCGCGATCCGTGCACCCTGATCGAGGCGATGGAATTCCTTGAAAATCTCGGCGCGCTTCAGGATCGGAATGCCAAGCCCGGTGTCGTAAATTCCGATCTGGAGAGATTTCCCTTTGCGCCGGCAGCCGACCAGAACCCGGCCCTTGGGCGTGTACTTGATGGCATTCGAGATCAGGTTCTGAAGCAGCCGCCGCAGCAGCACGCGATCCGACGAGACCGGCAGCGAGCACGGCACGAAGGTGAGCTTGAGCTTTCGCGCCTTCGCGATCGGGGCGAACTCGACTTCGAGCGAGCGCATCAGGTCGCTCATGCGGAAGCTGATGATCGACGGCGTCATGGCACCGGAATCCAGCCGCGAGATATCGAGCAGCGCGCCGAGAATTTCCTCGATCGCCTCCAGCGAGTCGTCGATATTGCCGACGAGGCGCGCATCTTCGCCGCCGTTCTGCCGCTCGACGAGACTGGTGACGTAAAGGCGCGCGGCATTGAGCGGCTGCAGGATGTCGTGGCTCGCGGCAGCAAGGAAGCGGGTCTTGGAGATATTGGCGTCTTCGGCGGTGCTTTTCGCCAGCGCAAGCTCGCTGTTGAGGCGCGTCAGTTCCTCGGTGCGCTCCCGCACGCGCTTTTCCAGCGTGGCGTTGGCGCGCTCCAGCGCTTCCGCGGCCTCGAAACTCGGCGTGATGTCGGAGAAGGTGATGACCAATGCACCGCCCGGCATACGGTTGGCCCGGACCTCGACCACCATGTTGCGGTCCGTCAGCCGCTCCAGATACGGCTCGCCCTCGGTGGTGTAGGCAGTGAGCCTTCGCTTCAACATGGTCGGATTGGTTTCGGCGTCGGTTTGACCGTTGTTGCCGATGAACTCGACAATCTCCGCCAGCGGGATGCCGATTTGCGCATACTGTGCCGGCAGGTCGAGAATTTCACCGAACTGCCGGTTCGAGGTGATGAGCTGAAGCTCGGGGTTGAACACCGCGATGCCCTGCCGAACGTGATTGAGCGCGGTCTGGAGCATTTCGCGATTGAAATGCAGCGCCGCGTGAGCATCGTCGAGCAGCTTGAGCGCGGCCTTCGCGGACACCGCGCGCTTGCGCAGCAACAGTGATAGCACCAGCCGTGACGATGCAGCGCCGATCGACGACGCGATCAGGTACTCGGCATGGCGGAGCAGCAGGAAATCGGCGGGGGCCGCGCGGTCGAGGTTGATGCGGTTGGTCGCCGCAAACGTCTCGAACGATTGCAGGGCGCGATCGGGGCCGAGATATTGCGCCACCGTGCTGAGAAGATCCTGCACCGTCACCGTCGTGCGCCAGCGCCGGAAATTGGGCGCCATGGGCACAAGCTCGCTGGGGACGAAGTGGTCGGCCTGGACGCGCTCGATCGATGTCGGCTGCCGCATCAGCGACAGAACGACATACATCAGCACGTTGAGCGAAAGGCTCCACAGCACGCCGTGAATGAGCGGCGCCATCTCGGTGCCGAGCAGCGCCTGTGGCCGCAGCGCGGCAATCCCGAACAACCCCTGGGTCAGCCAGATCGCCCCGCGCGGATCGACATCGGCGAAGCTCGGCAGGAACAGCGTGTAGGCCCACACCGCGAAGCCGATCAGCATGCCGCCCATGGCACCGCGCGCCGTCGCGCGCCGCCAGAACAGGCCGCCGAGGAAAGCGGGAGCGAGTTGGGCGACGGCCGCGAACGACAACAGGCCGATGGCGGCGAGCTGTGTGTTGCCCAGCACATGATAGTAGAGATAGGCCATCGCCATGATGGCGAAGATCGCAATACGCCGGACCTTGAGAAGAAAGCCGCCGAAATTGGCCCTGCTGCCTTGCGCGGCGGGCCGGCGTTGCAGCACCAGCGGCACGACAATGTCGTTCGATACCATGATGGCGAGCGCGACGCATTCCACGATCACCATCGCGGTCGCGGCGGAAAGGCCTCCGATAAAAACGATCACGCTGAGAAAACTTGCGCCCGCCGAGATCGGCAGCGCCAGGACGTACATGTCGCTGTTGGTCGCTCCGAAGGGAAAAGTCACCAGGCCCGCAATCGCGATCGGAATCACGAACAGGTTGATTGCGATCAGATAGAGCGGAAACAGCCACCGCGCGCGGCGTACCTCGTTGTCGGTGGAATTTTCGACGACGCTGACGTGGAATTGCCGGGGCAGCAGCAGGATCGCGAGAAACGACAGCAGCGTCATTGCGAGAAAATTGCCGATGGACGGTGCGGTCTGGATGGCGCGCGCCGCCTCCGGCGTTTTCATCGCGCGCTCGATGAGTTCGGACGGTCCAAACATGTAGAATGTCACGAAGGCACCAGCCGCGATAAAGGCGATCAGTTTGACAAGCGATTCCGTCGCTACCGCCAGCATCAGGCCGTGCTGATGTTCGGTGGCGTCGGTCTGGCGGGTGCCGAACAGCACGGCGAACACCGCAAGCGTGATGGTGACGATGAGGGCGATGTCCCCGATATAAGGGATGCTGGAGACGTCCTGATCCTGATTGAGGATCGTCTCCAGCGAGGACGCCACGGCCTTGAGCTGAAGCGCGATGTAGGGGACCGACCCGATGATGGCGATAACCGCGGCGGTGGCGGCGACGGCCTGGCTCTTGCCGTAACGCGCGGCGATGAAATCGGCGATGGACGTGATGTTCTGCGATTTCGCGAGATGAATCACGCGCATCAATAGCGGCGTACAGAACCCGATCATCAGGATCGGGCCGACATAGATCGCCAGAAACTCGATGCTGGTGCGCGTTGCGAGGCCGACCGATCCGAAGAACGTCCACGATGTGCAGTAGATCGCGAGCGACAACGGATAGATGAAGGTGCCGAGGCGTCCGCGCTGCAATTGAGTCAGCCGTTCGCCATAGCTTGCGACAACGAACAGAAGCCCGATGTAGCCGAAGGCGGCCGCGATCACGCTCCAGTCATGCAGCATCGAATTGCTCCTCCGGGGCTGAGCCTAACCCGGCCGCCCGTCGCATGCATCCGTGCACGAACTCAGGCAGCCGCCAACAGGATTTGGCAAAAAAATCGAATCAGCATATACACGTATTAGTTGTATTATTGAATCAACACATCCAAGGAGACGGTGGATGGGTCAGACCGTGCCTTTCGCCGCCTGCGATGCGCTGATTGTCATTATCGACGACGATGCTTCAGTGCGGGATGCCTTGTCCCTCCTGCTGAAACTGGAGGGTTTCGCGACGCTGGCGTTTGGGGACGGAGACTCATTTCTCGAAGCGATCCAGACCGTGGACCCGGCATGCGTGATCCTCGATCTTCACCTGCCAGGCATGTCCGGATTGGCGGTCCTGAAGCAGCTCAGCGACCTGCGGTTTTCGCCGCCGATCTTCGTCATCTCCGGCCAGTCGGATATTGCAATGGCGGTGGAGGCCATGAAACTCGGCGCGCTGGATTTTCTGGAAAAGCCGTTTTCAGCGAGCGCCATGATTGATCGCGTCCGTGAGGCGGTCGCGGCTTTCCACCAATCGACGGCGGGATATATTGACGGTCTTGCCGATTTTCCGGGGCGAGACCTTCTCACACGGCGCGAGCGGGATGTGCTGGGGCAGGTAGCGAATGGGGCGTCGAACAAGGAAGCGGGGCGGCAGCTCGGCATCAGCCCGCGCACCATCGAGGTGCATCGTGCGCGCATCATGGACAAGCTCGGTGCCAGGAATGCCGCGGACCTGATGCGAATCGTGCTGTCGGATATGCCGGTGCGGGCAAGCGCGCGCACGGCCTGACCTGCAGTGAGAGTGCTTCCTTACCGAACAGCTATGTTTACTCAGCAGCCATGGGTTTGGCGTGCAGCGGCAGTCCAAGCTGCTCCCAGACCTGCACCAGCGCCTCAGCGAGATCGTCGATCAACGTGTCATCGTGGTAAGGCGACGGCGTGATGCGCAGGCGTTCGCTGCCTTTGGGCACAGTCGGATAGTTGATCGGCTGAATGTAAATGCCGTGCTGCTCAAGCAGAAGGTCGCATGCGCGCTTGCAGCGCTCGGGATCGCCGACGAACAGCGGCACGATATGCGTGTCGCTCGACATCACCGGCAAGCCGGCAGATGTGAGGATCGCCTTGACACGCGCCGCGCGATCCTGATGGCGCTCACGCTCCCAGGACGATGATTTCAGGTGCTTGATCGCGGCGGTCGCGGCCGAACAGATCGCGGGCGGAAGCGCCGTCGTGAAAATGAAACCGGGCGCATAGGACCGCACCGCATCGACCATGCTGGCGCTGCCGGCGATATATCCGCCAAGGCAGCCGAACGCCTTGGCCAGCGTGCCTTCCAGAATATCGATCCGGTGCATCACGTCGTCCCGCTCGGCGATGCCACCGCCGCGTGGGCCGTACATGCCCACCGCATGAACCTCGTCAACATAGGTCATCGCGCCGTAACGCTCGGCGATATCGCAAATCTTGGCCAGCGGGGCGATGTCGCCGTCCATCGAATAGAGGCTTTCGCAGACGATCAGAGTCGGGCGGCCCGGATTGGCGCGCAGCAGCTCTTCGAGATGGGCGACGTCGTTGTGGCGGAACACAATGTACTGTGCGCCGGACTGGCGGATGCCCTCGATCATCGAATTATGATTGAGCGCGTCTGACAGGATCAGGCAATTTGGAATGAGCTTGGCCAGCGTCGCGATGCCGGTCTGGTTGGAGACGTAGCCCGACGTGAAAACCAGCGCGGCTTCCTTGCCGTGCAGGTCGGCCAGTTCCTGTTCCAGCTGGATTAGCGAATGGTTGGTGCCCGCGATGTTGCGGGTGCCGCCGGCCCCGGTGCCGACGCGAGTCGCGGTCTCCACCATGGCGCCGACCACTTTCGGATGCTGGCCCATGCCCAGATAATCGTTCGAGCACCATATCGCGACGTTGCGCGGGCCTTTCGGCGAATGCCAGACGGCGTGAGGAAAGCGGCCTGCGATCCGCTCCAGATCGGCAAACACGCGATAGCGCCGCTCGTCATGAAGGCGCTCGAGGGCGTCGCCAAAGAACTTGTTGTAATCCATCACTAAAACCCTGGATGGGAACCCGAACGAGGGCTGCTTGGCCCCAAAGACAAGGCCGTTTTAGAGCGTTTCCAGGTTGGCTGTCGAGGATGATTTTGGCGGGCCAGATCCCCGCTAGAGAGGAATTGACCTGGATCAATTCAAGGCTCAATCAGGCGGACTTGAACCGCACAACTCCGCCGGGCTGTTCGATCGGCGCGAGGCGGCCTCCCGCCAGCATGTGATTGACATGTGCAATGAGTTCGCCGGCGGCAAATCCCGTTTGGTGGGCATCGAGGACGTGCTTGTGGAACACCACGGGCACCAGTTCGGCTGATGTCTTCGGCGACGTCCGGCAGGCATCGGCGATCAACTGGCAACGCTCTTCGTGATGATCGGCAAGTTGCTTGATGCGCGTCTTGACCCCGTAAAACGGAACGCCGTGCCCCGGCAGCACCAGCGCATCATCCGGCAGCAAGCGTGAAAGCCCCGCGAGCGAGGTGAGATATTCGCCGAGCGGATTTGCCGCGGGCTCAACCGCCCACACGCTGACGTTCGGCGAGATTTTGCTCAAGACCTGATCGGCGGACAGGAAGATATTGTCGGTTTCAGAATACAGCATCACCTGATCGAGCGCATGGCCGCCGCCAGTGATGACCCTGAATCGCCGCGATCCGATGGCAATGGTGCCGTCATTCGACAGCCGGTTGAAAGATGCCGGCAGGATGGAGACACGCGTGAGATAATCTTGGCCCTTGCCGAGCAGCGCTTCGGTGATTTCTTCGTCCATGCCGTGGCGGCGGAAGAACAGCCGCTGCGCCAGTTTGCGCTCCGGTGAGCCGCGATGCTGATGGTAGGCGCTTTGTAGGTACTCGACCTGCGACATGTAAAGCGGGCAGCCGAAACGCTCGACGATCCAGCCTGCAAGACCGACATGATCCGGATGCGAATGCGTCACGATCAGCCGGGTGATGCGGAAGCCCTTGAGCGGGCCATCGAACAAGGCGGTCCACGCCGCGATGGTTGCATCGTTGCCGATGCCGGTATCGATCATGGTCCAGCCGTCGCCATCGGCGATCAGATAGATGTTCACGTGGTTCAGGCGAAACGGCAACGTCAGCCGCACCCAGATCAGTCCGGGCGCGACCTCGATCGCTTCATACGGCCTGGGCGGCGTCTCGATCGGATATCGCAGCCCGTCGGAAGCTGCGGCAAGGGACGCGGTCTTGGTGTGCAGAGTGTCTGAAGCCATGGTCTCGCAATCGCGTTTTCCGGTTCGGCTTAACGCGGCAAAACCCGCCGCGCTAGCCGAATCTGGCGTTTTGCGGCACAGCGAAGCATGGTTGCCATGCAGGCAACCATTTCCGGGTGGTTGAAACAGTCTCAGGCGGCGGGTGCGCCGCTGGCGACCGCGCCGGTCTGCGCGGCAGTGGCGGGTGTCGTGTTGGCGTGCTTGACGTCGTCAAGCTTCGACTTGATGCCGAGACGGTCCAGCAGGTTTGCGTCGCGCTCAGTCTGCGGATTTTTCGTCGTCAGCAGTACGTCGCCGATGAAGATGGAATTTGCGCCGGCGACGAAACAAAGCGCCTGCAGTTCATCGGTCATATACTGACGGCCGGCCGAAAGGCGAACGACGCTTCGCGGCATCATGATGCGCGCCACCGCGATCATGCGCGCCAGCGCGATCGGATCGGGCCGCTCGGCGGTGTCGTTGACCGGCACGCCCTTGACCTCGTTCCACATGTTGATGGGCACGCTCTCCGGATGCTCGGCGAGATTGGCCAGTAGCGCCAGCATGCCGAGCCGGTCATCGACCTGCTCGCCCATGCCGATGATGCCGCCGCAACAGACCTTGAGGCCGGCTGTGCGCGCATGCGCCAGCGTGTCGATGCGATCCTGCATCGTGCGCGTGGTGATGATCTTGTCGTAGAATTCCGGCGAGGTATCGACGTTGTGATTGTAGAAATCGAGACCTGCTTCCTGCAATCGCTTCGCCTGATCTTCGGTGAGCATGCCGAGCGTCGCGCAGGTTTCCATGCCGAGGTCTTTCACGGCGCTGACCATGTCGCACACCGTGTCGAGATCCTTGTCCTTCGGATTGCGCCACGCCGCCGCCATGCAGAACCGGCTTGCCCCGGCTTCCTTCGCACGCTGCGCGGTCTCAACAACGGCCTGCTGATCCATCAGCTTGGTCGCCTTGAGGCCGGTGTCGTATTTGGCGCTCTGCGAGCAGTAGCCGCAATCTTCCGGACAGCCGCCGGTCTTGATGCTCAGCAGGCTCGCGGTCTCGACGTGGTTGGGATCGAAGTTGCGGCGGTGAATGCTTTGCGCCTGGAAAATCAGATCGGCGAACGGCTGATCGTAAAGCGCCTGCGCTTCCGCGCGGGTCCAGTCGCTGCGCGGCTCGGCCAGCGAATCCCTGCCGATGGGAACTCCGCCGTTGCGATCCAAACCTGGCGATATGCTCATGCGCTGACCCTTCGTACCTTCGACGTCTCGATCTCTTGAAGAGGTTAGCAAGGATCATGGAGGCCTAGAAGAGTCAATCCAGGCACGGACCCTGCATGGAATGCAGCCATTTCAGGACACTAGGCGGCCCGAATGTTGAGCAGGAAGGCATCGATTTCCGAGCGCAAGGTGTCAGCCTCGCGGCGAAGTTCGCCAGATGCACTCAACACCTCGCCCGCCGCGTGTCCGGCCTCAACCGCTGCCTGACTGACGCCGACGATGTTGCTGGATACTTCGCTGGTGCCGCCCGCGGCGTGCTGGATATTGCGGGCGATTTCGCGCGTCGCGGCACCCTGTTCCTCGACGGCGGCGGCGATGGCCGTGGTGACTTCGTTGATCTCGCCGATGGTCGAGCCGATGCTGCGGATCGCGCCGACTGCCGATGCGGTGACGTTTTGCATGCTGGCGATCTGCGCGCGGATTTCGTCGGTGGCTTTCGCGGTCTGCTCCGCGAGGCTCTTCACCTCTGATGCGACAACGGCGAAGCCGCGGCCTGCGTCGCCTGCGCGCGCGGCTTCGATGGTCGCGTTGAGCGCGAGCAGGTTGGTCTGCGATGCAATCTCCTGAATGAGATCGACCACGCTGCTGATGCGGCTGGCGTTGTCGGAGAGACCCTGCATGGTGGCGTCGGTCTTGCCCGCTTCGCTGACGGCATGCCCGGCGATCTTGGTCGAACTCGTGACCTGTCGGCTGATTTCCTGAATCGACGACGACAATTCTTCCGTACCGGCGGACACCGTTTGCACGTTGACCGAGGTTTCCTCCGCTGCCGACGCGACGGCATTGACCAGCGCGCTTGAGCGGTCCGCGGTCGAGGACATGCTCTGCGCCGTCGTCTGCATCGAGTTGGCCGATGTCATCAGGCCGCCGAGCGCGGTTCTCACCTTGTCTTCGAAATGCACGATCTGAGCTTCGATCCGCGACGCGCGCTCCGCCTTGGCGACGCGGTCCTGATCCTGCTCGTTGCCCAGCGCGCGCGAACGAATCATGCTTTCGCGGAACACTTCCAAAGAACGCGCCATCACGGCGATTTCGTCCTGCTGCTTGCTGCGGGCTATTTCAACGCCGAGATCGCCGTCGGACAGCCGCTGCATGACATGCTGGTGTCTGGCGATCCGGGCCAGAATGTTGCGGCCGACATAGAGCCAGACGAACAGCGCCGAGCCGACCAGCGTCAGGCCTCCGAGCGCCAGCATCGCCAGCGTCGCCAGCGAGATTGTGCTGTGCGCCCTGGCCGAAGAGGCTTCGGTCTCCACCTGGACGTCATCGACGAGCCGCTTGATGCTCATCTCAAGCCCGCGATTGAGCTTGCCGGTTTCGTCAAGAATCAGCCGGCCGTAGTCGGCGGAATCCAGCTCTTTCTGGCGCAGCCTGAAGACGCCGGTTTTCCTGTCGCCGAACGCCATCATGCGCGTGACGCCTTCTTTCATCTGGTCGCCATCGCCGTTGCGGCCGAGAGATTTGAGCGAGCTCTCGATGCTGTCGTGAGTCACGGAGAAGATTTGCTCCATATCGCTGAGCTTGTCGGCGCTCATCGCGCTGGCGGCCGCATTGATGGTGTTGGCAGCGAAATTGACGTCCGACAGCAGGCTTCCAAGCATGTCGAAGACGCGCATCGCCTTCATGGATTCCCTCGGTTGGGCATCGGGACTCACCAGCGCCGTATTCACCGCGGCCTTCGCGTCTTCCGATGCAGAGCCGATCACATTCACCAGAAAAGTGTGGGCCTTGCGGGCATCTTCAAACCGCTTGTCGTGCTGCGTGCCGAGATCCAGCCGTTCCTTGGCAGCGGACTGCAGGCTGGTGATGGTGTCGTCGAGCATTTTCACGGTTTCTTCCAGCGCCGCCACGACGGCTTCGTTGGCCTTGAGATCCTTGATCTCCTTCAGCTTCGCGAGAGCGGCGGCCTGAACATCCTTGAGTTCCTTGCCGCGCGCGTGAAGCACGCTCTCGCTGTCGGAGGCCAGCAGCGCCGGCCCTCTCGAGATCAGGCTTTGGCTCAACGCCGAGAGTTGGAGGCTTGCTGTCAGCTGGGGGATATTCCGGCCGCTGAGGTCGGACATCATGCCGCCGAGCTGGCCAAGCAGCAGGCTCGCTCCGGCGCTGATGAAAATCGCCATGCCGGCAATCACCGCGAACGCTAGAAAAAGACTTCCCCGAACGCCCAGTTTCAAGCTCAGCTCTTTGAATCGAAAGATTTTTTTACCGAAGCCAGCCTGCAAACCCATGATGCCCCCGCGCCAATCGAATCCGTCTAAACACGTGCGGGCGCAGTATCGGGACACATGGTTAAAATTTCACGGAACAACGGGCAGCATGCAGCACTTCGGACGCCCGGACCGGAGACAGCGAGAGGAGGCAATCTTCCTGCAAGCGGGAATTTTAGCTCGGCTGCGGGCCAAAATTTTAGACAACAAAAAGCCCGGCTCGGCCGAATAACGGCGAGCCGGGCGCGATATGGAAGTGAGAGTTAGCGTTTGCCCGATTGCGTATTAGCCGAGCGGTTTTCCTGATAAGTCCGCGACGAATAGCCGTGTCCGGCAGTGCCGGTTTGCGCTTCCGCGTAGGTTGCAGAAACGAGGGAGCCGAACGAAATAGCGGCTGCCGCAAGAATAATAAAACGCATTCCGAATCTCCTGAGCGTCCCAATTGACGCTTGAAGACAATGCACGAATGCGACGACGGGTCGAACCCCAGAATTTAAGTCAATATGACGCAGTTCCGGATGGAGATGCCAAGGTTTTCGCGCAAAGCTTTCGCGGAAGACTTTCGCAAGCTGACCGGGCAGAAACCTTGATTTTAAAGGGCTGGGCTGGTGCTGCCAGACAGGATTGAACTGTCGACCTCTCCATTACCAATGGAGTGCTCTACCACTGAGCTACGGCAGCGAACGCCAGAACGTACCATGTACGTGAATCAGCCAAAAGGCCTCTAAAGGCGCGCGATCCTTGCCATAAGGCTACCGGCTGTGCAAGCGCGAACGCCCCTTCGGCACGAGGATAGCTGCGCCGGAACTCAGGTCATGTCGTATTTGGGCTCAGCTCAGACCTTGGGCGCTCCGCTGGCCTTGTGTTTGGCGAGTTCGTCGCCGATCCGCGCGCTCATTTGGGCGCTGAGCGCCTGCAAGGCCTTCATTGGCCGTATCATCACCTCGAATTCGATCATGTCGCCGGCGGCACTAAATTTGATCAGATCGACGCCCTTCAGGTCCAGTTCTCCGATATTGGCGCTGAATTCCAGCGCCACATCGTGAGACCCCGCAACGAAGGCCCGGTGATAGCGAAAATTCTCGAAAATCCGGATCACGGTGGTCAGGATCAGCAGGCTGGCGTCGCGGCCGGGAATCGGCAGGTGGACGAAAGGCGAGCGGAAAACCGTGGTCTCCGCGAACAGCGGCCGCAGCACGTCGGCGCTCCTGGTCTCGACGAAGCGGTGCCAGCCATCGAGGGTCTGCTGCACGGCAGGCGCGAGGCCTTGAAGGGCTGGCGTTTGCAGATTGCCCGTCATGATCTTCTCCCGGTCAAATCTTTCTCGTATCGGATATTATCCCAATCGTCTTATCTCAAGTCGTCACGCGCCTGCGATAGCGGTCAGGGCGAGGCGCAAAACAGGTCTGCGATGACGGATGAATCCGGCAAGATTGAGCGCAATGCCAGAACCGCCCGCGAGGCGCGGCTGAAATCAGCGCTGCGCGACAACCTGAAGCGGCGTAAATCTCAGGCCCGCGGGCGGGCGGGCATGACCATCGTTACGCCGGAGGATGATGCGCGCGCGAGCGATACTGCGACCGCCGATCCAGAGGATCAAGCAAGACAGCAGGACTAGAATTTGACTGCGCTGTGACCGGCCGCGCGTCGCTGCGATACCGTGCTTGAATATCGGCACCCGACGTATGATCTAACTCTGTGGACCGGCGCTGATCCTTCGCAGCGATGGCCGTCCCGTTCAGTCAGTTGAGAGACATCGTTAAATGGCAGCAGACCCGACGCCCGGCGGAGCGGTGACCCCTGTATCGGTATTGCATCCCCGTCACGAGCAGGCGTTTCCCGTCCTGACAGATGCCGAAATCGAACGCATGCGCCGGTTCGGCGCGATCCGCAGCTATCGTGATGGCGAGAAGCTGTTCGAGACCGGAGAGCCCGGTCCCGGGATGTTCGTGGTACTGAAGGGCACCGTGGCCATTACCCAGCGCGATGGGTTGGGTCATGTGACGCCGGTGATAGATCAAGGCGCGGGGCAGTTTCTTGCCGAGATCGGGCAGCTTTCGAATCGCCGCGCGCTGGTCGATGGCACAGCCGAGGGCGACGTCGAAACACTTCTGATTCCGTCGGACAATCTGCGCGCGCTTCTGGTAGCCGAAGCCGATCTCGGCGAGCGCATCATGCGCGCACTGATCCTGCGCCGCGTCGGCCTGATTGAAGGCGGCGTCGGCGGGCCGGTGCTGATCGGTTCGCCGCAGCTCGGCGATCTGGTCCGGCTTCAGGGTTTTTTGTCGCGCAACGGCAATCCCTATCATCTGCTCGATCCGGCGTCGGACAAGGATGCGGCCGATCTGATCGCGCGCTATTCGCCCTCGCCGCGCGATCTGCCGCTGGTGGTGTGTCCCGACGGCACGGTGCTGAAGAATCCCACCGAATCTGAACTCGCTTATGCGATGGGAATGATCGGCGGCGCGCCCAGCGACAAGCTTTACGATGTGGCCATTGTCGGTGGCGGGCCTGCGGGTCTGGCAACCGCTGTCTATGCAGCGTCGGAAGGGTTGTCGGTGGCCGTGCTCGATGCGCGCTATTTCGGCGGACAGGCCGGCGCCAGCGCGCGGATCGAAAACTATCTGGGATTTCCGACCGGCATATCGGGCCAGGCGCTGGCGGGCCGCGCGTTCACGCAGGCGCAGAAGTTCGGCGCGGACATGATGATTCCGGTGGCCGCCATGTCGCTCGATTGCTCGCAGACGAACGGCGTCTTCGAGCTTGCGCTGGATTGCGGCAGCAATCTGCGGGCGCGATCAGTCGTGGTGGCGAGCGGTGCCCGATACCGCCGGCTGAACATCGAAAATCTCGACAGGTTCGAGGGGCGTGGCGTCTGGTACTGGGCCTCGCCGATCGAAGGGCGGCTTTGCACGCAGCAGGAAATCATCCTGGTCGGCGGCGGCAATTCCGCCGGACAGGCGGCGGTGTTTCTCTCCGGCCATGCCAGCCGGGTCCGCATCATGATCCGCAGCGGCGGTCTCGCCGACAGCATGTCGCGTTACCTCATCGACCGGATCATGGCGACGCCGAACATCGATCTCATGATCCACACCGAGATTGTCGGGCTGGAAGGCGACAGCGGGCTTGAACGCGTGCGCTGGCGCAATCGCCATTCGGGCGTTGAGACGACGGAGGACATCCGCAATGTATTCCTGTTCGTTGGCGCCGATCCCGCCACGGCATGGCTCAGCGATTGCGGCGTCACGCTCGACCGCACCGGCTTCGTGGTGACCGGCGCGCAATCCGAACAGAACCAGGGCCGCCCGGTCCCCCAGCTCGAAACCTCCGTTCCGGGCGTGTTCGCGGTCGGCGACGTGCGCTCGGGCTCGGTCAAGCGTGTCGGCGGCGCGATCGGCGAGGGCGCGCAGGTTGTTGCGGCGCTGCACGGATTTCTCGGCGACAAGGCACCGGTGCCGGTTTAGCTTCATATGCCTCGGAGAAACCGGATATGCCCTGCAAGCACATCGCGGACATTCGTGACGTCACGCCGAGCGCGCCGGGATGCGAAGCGTGTCTCAAGACCGGAAGCGAGTGGCTGCACCTGAGCATTTGCCGGACCTGCGGCCATGTTGGCTGTTGCGACGATTCGCCCAACAAACACGCAAGCAAACACTTTCATGACACCCAACACCCGATCATAGAGGGTTATGATCCGCCAGAAGGCTGGGGCTGGTGCTATGTTGACGAGGTGATGTTCGATTTGTCGAAGCGCAAGACCCCGCATAACGGTCCAATCCTGCGCTATTATTGACCTTGGCTGCGACTAAAACGCTGCGATTAAAAAGAGCCTGGCGCGGGGGGCTGGAGTTTTCTCGGTTTTCCGGCACGTTCTTTGCTCTTCAATGTCAGATATTTTGAAGGAATTTGAATCATGCATTCGTTCACGAGCATCCTGCGCGTCGCGGTGATGGCGGTCTCGACCGTTGTGGCGCTGACGGGCGCTGCGACAGCGCAAGCGGTGCAAAGCCGCGTCGCCGACGTTAACGGCGTGAAGCTGAATTATCTGATTGCCGGCAAGGGCGACCCGATTGTGCTGCTGCATGGCTACGCCGAAACCAGCCATATGTGGCGGCCGCTGTTGCCGGGCCTTGCGAAAAACCACACCGTGATCGCCCCGGATCTGCGCGGCTTCGGGCAATCGTCGATTCCGGAGCAGGGCTATACGAAGAAGGTGATGGCGCAGGACATTCATGCGCTGGTGAAAAGCCTCGGCTATTCGCGCGTCAAGATCGTGGGTCACGACATCGGATTGATGGTCGCCTATGCCTACGCCGCGCAATATCCCGCCGAGGTCGATCGCGTTGTTCTGATGGATGCCTTCCTGCCTGGCGTCGGCGACTGGAAGAAGGTCTGGCTGCTGCGCGATCTGTGGCATTTCCACTTCTACGGCAAGACGCCGTTGGCGCTGGTCGCGGGCCGCGAACGCATTTACCTCGACCACTTCTGGAACGATTTTGCCGCTAATCCGGACAAGTCGCTGTCACAGAAGGATCGCAAGCTCTATGCCAAGGCCTACGCGCAACCCGGCCGCATGAAGGCTGGCTTCGAGGTGTTTCGTGCGTTCGACAAGGACGCCGAGGACTTCGCGGGCTTCGCCAAGACGCCGCTGCCGATGCCGATGCTGGTGCTTTCGGGCGAAAAGGCCGGCGGTACGTTCCTGATCGAGCAGGGCAAGTTGGTTGCGACCAATGTGGAGGGCGTGGTTGTGAAAGGCTCAGGGCACTGGCTGATGGAAGAAGCGCCCGGACAGGTCATCCCCAAGCTGGTCGATTTTCTAAATCGTTAGAAGATTCGTCACATCGTTGCAGCCGGGCTGTCACGTTCCGCAAATTTGTGAGGTAGCACCGTACAGAAACGGAACTTCTGTTGCGCAGCGGCGCGTATGATGTAGCCTTGGAGGAGTTCTAAAAAGGGGGCGCATCATGATGTTAGGTATGTCGTTAGCGGGTTTCACGGTTTTTCATCTCATCATCAGCATGATCGCGATTGCACTCGGGTTCGTGGTTGCGGGCGGATTGTTTGCTTCGAACAGGCTGCCCGGCTGGACGGCCTGGTTTCTCGTATTGACGATCCTCACGAGCGCGACCGGCTTCCTGTTTCCCTTCACGACGCTGCTGCCGTCGCATATCGTGGCGATCATCTCGCTGGTGTTGCTGGCGATTGCTGTGTACGCGCTCTACAGCAAGCGTCTCGCGGGCATCTGGCGTCCGGTTTACATCGTGACTGCGATGCTTGCGCTCTGGTTCAATGTCTTTGTCCTGATCGTGCAGTCGTTCCAGAAAGTCGCGCTGTTGAAAGCATTGGCTCCGACCGGATCCGAACCGCCGTTCGCGATCACGCAGGGCGTGGTGCTGATCTTCTTCATTTACATGATTGTCCTCGGGATCCGGCGATTCCGGCCTGCGTGACGCGGGCAGGGCATTTGGACTGTCTGGACATTTGGAGCGTCGATGAAAGTCATTCTGTTCGGCGCGACCGGCATGGTCGGGCAGGGCGTTCTGCGCGAATGCCTGCTCGATCCCGACGTGACGGCGGTACTCACGGTCGGGCGCAGCGCGACCGGGCAACAGCACGCCAGGCTGCACGAGATCGTGCATTCCGACTTTCTGGATTTTTCGGCGATTGAAAAAGACATGGCGGGCTATGACGCCTGCTTCTTTTGTCTCGGCGTCACGTCGCTGGGCCTCGCCGAGGATCGCTACCGTCACCTGACCTATGACATCACGCTGGCCGCGGCGCGAACCCTCGCGCGGCTCAATCCCGCAATGACATTTATCTATGTGACGGGCGCGGGCACCGACAGCACCGAGCAGGGCCGCATCATGTGGGCGCGTGTCAAAGGCAAGACCGAGAACGACCTGCTCAAGCTGCCGTTCAAGGCGGCCTACATGTTCCGGCCCGGCGCCATCCAGCCGCTGCACGGCGCGAGATCGAAGACTGCATGGGTTCAGGCAATCTATGTCGCGACCGCGCCGCTGTGGACGCTGCTGCATCGGCTTGCGCCGAAATATGTGACGACCACCGAGCAGGTCGGCCGGGCGATGCTCGGCGTTGCCAGGCGCGGCTATCCGACAAGGATACTTGAGAGCGAAGACATCAACCGCGTCTGATCCTTCACGCCGGCCGCAAGGTTGATCGCCGCCGCCGAATAGCCTTGTTTATATTGATTAAAAGCCAAATCTGAAGGCCGGTTTCCCCTTGGGCCAAAACGCGCTAAGACATCAGCGCAGCAAAAAAGCAGGTTTGGTATGGATCGCATTCGCATTGTCGGCGGCAACAAGCTCAATGGCACGATCCCGATTTCGGGTGCCAAGAACGCGGCGCTGCCTTTGATAATTGCGAGCCTGCTGACCGACGAGACGCTGATCCTCGACAATGTGCCGCGGCTGGCTGACGTGGCGCAGGTGCAGCGCATTCTCGGCAATCACGGCATCGATATCATGGCCGCGGGCAAGCGCCCCGGCGATCACGAGTACCAGGGCCAGACCCTGCACATCTCGGCGGCCAACATTATCGACACCACTGCGCCGTATGAACTGGTCTCGACGATGCGTGCCAGTTTCTGGGTGATCGCGCCGCTGCTGGCGCGGATGGGCGAGGCGAAAGTGTCGCTGCCCGGCGGCTGCGCCATCGGCACGCGCCCGGTCGATCTTCTCATCATGGCGCTGGAGAAGCTCGGCGCGGACATCCAGATCGACGGCGGTTATGTCATCGCGAAAGCGCCGAAAGGATTGATCGGCGCCGAAATCGAATTTCCGAAAGTCACGGTGAGCGGCACCCATGTGGCGCTGATGGCGGCGACGCTGGCCAAGGGCACCACTGTCATCACCAATGCTGCCTGCGAACCCGAGATCGTTGACGTTGCCGAATGTCTCAACAAGATGGGCGCGAAAGTGTCCGGCGCAGGCACGCCGCGCATCGTGATCGAAGGCGTGGCGAAGCTGCACGGCGCGCGCCACACGGTGCTGCCGGATCGCATCGAGACCGGCACCTACGCGATGGCGGTGGCGATGACCGGCGGCGACGTGCAACTTGCCGGCGCGCGGCCGGAACTGCTGCAATCGGCGCTCGATGTTTTGATTCAGGCGGGTGCCACCATCACGCCGAACAACGAGGGCATCCGCGTGACGCGCAACGGCGCGGGTATCAATCCCGTTACGGTATCCACCGCGCCGTTCCCCGGCTTTCCGACCGATTTGCAGGCGCAACTCATGGCGCTGATGGCCTGCGCCAAGGGATCGTCGCACATCACCGAAACGATTTTCGAGAACCGTTTCATGCATGTTCAGGAACTGGCTCGTTTTGGCGCGCGGATTTCGCTCGACGGCGAGACCGCCACCATCGACGGCATTGCGAAGCTGCGCGGTGCGCCGGTGATGGCGACCGATCTGCGCGCATCCGTGTCTCTGGTGATCGCGGCACTCGCTGCGGAAGGCGAGACCACCGTTAACCGCGTCTATCATCTCGATCGCGGCTTTGAGCGGCTCGAGGAAAAATTGTCGGCCTGCGGCGCCACCATCGAGCGCATCAGCGGGTAGGCATGATCCCGAAAAGCATGCCCTCGGACTAGACCCGAGGGTGGGTATCGGTTTTCGGGTAAGGTCATGCCCAAATAAAATTTACGGCGGGGGCCGAATGTCTCAGCGTAAACTGATTGCTCTGGACGAAGACGATCTCGCGGTGATCTCGGCGCACGTTCAGGATGCGGCGGTAGTTGCGGGCGACATCATCTGGCGGCAAGGCGAAAAGCGCCTCGTGGTCGGGATGCGCCGGCCGGATTGGGACGAGGTCGTCACCCGCGAGTGCGAGCCGCGCCGGCTGATTTCGGCTTTGCGATTTGATCGGGTGCTGTCGTGCAAGTCGCGCGATATCGATATGGCGGCCCCGGAGCTGGCGCTGACCCTGCTCGGGATCGAATTCCATCCTGCCAAGGCACCCGGCGGCAATGTCCTGCTGCTGTTTTCCAATGGCGGCGTGCTGCGGCTCGACGTGGAAGTTCTGGAATGCGAACTGGCTGATTTGGGTCCGGACGACCTGGAGAGCGAGCCGGAGGGGGGCCACAAATTGCGCGATCTGCCAGCGGGTACAGATATTTAGCCAGCAATCGTGGCTTTCTCCCGCTCGCGGTCTTGTCCCGGGAGTGTTATGGGTTGACGGCGATGTGGCTCCGCGCCAATGACCGCGCTCTCAATTGTTGCCAGCCTGCCGGACCCTGAAATGCCGATCCGCCTCAACAGCCAGAGCGCCGACTTCGATCAGCGCTTCACCGCCTTTCTCGAGATGAAGCGCGAAGTGTCCGCCGACATCGATGCGGCGGCGCGCGCGATCGTGGACGACGTCGCCAAGCGCGGGGACGCGGCGCTGATCGAGGCGACGGCAAAATTCGACCGGCTGACGGTCGCCGCAAGCGGATTGCGGATCACGGCGGCGGAGGTCGATGCCGCGGTGAAGGCGTGCGATTCTGCGACGCTTGACGCATTGAAATTTGCGCGCGACCGGATCGAGGTTTTTCATCAGCGGCAGCGGCCGAAGGACGAGCGCTTCACCGATGCGCAGGGTGTCGAGCTTGGCTGGCGCTGGAGCGCCATCGAGGCGGTGGGACTTTATGTCCCCGGCGGCACGGCGGCCTATCCGTCGTCGGTGCTGATGAATGCCGTACCGGCAAAGGTCGCGGGCGTTGCGCGCGTGGTGATGGTGGTGCCGTCGCCGGACGGCAAGCTCAATCCGCTGGTGCTGGCGGCAGCACAACTCGGCGGCGTCTCCGAAATCTATCGCGTCGGCGGCGCGCAAGCTGTCGCTGCGCTGGCCTATGGCACAGCCACCATCAAGCCGGTGGCGAAGATCGTCGGCCCCGGCAATGCTTATGTCGCAGCGGCAAAACGTCTGGTGTTCGGCAAGGTCGGCATCGACATGATCGCCGGTCCTTCAGAAGTGCTGGTCATCGCGGATAATACCGCCAATGCGAACTGGATCGCGGCGGATTTGCTGGCGCAGGCCGAGCATGACGCCAACGCGCAATCGATCCTCATCACCGACGACGAGGTGCTTGCAAACGATGTCGCGCGCGCGGTCGAGGCACAACTGACGACGCTGCCGCGCGCGGAGATCGCGCGCGCGTCGTGGAACGCATACGGCGCAATCATTCTCGTGAAGGCGCTGGACGAAGCCGTGGCGCTGGCGGATGCCGTCGCCGCCGAGCATCTGGAAATCATCACCGCCGATCCCGAGCACCTCAGCGCCCGCATCCGCAACGCCGGTGCGATCTTTCTCGGCGCGCATACGCCGGAGGCGATCGGCGATTATGTGGGCGGCTCCAATCACGTGCTGCCGACGGCGCGCTCGGCGCGGTTCTCGTCGGGTCTCGGCGTGCTTGATTTCATGAAGCGGACCTCGATCCTGAAATGCGGGCCGGATCAGCTTCGCGCGCTCGGGCCAGCCGCCATGACGCTGGGCAAAGCCGAAGGTCTCGAGGCCCATGCGCGGTCGGTCGGATTGCGGCTGAACATGTCATGAGCAAGCCTCCGCCAGACGACGACTCCAGCTACCGCATTATCGCGGTGACGCTCGATGAGGAATCCATCGGGCGCTCCGGGCCTGACATCGAGCATGAGCGCGCGATCGCCATTTACGATCTCGTCGAGAAGAACCTGTTCGTGCCGAATGATGCACCTGCGGGGCCGTTCACGCTGCATATCGGCATTACCGGCAACCGCCTGATGTTCGACATCAAGCGAGAGGACGGCGCTCCGGTGGTGGTGCATCTGCTGTCGCTGACGCCGTTCCGGCGAATCGTGAAGGACTACTTCATGATCTGCGACAGCTACTACCAGGCGATCCGCACTGCGACCCCCGACAAGATCGAAGCGATCGATATGGGCCGCCGCGGCGTTCACGACGAAGGGTCGCGCACCTTGATGGAACGGCTGGACGGAAAGGTGCGCGTGGATTTCGAGACCGCGCGCCGCCTGTTTACGCTGATTTCGGTTCTGCACTGGAAGGGTGAAGGCGCATGACCCCGAAAATGACCCCGAAAAGCGGGTACCGGTTTTCGGATCAGGTCATGCAGGGTAAAAATCCGTGAAGGCGCGTTCGCCGCAAGCGGTCCTGTTCATGTGCGGACAGAACAGCGTCCGGTCGCCGACGGCAGCGTGCCTGCTGCGTCATCTGGTTCCGCGCGGGCTCTACGTGCAATCCGCCGGGGTCAGCAAGGCCGAACTGGATCCGTTCGCCGTCGCGGTGATGAAGGAAATCGGGCTCGATATTTCCAACCACAAGCCGTGGACTGTCGATGATCTCGAGGACTGGGAAGGGTTGAACTTCGACCTGATCGTGACCCTGTCGCCGGAGGCGCATCACAAGGCGCTGCAACTGACGGCCACGTCGTCCACCGAGGTCGAATACTGGCCGACGCCCGATCCCGTCGGTGTCGAGGGCCGCCGCGAGCTCCAGCTTGACGCCTATCGGCACGTCAGGGACGGATTGATGCAGCGGATTCGCGAGCGGTTCGCGCCGGGCAAAGTGCGGAATGAGTAGGCGAAAATCGTGCGAAATCGGTGCTCAGTGCGCCGCCGCGCTGTTGTCGTATCCACGGCCATCGGATAGTTTCCGCGCGCATTGCCCCCTCATCGAAATTGATAATCCCGCATGCTAGGCCGTCCCAAATTCGTTCTCGCGTCCGGCTCGCCGCGCCGGCTCAGCCTGCTCAATCAGGCCGGGATCGAGCCGGATGCGCTGCGTCCCGCCGATGTCGATGAGACCCCGAAGCGGGGCGAGCTGCCGCGCGCCTGCGCCAATCGCCTCGCGCGCGCCAAGGCGGATGCGGCGCTGAAATCAGTTCATCTCGATGACGAATTGCGCGGCGCGTTTATTCTCGCCGCCGACACGGTGGTCGCGGTCGGCCGCAGGATTTTGCCGAAGGCCGAACTGGTGGACGAGGCGTCGCAGTGCCTGCGCCTGCTGTCGGGCCGCAATCATCGCGTTTACACCGCGATCTGCATTGTCACGCCCAAGGAAACTTTCCGTCAGCGGCTGGTGGAAACACGCGTGCGTTTCAAGCGGCTGACCGAAGACGACATTCAGGCCTATATCGGGTCCGGTGAATGGCGTGGAAAAGCCGGTGGCTACGCCGTGCAGGGCATCGCCGGCTCGTTCGTGGTGAAGATGGTCGGCTCCTACAGCAACGTCGTCGGTCTGCCGCTGTATGAGTCCACCGCGTTGTTGGGCGGCGAGGGCTTCCCCATTCGCTTCGGGTGGCTGAATGCGAGCTGACGGCGCGGCCAAAGCGCGTTCCGCAAAAACCTGTCCGATCTGCGGCAAGCCATCGGTCGAGGCCTCCAAGCCGTTTTGTTCCGAGCGCTGCCGGGATGTCGATCTGAATCGCTGGCTTTCCGGCTCTTATGCCATTCCGGCGCGCGACAGCGACAATGAGGACGACGCCGACGAGCCGAAATAGCCATCCGCAGACGGTTTTCAGGACCGCTCCGAGGCCATTGATTTGGAACGGCTTTCCAGCGGGTTTTGACCCAACACTGGCGGCCGGAAAATCCCGCTGTGGCTGGACAGGGCAGTCGAGCCTCACTATAAACCGGCGCTCTCCCCGAGCAGCGTTCGGGGCGGCGCCCAGGTAGCTCAGTTGGTAGAGCATGCGACTGAAAATCGCAGTGTCGGTGGTTCGATCCCGCCCCTGGGCACCATCAACTTCAAAAAGACTTTCCCTTCAAGACGTTAAGCCCCGCGAGCGAGGTCGCAATTCGGATCACGAAGTGCGGTTCGCCACCATGTTGAATTCGTCCGGTTCTCTCTTCCGTCAGAGATCGAAGCGAGATCAAGGTCCGCCATGCGACCATCGCCGCTTATCTAAGGAGTGTTTGGACGGCGCTGCGCCAAGACTACCATCAAGCCTTTCCGTGGGCAGGTAACGGCACTCGCGGGCGAGCTTTACCGCATCTGGGCCGATAGCGAGAATCGCGTGCGAAGGGCATCCGCAGCGTGACAGCCTTTTTTCAGGTCAAGTTTTCTTCAATCGGCGTGCATTTTTTCTCATGAGCCTGAGTCCTGATGATGGGTTAAAGACGCCCCGGTTAATTTCTTGACTGCCAAGGAGTTCTTGATGACCGCGACTCTCAATGAATCTGCATCACTCGACCGTGCTTGTGCTGTTGGCCTGATGGAAGCTGTTCAGAAGTATTTCGACATTATCTACGATTGCGACACCTCGCGCTTCGATCAGGTTTTTCGATCGACCGTCCAGTTACATGGATTTCGCGATGGGCAGATGGTTGCGTGGCCCGCTCAAGAATACCGAGATATCCTCGATAAGCGTCAATCGCCGAAATCGCTGAACGCCGCGCGCGGGGATGAGATCCTTCTGATTGACTTCGCGTCCACGACCCAGGCTTTCACGAAGGTGCGGGTCAGGGTCAACACGATGGTGTTCGTGGACTACCTGACGTGGCATCGAATCGATGGCAAGTGGCTGATCACATCGAAGGGATTTCATGTCGAATCCAGTACAGGGGAAATCTGATAACACTGCGCCGTCGTTCCACCCGTGCGCCCGAGTCCCGGCAGCGTGAAACCGGATAACGGTGATGAACGTACAAGACTGCAAGAGAAGGATTCTGATATCGGGCATCGGACGACATTTTCATGGCACACGACGTTTCGATCTTCGCGGCCCTGATCGCTGGCGTCATCAGCTTTCTGTCGCCTTGCGTACTGCCGCTGGTGCCGCCTTATCTGATCTATCTGACCGGCGCGACGATCGAACACGTCAATAACGACGGTGAAAAGTCGGCGTCCCGGCGCGCCGTCATGATCTCCGCGATGATGTTCGTCCTTGGGTTTTCGACCGTGTTCATCGCCCTCGGGGCCAGTGCAAGTTTTATCGGCGGCTTCATCCGCGCGTGGTCGGCTCAGTTCTCAATTCTCGCCGGCATCGTCATCATCATCATGGGACTGCATTTCCTCGGCCTGACCCGGATCGGCTTTCTGATGCGTGAGGGGCGCCTCTCGATTCCGAAGCCGGTGGGTCTTTGGGGCGCCTATGTCATGGGTCTTGCCTTCGCCTTCGGATGGACGCCCTGCATTGGGCCGATCCTCGCGGCCATCCTCTCCGTTGCCGCAACCGAGGCGACAGTGACCAAGGGCGCAGGCCTGCTTGCGATCTATTCCCTGGGGCTCGGTATCCCGTTTCTGCTTGCGGCTTTCATGATCGAGAGCTTCTCCGGGCTGCTTGCCCGGATGAAGCGCCACCTTGCCGTGGTCGAGCGCGCCATGGGCGTATTGATGGTGGTCACCGGCATCGGATTTCTCACCGGCTCGGTTACCGCCATGAGCATCTGGCTGCTGGAAACCTTTCCTGCACTGCAGAATTTTGGATGAGCCAAGTAACAAACGAACAGTTCATCCGAACCTTGCAGACCAAGCTGAAACCTGCGCGCGGTCGTGGCACGGTAGATTTGATTGAATTGACCTGATGAACTGCACGTCTGATCTCATGCGGTCAGAAGGGTTCCGTTAATCTGGGATAATCCCGTTAATCGGGGAATGAATATGGGGGGCACCATGAAACCAGTCGTCGATCTTCTCATCGTATTGCCGGCGAAAATCGCATCGTATTTCTCGTGGGCAGGACCGCTCGTTGCCAGGCT
>JAZKGC010000039.1:0-2603 GCA_040386115.1 Pseudomonadota bacterium
TCGGGAATGAATCCCATGTCGAGCATGCGGTCGGCCTCGTCGATCACCAGAAGTTCGACGCCGGTGAGAAGCAATCCGCCGCGCTCGGTGTGATCGAGCAGGCGGCCCGGTGTTGCGATCAGAACATCGACGCCGCGCGTCAGTTTTACATCCTGATCGCCGAACGAGACGCCGCCGATGAGGAGCGCTACGTTGAGTTTCTGGCCGGCGCCATATTTGTCGAACTGTTCCTTGACCTGCGCCGCCAGTTCGCGCGTCGGCTCGAGAATGAGGGTTCGCGGCATGCGCGCGCGGGCGCGGCCTTTCTCGAGAAGCGTAAGCATCGGAAGAACGAAGGCGGCAGTTTTGCCGGTGCCGGTCTGGGCGATGCCGAGAACGTCTTTGCGAGCCAGAACGTGGGGAATTGCTTGTTCCTGGATCGGGGTAGGGATCGTGTAGCCGGTGGCCGCCACAGCGGCGAGAACCTTGTCGGACAAGCCGAGATTGGAAAAGGACATTGAGCCTCTAGTCGAAATCGCCGTTGGGACTCTTGAGAATGCTGTCGCGCTCACCCCCGGAACGGCACGCTTTTTGGGCACGGGGAGGACAAATTTGCCGACAGTCGGCCGGTCAGGCCATCGCGTTTCGATTCTGACCGCGTTGCAGCGGAACATAGGCCCGAAACCGCGAAAGTCAATGAATATAAGGGCTAAAACAGCCAGAAAGCTTAATAAGACAGCCGGTTGAATGGTCTGACAGCCCCCGGATTTCCGGCGTTTTTTGAACCGTCTTCATGCTGCAGGCGATTGTGGCATAATGGCTGACGTCGCGGATTATCGGCGTTCGAGCCTTCGCCGGACTGACCGTTTCGGCGCTTTTCTCTTTGGCGGTCACGGCTTCGAGATCAGGAATTTCCGGAAGTAGGCGAGACTGATGACGTTCGAGAGTTCAAGTGAGCCGATCACGCGGTCGCTTGCGGTGCAGTGCTGCATCGTGGGCGGCGGCCCTGCCGGCATGATGCTGGGATATTTACTTGGCCGTTCGGGAATCGAGACTGTTGTTCTGGAAAAGCACGCCGATTTCTTTCGCGATTTTCGCGGCGACACCGTCCATCCATCGACGATGAAAGTGATGGAGGAGCTTGGCATCCTCGATGATTTTTTGAAACTTCCGCATCAACGGATCAGTCGTATGGAGGGGGTGTTCGGGAATACGACCGTTCGCATTGCCGACCTGTCGCGCCTCGATACGCCATGCCCTTTCATCGCGTTCACGCCGCAATGGGATTTTCTCAATTTTCTCGACAGCCGGGGCCGTCGCTTTCCGCACTTGCAGGTTCTGAAAAGCACCGAGGCTGTTGAGCTTGTAAAAGACGGAGAGCGTATCACCGGCGTTGTTGCCAAAACCGCACAAGGCGAATTGCGTGTTTCCGCCGATCTCACAGTGGCGTGCGACGGCCGTAACTCCATTTTGCGGGAGCAGGCAGGTCTTACAGTCGAGGACGTCGGCGCGCCGATCGACGTACTGTGGTTTCGGGTCGGAAAGTCAAAGTCCGACAGCGACGGCATTTTTGCACGTCTGCAGCGCGGCCAGATGATGGTGACGCTGGATCGGGATGACTATTGGCAATGCGCCTACGTCATCGCGAAAGGAAAAATCGATGCCGTCAAAGCGCGCGGGCTAGACGCGTTCCGGGCCGATGTTGCATCGCTTGCACCTGTTTTGCACGATCATATCCGCGATGTAAAAACATGGGACGATGTGAAGTTGCTGACGGTGACAATCGACAGGCTCACGCGCTGGGCCTTGCCGGGTCTGCTGTGCATCGGCGATGCCGCGCACGCCATGTCTCCGGTCGGTGGCGTGGGCGTCAATCTGGCCGTTCAGGACGCGGTCGCTGCGGCAAATCTTTTGTTCGACAAGTTTGGCAACGGCGGTCCTTCGCTGGCAGATCTTGAAAAAGTTCATGCGCGCCGGCTGTTTCCTGTCCGCATGACGCAGGCGATGCAGATTGTTGTTCAGGATCGCGTCATCAATCGCGCTCTATCGGAGGAAAATCTCGTGCCTCCGTTGGCTGTGCGCCTGATAAACAGGTCGGGATGGCTGCAGGGTTTGACGGCGCGCGCCATCGGGATCGGAATTCGCCCCGAACACGTCCATTCTCCTGAACTGCGGCGCGCCTAGCTTCGCCGCGCGAACACGATCAGCAGTAAGCCGATCACACTTAATCCCGCGCCGTAATAAGCCCACTGAATCTGGCTAATCATGAAGCTCGATTGCGGGTACGGAAAATAGCCGGTTCCCTGACCAATCCAGACGAGGCCGATGAGCAGCGCGAAGATGCCGATAATGAAAAGCGGAATTCTCATGAGAAAACTACGCTTCGCGTGCGAATTGGTTTCACCGCGCGCCACATGCGGTTAGACGTCCAGCAAATCCTCGTTGGCGAATTCAGCCTTGTCGGAAATGAAGGCGAAGCGGGCTTCGGCTTTGGTGCCCATCAGGCGTTCGACGGAATCCGCCGTGCCTTCGCGGTCGTCCGGCAATAGGACCACGCGCAGCATCGAGCGTTTCGTCGGGTCCATTGTGGTTTCCTTCAGTTGCGCGGGCATCATCTCGCCGAG
>JAZKGC010000040.1:0-7324 GCA_040386115.1 Pseudomonadota bacterium
TCCGGCGATCAGGCTGCTGCCCTCGAGCAGAGGTTGAAGGACTTCGAGGATCGCAAAGGCAGCCAGATCGCGGTGCTGATCGTGCCCACCACGCAGCCGGAATCCATCGAGCAGTATTCCCTGCGCGTGGCCGAGCAGTGGAAGCTCGGACGCAAGAAAATCGACGACGGCGCGCTTCTGATTATCGCCAGGAACGATCGCAAGCTGCGTATCGAGGTCGGCTACGGCCTCGAAGGTGTGCTCAACGACGCGACCGCCAAGCGTATCATCGACGAAATCATCACCCCGAAATTTCGCAGCGGTGATTTTGCGGGCGGCATCTCGGATGGCGTCGAGCGGATTCTGAAAGTCGTCGATGGCGAACCGCTGCCGCCGCCAAAGCCCGAAGGCGAAGTGCCTGACCTCAGCGCAATCGGGGAATACTTTCCATTCCTTTTCGTCGGCACGCTCATCGCCGGCGGAATTTTCCGGGCGTTGCTGGGACGATTGCTGGGCGCGCTGGTCGCCGGCGGCGGCATCGGGCTCGTCATGTGGTTTGTAGTCGGCGTCTTGCCGCTGGCGGCAATTGCCGGTCTCATCGTGTTCGTGCTCACATTGTTCGGAGACACGCTGATGTCGTCCGGCGGCAGAAGCTCGGGCGGCGGATTCAGTTCGGGCGGCTCGAGCGGCGGCGGTGGTTTCAGTGGCGGCGGCGGCAGCTTCGGCGGCGGCGGCGCGTCGGGCAGTTGGTAGCCGAGAGATAGCAATGGGCATCAAACGCATCGGCAAGCATCTTCTTCACACAAGCTGGCAGGTCCGGCGCGCCTTCCCGCGCGCGGCATTGGCCAACATCGAGAAAGCGATCAAGGCCAGCGAGGCGGCGCATGCCGGGCAAATACGTTTTGTGGTGGAAGGCGCGCTCGACGGCGCGTCGCTGCTCAGAAACAAATCGCCGCGCGCGCATGCCATCGACGTGTTCGCGCGGCTGCGGATTTGGGATACCGAGTACAGCAACGGCATTCTGATTTATCTGCTGCTCGCCGATCGCGATGTCGAGATCGTCGCCGACCGCGGCATCGACGGCAAGGTCGAGCAGGCGGATTGGGAGACAATCTGTCGCGTCATGGAAAAGGAATTCAGGGCCGGGAATTTCGAAGGCGGCGCGCTGAAGGGAATCGCGGCGGCGTCGCAATTGCTGGCAAAGCATTTTCCGCTGTCCGGCCCCCGCCGGAATGAATTGCCCGACAAGCCGCTGGTGATGTGAGGCTGCTTATTCCTCTGCCATCAACGCGATATTGCCGCCCGCCGCCGCAGTGTTGATCGTCACGGTCTGTTCGGCCGCGAGGCGCGGCAGATAATGCGGCCCGCCGGCCTTGGGTCCGGTCCCCGACAATCCATGTCCGCCGAACGGCTGCACGCCGACCACGGCCCCGATCATGTTGCGGTTGACATAGACATTGCCGACGGCAAGCCGCTCGATCGCAGCCTCGACGGTGTCGTCGATCCGGGAATGAATTCCGAGCGTCAGCCCGTAGCCGCTGGCGGCGATGGATTGCAGCACGCGCTGGAAATCGGTGGCTTTGTAGCGCACCACATGCAGGATCGGGCCGAACACTTCCTCCGTCAGTTCGTCCGCGCTCGACAACTCGAAAATATGCGGCTCGACGAAGTTGCCGGAAGCTGGTGCGTCTCCCGCAAAGTGAACCCGCGCGAATGTTTTCATCCGCGCGATATGCGCATCGAGACGCGCTTTCGCCTCTGCGTCGATGACCGGGCCGATCTGCGTCGCCGGATCGCGTGGATCGCCGACTTTCAATTCCCGCGCAGCGCCCGCGATCATCTCGATCATGCGGTCGGCGACATCGTCCTGCACGAACAGCAGCCGCAATGCCGAGCAGCGCTGACCTGCGGAGCGAAACGCCGACATCACCACGTCGTCGGCCACCTGCTCTGGCAGCGCCGTCGCATCGACGATCATGGTGTTGATGCCGCCGGTCTCGGCGATCAGCGGCACGATCGGGCCATCCTTGGCGGCGAGGGTGCAGTTGATCGACCGCGCCACGTCCGTCGAGTCGGTAAACACCACGCCTGCAATATGCTCATCCGCCACCAACGCTGCGCCGATCTGGCCATCGCCCTGCACGAGATAAAGAGCCTGTGCAGGAATACCCGCGTCATGCAGCACGCGCACCGCCTCCGTCGCGATGCGCGGCGTCTGTTCGGCGGGCTTGGCGACCACGGCATTGCCCGCCATCAGGCTCGCGGCGATCTGGCCTGTGAAAATCGCGAGTGGAAAATTCCACGGCGAGATCGCGACGATCACGCCACGCCCGCGCAGTCTGAGGACATTGCTCTCGCCGGTCGGGCCGGGCATCGGGGTGCCTTCGCTGAACAACCTGCGGCCTTCCATCGCGTAATAGCGGCAGAAATCGACGGCTTCGCGCACCTCGGAGACCGCGTCGTCGATGGTCTTGCCGCCTTCGCTTTGTAACAGCGCAATGAAGCGCGGCATGCGCTGCTCCAGCAGATCGGCGGCGCGTTCCAGCGCCGTGGCGCGGGTCTCGGCAGGTGTTCTGCTCCACGCATCGAATCCGGCGCGCGCAGCGGCGACGGCCTTTGCCGCATCATCCGGATTTGCATCCTTCACGATGGCGTCGGGAGTCGATGAAGCTTCTTTCGCCACGGCATTCAGCAGTTCGTCGAGCGCCGCGCGGTCTCCGAACTCGATGCCGCGCGAGTTGATCCGTGGCAGATAGAGATCGCGCGGCAGCGGCAGGCGAGGATGGCGCGCTTGATTGGCCGATGCCACGGCGCGTTCAGGACGCTCCAGCAATGCCGCAACGGGAATGGCGGGGTCCGACGCCAGCGCCACGAACGAGGAGTTCGCGCCGTTCTCCAGCAGCCGCCGCACCAGATACGCCAGCAGATCGCGGTGGCTTCCCACCGGCGCGTAGGTGCGGCAGGCGAGAGTGGGCCTGTCCGCGTTCAGTTGCGTATAGAGGGCGTCGCCCATGCCGTGCAGGCGCTGGAACTCATACCCGTCATCCCCGCGTGCAAGCTCGGCGATGGTTGCGACAGAGAGCGCGTTGTGGGTGGCGAATTGCGGAAAGATGCGCGGGCGCAACTCAAGCAGTTTCCGCGCGCAGGCGATGTAGTTCAGGTCCGTCATCGCCTTGCGCGTGAACACCGGGTAATCGTCAAGTCCGCGTTCTTGCGCGCGCTTGATCTCGGTGTCCCAGTAAGCGCCCTTCACAAGACGCACCATCATGCGCCGGTCGTAGCGCTGCGTGAGGTCGTGGATATGGTCGATCGCGGCTTCGGCGCGCTTCTGATAGGCCTGAATCGCCAGCCCGAAACCATCCCAGCCATCGAGCGACGGGTCGGCGAACACCGCAGCAACAACGTCGAGCGACAGCTCAAGCCGGTCGGCCTCTTCCGCATCGATGGTGAAATTCAAATGATGTGCCTTGGCCCGGCGCGCGAGATCGGTGGCCAGCGGCACCAGTTCCGCCATCACGCGCGAACGGCTGAGCATTTCGTAGCGCGGGTGCAGCGCCGAAAGTTTCACGGAGATGCCGGGCCGGTCCGGCAGCGGCTTGTTGCCTGCAGCGTGGCCGATGGCCTTGATGGCCGAGGCGTAGGATTCGAAATAACGCGCGGCATCCGCCGCTGTGCGCGCGCCTTCGCCGAGCATGTCGAATGAATAGCGGTGATGACGATCGCTGTCGCGCGCGGAGCGGTCGAGAGCGGCGTCAATGGTTTCCCCCAGCACGAAATGGTTGCCCATCAGCCGCATTGCCTGACGGGTCGCGGCACGCACGGCGGGAAGGCCAAGCCGCTTGGCGATGCTGCCGACAGTGCTGTGTGGGGTTTCGCCCGACTGAATGACTCTCGCGGACAGGCCGAGCGCCCAGACCGACGCGTTGACGAGCAGCGCGCTGGATTGTGTTTTGTGGTGGGCAAAATCGCCCTGACCCAGTTTGTCCTCGATGAAGCGGTCTGCCGTCGCGCTGTCCGGCACGCGCAGCAGCGCTTCCGCCATCACCATCAGGGCGAGGCCTTCCCTGGTCGAGAGCGCGAACTCCCGCAGCACATCCTCGACGCCGCCAAAGCCGCCGTCACCGGACCGAATGGCCGCGATCAGGCGCGCCGCCGTGACATCGATGCGGGCATTTTGCTCGCGGGTCAGCGGTGGCAGCGCAAGCAGCCGCGCGGCGATCTTGCGATCGTCGGCCGCGTAAGGCGCGGTAAAACGCAAGGCGCTGGCATCGGGCCGGATCATGCCCTTATCGTACACGCAAAATGCAATGCCGGAAGCGGCGGCAGTTCCCGGAGCAGCCGCTTCACATGAATGTTGACGGATGGCCCAGGCGGGCTGTTGATTGCGCGGAAAATCCGCCATACTTCAGCGAAACAGGTTCCTGAGGCAAATCTACTGAGGCGTGTGTGTTGTTGAAGCGAATTTCCTGGATCGTTGTGACCGTGGCAGCGCTTGGCGTTGTGCCGAAGACTGCTCCTGCGCATGCGGCTCCGATGAGTTCGGAACTGGCGGATCTTTATTCGTCCGTCTCGATCAATCCGCCGTCGGAGACGGAGATGACCGTCTGCTATGGCTTCGTCTGCCGCCGCCGCGCGACTCTCGATTTCACGCCCGCGGACCGCAGGATGCTGACGCAGATTCTTGCGGCGGGCAAGGTGTCCGCTGCCGGCGAACGCGCGGCCATCCAGAAAGCGGTCATTTGGTTCGACCGCAGGGTCGGCCCGATGATCGGTACCACGACACGCATCGCGCGGGCGGATATTCGCAATCGCGCCGACGCCACCAATTTCGATTGCTGGGACACCACACGCAACACCTCAAGCCTGCTGCTGGTGTTGCAGGACTGGGGCTTGCTTAAGCATCACACGGTCGGGAATCCCCGGTTTCGGGGCAATGTTCTGGCACTTCAATTGCCGCACAACACTGCCGTGCTGGTTGAGACCGCAAGCCGCATGGAATGGGCCGTCGATATGTGGACGACGCCCTACGCGCAGCCGCCCGACGTGATGCTGGTCGAAAAGTGGCTGCGGGAAGAGTGAGCGCGGGGTTACGATAAACCGAATGTCATGCGCAGGCTTGACCCGCGCATCCATCTTCCTGGCGAAAGCTTTTGAGATGGATTGCCGGGTGAAGCCCGGAAATGACGATGGTGCTTGGTTCGATCGCGATGCAACTCACGCCTGCGCGGGAGTCTTGTTCACCTTCGCCCAATAGCGATCGCGCAAATGCCGCTTGACCAGCTTGCCGGTGGGCGTGCGCGGCAGTTCAGCTTCGAAGTCCACGCTCTTCGGGCACTTGATCGGTGACAGGTGCTTGCGGCAATACAGAATCAGTTCGGCCTCAAGCTGCTTGCCGGCGCGCGACATATCGTAAGGCTGCACCACGGCCTTCACTTCCTCGCCCATTTCCTCGTTTGGCACGCCGAACACCGCGACATCCGCCACTGCCGGATGGCCGATCAGAGCGTCCTCGGTTTCCTGCGGGTAGATGTTCACGCCGCCCGAGATGATCATGTAGGCCTTGCGGTCGGTGAGGTAGAGAAAGCCTTCCTCGTCGAGATAGCCGACATCGCCGAGCGTGGACCAGCCGCGCGCATTGTAGGCGCGCTTGGTCTTCTCCGAATCGTTGTGATAGGCGAATTGCGGGCCGTCGGCGAAATACACCGTGCCGGTTTCTCCGACAGGCAATTCGCGGTCCTCGTCATCGAGAATCTTGAGCGATCCGACGACGGCGCGGCCGACCGTACCGCGATGCGACAGCCACTGCTCCGAGTTGGAGACAGTGACGCCGTTGCCTTCGGAGCCCGCGTAGTACTCGATCAGCACCGGACCCCACCAGTCGATCATGCGCGCCTTGACGTCGGCGGGGCAGGGTGCCGCGGCATGCACCGCGCCCTTGAGCGACGAGACGTCGTATTTTTCGCGCACCTCGTCCGGCAGCTTGAGCATCCGCACGAACATCGTCGGCACGAGTTGCGATTGCGTCACGCGATGTTTCTCGACCAGCGCCAGAAATTCCTCGGCGTCGAAGGATTCCATGATGATCGAGGTGCCGCCAAGTGCTGCCGACATCATGTTGAAGCGCAGCGGTGCCGCATGATAGAGCGGCGCCGGCGACAGATAGATGCTGTCCTGCGTCATGCCGCACATGGTGGAACACAACAGTTTCAGCAGCGGGTTGGGGACCAGGATCGATGGCTCGCTGAGCGGGCGCTTGATACCCTTGGGCCGTCCGGTGGTGCCTGACGAGTACAGCATATCGTAACCGGCGGATTCGTCGGCAATCGGCATTTCCGGTTGCGTCGAGAGGGCGTCATTCCATGAGCGGAATCCCGGATGCGCTGCACCGGCAATAAAAAACACCGGCGCACCGGCCGCATTGGTCACCAGCGGGGCAATGGACTCGACGCATTTCGGCGTGGTGATAACGACCCTGGCACCGCAATCCTTGACGATGTATGCGATTTCATCGGCGGTGAGGTAACGGCTGATCGCGGTATAGTAGAGACCGCTGCGCTGCGCGGCCCAGCAGATTTCCATGAAGACCGGCGTATTTTCCATCATGAGCGCGATATGGTCGCCCTTTTGCAGGCCCAGCGACCGGAAAAGATGTGCGCCCTGATTGGAGCGCCGGTCGAGTTCGCGATAGGTGACAGCATCGCCGGATTTCGCCATCCGGTAGGCGATCTTGTCTGGCGTGGACTGGGCGTGAACAGATGGATGAGACATGAGGTTTTCTCGGTGTTCCCGATACTCAGGCGGCTTTGCCGCTCTTTGATTTCAGAAAAACTTCGTCCCGGATCTGCGAAGCAGCGTACAGCACGCCGCAGCGCGTCCGGGACACGAAATTACAGTCGCTCGATGATCGTGACGTTCGCCATGCCGCCGCCTTCGCACATGGTCTGGAGACCGTAGCGCTTGTTGCGCTGCTTCAATGCGTTCACCAGCGTCGTCATCAGCTTGGTGCCGGAGCCACCGAGCGGATGGCCGAGCGCGATGGCGCCACCGTTGACGTTGAGCCGGGACGGGTCCGCGCCGGTGTCCTTGAGCCACGCGGTCGGGACCGATGCGAACGCCTCGTTGACCTCGAACAGATCGATGTCGTCGACTTTCATGCCGGCCTTCTTCAGCGCACGGTGCGTCGCGGGCAGCGGGGCTTCCAGCATGATGACCGGATCGCCGCCGATCATTGTCATGTGATGGATGCGCGCCAGCGGCGCGATGCCGAGCGCCTTGAGACCCTTTTCATTTACGATCATGACGCCGGACGCGCCGTCGCAGATCTGGCTGGCGCTGGCGGCGGTGA
>JAZKGC010000041.1:0-12310 GCA_040386115.1 Pseudomonadota bacterium
CGGGGCCCGGCATCGTCTGAAACTATCCGACTGGATGCGGGCTTATTAATGTATTTAGCGGCGTTTCGTCAACCGTTTGGCGGCCTTAGCACGCTTTTTCGTGACCTTTTTGGTCACTTTTCGGGTCTTGCTCGCTCCCTTGGCAGCCTTGCCCCGAGCAGTCGGGCTTTTGGCCTTGGCAGGGCGCTTTTTGGTACCCTTTGAGGGCTTGCTGGCGACCTTGGCGGCTTTCTTCGAGGTCTTCTTGACCTTCGCAGGAGCCGATTTAGCGGTCTTGCTGGAACTCTTGACGGCCTTCTTGGCCTTCTTGGCCTTCTTGGCGACCTTGGCCGCAGGCTTACCTACTTTTCCGGAGGTCCTTTTAGCCGGTTTCCTCGCCGCCTTGGCAGCCGATTCGGTCGCCACAAGTGCAGCCAGCACGCGGTTGATGGCGGCCGTTACCTGCTCAATGGTCATCATGCCATCGATGGTGACGAGCTTGCGCTTCTCCGAATAGTAATGGACCAGCGGCTCGGTCTGGGCGCGATAGCTCGCAAGACGCTTGGAGAGCACCTCCGGCGTGTCGTCGATGCGGACTTCCTCGCCGCGCTCGCGCATCTGCGCAACCCGCGTCTCGACGCGCTGAAGCAGCGCGCTTTCATTGACGCGCAGTTCGACGACAGCGTCGAGCTTTAGATGCTTTTTCCTGAGCAGGTCATCCAGCGCCTGCGCCTGAACTACCGTGCGCGGAAACCCGTCGAGAATGAATCCCTTCTTTGCATCCGGCAATTCGATGCGATCGGAGATGATGCCGACCACGACTTCGTCGGGCACGAGCCCGCCGGCGGCCATGATGTCCTTCGCCTTGAGGCCGACCGGCGTTCCGGCGGCGACGGCGGCGCGCAGCATCTCACCCGTGGAGAGCTGAACGATGCCATTCCGTTGAACAAGTCGATGTGCCTGCGTTCCCTTGCCCGCCCCCGGCGGCCCGAGAAGAATCAATCTCATTTACGGCGGCCCCTCAATTTCGATTTCCGGATCAGCCCTTCGTACTGATGCGCCAACAGATAGCCCTGCACCTGCGAGACAGTATCCATCGTGACGCTGACGACAATCAGCAGCGACGTGCCCCCGAGATAGAACGGCACCGACGCGTAGGAGATCAGGATCTCAGGAATAAGACAGACCACCGAGAGGTAGATCGCGCCGACCACGGTGATGCGCGACAGCACGTAGTCGATGTACTCGGCCGTGCGCTCACCCGGACGAATACCGGGAATGAACCCGCCGTGCTTCTTGAGATTGTCCGCGGTCTCGGTCGGGTTGAACACAATCGCAGTGTAGAAGAACGCGAAGAACACGATCATCGCGAGATAAAGGAACAGGAACAGCGGACGGCCGTGACTCAATTGAGTGGTGAGCCACTGGAACCACTCCGGACCCTTGCCGGCGTTGAAGCTGGCGATGGTGGTCGGCAGCAGCAGCAATGACGATGCAAAGATCGGCGGAATCACGCCCGCGGTGTTGAGCTTCAGAGGCAGATGCGAGGATTGGCCCTCGAACATCTTGTTGCCGACCTGCCGCTTTGGATACTGGATCAGCAGCCGGCGCTGCGCGCGCTCGACAAACACAATCAACGCGATCACGGCAGTCGCCATCACGATGATCGCGATAATCAGGAACGTGGACAGCGCGCCCTGGCGGCCGAGTTCAAGCGTGCCGGCGATGGCCGACGGCAATTCCGCGACGATGCCCGCCATGATGATGAGCGAGATGCCGTTGCCGATGCCGCGCGAGGTGATCTGCTCGCCAAGCCACATCAGGAACATGGTGCCGCCGACCAGCGTGATTGTCGTGGACAGACGGAAGAACAGGCCGGGATCGGACACGACGTTGCCGGCGCCCTCAAGACCGACGGCAATACCGTAGGCCTGGAGCGTCGCGAGCACGACGGTGAGATAGCGGGTGTACTGGTTGATGACCTTGCGGCCGGACTCGCCCTCTTTCTTGAGGGCTTCGAGCTGCGGCGACACCGTGGTCAGCAACTGAAGAATAATCGATGCCGAAATGTACGGCATGATGTTGAGCGCAAAGATCGCCATGCGGTTGATGCCGCCGCCGGCGAACATGTTGAACATGCCGAGAATGCCGCCAGCCTGCGACTTGAAGATCTGCGACCAGATGTTCGGATCGATGCCAGGCAGCGGGACGTAGGTGCCCAGCCGATAAATAAGCAGCGCACCCAGTGTGAACCAGATGCGCTTTTTGAGTTCGTCAGCCTTTGCGAATGCCGCGAAGTTGAGATTTGCCGCCAGTTGTTCCGCTGCAGACGCCATAGCTAGTGTCCCGATCCTTTTATTCGTCCTGACCGGCGGCGCTACCCAAGGATGGCATCGCCTGCCTGTGGCCCGGTCGTCACGATTTTACGACTTTAAACGACCATATAGGAAGTCTTGCCACGGATGCCCGTCACAAGAGCGGGATCGATAGAGCGCTACGAGGCCTTCCTGTTCGGTTTCTTGGCAGCGGCCTTCTGCGCAGCTTCGTCCTTCGGAGGTGCCAGCAGCTTCACGGTGCCGCCAGCCTTCTCGACTGCTTCGATCGCAGTTTTCGACGCGCCGTGCACTTCAATGTTGATCTTGGCCTTGAGTTCGCCACGGCCAAGCAGGCGCACGCCGCCCTTGGAACGGCGCAGCAGGCCCGACTTCACCAGCGATTCAGCGTTGATCGTCGCCTTGCCGTCGAGCTTCTTGGCATCGATGGCTTCCTGCAAACGGTCGAGATTCACTTCCGACATTTCAATGCGGAAAATGTTGTTGAAGCCGCGCTTCGGCAGGCGGCGATGAAGCGGCATCTGGCCGCCCTCGAAGCCCTTGATGCGCACGCCTGAACGTGCGGTCTGGCCCTTGCCGCCGCGACCTGCCTGCTTGCCCTTGCCGGAGCCAATGCCACGGCCAACCCGCATGCGCTTCTTGCGCGAGCCGGGGTTGTCGGCGATCTCGGTGAGCTTCATCGTTCGCTTCCTTACTTCACTTCTCGTCGACGACGCGAACGAGGTGCTGAACCTTGGCGATCATGCCGCGAACCGCAGGCGAATCCTGCAACTCGGCGACGCGACCGATCTTGTTGAGTTGCAGGCCGATCAGCGTCGCACGCTGCGAGTGATGGCGGCGGATCGCGCTGCCGGTCTGCTCGACCTTGATGGTTTTCGTTGCGGACGCTTTGGCTTCTTTGGCCATTATCTCAACTCCAAAAAGACGCCTGATTATTCAGCGACCGCTTCCGCATCGCCACCGACACGGCGCGACTGCAGGGTGGACACTTTGATGTTGCGGCGTGCCGCAACCGAGCGCGGCGAATCCTGATGCTTCAGCGCGTCGAAGGTTGCGCGAACCATGTTGTAGGGGTTCGACGAGCCGATCGACTTGGCGACGACGTCCTGGATGCCGAGCGTCTCGAACACCGCGCGCATCGGGCCGCCGGCGATGATGCCGGTACCGGCAGGAGCCGCACGCAGATAGACGCGGCCGGCGCCGTGACGGCCAGCAATGTCGTGATGCAAGGTGCGGCCTTCGCGCAGAGCAACGCGCGTCAGGTTGCGCTTCGCAGACTCAGTCGCCTTGCGGATCGCTTCCGGCACTTCGCGCGCCTTGCCGTGTCCGAATCCGACCCGGCCCTTCTGATCGCCGATCACGACCAGCGCTGCAAAGCCGAAGCGCTTGCCGCCCTTGACGACCTTCGCCACGCGGTTGATGTGGACGAGCTTGTCAACGAATTCGCTGTCGCGCTCTTCCCGACCGCCGCCACGATGTCCGCCCCGTTCGCGTTCACCTGCCATGGTGTTTTCCAATCCTTGAGAGGCTCACGCCCCTGTCCTTAGTGTCCGTTCAAAACCAGACTTCGAAAGTCCGGCCTCTTAAAATCTGGTCTCTTAGAAGCTGAGCCCGCTCTCACGCGCGGCTTCGCCGAGCGCCTTGACGCGGCCGTGGTAAAGATAGCCACCACGGTCGAAAACCACTTCCTTGACGCCGTTCTTCACGGCGCGCTCCGCCAACAGCTTGCCGACCGCCGCCGCCGCATCGACGTCCGCGCCGGTTTTGCCGCCGTCGCGCAACGTCTTTTCCAGCGACGAGGCCGAAGCCAGCGTCGTGCCCTTCAGATCGTCGATGACCTGCGCGTAGATGTGCTTCGACGAACGAAACACCGACAGGCGTGGACGCCCGTTGGCCGTCCGGCGCAGTGCGAGGCGCACGCGTTGCTTGCGCCGGGCATTCGTGACCTTGAGTTTCGACATGACCGGCTCCGTTACTTCTTCTTGCCTTCCTTGCGGAAGATAAATTCGTTGGCGTACTTCACGCCCTTGCCCTTGTAGGGCTCCGGCGGACGATAGCTGCGGATCTCGGCGGCAACCTGGCCGACGCGCTGGCTGTCGTTGCCGACGATGGTGATTTCGGTCGGCTTCGGCACGGTGATCTGGATCCCTTCCGGGATTTGATAGATCACGTCGTGGCTGTAACCGAGCGCGAGCTGCAGGTTCTTGCCCTGCAACGCGGCGCGATAACCGACGCCGGTGATTTCGAGCTTCTTCTCGAAGCCTTTCGTGACGCCCTCGACCAGATTTGCGATCTGGGCGCGTGCGGTGCCGTAAAGCGAGCGAGCCCGCTTGGTCTCGAAGCGCGGCGCAACCGTAATCGCGCCGTCCTTCATCTCGACCGCAACGTCATCATGCACGACAAACTGAAGTGCGCCTTTCGGCCCCTTCATCTTGACGATCTGCCCTTCGACGGCCGCGGTCACCCCGGAGGATACCACGACTGGCCGTTTGCCTACGCGAGACATGAATCTACCCTTCCTTAGAACACCGTGAAGAGGACTTCGCCGCCCACATTCGCGTCACGCGCGTCGTGGTCAGCCATAATCCCCTTTGGCGTCGATAGCACCGAAATGCCGAGACCGTTCTTGACGCGCGGCAGGTTCTTCACCGAGGCGTAAACACGACGCCCTGGCTTGGAGACCCGCTCGATTTCGCGAATAACAGGTTCGCCATCGAAATACTTCAGCTCGATCTCGAGCTCGTTGTGGCCGCTGGCATGCTCGACCGCTGCGTAGCCGCGGATGTAACCCTCGGTCTTGAGCACTTCGAGCACGTTGGCGCGCATCTTCGAGCCCGGGGTCGAAACCTTGGACTTGGCGCGCATCTGCGCGTTGCGGATGCGGGTGATGAGATCGCTGATCGGATCGTGCGTTGACATGTTCGACCCCCTTACCAGCTGGACTTGACGAGGCCGGGAATAAGGCCTTTCGAGCCGTATTCACGCATCGCGATGCGGCTCATCTTGTTCTTGCGATAGACCGAGCGCGCGCGGCCGCTGATTTCGCAGCGGTTGCGAATGCGGGTCGCCGACGAATTGCGCGGCAGTTCGGCAAGCTTGATCGTCGCTGCGAAACGCTCTTCCATCGGCTTCTTCTTGTCCGAGATGATCGCCTTCAGCTTCGCGCGCTTGCCAGCCGCGTTTTTCGTCATTCTCTGACGCCGGTTATTTTTCTCGACTGAACTTTTCTTCGCCATACGAGTAGTCTCCATACCTTTCCGCGTTTGAGACGCTAAATCAGTGTCTCACTGCCGGAACGGAAAATTGAAAGCGTTCAGCAACGCACGCGCCTGCTCATCGTCAGTCGCGCTTGTGCAGATCGTGATGTCCATGCCCCAAGTCTCGCCCGACTTGTCGTAGTCGATTTCCGGGAACACGAGATGCTCCTTGAGGCCGAGCGAGTAATTGCCGCGGCCGTCGAAGCTCTTCGGGTTGAGTCCGCGGAAGTCGCGGACGCGAGGCAGTGCGATATTCACGAGACGATCGATGAAATCGTACATCTTGGACTTGCGCAGTGTGACCTTGCAGCCGATGGCCTGGCCTTCACGCAGCTTGAACGTCGCGATAGCCATGCGGGAATGCGTGACGATCGGCTTCTGGCCGGCGATCAAAGCGAGATCGTTGGCAGCCAGCTCGACCTTCTTGCGGTCGTTGACGGCTTCGCCAACGCCCATGTTGAGCACGACCTTCTCAAGCGCCGGCACCTGCATGGCGTTCGTAAAGCCGAACTGCTCAATCAGTTTGCCGCGAATTTCCTGGTCGAATTGCGTCCGGAGACGCGGAACGTATGCGGTCTCAGCCATCGATCTCTGCTCCCGAACGCTTGGCGACGCGCACCTTGGTGCCATCTTTCTGAATCTTGAAGCCGACGCGGGTCGGCTTGCCGTCCTTGCCGACGATCGCGATGTTCGACAGGTGGATCGGCGCCTCTTTCGAGATGATGCCGCCCTCTTGTGCCTGCGTCTGCTTCTGGTGACGCTTCACCAGGTTGACGCCGCGCACCAGCGCCTTGCTGGCATCCGGACGCACCTCGAACACTTCACCGGTCCGGCCCTTGTCGCGGCCGTTGAGCACGATGACCTTGTCACCCTTGCGGATCTTGGCAGCCATTACAGCACCTCCGGCGCAAGCGAGATGATCTTCATATGGTTCTTGGCGCGAAGCTCGCGCGGCACCGGTCCGAAAATACGCGTGCCGACAGGCTCGGACTGGTTGTTGATCAACACAGCCGCATTGCGGTCGAACCGAATGACGGAACCATCGGCGCGGCGGATATCCTTCCGCACGCGAACGACGACTGCCTTCATGACGTCGCCCTTCTTCACCTTTCCTCGCGGAATGGCTTCCTTGATGGAAACGACAATGATGTCACCCACAGTCGCGTACCGGCGCTTGGAACCTCCAAGAACCTTGATGCACATGACACGGCGCGCGCCGGAATTATCGGCCACGTCGAGGTTGGTCTGCATCTGAATCATTGATGCACCTCGTCCTCTTTCTGATGCGCTTGGTTGCGCTTAAGCTGTTTTTGTCTCGGCCTGAACAACCGTCCAGCGCTTCAACTTCGAGAGTGGCTTGCTTTCCTCAATTCGAACCAGGTCGCCCGCCTTGAACTGATTGTTCTCGTCGTGCGCGTGGTAGTTCTTCGAACGTCGGATCGTCTTCTTGTAGATTGGGTGGGTGAAGCGGCGATCGACACGCACGACAATGGTTTTGTCCTGCTTGTCGCTGACCACGACGCCCTGGAGAGTACGCTTTGGCATCTGATCGCCCCTTACTTCGTCTTCGACTGAGCGGCGCGCTCCTGCGCCGCGACAGTCTTGATGCGTGCGATATCGCGGCGCGCCTCACGCAGGCGCGAGGTGTTCTCGAGCTGCCCGGTGGCGCGCTGGAAGCGCAGGTTGAAACGCTCCTTCTTCAGATTGAGGACGGCGTCGTCCATCTGATCGGGGCTCATTGCGCGGATGTCTTCGACTTTCAAATCGGCCATAATCGTTTCCTTACTCCGCAATGCGCGCAACGAAGCGCGTCTTGATCGGAAGTTTGGCGGCGGCGAGTGACAGGGCTTCCTTCGCGGTCTGCTGCGTCACGCCATCGATCTCGAAAATGAGACGGCCAGGCTTCACGCGCGCAACCCACAATTCCGGCGTACCCTTGCCCGAGCCCATTCGGACTTCGGCAGGCTTCTTGGACACCGGAACGTCCGGGAAAATACGGATCCAGACGCGGCCGGCACGCTTCATGTGACGGGTCAGCGCGCGACGGGCGGCTTCGATCTGGCGCGCGGTGATGCGCTCCGGCGCCATCGCCTTCAGGCCGAACTGGCCGAAAGACAACGTCGCGCCCGACGAGGCGACGCCGTGGATACGGCCTTTGTGCGCCTTGCGGAACTTTGTCTTCTTTGGTTGCATCATGGCTTACGCCCTCAAACCTTCTCGTAAAAATCTATCAGGCTGCGTCGCGACGCGGCCGTGAGTTGTCGCCTTCGGCCATGCGCTTGTCCTGGGCCATTGGATCGTGCTCAAGGATTTCGCCCTTGAAGATCCAGACCTTGACGCCGCAGGTGCCGAACGTCGTGAACGCGGTGGCAACGCCGTAGTCGATATCGGCACGCAGCGTATGCAGCGGCACACGACCTTCGCGATACCATTCCATGCGCGCGATTTCCGCGCCGCCCAGACGTCCCGAGCAGTTGATACGAATGCCTTCCGCACCCAGACGCATCGCCGACTGAACGGCGCGCTTCATGGCGCGGCGGAACGCAACGCGACGCTCGAGCTGCTGCGCGATCGATTCTGCGACCAGCGTGGCATCGAGCTCCGGCTTGCGGATTTCGATGATGTTGATCACCACGTCGGAATCGGTGATCTCCGAAACCTTCTTGCGCAGCTTGTCGATGTCCGCGCCTTTCTTGCCGATAACGACGCCCGGACGCGCCGAGTGGATCGACACACGGCACTTCTTGTGCGGGCGCTCGATCACGATACGCGCAACAGCAGCCTGCTTCAGTTCCTTCATCAGCATGGCGCGGATCCGAATGTCCTCATGGAGGAGCTTCGCATACTCGTTCTTGCCGGCGAACCAACGGGAATCCCAGGTCCGGTTAATGCCCAGACGCAGCCCGATTGGATTGATCTTTTGACCCATCGTCTTCTCCCGCCCTTAGGCGCTCGCCTCGGCCTCGACCTGACGAACAACGATCGTCAGCTGCGAGAACGGTTTAAAAACACGACCCGAACGGCCACGGCCGCGCGGTGCGAAACGCTTCATCACGATGCCGTTGCCGACATGCGCCTCTGCGACGACAAGTGCATCGACATCGAGGTCATGGTTGTTCTCGGCGTTCGCAATCGCGGACTCCAGACACTTCTTGACGTCGCCCGCGATCCGCTTGCGCGAAAACTGCAGGTCGGCGAGTGCCGCCGAAGCCTTCCGGCCGCGGATCAGTTGCGCGACAAGGTTCAGCTTCTGCGGGCTGACGCGAAGCATGCGGGCTACCGCCTTGGCTTCGTTTTCCGGGAGAACCCGTTCGCGCTTTGGTTTGCTCATAACTTAAGTCCTCAAGCCCAATTTACTTCTTGGCTTTCTTGTCGCCCGAATGGCCGTGGAAGGTACGCGTCGGCGAAAACTCGCCGAACTTGTGACCGACCATTTCCTCGTTCACTGCGACCGGAACATGCTTCTGACCGTTGTAGACGCCGAAGGTGAGTCCCACGAACTGCGGGAGGATCGTCGAGCGGCGGCTCCAGATCTTGATGACGTCGTGACGGCCGGACGCGCGGGCGACATCTGCCTTCTTGAGCAGAGAGCCTTCAACGAACGGGCCTTTCCAGACTGAACGAACCATGTCCGGCGATCCTTACTTCTTCTTCCGCTTGTGGCGGCTGATGAGAATGAACTTGTTGGTCGATTTGTTTGAACGTGTCTTCTTGCCCTTGGTCGGCTTGCCCCACGGGGTCACCGGGTGGCGGCCGCCCGAGGTGCGGCCTTCGCCGCCGCCGTGCGGATGGTCGATCGGGTTCATGACGACGCCGCGGTTATGCGGGCGCCAGCCCAGCCAGCGCGTGCGGCCGGCCTTGCCGATCGATATATTCATGTGGTCCGGGTTCGACACCGCACCGATGGTGCCGACGCAACGGCCGTGAACCAGGCGCTGTTCGCCCGAGTTCAGGCGCACGATCACGAAGTCATGGTCGCGGCCGACGATCTGGGCGTAGGTGCCGGCCGAGCGAGCGATCTGGCCGCCCTTCCCGATCTTCATCTCGACATTGTGCACGATGGTGCCGATCGGCATGTTGCCGAGCGGCATGACGTTGCCCGGCTTCACGTCAACATAGTTGCCGGCAACCACGGTATCGCCGACCGCCAGACGCTGCGGCGCCAGGATATAAGCCTGTTCGCCATCGGCGTACTTGATCAGCGCGATAAACGCGGTGCGGTTCGGATCGTATTCCAGACGCTCGACCTTCGCCGGCACGTCAACCTTGGTGCGCTTGAAATCGACGATGCGGTAGGACTTCTTGTGACCGCCGCCGCGGAAGCGCACGGTGATGCGACCCGTGTTGCCACGGCCGCCGTTTGAATGCTTGCCCTCGGTCAAAGCCTTGACGGGCTTGCCCTTGTAGAGCGCCGAACGATCGACCATCACCAGCTGTCGCTGGCCGGGCGTCGTGGGGTTGAATGTTTTCAATGCCATCGTCGTGTGCCTTACAGTCCGGTGGTCACGTCGATGCGATGACCTTCTTCAAGGGTCACGATCGCGCGCTTCGAATCCGACTGAGAACCGAACTGGCCGCGGAAGACTTTCGTCTTGCCCTTGCGGACCAGCGTGTTGACGCTCTTCACCTTGACGTCGAACAGCTTCTCAATCGCGTCTTTAATCTGCGGCTTGGTCGCCTTCGCCGAAACCTTGAACACGATCTTGTTGTGCTCGGAGGCAACGGTTGCCTTTTCGGTCACGACCGGGGCGACAATGATGTCGTAGTGGCGCGCATCCATGGTCTTCATTTGAAGCGCGCCTCCAACGCATCCAGTGCAGCCTTGGTCAGAACGAGTTTCTGACGGCGCAGAATGTCATAGACGTTGATGCCCTGGATCGGCAGCACGTCGATGTGCGGAATGTTGCGGGCCGCGGTCGCAAAACCGACATTGACCTCGGCGCCGTCGATAATCAGCGCGCTGGTGAGGCCGAGACCCGAGAAGTGACCGATCAACGCCTTGGTCTTGGCGTCCTTCATGTCGGCATTCTCGATCACGACGATTCCGCCGTCCTTGGCCTTCGCCGACAAAGCATGACGCAGAGCGAGCGCACGAACCTTCTTCGGCAGAGCGAACGCATGCGAGCGGACGACCGGGCCGAACGCACGGCCACCGCCGCGGAACTGCGGAACACGGGCAGAGCCGTGACGCGCACCGCCGGTGCCCTTCTGCTTGTACATCTTCTTGCCGGTGCGCCAGATTTCCGCACGGCCCTTGGTCTTGTGGGTGCCGGCCTGACGCTTGGCGAGCTGCCAGTTGACGCAGCGCTGGATGATATCCTTGCGCGGCTCCAGACCGAAGATCGCTTCGTTCAGCGTGACCGAACCAGCGTCCTTGCCTTCAAGGGTTGTGACTTTCAGATCCATCACGCGCCCTCCTCGGCCGGTGCCGCTTCAGGAGCAGCGTTGTCGGTGCCGCCAGCCAGCTTGAACTTGCCGGGCTTCGGCGCGTCCTTCGGCAATGCCTTTTTCACCGCATCGCGCACCGTGATCCAGCCGCCCTTGGAGCCGGGAACGGCGCCTTCGATCAGCAGAAGTCCGCGCGCCACATCCGTCTGCACAACGCGCAGGTTCAGCGTGGTGATGCGATCGACGCCCATATGACCGGGCATCTTCTTGTTCTTGAACGTCTTGCCGGGATCCTGACGTCCGCCGGTCGAACCGATCGAACGATGGGAGACCGACACGCCGTGGGTTGCGCGCAAGCCGCGGAAATTCCAGCGCTTCATGCCGCCCGCAAAACCCTTGCCGACCGAGGTGCCCGTCACATCGACGAACTGGCCCACGACGAAATGGTCAGCCTGGATTTCCGCACCGACCGGGATCAGCGAATCTTCCGAGACGCGGAATTCCGCGACCTTCCGCTTCGGCTCAACCTTGGCGACGGCGAACTGGCCGCGCTCGGCTTTGGGCAAATAGACGGTCTTGCGCGAGCCCGAACCGAGCTGCAGCGCGACATAACCGTTCTTGTCAGTCGTGCGATGGCCAACAACCTGGCAATTGCCCAACTTCAGCACGGTCACAGGGATATGTTCACCGGTCTCCGTAAAGACCCGCGTCATCCCGACCTTTTGTGCGATCACTCCGGAGCGCATCGGCGTGCTTCCTGTTCTTTCTGTCCGCGACCTGCGGACCAACCAAAAAATATTAGAGCTTGATCTCGACATCGACACCGGCTGCGAGGTCGAGCTTCATCAGCGCGTCCACGGTCTGCGGTGTCGGATCGACGATATCGAGAAGACGCTTATGCGTGCGCATCTCGAACTGCTCGCGGCTCTTTTTGTCAACGTGCGGCGAACGGTTGACGGTGAACTTCTCGATGCGTGTCGGCAGCGGGATGGGTCCGCGAACCTGTGCACCGGTGCGCTTCGCCGTGTTCACGATCTCGCGGGTCGACGTATCGAGAATTCGATGGTCGAACGCCTTGAGACGAATGCGGATATTCTGGCCGTTCATTGCCGTTGTCTTTCTTGTCCGTCACGACCGGTCAGCCCGGCCATCCACGTTTAATAAGAGGGTCGTGAATGCCCGGCTTCTCAGCCGGGCATGACGACGGATCGTTTGTTACTCAATAATGCTTGCGACGACGCCTGCACCGACGGTGCGGCCGCCTTCGCGGATCGCGAAGCGAAGCTTTTCTTCCATCGCGATCGGCACGATCAGGTGCACTTCCATCGCGATGTTGTCGCCAGGCATCACCAT
>JAZKGC010000042.1:0-2597 GCA_040386115.1 Pseudomonadota bacterium
TCCGCAAACGCCACCTCGACCCGCACGAGCGCAAGCGGGCGTCACGGGCGAAAGTCGCCGCGTAGCCGCGAACGTAGCTCTCAATTCGCTTGCTTACCTGACACAAAGAGCCGATCGACTATCGCGGGCGGGGATTAAACGGCGAAAGCCGGCATTCCTGATCGGAGAGAACCAAATGGATCGCCGCCTGTTCCTGCAACGCGGCGCGTCGACGCTCGCAGTCGGCGCCGGGTTGCCGCTCGTCGGCTGCCGACGCACGGAAGCGCCCGACGCGGCATTTGCGCCCTATCCGCACGACCCGGTGCGGGCTGAAAATTTCACGAATCGGCTGTTTATTCCGGGCGCCGAAGGGCCGTTTGGCGTCCTCGACGTTAAAGATCTGCCGCTTACGCTCACAGCGCGCGCCGCGACGTTCCCGATCCTTGACGGCAAACCCTCGCCCTTTCTGCTGTACGAGACCAGCTATGCGGGCAAGACCTTCCAGAACCCAATCATCAGAATCAAACGCGGCGGTCGTTTCACGGCCACGCTGCAAAACGGATTGAACGAGCCGACGATCATTCATTGGCATGGGCTGCATATCCCGGCGAGCATGGACGGCCATCCCAACGACAGTATCGGTCCGGGAAAAAATTACCCCTATGCATTCACGGTCCAAAATCGCGGGGGCACTTACTGGTATCACACCCACGCCGAGCATTTGACGGCGAAGCAGGCTTATGGCGGCCTCGCCAGCTTCTTCATTGTCGAGGATGACGATGATCTGCGGCTTGCGCGCGCGCTCGACCTCAAGCTTGGCGAAACCGATCTTCCGCTGGTGATTCAGGACAAGCGCTTCAACGCTAGCGGCGAACTCGTTTATCAGCCGGACCAGGTCGAAAAAATGATGGGGCATCTCGGCGACATCGTGCTGGTCAACTTGACGCCCAATGCCTTCCTCGAAATTGGGCCGCGCTTTTATAGATTCCGTTGCCTGAATGGCTCCAACGCCCGCATCTATCGGCTCGCTTTCATGCGCGGCAAAGAACAATTAGCGTACCAGGTGATCGGCACCGACGGCGGGCTGCTCGACCGTCCCTATGCGGTTAAAGACGCGTTTCTCGCGCCCGGCGAGCGGCTAGATGTGCTGTTCGACGCGAGCCAGCTTCGTCAGGGAGAAACGGTCTTTCTGAAAAGCCTCGCCTTTGATTCGATGGACGATGAGCGCGCGATGGGGATGGCGCGCATGGGTGGCGGCGCCCGCCTTGGTGACAGCGTTGAATTTAATCTCTTGAAACTCGTGGTGACGAAGACCGCGCAAGGGCCGCGCGAAGTGCCGACACAATTGTCGCAGGTGCAGCCGATCGACATCGCTGGGGCGACGGTGCGTAAAGTGCGGCTTGAGATGGCGCGAATGCGCTGGCGCATCAACGGCGAAACTTTCCGCATGGATGCCTTTCCGATCGACGCACGGCGAAATACCGTCGAAGTCTGGGAAATACACAATGCACAACAAAGCATGCCGCATCCGATGCACATGCATGGTTTCCAGTTTCAGGTTCTGGCCCGCCAAAACAGTCCCGAGCAGATCCGAACGCTCGGCGTGCATGGCAGCGGTCGCATCGTTAGCGACCTCGGTTGGAAGGATACCGTGCTGGTCTGGCCTGGCGAAACCGTGCGCTTGGCCGTAGACTTGTCCAATAATTTTGAAGGCAACCAGACCTACGTGTTTCATTGCCACAATTTGGAGCATGAGGATGCCGACATGATGGTCAACATGCGGGTGCGCGCTTAGCCCCGGGCGATAGCTGTGGATCGCCCCCAAATTGCTTTTCCCGATGCAAGTTGATGCGCGTGGCCACATCCAGTTGGAATGCGTGCCTCTTGGATTAGTGGCATCGATGTCGTTCTCGACCCATTTCGGACATTGCCACCTCATATGGAACCCGAGCGACGCTTCGACGCTGTTCGATCAGAAGGGAGAACATGGTGAACTATTATATGGCAGCGAAGCTTCCGATTTCTTTCGGTGAGGCGCTTGAACGCACGGAAGAGGCACTCAAGCAGGAGGGCTTCGGAATCATTAGCCGGATTGATATCCAGGAAGCCTTGAAGACCAAAATCGGCGTGGATTTCCGACCTTATACAATTCTCGGTGCTTGCAACCCCAAACTGGCCTACGAGGCGCTGCAAATCGAGGATAAGGTCGGCACCATGCTACCCTGCAACGTGGTTGTGCAGGAGCTTGGACCGCAACAAACCGAGATTGCGGCCATCGATCCGGTAGCGTCGATGCAGGCCTTTGAGAATGTGGAACTTACCCGGGCAGCGCAGGAGGTGCGCAAAAGACTTGGCCGCGTTATCGAGACCCTCGCCGGGGGTGAGACGCTGCGACGCTGACGGGGTTGGGCGGTCCTGCGGCGTTGGTGGCCTCAGAAGAGGCGAATGCGGCGAAGCTCGCGGCCGGGGATCACTAACTAATTTGCCATCGCCAGCACCTTCGCCCATTCCTCCCTCCGCACGCCGCGAAGGGTTCGAGCTCGGCATCAGCCGCCCGCGCGTCCTGTTCCGCGACGACGAAAATGGCAACAAGACCGAGCCGTACGAGACCGTCGTGA
>JAZKGC010000043.1:0-15193 GCA_040386115.1 Pseudomonadota bacterium
CCCCCCCCCCGACGGGTTGCACCCCGCCGACTCCGAATTGACGCCTCACGGCTTTATCTCCCACGCCGGAATTATGTTCCCGGTCGATGGGAGGAGAATGCCAGAGCGGCGTCCGAATCCGCTTAAGAAGGCTGGTTAATCGTGTCTCACCGGCATTGCTTCAGTTCTCATGATTGACGAGACCTTGGCGGAGATGATTGACGAGACCTTGCCGTCTTGCTGAAATATCTTTCGTTTGCGCAGGTGAAAGTGCTTGAAGTCCACGTAAAACAGGCACATCTCATAATATGTTGCATTCGCATTCAAGCCTCTTTGAATTCAAGCCTTGGGAATTTGTTCGTGAACTCTTCACCAAACGCGTCATTGATGTCGTCGCCGAAATCCACCACGTCCGCATTACTCGATCAGACGGCGTTGAGCACCCTGGCGCAGCGCCTTGTGGAAGCGGCCAGGCGCGCGGGCGCGGATGCGGCCGATGCGATCGCCGTGCGCGGAATTTCGCAAGGCGTCGAAATTCGCGATGGCAAGGTCGAAGAGTCCGAGCGATCCGAAGGCGACGATGTCGGCTTGCGGGTGTTCGTCGGAAAACGTCAAGCGGTGGTCTCGACCAGCGACATTGGTGGCGACGTCGCAAACCTCGCCGAGCGTGCGGTGGCGATGGCGCGGGTCGCGCCTGACGATGAGTATGTCGGCCTGGCCGATCCGTCGCTACTGGCGAAACAGTTTCCCGATCTCGACCTGCTCGATCCGCAGGTGCCCTCCGTCGATGAACTGGAGCGGCGCGCGCAGGAAGCGGAAGCTGCGGGTCTTGCGGTTAAAGGCGTGTCGAAGTCCGGCGGCGCATCGGCATCGGCCGGCATCGGCGGCATGGTCCTTGTCACCAGCACCGGCTTTCACGGTTCTTATTTGCGATCGAGCCACGGCATCTCGATGACGGCGATTGCGGGTGAGGGCACCGGCATGGAGCGCGACTACGATTTCACGTCGGCGATTCACGCCGCCGATCTGGCGTCGCCGGCGAGCGTCGGCCGGCTGGCGGGCGAGCGCACCGTGGCGAGGATCAATCCGCGCAAGGTCGCGACTTGCAAGGTGCCGGTGGTGTTCGATCCGCGCGTAGCGGGATCGCTGGTCGGCCATCTGGTCGGGGCTGTGAACGGCGCGTCGATCGCGCGCAAGACGAGTTTTCTTAAAGATTGTATGGGCCAGCAGTTGTTCGACAAGAGCATCCGCATTATCGACGACCCGCTGCGCGTGCGCGGCCTGCGGTCGCAGTCGTTCGACGCCGAAGGCGTGGCGGCGAAGCAACTCGCCATCATTGACGGCGGCGTGCTGACGTCGTGGCTGCTCGATTCGGCAACCGCGCGTGAACTGGGCCTCGCGACCACAGGCCATGCGCATCGCGGCGTCTCGTCGTCTCCATCGCCGGGGCCGTACAATCTGCACCTCGAGGCGGGAAAATTTTCGCCTGCAGAACTGATGTCCGATATCAAGGAAGGTTTCTACATCACCGACCTCATCGGGTCGGGCGTCAACGGCGTCACCGGCGACTACAGCCGTGGCGCGGCCGGATTCTGGATCGAGAACGGCGAACTGACCTATGCCGTCAGCGAGGTGACGATCGCGGGTCATCTGCTTGAAATTTTCAAGTCGATGATCCCGGCCAACGATCTTGTTTTCAAGTACGGCGTCAATGCGCCGACCGTGCGCATCGAGGGATTGACGATTGCCGGACGCTGATCTCGATATTTTGGGCGAAAATAGTCTTACCCGTGATGCCGCCTTGCTCGCCGATACGGTGCGCGCGGCAGGCGCGCTGGCGCTCAGTCTGTTCCGCACCGAGTTGAAAACCTGGACCAAGGGAACTTCGTCGCCGGTATCCGAGGCCGACATCGCGGTCAACGACCTGATCGAGGCGCGGCTGCGTGCGGCAACGCCGGATTACGGATGGCTGTCGGAGGAAAGCGTTGACGATGCGTCGCGGCTGGGAAAGTCCCTCACATGGATCGTCGATCCCATCGATGGCACGCGCGCCTATCTCGCGGGGCAGATCGACTGGTCGGTCAGCATCGCGCTGGTGGCGGATGGCGCGCCGTTGCTCGGTGCGGTCTTTGCCCCGGCGAGCGATGAGTTCTTTTTTGCAACGCGCGCGCAGGGGGCCGCGCTGAACGGAGCGCCGATTACCGCTGCGCCTGGCGCTGCGATCAATTTCCCGAAGATTGCAGGCCCGAAGCCGATGGTCGAGCGTCTTGGCGGCATGCGCGACGGCGAAGGTCTTCATCCGCGGATCGGATCGCTGGCGCTGCGCCTGGCAAGAGTCGGCGAAGGCAGTCTCGATGCTGCTTTTGCAGGCGGAAACAGCCGCGATTGGGATCTTGCAGCCGCGGATTTAATCGTGCACGAAGCAGGCGGGGAAATGACCACGCTGGCCGGTGAACGACTGGTTTACAACAGCCGGGACGTTCGCCACGGATTGCTGGTGGCGGCAGGGCGCGCGCGCCATACGCATATCGTCGAGCACTTCCGGAAATATCCGATTTAGGATGCTCGTGCGCTGGTTTGGTGCTTCAATTCCCTTGCCGGTGCTTGCTCTGGGAAATCTATCCATGTCCGATACTGTGCAACAGCAATTGCTTCATCTCGTCATTGGCGGCGAACTGCTCGATCTCGAACACGTCACCTTCAAGGATCTCGACAATGTCGAGGTCGTTGGCTTCTTTCCGAATTACGCCACGGCCTACGCGGCATGGAAGGGCAAGGCGCAGCAGACCGTCGATAACGCCCACATGCGCTACTTCATTGTCCATCTCCACCGGCTGCTCGATCCCGGTCAAGATGCGAAGCCTGCCCGTTGAAATCAGCGATCCGAAAACAGAGCCGCACGCGCTGGATGGCGCGCCGCGCCTGTGCAGGCATCGGCTGTCCGCACGAGGGCATTCATGCCTAACGCGTTGCCTGTGACATTGCGGATGTACCGGAGGCTGTCCGGCCTTGCGGCGCCGCTTGCGGGTGCTGTGATCGCGCGGCGGCTGAAGCGGGGCAAGGAAGACCCTGCACGGATTGGCGAGCGCCGCGGTATCGCCAGCATCGCCCGTCCGCCGGGACCGCTGATCTGGATTCACGGGGCGAGCGTCGGCGAGGTGCTCGCGGCCGCCGAATTGATCGAGCGGCTGCGCGCACTCAATGTCCGCATTCTCCTGACGTCGGGAACGGTGACATCCGCCGACATCGTTGAGCGGCGATTTCCGCCCGACGTGATTCACCAGTATGTGCCGTTCGATTCGCCGCAATACGTGACGGCGTTTCTCGATCACTGGCAGCCGGGCCTCGCACTGTTCATCGAGTCGGATATCTGGCCCAATCTCGTGCTGTCCAGCGCAGAGCGGCGCATTCCGATGGTGGTCATCAACGGCCGGATGTCGCAGCGCTCGTTCCCGCGCTGGCTCAAATTTCGTGGCACGATCTCGGCGCTGCTCGAATGTTTCGATCTTTGCCTTGCGCAGTCCGATCTCGATGGGGAGCGCTTTACCGCATTGGGTTGCTCCAATGTCGTGACCACAGGCAACCTGAAACTCGACGTGCAGGGACCGCCCGCGGATTCGGGGAAACTGCAACAGCTCAGGTCTGCATTGCAGCGCCGGCTGATTTTCGTAGCGGCATCGACGCATCCGGGCGAAGACGAAATCATTCTCGATGCGCATCGGCGGTTGTCGGGGCAGTTTCCCTCGTTGCTCAGCGTCATCGTGCCGCGTCATCCGAATCGCGGAATCGCCATTGCGCGCATGCTGACATCGTCCGGCATGCAGGTGGCCTTGCGCTCGCAGGACGAACTGCCTTCCAACGGTACGGATATCTATGTCGCGGACACGATGGGCGAACTCGGCTTGTTCTATCGGCTGGCACCCGTCGTATTCATGGGTGGATCGCTCGTCGCTCATGGCGGGCAGAATCCGATCGAAGCGGTCAAGCTCGGCGCCGCGATCCTGCACGGTCCGCATGTTTTCAATTTCACCGAAATCTACGAGACGCTTGACAAGGCGGGCGGCGCGATCAGGGCCGAGACCGAAGAGGATTTCGTGAAGATGCTCGGCTATTTTCTGGCCAATCCGATTGCGCGGCAGCGGACCATAGGTGCCGCCGAGCAGGTGGTCGATCGGCTGGGCGGCGCGCTTGAGAAAACGCTGGGTTCGCTCGAACCCTATCTGCTTCAGTTGCGCCTGGAGGGAGGGACGGCCGATGCGTGAACCGGCCTTCTGGTATCGGCCACCATCGTGGATTGCGCGATTGCTGTCGCCGTTTGGCGCAATCTACGGCGCAATCACGGCGCAGCGGATGTCGCGCGCAGGGGCTGCTGCCGGAATTCCGGTTATCTGTATCGGCAATTATCACGTCGGCGGGGCGGGGAAGACTCCCGCCACACTGGCGCTTGCCAAAATCCTGCGCGCGATGGGCGAACGGCCTTTCGTGGTCAGCCGTGGCTACGGCGGATCGCTTGAAGGGCCGGTGAATGTCGATCCGTCGCAGCACTCCGCCGCCGATGTCGGCGACGAACCGCTGATGATGTCTTCATGTGCGTCAGTGATCGTGTCGCGCGACCGTGTCGCGGGCGCAGCGCTTGCCCGCGCGGGAGGCGCGAGCGTCATCCTGCTCGATGACGGCTTTCAAAATCCGGCACTTGCCAAGGATGCGTCGCTGATCGTGATCGATGCGGCACGCGGCGTCGGCAATGGCTATGTGTTTCCGGCGGGGCCGCTGCGCGCGCCGCTGCCGCCGCAACTCGCGCGAACCGATGTTTTGATCGTGGTCGGCGAAGGGCAGGCTGCCATTGCTGTGGAACGTCTTGTTGCGGCGCGTGGCGCGCTCGTGCTGCGTGCGGTGCTGACCCCCGATGAGCGTTCAGTCGCAGCGCTGCGCGGCAAGCGCGTGCTGGCCTTCGCGGGCATCGGCGACCCGCAGCGCTTTGTCAGAACGCTGCGCGCCAGTGGCATCGACGTGATCGGGGAAAAAGCGTTTGCGGATCATCACTCCTTTTCAGCCGATGAACTGGAGCAATTGGTTCGGGAGGCTGCAGCGAAATCGCTGACGCTGGTAACGACCGAAAAGGACATGGTCCGTATTCGCAGCGATGCGCGTCTTGCGGGTTATGCGGAGAAGATCGTCACCTTCGCGGTCACGCTCGATGTCGCGGATGAGGCTGCGCTGCGTGGCTTTATAGCGGAGCGGCTTGCCAAAGTACGGACCAGGTCGAGCTAGGCGCTTCAGCCGTTGCCCTTCAACTGTGCAGGATAATGCCGCTGCAGCACGGCCTCCGGTGTCGCGTAGGCTTCCTGGCGATCGACGCTCCAGTATTTCAACTCGTCCAGCGGAATGTGCTCGCCGGTCACGGCGCAGCGAACATAGGATCCTGCCGAGACCACGCGGAAATCGCCATCGAGATATTCCACCTTGGCTTCGCCGTGGCCGGAGGGGCCGAATTTATTGAGCACGATAACTATCCTAATGGGGCCGGCAGCCGTTGGCTCCGGATGTTGATTGAATATAGATCGCTAAAACTGCGCGCGAAACCCTCTCGGTGGATCAAAACAAGTCGCCTTGGACCTTCTTGACGCCGAAATCGGTGGTTCGCTTCGTAGCTGGTTTGACTGGCGGTGATTTCGAGTGGGCCGTCGATGTTCCATCGTCCTGCGCGTCGCCGTCCGCCGTCGCGGCGATCCGTCCGTCGGAAAATTCGATGTTGAGCCGCTGGCCGGAATTGATCTCCGTCGCCGCGTGTAGCGGCGATCCGTGTTCGTCGCGGACCAGTGCGAAACCACGCTCCAGCACGCCCTTGTAGGACAGCGCATTCAGAAGCTGCGAGACATACTTCAAGCGCGTGTCGCGTTGCTGGATATGCAGCTTGCCGGCGCGGCGCGCACTGACGGCAAGCCGCTGCACCCTTTCCCTGGCGCGATCGATCTGCGCCCTCAGCGTCGTCACCGTCAGACGTCCCCCGATCGCCGACAATCGCCGGTCGTAGATGTGCGTATTGGCGCGAAGCGCACGTGGCAGTCGCGCACTGACGCGGTCGAGACGCTGGCGGGGAATATCCAGAAGTTCGGTGGCTTTCGGCAGCGCGCGCACCGCAGCCCGCAATTCGCTGCGGCGGCTTTCCTGACCGCGCTGCCAGCTCAGCATTGTCCGTCGCGCCAGGCTTGTCACCTCGACAAACAGTTCGGCGCGCACCGGCACCGCCATTTCGGCGGCGGCGGTGGGCGTCGGCGCGCGCTTGTCGGCGGCGAAATCGATCAGCGTCACGTCGGTCTCGTGACCCACCGCTGAGATTAGCGGGATCATGCTCTCGGCGGCCGCGCGCACCACGATCTCCTCGTTAAACGACCACAGGTCTTCCATCGAGCCGCCGCCACGCGCGACGATCAGCAAATCCGGCCGGGGAATCTTGCCGCCTTCTTCCAGTGCGTTGAAGCCCCGAATGGCAGCGGCTATCTGCTCGGCGGAACCCTCGCCCTGCACGCGCACCGGCCACACCAGCACATGCCGCGGGAAACGATCTTCCAGCCGGTGCAAAATGTCGCGAATGACCGCGCCGGTCGGCGAGGTCACCACGCCGATCACATCCGGCAGCCACGGCAACAGTTGCTTGCGCGCTTCGTCGAACAGGCCTTCGGCGGCGAGTTTGCGCTTGCGTTCTTCCATCAGCGCCATCAGCGCGCCGACTCCGGCGGGCTCGATGGCCTCAATCACGATCTGGTACTTCGACGAGCCGGGGTAGGTCGTCAGCTTGCCGGTAGCGATGACCTCGAGGCCTTCCTGCGGCTTGAACCGCATCCGGCCATGCACACCCTTCCAGATCACCGCCTCGATCTTGGCGCTGTCGTCCTTCAGTGCAAAATAGCAGTGGCCGGAGGAATGCGGCCCGCGAAAGCCGGAGATTTCCCCGCGCACCCGCACATGCCCGTAGGTGTCCTCCACCGTCCGCTTGAGCGCAGACGACAGTTCGGACACGGTGAATTCCGGCGAGTTCGGTAGCGGTTCGGCGGCGGTAGCTTTCATCGAGATTCGAATCTGTTGCAGCAGGGAGGCGTCATGCTAAACCCTTTTATCGGTAGCACAAACTACGGTTCAACCCTCATCCATGAATATCCTTTTGATCGGTTCCGGCGGGCGCGAACACGCGCTGGCATGGAAAATCGCAGCCTCGCCGCTGTTGACGAAATTGTGGTGCGCGCCGGGCAATGCCGGCATCGCGCAGGAAGCAGAATGCGTCGCGCTCGATGTCGCGGACCATGCCGCCGTGATCGCGTTCTGCAAGGCGAACAAGATCGATCTGGTCGTTGTCGGTCCCGAAGCGCCACTGGCCGCCGGCATCGTGGATGATCTCGCCAGCGCCGGGGTCAAGGCGTTTGGGCCGAGCAAGGCGGCGTCGCAACTGGAAAGCTCCAAGGGCTTCACCAAGGATGTCTGCAAGGCGAACGATATTCCGACCGCCGCCTATGAGCGGTTTCATGAGGTGGATTCCGCGAAGGCCTATATCCGCCATCATGGAGCGCCCATTGTCGTGAAGGCCGACGGGCTTGCGGCAGGGAAGGGCGTCATCGTCGCGATGACGCTGGCGGAGGCTGAAGCGGCGATTGATACCTTATTCGGTGGCATCGGCGCGGAAGCCGTCGTCGAAGAATTCATGGAAGGCGAAGAGGCCTCGTTCTTCGTGCTGTGCGACGGCGAACATGGTTTGCCGCTGGCGACGGCGCAGGATCACAAGCGCGCGTTCGACGGCGACAAGGGGCCGAACACCGGCGGCATGGGCGCGTATTCGCCGGCGGCTGTGATGACCGACGAGATGATTGCGCGGACCATGGACGAGATTATTCATCCCACGCTGCGCGCCATGAAGGCCAAGGGAATGCCTTACAAGGGTGTGCTGTTCGCGGGATTGATGATTACGACCAGCGGCCCGAAACTGATCGAATACAACGCGCGGTTTGGAGATCCGGAAACGCAGGTGCTGATGATGCGGCTGATGTCAGACCTGGTGCCGGCGCTGCTCGCATCCGTCGATGGCCAGTTGAAGAATTTCGATTTGCGCTGGTATCCGGAGCCTGCGCTGACCGTGGTGATGGCGGCGAAGGGTTATCCCGGCGACTATGCCAAGGGCACCCGCATCGAGGGACTTGGCGAGGCGGGAAAGATCGAAGGCGTCGAGATTTTCCATGCCGGAACGAAATCCGATGGTCCTCACATTCTGGCCAATGGCGGTCGCGTGTTGAACATCACCGCGACGGGAAAAACCGTCGGCGAAGCACAGCGTCGCGCCTATGACGCGATCGCCCGCATCCAGTGGCCGGACGGCTTTTGTCGCCACGACATCGGATGGCAGGCAATCGCGCGCGAGCAAGCATAGAAGATCAAGGAGCGATCCATGTCCGATCTCGCCGATCTGTTTCCAGGCTTTGCATCCGAATGGATCAGCACCCGCAATGGGCGCATTTTTGCACGGGTCGGAGGCAAGGGTCCGCCGCTGTTGTTGTTGCACGGATATCCGCAGACGCATGTTATGTGGCATCGCGTTGCGTCCGTGCTTGCGGAAAAATTCACGCTCGTGATCGCAGATTTGTCCGGTTATGGCTGGTCCGACGTGCCGAAAACCGATGCCGATCATACGCCCTTCACCAAGCGTGCCATGGCGCAGGCGATGGTCGAGGCGATGGAGAAACTCGGCCATGTCCATTTCGGTCTGGCGGGACATGATCGCGGCGGCCGCGTCTCTTATCGTCTGGCGCTAGACCATCCTGGGCGCCTGTCGCGTCTGGCTGTACTCGATATCCTCCCTACCTATGATTACTGGGCGAAGATGGATCGCAGCTTCGCGTTGAAGGTGTATCACTGGGCTTTTCTGGCGCAGCCGCACCCGCTGCCCGAGAATTTGATCGGAGCCAATCCCGACGATTACTTTGGCCGGACATTTCGAAGCTGGGCAAAGGCCGACGCGCCAAATCCGTTCGATCCGCGCGCCGTGGAACATTACCTGACGGCATTTCGCGATCCGCTGCGCATTCATGCGGCCTGCGAGGACTATCGCGCAGGTGCCTATGCTGATTTCGAGCACGACAAGGTCGATCTCGATGCCGGCAAGAAAATCACTGTTCCATTGCTCGCGCTATGGGGTGCCGCCGGGATTGCCTCTTCGGCCAGCGGTCCGCTGGACGGCTGGCGCAGATGGGCGACAAAAGTGAGCGGGCAGGCGATCGATTCCGGCCATTTTCTCGCCGAAGAGAATCCGCAGGCGACCGCACAGGCACTTCTCGCATTTTTCTCGGAGCAGGGCTGATGGCGTTACGCGAAGCACGACGCGAGGACATCAGGCGCATCGTCGAGATGTTGGCGGATGATGAGGTCGCGCGCGGGCGTGAGAACGTGACCGGCGACATGACGCCATATCACGCTGCCTTCGACGCCATTGCCGCCGACCCGAACAACACGCTCTATGTCTGGGACGAGGGCGATGCCGTCATGGGCTGTCTTCAACTCACATTTCTGCCCGGCATGTCCTACCAAGGAAGCTGGATAGCGCAGGTCGAGGGCGTGCGCGTCGATCGCTCGCTACGCGGGCTTGGCATCGGCGAAAAGATGATGAATGCGATTATCGAGAAATCGCGCGCACGCGGCTGCAAGCAGCTACAACTGACGACCAACAGGCAGCGGCTTGACGCGCAACGCTTTTACAAGCGTCTCGGTTTTGTAGCGTCGCATGAGGGTATGAAGCTGGGATTGTAGCACCTGCCACAGTTCGTCATGCGCGGGCTTGACCCGCGCGCCCATCTTGAAAAAATTCGTTGAGGATGATGGATTGCCGGGTCAAGCGCGGCATGACAGCCGGATGTCGAGGCAAGCTCCATTCTTCAATGCGTCGGACCTAACGCCGCGCCTTGAAAAAATCCTTCAGCAGCGTTGCTGCCTCGCTCTCGCCGACCGACGGATAGATCTCCGGCGCGTGGTGGCATGTCGGCGATGCAAAAAACCGCACGCCGCTATCGACCGCCCCGCCCTTCGGATCAGCCGCGCCGTAGTAAAGGCGGCGGATGCGCGCGAACGAGATCGCGGCGGCGCACATGGTGCAGGGCTCCAGCGTGACATAGAGGTCGCACTTGACCAACCGCTCGCTGCCGAGTGCACGTGCAGCCTCCCGGATTGCCAGAATCTCGGCATGGGCAGTCGGATCGCGGTCGGCGAGGGTGCGATTTCCGGCTTGAGCGATCACTGCGCCGCCCTGCACGATCACGCAGCCAATTGGCACTTCTCCGGCTGTTCGAGCGATTTCCGCCTGTTTCAGCGCCAAATCCATGAAAGATCGTGCGGTCATGCCTCGTTTCCGGCGATAAACTCTGTTAGTAGAACGGCTTCAGCAAAGGTGACGACCGGTTTTGCGTGAGAATGCGCCCTGATTTACAAGGGCGCAGGTTTGCGACGCCAGCCCGATTTCTTGCCGCGCCACAGCCCCAACGCCCTGAGAGACCATTCATGCCCCGCGATAACGATAAAAACAACGGCCGTCCGCCGCGCCGTGAAGGCGGCGCAGGCGCGCCTTACAAGGGCGGCGGCAAGGGCCGTCCAGGTGGCGGCGGCTCGCGCAGCGCAGGAGGCTCACGCAGCGGTGGCGGTGGTTCGCGCGATGAGCGCCCGGCGCGGTCTGCGGCTCCCCGTGGCGGTGACAGGAAATTTGGCGACAAGAAGTTCGGCGATAAGCGTCCTTACGCTGCCAGAAGCTCGGGCGACAAGCCATACGCAGGAAAGCGCGACAATCTCCGCAAGGACGGTGATCGCCCTGCCGCGCGCACGCGATTGAGCGGCGATGAGCGGCCCAACCGCGGCCCGCGCAAGGAATTCGGCGCGCGCAGCGATCGCGGCGAGGCGCGAACATTCAAACCTCGCGAGGATCGCGGTGGTGAGGGCCGCCCGCCGTTCAAACCACGCGAGGATCGCGGCGAGGGTCGTCCGTCGTTTAAGCCACGCGAAGATCGCGGTGGAGCCCGGAGCGGAGCAGGCTCGCGCAGCGGTGAAGGCCGTCCGCCATTTAAGCCTCGCGAAGATCGTGGAGAGGGTCGTCCGTCGTTTAAGCCACGTGAAGATCGTGGTGGCGCACGCAGCGGAGCAGGCTCGCGCAGCGGTGAAGGCCGTCCACCGTTCAAGCCACGCGAGGATCGCGGTGGCGGTGAAGGCCGCCCGTTCAAGCCGCGCGGCGAGCGCAGCGATGCGCGTCCCGCCCGTTTTAACCGCGATGATCGCCCGCAGCGCGACGAACGTCCGGCGCGTCGTGGAGCGCCCGATCGCGGGCCACGCAAGGATTTCAATCGTGGGGAAGACCGCGGCGGAGACAAGCCCTATCAAAGCAAGACCTGGCAAAAGCGCGCACCCGCGCGAGATGATGCACGACGCGACAGCCGGCCTCCATCGCGCGATGGCGCTCATCGCTCCGACAAACCTCGTTTTGAGAAGCCGCGCGACGATCATAGCGCGAGCGAACGCCCGCGTTTTTCGCGTCCACGATTCGACAAGCCGCGTGACGATCGCGCGCCGCGCGGCCGTGGAGACTGGCAGGAACATCCGCGCAGTGATGCGGGAGAAGATCGTCCGCGCCGCGAAAACGAGGACGACAGCAAGGTCTTTGCCAAGCGTCCTGCGTTCGGCGGCCGTGGTGAATACCGGGAGCGCAAGCCGGATTTCGACAAGCGTGCACCGCGCCCCGCAGCACCTGAGAAAAAGAAGACCGGCGAGCGGATCGCCAAGATCGTGTCGCGCGCTGGATTGTGTTCGCGCCGCGATGCCGAGGAATGGATCACGCAGGGCCGTGTCGCGGTCAATGGCCGCGTCATTAATTCGCCTGCGCTCGATATTACCGCGAACGACGTCGTCACCATTGACGGCAAGCCATTGCCGGAGCGCGAGCGCACTCGGCTGTTTCTCTATCACAAGCCGCGCGGCCTGATGACGACCCATGACGATCCCGAGGGCCGGCCCACCGTGTTTGACAATCTGCCGGACGGTCTGCCGCGCCTCATCAGCATCGGGCGGCTCGATTTCAATACCGAAGGTTTGCTGCTGCTGACCAACGATGGCGGGCTTGCCCGCGCGCTGGAATTGCCGGACACCGGCTGGCTGCGGCGGTATCGCGTCCGCGCGCACGGCGAGGTGACGCAGGGGCAACTCGACGCGTTGAAGAAGGGCGTCGAGGTCGATGGCGTCAAGTATGGCTCGATCGATGCGACGCTGGAGCGCGACAAGGGCGCCAATGTCTGGATCGTGTTTGCGATCCGCGAAGGCAAGAACCGCGAAGTGCGCAACGTCATGGCGCATCTCGGGCTAGAGGTGAACCGGCTGATTCGTATTTCCTACGGTCCGTTCCAGTTGGGCGAACTGGAGGAGGGCCAGACCGAGGAGATCAAGAGCCGCGTTCTGCGCGAACAGCTTGGCGACAAGATCGTTGAAAGCTCGGGCGCACAGTTCGACAAGCCGGTTCGCGACAAGGCGGAAGGTGACGACGCGCCGCGGGCAAAGGGTCGCGTCAAGCCGCTCGGCAAAAGCGGTCTCATCAACGATCGCAAGGGCCGCCGCGTGCTGGTGACGCGTACCGGCAGCGAGGAGGCGCGCGCGCGTAACGAGGAAGACGCCAGCGGCGGCCCTCCGCGCCGTCCAACGCGCGGCTACAAAGGCAAGCGCGACATCACGTCCCCGACCGACTTCACGGAAGACTGAGCATACACATGCGTGTTGTTGCCGGGCGCCTGAGGGGTCGCAACATCGCGTCGCCGTCGTCGAACGACATACGGCCGACGCAAGATCGTTTGCGTGAGGCTGTGTTCAACATCCTGATGCATGCCTATGACAATCCGGTTCTGGACGCGCGGGTGCTCGATCTGTTCGCCGGCACCGGGGCGCTCGGCATCGAGGCCGTGTCGCGCGGCGCGGCGTTCGCGTTGTTCGTGGACAATGGCGCGGAGGCGCGGGCACTGTTGCGCAACAATGTCGAAGCGCTTGGGCTCGGCGGCGTCACCAAGGTCTATCGCCGCGATGCGACCAATCTTGGCCCCGCCCATCCCGTCGAGCCGTTCTCTCTGGCGTTTCTCGATCCGCCCTATGGGCGCGGCCTCGCGGACAAGGCGCTGGCTTCGCTGCGTGATGGCAACTGGCTGACGCCGGACGCGCTGGTGGTGGTGGAGGAATCCAAGGCAGCGGTGCTTGCCGCGCCCGATGGCTTTGAGGAACTTGAGCGCCGTGCCTACGACGAGACGGAGTTTGTGTTTCTGCGGTTTAACTGATGCCACATTTTTCTTACCCCTCCCCCTTGTGGGGAGGGTCGGTCGAGCGAAGCGAAGATCGGGGTGGGGGTACATTCAGTACGCAGTCGTTGAGGAGGCGCCCCCACCCGACTGGCCTTCGGCCAGCCAACCTCCCCACAAGAGGGAGGGAAAAGGTCACCGTCTCCCGAACAGCTTTTCGATATCCGCCAGTTTCAGTTCAACGTAGGTCGGGCGGCCATGGTTGCACTGGCCGGAATTCGGCGTCACTTCCATCTCGCGCAGCAGCGCGTTCATTTCCTCCGGCTTGAGGATGCGGCCCGCACGCACCGAGCCGTGGCAGGCCATCGTCGCCGCCACATGCATCAGGCGTCGTTCGAGAGGAAGCGCCTCGTCCCATTCCGACATGTGCTCGGCGAGATCGCGCAACAATGACGCGGCATCGGTCTTGCCCAGCAGCGACGGTGTTTCGCGCACCGCCACCGCGCCGGGTCCAAACGACTCGATCGCGAGGCCATATTTTTCCAGTTCATCGGCGTGCGCGACCAGTTTCTCGACGATGGCCTCGTCCATCTCGACGATATCCGGGATGAGAAGAATCTGCCGCTGCACGCCGTCGCGTTCCAGCGATGCCTTGAGTCGCTCATAGACAATGCGCTCATGCGCGGCGTGCTGATCCACCACGACTAGGCCATCGCGGGTTTGCGACACGATATAGGTCTCGTGAATCTGCGTTCGTGCTGCACCCAGCGGACGGTCAAGCAGATCGGACACAGGCGTTTGCTCGTACCGAACATCGGCGGTGGGCGCGCCCGTATCGAATGCGGATTGCGCCGCTTCGGCAAACGTGTGCGCGTAGGAAGGTGCGGCCGCGCCGTCGAACGACCCGCCGACGCCCGTGGGATAATTCGGCGAGCGCCTCCAGTCCCCGCCGCTGCGCGGAATGCTGCCGGGGCGAAACGACATGATGGCGGCACCATCGGAATTCGCCGCAGTTCGTTTGCCCTCGCGCGCGAGGCCATCTTTGAGTGCATGCACGATCAGCGCGCGGACGAGCCCCGCATTGCGGAAGCGCACCTCCGTCTTGGCCGGATGCACATTGGCGTCCACCTCCTGCGTATCCAGCGTGACGAACAGCGCCACTACCGGATGCCGGTCTCGAGGCAGATAATCCGAATACGCCGCGCGCACCGCGCCGAGGATGAGCTTGTCGCGCACCGGTCGGCCGTTGACGAACAGATATTGTCCCAGCGCATTGGCGCGCGTCAGCGAGGGTGCGGCGGCAAAGCCTTCGACAAGGACACTGTCGCGCTCGGATCGCACTTCGATGGCATTGGCGCGAAAGTCCGCACCCAGAATATCGCCGAGCCGCGTCAGACGTCCCGCCGCGCCGGGCAGTGCCGCAGCCCATGTTAGCGGCGCGCGTTCCTCGCCGGACAGCGAGAACGCGATATCCGGCCGCGCCATGGCCAGCCGCCGGACCACTTCGCGGATCGCTTCGGCTTCGGTGCGGTCGGTCTTGAGGAATTTCAGCCGCGCGGGCGTCGCGTAGAACAAGTCGCTGACCTCGACGCGCGTACCGGATGTGAGCGCAGCGGGCAAGATTTCGGATTTCTCACCGGCATCCACGTTCAGCGCCCATGCGTGTGGCTCGCTGGCGTGGCGCGTGGTGATGGTAAGGCGCGCCACAGCGCCGATGGATGGCAGCGCCTCGCCGCGAAAGCCCAGCGTGCGGATGCGCAGCAGGTCTTCGTCGTCGAGCTTGGATGTGGCGTGGCGGTCCACTGCGAGCGTGAGGTCGCTGCGCGTCATGCCCGCGCCGTCGTCGGTGATGCCGATGCGCCTGCGTCCGCCGCCATCGGTGAAAATGTCGATCCGCGTTGCGCCTGCGTCGATCGCGTTCTCCA
>JAZKGC010000043.1:15293-42973 GCA_040386115.1 Pseudomonadota bacterium
CCGCCATCGGTGAAAATGTCGATCCGCGTTGCGCCTGCGTCGATCGCGTTCTCCACCAACTCCTTCACGGCGCTGGCAGGCCGCTCCACCACTTCGCCGGCGGCGATGCGGTTGACGATCTGTTCGGGCAATTGGCGGACGGGCATCGAAGTTCCTGGTGCGACTCGCGACGGCAAGCCCGCATATTTTATCTTTCGGACGGATCAAAGGGAACCTTGGTCGCATCATTTGCCCGACTATCACCGCTTCGCACAGGGCGATTGGGCTGCCACATATGCGGGGAGCGTGTTGCAAAATCCCCGCGAAATCACCTCACAATACCTGAACAATGGTCACACCAAGCGGTTTGCATGCCGCATGTGCCGTTCACGAGAGATTCTCGCGACGGACTGGTCCGGCAAATGCGGGCGGCACGTCGATACGGCCCGGAACGGAACGCCGCACATTGAGGAGAAGTGAATGAACGTCGTAAAAATGTCAGCGATCGTACTCGCCATGTCGGCAACGTTCACAGGTACCGTACTGGCACAGGGAGTTTCTTCTGACACGCGGGTTCGCGGTGGCGCGCAAGGCGGAGTTTCCGGTCCTGCCGGTGTCTCAGGCGGCGCCAATACCGGCGCAGGTGTCGATGCGCAGACCGGCGGGTCCGGTGCGAATGTCGGAGCCGGCGGTCAAGCCGGCGCGCGAGGCACCGTGGGATCCGGCGGCGGGGCGGTCAACGGGGCTGCCGGCGCGGCCGGTGGTGCTGCGGGCGGCCTCAAGCGCTAGATACATCCGCTCCTAAGGGCAAAGAACTCCGGTCGCGCCGCGGCCGGAGTTTCTGTTTGCCGGCGATCCGGTCTGGCAATCAAAAAGAAGAGTGAACCTCACTCCTCATATCCGCTCGCGCCGCGCTTGGCCTTGACGTCGCTGCGGCGTTTTTTGCCGTCCAGACGTCGCAGTTTGGAGCCGAATGTCGGTTTGGTGGCGCGGCGGGGCTTCGGGCGAACCGCGGCGGTGCGAAGCAATTCCAGCAAACGGTCAATGGCGTCGGCGCGGTTGCGCTCCTGAGTGCGGAAGCGCTGCGCGTGGATGACGATCACGCCGTCCTTGGTCATGCGCTGGCCCGCGAGCGTATGCAGCCGCGCGAGAGTGTCGGGCGCGAGCGCAACGCGATTGACGTTCAGGCGCAGTTGCGCGGCGGTCGAGAGTTTGTTGACATTCTGTCCGCCCGGCCCGGAGGCGCGAACGAACGCGATCTCGATGTCCTTCTCGTCTATGGTGATATCGCGGGTGACCCAAAGCATGACGATGTCATAGCACAGCCCGCAAAAAAGCGGCGCGCTATGCGTAGATTTTCGTCAGCATGTCCCCGGCCAGATAGATCCCGAGCAGCAGCATCGCGATCAGAAACCAGCGGCGGAATGTTTCCGGCTCCATGCGCGAACGCAGCAACTGGCCGAGATACATGCCCGCGAAGGCAGCGATCATCGCGATACCGCCGGGCAGCGCGATCGACGCATTCAAAAGTCCTGCGTCGGCCAGATTGAACGCCAGCGCCACTGTGGCGGTCGTGAAGAATACGCCGAGCGCCTGGACGAGTTCGTCTTTCTCCATGCCGATGGCCTGCATGAAGGGCATCGACGGAATGACCTGCACGCCGGTTGCCGCCGAGACGACGCCGGTAACTACGCCGACGATGCCGCCAACCCATTTCTCGTTGGACGGCGCAACGCTGAAGCGCACCTTCGACAGCCCGATGATGGCGTAGATCACCAGCAGCACGCCCAGAACGACAGTTCCGTAGCGTGCATAGGGGCCGGTCATCAGTCCTGCGCCGGCCATGATACCGGCTACCGTGCCGATCATCAGCGGCCAGAGCCGGCGCACGATGTCGCGCAAATAGGGTCCGACAAAGGTTTGCCAGATGTTGGTGACGATGGCGGGAATGATCACGATGGCGAGCGCGTGCGCAGGCGGCATTCGTGTCGCGAGCAGGCCCATGGCGACTGTGGGTAGGCCGAGACCAATCGTGCCCTTGACGAAACCGGCAAGAAGGAAAACGGCGGCGATGACGAGGAGAATCGGATCGGACAGGGAACTGGACATGGCGCGCACATTGACCGAGAGCGGCCAAGGACACAATCTGGAGGTTCTTGAGCAAGCCTTCAGTAAAAGCGAAGGCTTGAGGCAGGCGGAGACGTTCCATGAACTTCGATCTGGTCGATCTCAGGCTGTTCGTGGCGGTTGCCGACGCGCGCAGCATCACCCATGGCGCCGAACGCTCGGCGCTGGCGCTGGCATCGGCCAGCGCGCGCATCAAGGGGATGGAGGCGACGCTCGGCGTGGCTTTGCTGGAGCGCGGACGGCGCGGCATCAGGCTGACCGAGGCGGGGCAAAGCCTGCTCGGGCATGCCCGGATCGTACTGCATCAGGTGGTCACGATGCAGGGTGAACTCATGTCCTATGCGCGCGGCCTGAAGGCCAGCATTCATATGCTTGCCAACACGTCAGGCGCGGCCGAGCACCTGCCGAAAGCGCTTGTGCCTTTCCTCGCTAAGTATCCTGCGATCAGCATCGAGGTGGAGGAACGCGAAAGCGCAGAAATCGCCACAGCGCTTGCCTCCGGCGCGGCTGATCTCGGCATTGCCGTCGAGACGGTGTTGCCGGACGGGCTCGATCGCTTTCCGTTTTGTGACGATCGGCTTGTGCTGGTTGTCTCACCGCAGGATGAGATCGCGCGGCGGCGGCACATTGAATTTCGCGACGTCGCCGGGCGTGCATTCGTCGGTCTGTCGGAGGGCAGCGCGCTGCAAAAGCACATCGCCGCGCATGCCGCGCAACTCGGTGTCCGGCCCCGCATGCGCGCGCAGCTGAAAAGCTTCGATGCCGTGTGCCAGATGGTTGAGGCGGGTGTCGGTGTGGCGGTGATTCCGGAAGCGGCGGCGCGACGGTACAGCCGGTCGATGAAGATCAAGATGGTCCGGATGACGGATGCCTGGACCAGCCGCAGGCTTTCGATCTGTATGCGCGACTGGCAATCGCTTCCCCGGCCCGTGCAGCAGCTTGTGGATCATCTGAAGATGTTTGCGAAGGTCTGACGCTCCGGACTGTCGAAGCGCGTTATCCTTTCAGCAGCTTCAGCGCCGCTTCATGCACGCGCTTGTCGCCTGCCGCGACGATGCGCCCGCCGGCCTGCGCGGGCTTGCCCTCCCAGGTGGTGATGATGCCGCCGGCTCCACTGACGATCGGAATCAGCGCGGCCACGTCGTAGGGTTTCAACTCGGTTTCGATGACAAGATCGAGATGGCCTGCGGCGAGCATGCAATAGGCATAGCAATCGCCGCCATAGCGCGACAGCCGGATTTCGGCTTCAACGCGCTCGAACTGCGCGCGATCCGGCGCCTTCATCAGCCGCGGACTGGTGGTGAACAGCGTTGCTTCTGCCAATGATGCGCAGCGTCGTGTCACCAGTTTTCGCTTTCCCGAGGGGCCGTCATATCGCGCGGAGCCGCCGTCGCCGGTGAAGCGTTCGCCGATAAAGGGCTGGTGCATCATGCCGTACACCGGCGTGCCGTTGTGCATCAGGGCGATCAGCGTGCCCCAGATCGGAAATCCCGCGATAAACGATTTGGTGCCGTCGATCGGGTCGAGTACCCAGACATATTCGGCATCGGCGCGTTCCGAGCCGAACTCTTCGCCGACGATGCCGTGCTGGGGAAAGTTGTCCTTGATCATCCGGCGCATCACGGCTTCCGCCGCGCGGTCCGCTTCGGTCACAGGATCAAGATCGCGGCCGCTATTCTTGTTCTCGACGCTGAGCGATGTGCGGAAAAAAGGAAGGATGGTCTCGCCCGAAGCGGTTGCCAGTCGTCCGATGAAAGCGGTGAAGTCGATGACCGTCACGAAGTTCCCTCTGGGAGCGCAGACTGCATGAAGCCAGTGTAAGCGCGAATTGCGAATGGCCTATAAGAGACCGCAACCCGGAGCAATCGCTGAACTGGCCGTTCGAAAGTCGAGCGGTGGACGTGTTCATTCCTTAAGTCAGGATTCTAAAGCGAAGATGCAAACGAAAGCTGGCGGGTCTATAAATAGACATTTCCATTCATTCTTTGGGCGCATTTTCTCGGATTTTCCGGGCGCGCTGCTGTCTAAAAATCGATTAACTAGTTGTTTTTATTTAGTAATTTAAATATTCGCGAATGGTCTGGCCGCAAGCCTGTCATGCGCTCAAAGCATAACAAAACCTTTAAAAATACTTGCCATGGGTGCGTTGCGGCTGCATATTGTTGCGGTGCGATAACGCCTCGCGTTATTGCTGCCCTCCTTGGGCGTTTCCTCCCTAGACTTGGGCCACTTGCTTTCGCGAGTGGCCCTTTTTTCTTTTCGGATATGATTTTTGGTCAGGGAGATCGAAGCCGCGCTCCGAGCGCGTCGCGCGCGAGTTTGAGTCGCGACAAATGAGCCATGAGAAAAATCTGAGCGACTATTCTGCTGCTGCCTGAAATGGTCCGAGCGCATCGAGGGGCAGCGCGGCCAATACGTCGGCAAGCACGATGAAGTCGGCGGCGATCTTGCGAAATTGCGGCCCGCGCTCGCGCCGCCGCTCGTCCATGTAGATCGCGCGGTTAAGCTCGAGCTGGATCGTGTGCAGCCCGCTGGCAGGATTGCCGTAATGTTCGGTGATGAATCCGCCCGCATAGGGCTTGTTGCGGCCGACCGAGTAGCCCAGCGCCTTGAAGGTTTTCTCCACCGCGTCCGACAGCAGAGCGGCGCAACTGGTGCCATAGCGATCACCGATCACGAGATCGTGCCGCTTGGGCTCGTCTCGCGACACCCCGACCGACGGCATCGAATGGCAATCGACCAGAATGACCGCACCGAACGCCTGATGCGCCTTGTTGATCAGGCGGCGCAGGGCGCGGTGATAAGGTTTGTAGAGCGCCTCGATCCGGCTCAAGGCGTCCTCGACATCGAGCCGCTCATGGTAGATTTCCTGGCCGTCGCCGACCACGCGCGGAATGGTGCCGAGACCGCCTGCCACCCGCATCGACCGCGTGTTCGCAAAACTCGGAAGCCGGCCTGCAAACATGCGCGGATCGAGTTCGTAGGGCTCCCGGTTGACGTCCACATAGGAGCGCGGAAAATTCACCCGGACGACCGGAAATCCGTGGCCGGTGAGATCCGCGACGATCTCGTCCATGAACGAATCTTCTGATCGCCGCAGCGCGGCCTGATCGATCCGCGATGCGGCAAGGAATTCGCGCGGATAGACCGACCCGGAATGTGGGGAATTGAAAATGATCGGAGCCCGCCAGACGGCCGGTTCGACGATCTCGAAGGGAGGCGACAGCTCGTCGTCGGGAACACCAGAGTCAAATTGCGTCATTTGCGTCCCTTATCCTCGCCCGCTTTATTTGCGACGTTATGCTCGCCGCTACTGATATGCTTGCCCGGGCCGCATGGTTTCTCCCGAAAAGCATGTGTTTTCAGAAGCATCATTGTCCGCAAACCTAACTGTTCTGCCAAGAGGAAGTTCGCCTTCACCCGAAATTTACTACCCATGGGGCAAATAGAAGGCAGCGGACTTTCTCCAGTTACGGGATTTGACGACCAGCGATCCGGTTCTGACATTCGTACAGCGTCTCGACCGGCACCTTTACGAATGTCAGAACTGAAGGATCACTGGAACCATAGTTTTCTAGTGCCCTTTCGTATCCGACGTTCGTTCGGGAGGCGCTGCGGGGTTAAGCGAACGTCGGACACGGGACACCAGGCCATGCAGCACAAAATTCTCCTTGCAGAAGACGACAACGACATGCGCCGCTTTCTGGTCAAGGCGCTGGAGAACGCGGGTTTCCAAGTGTCCTCCTATGATAACGGCCTTTCAGCCTATCAGAGGCTTCGTGAAGAGCCTTTTGAAATGCTTCTAACCGACATCGTGATGCCGGAGATGGACGGTATCGAGCTGGCGCGCCGCGCCTCCGAACTCGACCCCGATATCAAGATCATGTTCATCACGGGATTCGCAGCTGTGGCACTGAATTCGGACTCCCAGGCACCCAAAAACGCCAAGGTGCTGTCGAAGCCCGTTCACCTTCGCGAATTGGTCAGCGAAGTGAACAAGATGCTCGCGGCCTGAACTTTCCACCTTGCTTGAGACTGGATGGGTAAATGGCGATAATAGCCCTTCTCCCGTCCTTGCCTGGGGCTTCCCGAGCCGATATAGGGACGCATCCCGGCACCTATGGACTAAGGGGCGCGTAGCTCAGCGGGAGAGCACCTCGTTGACATCGAGGGGGTCACAGGTTCGATCCCTGTCGCGCCCACCATACATTTCCCAACATCAGCGCTTCGCCGTCGGCTAAAAAGCCGGTTCTGCGCGCTTGTCCAACCGAATCGCACATTTGCGGTTCTGCGGCTTTTCACAACGTCACCGCTGGAATCGGCCATCCACTGTGGCGCGACTGACACATATGAGCCGCATTTTCTGCAGGCCGGGTTCCCGCCGTTGTGAATAGGGAACATCGACCTTACGGTTCCCAAATGAAGCCATCGCTTTTTTAAAAAATCCTTCAATTGCGAGACCTGTGATGTCCCGAAGCCCTTTTTTCGCAGCGGCCTTTGTCGCTGTCCTGAGCGGACCTGTCCTCGCTGCAAGCGGCGATGACGTGGCTGCCCAACTGGCTGCGCTGAAGGCGAAGGAAGCGGCGTCGCAGGCCGAGATCGCCACGCTGCGTCAAAAGATAAGGTCGCTTGAGGTTTCCAAACGATCCGACCGAAAGGCTTACGAGCGAAACGCGGCGGCGATTCAGGCTTCGCCGACTGGCGCTGCAATGGCTGCCGATCGCGCGCTGTATAAGGCCCCTATCGCTGCGGTTTCCTCGTGGGGTGGATTTTATGTCGGCGCTGGTTACGGGCGCGAAAGAAGCAAAATCGACCAGGGCACAGCGAACATGCTGGTGCTTACAGGCGGAGGTCCGGGTTTATCGACCGATGAGAACGTCTCGCTGCAAACAACAAGATTTTTCAACCGGGGCCATGTGCTCGCGGGTTATCTCAGCCAGTTCGACAAGTTCCTGATTGGCGCGGAAGGTGATTTTTCGTTCGGTGAACGCGCATCGGGCGCCAGACTGTCCGTTGCGGACGGCGGCAGTTGCGGCGTTGCCGTGACCGGAACTTATGTATGCGGTCATCCGACTGCTTACGGCGGAGCTGAAACCCTGGGCCACCTGCGCGCGGTGGCGGGTTTCGCATTCACCCCGAATGTGATGGCTTTCGTGGCTGGCGGAGCGGCCTTTGCAAGGAGCAATGACATCGGCTCGCATGTGGGTTTCGGCGTGATCGATAATCCGTCAGCGCCGATCTTCCTCTCAGCCAATTCCATCAGCCAGAACAAGCTTCTCGTCGGAGCGTCGATTGGCGCCGGCGTGCAGGTCAAGGCCAGCCGGAACATCGTGGCCCGCCTGGAGTATTTGCGGGATACATATGACGGCCCCGTAACAAGCGGTGCCAATGTCCAGGCGGACATTGGCGGGCGAACCATTGTGATGTCGTCGCCAAGTGAAAAAGTCCGCATCACCAATGAAGCCATCCGCGGTTCGCTGATCTATCGGTTTGATCCGAATGTATCGCCGGCGAGCGCGGCCGCGATCGACTGGCAGCAGTTTACGACGGCTCCCGCGCTTTATGCCAACACCTGGGCAGGCTTCTATGTCGGCGGAGGCTTCACGCAAAACAATTACCGTGTCAGCCAGGATGGCGGAGGCACGTTGACGATCAACGACTCCGATACGCCTGGCGTCGATGTGTCCCGCCAGTGGGATCTTTCACGTGCGATGAACGCCAGCGGGCAGCACATCTTGCTCGGCTACCGCGCCCAATGGAATCGCTTCTGGCTTGGTATCGAGGGTGACTTTACTTTCAATTCCTTGTCGAGCATTGACAACGGGGTCAAAAGCCCGGGGCAGTTCGGAAGTCCTTCGGGTGGTGGTGCTGTGACGTGCTACACTCAATTTCTGCCAAGCAACGTCTGCGTAGGCCTGTCGATGGCCGGAGACCTGACGGTCGAGACCAAGAACCATCTTCGTCTGACCGGGGGCTTTGTCGTTACGCCTGAACTGTCTGTTTTTGCGACAGGAGGACTGGCTTACGGTCAGGTTCAGGGATCGATCGGATCCTCATCCGGCGGGCTGGTTTCTGTTTCGCCAAGCACGCCGCTTGCGGGCGCCGCGACGATCACGCGGACGTTCGGTCTCAGTAAACTTCAGGGCACCACAATCGGCGGTGGTTTTGAAGTCAAAGCGACGAACGATGTCTCCATTCGTGGCGAATACATGCGCGATGAGTATTCGTTCAAGCATGCCCCGATCGGAGGGGCCGGCTTTGGCGGAACGATCGGAACGATCACCACCAATGGGTTCGCAGCTTCACGGGCAGAACATCAGATTGTGAGCGAGGCTTATCGGGTGTCACTCGTGTACCGTTTCTGGAATCCACAGGCGACGAGATGACAGCTTCGGCCGCCCGCGCGCAGGTGACTGGTAAGCCAGCACGCCGCGAGAGATTGATATCAGTCTGATTCTTGTTTCGCCGTATGGAACTTGACCACCTCCGGCGCGTTGCATTGGTCGGAGGACCACGATCATGCGAACATTTCTGGGAATGATACTTGGCTGCTTGCTCACCATAGGCGTCGTTTACATTCACGATTCCATGGCGACATCCACTGTCGCCAGCGGCACCACGGCCGGCTCTTCTCGACCAATCGTGAACTGGGATGTCGCGGCCAGCGCATGGGGCGAGGTCAGGGACAACGTCCACACTGCGTGGCTGAAGTTGAAAGCCAGCACCACCTGAGCGGACGGGCTCGGGACAAGCCAAAGATTCAAAGAATTTATAAGGCTCGGCGGAAATCGCCGGGCCTTTATTTATTTTCCAGCATGCGATCCGCGCGGGCGCGGATCATGGCCTGCGCGCCGTGCGCCATGCCTGCAAGAAGCCACGGCAGGGTGACTTCGACGCGGACGTGGTCGTCGGCGACATCGATCGTTCCGCTGGCTTGCTGCCTCAGGACGGTCACGCTGAAAGCCAGCCGGTCGCCGCTCCAGATTTCCTCGTTCACCTGAAGCATCTGGCCGTACTGGGTGCGAACGCTGCCCAGTCCGTTTTTCAGTCGGTGGGTTGCTTCGTCCTTGCCCAGCTTGTGGGGGATGGACACGATGAGAGGTTTGGCCAATGTCGCTCTGCTTTCAGTGATCGCATTGCCTCCATGCACGGAGGTTCATTCGTTTTATTATAGCAAGGGAATCCGTATCTGCGTGCAGAACAGTCTGTGAAACGGGCATTTGCAGGTTCCAGCGCGCCGGAATTTCTCTTTCATTAACGCTGAACTGGCCCGTGACGTGTCGGCCCTCGCGGTTCGTGGTAATTTCCCGGAATGCTCCGTCACAGTGGCTTCGGTTCTGTCGTCGAACACCGGCGCGCGGCCTGCGCCGGTCATCGACGCGACCGACGATTCCGCGACCCATTACTGGGCGTCGCGTCTGAAGGTTTCGCCGCAGGAACTGTTCGCAGCGATCGAGAAAGTCGGACCTTCCGTAGCCGCGGTACGCCGGCACCTCGGCAAGTAAACCCATATTCCTTAAAACTGCAGATCCCGAAAATTTCGATGTCGGATGCTGCAATGGCCGTGGTCGCAAAAAAGCCCGGCTGCGAGGCCGGGCTTGATGGAGCAAATCCAATTGAGTTGACCGGCTCAACGCGCAGCTACGGTCAGTCGCAGGACTGGTAGCCGGACGACGCGCATTTTTGGGCCTTCGCGCGCGCTTCGGCGATCTGCTGCGGGTTCAATTCGCTGGACACGGCAGCGAGTTCTTTCCTGGCGTCGGCATTTCCCTGCGTCGCGGCGATGTCGTACCACATATAAGCCCGCGCGATGTCGTCGGTTTCTCCACCTTCGCCCTTGTAGTAGAGACTGCCAAGCAATACCTGCGCGTCCGCGTTGCCCTGCTTCGCGGCGAGCCGGCTCCATTTCTGGGCCTGTTTGCGGTCTTTCGAAACGCCCAATCCCATCTTGTGCATCATCGCAATTCGATACTGCGCAACGGCATTGCCCTTTTCAGCAAGCGGCCGGAACAGTTTCGCTGCGGCTGCATACTCCTTGCGCGCGAAAGCCTTCACGCCGTCTTCCCATGTGCCCGCCTGCGCGACGGGAGTATTGACCGTCAATCCGAGTGCAAGAATTGCTGCAGCCAATCCAGTAAACCTAACCATTTTTTGCAAAGCCCCATTGCCCGATGTTTTCTAAAAATAATGGAGCTTCAGAATATCCGTGATGCCTTGTCGGCACAACGCAAAGACGCTGGGTCGGGTGCAGATGACTGACGATTAAATGTAAAACTATTCTCAATCAGCGCAAACGCCATCGGACGCGCGTTGCAACGCGCGTCCGATGATCGCTATTCACTTCAGTATCAATAATAGTCGCGCAGCGACCGGCGGCGCGGAGGCTGCCGGTTCAGCATCATCGCCAAGGCAAAACCCACGGCACCCGCAACCAGCAAGGAACCGATCGGCTGGTTCTTGATTGCGGAAGCCACCGCGCGGCTGCCGTCGCGATAAACCTCGCTGCCTGCATCAACGGCGTCCTGCGCATAGCTGCTTGCGGCATCGCCGATATCGCGCGCGGCGTCCTTGGCTTGTCCATAGATATTCTGCACCGTGCCTGCGGCTTCGCGTGCGCGACCCGAGGCCTCTGTCGCGGCGTCGCCGGTGACGCGGCCGAATGCACCTTCGACCTTGCCTGCGGCATCCTTCGCGACGCCTGAAATCCGATCCTTGTCCATGTGATAATCTCCCGGGCTTGATGCCGCTCGGGTAACTGTCTCGGGCGAAGAGAGTTCCTTCCGTTCCCTCAAGAATCATGCCTTCAGGAAAACGCGACGTCGGTTCCTGATATCTCTCTCGCCGGACCGCCTTGCAGAGGGCGTTGTGAAGCGCGCTCGTCTCAAGAAAAAGCCCGCTCAACGAGCGCGCCTTTATTTTTATAACAGGTCTGTATTTTTATAGAGCATTGACGCCGGCATCAGCCGTTAATGAAAGCCAGCATATCGGCGTTGATCGTTTCGGCTTCCGTCGTGGGCATGCCATGCGGAAAACCCTTGTAGGTTTTCAAGGTGCCGTTCTTCACGAGCTTGGCGGACAGCGGTGCTGAATCCGCATATGGCACGATCTGGTCGTCGTCGCCGTGCATCACCAGCACCGGCACCGTGATCTTCTTGAGATCCTCGGTGAAGTCCGTCTGAGAGAACGCGACGATGCCGTCATAGTGTGCTTTGGCGCCGCCCATCATGCCCTGCCGCCACCAATTCTGAATGATGCCTTCCGATGGCTTCGCTCCCGGCCGGTTGAAGCCGTAAAATGGTCCGGCCGGCAGATCGCGATAAAATTGCGCGCGGTTTGTCGCGACCTGCGCCTGCAGCCCATCAAACACGTCTTTCGGCAGACCGCCGGGATTGCTTGCGGTTTTGACCATGATCGGCGGCACTGCGCTGATGAGGACGGCCTTGGCGACACGGCTCTCGCCATGACGTCCAATGTAGTGTGCGACCTCGCCCCCGCCGGTCGAGTGGCCCACATGCACCGCGTTCTTCAGGTCGAGATGCGCTGTCAGCGCGGCCAGATCGTCGGCGTAGTGATCCATGTCATGACCGTCCCCCGTCTGGCTGGACCGTCCGTGACCACGCCGGTCATGGGCGATGACGCGGAAGCCCTTGCCCATGAAGAAAAGCATCTGCGTGTCCCAATCGTCCGCTGAAAGCGGCCAGCCGTGACTGAAAACGATCGGCTGACCGGTACCCCAGTCCTTGTAAAAAATCTCGGTGCCGTCTTTCACTTTGATGGTCGGCATTGCAGTTACTCCCGTGCTCTTCGAATACTGGAAATAAAATCTGGCGCACCAAGTCTAGCGGATTTCGATGATACTTGCGCGACCGACATTCGTTGTAGTTTGCATGCCGAGCGGCGGCGCTGGCCCCAGCGCCGCCGCTTGTTCGATCAGCCGTGAAGTTTCTTCGCGGTTTCCGCGATGGTCCGGCCCTGATAGCGCGCGCCATCGAGTTCGTTCTGGCTCGGTTGACGGCTACCGTCACCGCCGGTGATAGTGGTCGCGCCATAGGGCGAGCCGCCGGTCACTTCGTCGAGTTTCATCTGACCGGCGTAGCCGTAGTTCAGTCCGGCCACGACCATGCCGAAATGCAGCAGGTTGGTGATGATCGAAAACAGCGTGGTTTCCTGCCCGCCGTGCTGCGTCGCTGTGGCGGTGAAAGCACCGCCGACCTTGCCGTGCAGTGCCCCCTTTGCCCACAGGCCGCCAGCCTGATCGAGGAAATTGGCCATCTGCGACGTGACGCGGCCAAAGCGCGTGCCGGTGCCGACGATAATGGCATCGTAGTTCGCAAGATCCTCGATCGTGGCGACGGGAGCCACCTGATCGAGCTTGTAATGCGACGCCTTCGCGACATCTGGCGGAACAAGTTCGGGCACGCGCTTGATATCGACGGTGGCTCCGGCTTCGCGCGCACCCTCGGCGACGGCGTTCGCCATCGCCTCGATGTGACCGTAAGCGGAGTAGTAGAGGACAAGAACCTTGGCCATGATGGCCTCCTTTAAGTTTGGTGAGTTGGGTGTTTCGTCAGTTGCCGCCGTCATTGCCGGGCTTGACCCGGTAATCCATCTTCCTTGCAAGACTTTCCGAAGAGGATGGATGCGCGGGTCAAGCCCGCGCATGACGATCGTGAGTGGCTGGATCGCGAATTGATACGGCTTACGCCGCATCCACCAGCACGAGTTCGGTGTCTTCCAGCGCAGTGATTTTCACCGACGCTTCTTTCTGGACGGCGATGCCATCACGGGTGTTAGCGCGAACGCCGTTAACCTCGACCGAACCGCTGGCCGGCACGAGATAGCCGTAGCGCTTCTCGCCGATCGCATATTCGGCGGTCTCGCCGGCTTTCAGCGTGGTTGCCAGCACGCGCGCATCTGCACGGATCGGCAGGGCGTCGTTATCGTTCTCAAAGCCGCTGGCGATGGTGACGAATTTGCCCGAGCGGTCGGCCTTCGGAAACGGCTTCGCCCCCCAGGTCGGCTGTCCGCCTTCCTGCGTCGGCACGATCCATATCTGGAAGATCTTGGTCGTCACCGGCTCAAGATTGTATTCGGAGTGACGGATGCCCGAGCCTGCGCTCATGACCTGCACGTCTCCGGCTTCAGTACGCCCCTCGTTGCCGAGCGAGTCCTGATGGGTGATCGCACCTTCGCGGACGAAGGTGATGATCTCCATGTTGGCATGGGCATGCGCGGGGAAACCGGTGTTTGGCGCGATCTCGTCGTCGTTCCAGACGCGCAGGCTGCCGTGGCTGATGTTGGCAGGGTTGTTGTAGCTGCCGAACGAGAAATGATGCTTTGCCTTCAGCCAGCCGTGGTCGGCGCTTCCGAGTTTGTTGAAGGGGCGAAGTTCGATCATGACGTGTTCCTTTAGTTTGAATGATTTGAAAGGTCCGTCGGGAGCGAGATGCACTCGACGTTGTTGTTTTGAGTTACGCGCCGAAGCCGCCATCGACGTTGAGCACCGTGCCGGTCACGAACGACGCGGCGGGGCTTGCGAGAAACACGACGCCGGCCGCGATTTCCTCCGCCGTGCCGTAACGCTGCAGCGCGTGCTGGGTGCGCTGGGCTTCGGCGAATGCGCCGTCCTTCGGATTCATGTCGGTGTCGATCGATCCGGGCTGTAGGACGTTGACGGTGATGCCGCGCGGTCCGAGGTCGCGTGCCGCGCCCTTGCTGTAGCCGACGATGGCGGCCTTGGTGGCGGCATAGTCGGCCATGCCGGGGAACGATGCGCGGGTGGCAATGCCCGAGCCGATGGTGACGATGCGTCCGCCTTCGCCCATCAGCTTCGATGCCGCACGGATCGCCGTCACCACGCCATCGACGTTGATCGCGTTCTGGCGCTCGAATGCGACGGTGTCGCCGTTCGGATCGTCAACGGCGCCGTTCACCGCTACGGCGGCGTTGTTGATGAGGATGTCGAGATGTCCGAATTCTTTCGCGACATCGCGCACCAACTGATCGACTTCGGCGGTCTTGCCTTGGTCGGCTTTGAAGGCTTTCGCCTCGACGCCCTTGGCCTTGAGTTCGCGGACGACCGCTTCGGCCTTGTCGGCGGAAGAGCTATAGCTGATGGCGACGTTTGCGCCTTGATCGGCCAGTGCGCGGGCAGTCGCGGCACCGATGCCGCGCGATCCGCCGGTGACGAGAGCAACCTTGCCTGCGAGTGACTTGGTCATGGAATTTCTCCGGGTGTGAACTTCGATGGATTGTTGATATGCCGCCCGGCATGGTGCATAAATAGAAACTATTGAAACTCATTGTTTCTAAATTTGACCTATTGGAACGAGCGCCATGTCCAAACTCCCTGATTTCGAAGGCCTGGCGATCTTCGCCAAAGTTGTGGAAATGCGTTCGTTTGCCGGAGCAGCAACCGAGTTGGCGCTGTCGAAAGCCACCGTGTCCAAGGCGGTGACGCGCCTTGAGCAGCGCCTCGGCGCGCGGCTTTTCAACCGCACCTCGCGGCAACTGGCCTTGACCGATGCCGGGCAAAAACTGTCCGAGCGAGCGACCCGGTTGCTGATGGACGGCGAGGCGGCGGAGAGCGAAGCGCTGGCGCAATCGTCGGTTCCGCGCGGGCTGGTGCGCCTCGCGGTGCCGATGACCTTTGGGGTGAAAGTGATCGGCCCGTTGCTGCCAGAATTTCTGACGGCTTATCCAGAGGTGTCGATCGATCTCCATTTGAGCGATGCGACCGTCGATCTGATCGGCGAAGGCTTCGATGCCGGCGTGCGTATCGCGCGGTTGCCGGACTCGTCGCTGGTCGCGCGCAGGCTGTGCGGGATGCGGCGTTACACGGTGGCCACGCCGTCTTATCTTAAGAAGTATGGATGCCCGACCCACCCGATGCACCTCGCGCAGCACAAATGCTTCGGCTACGCGTATCTTTCGACACCGGGTGTCTGGCACTATGTCAACGCCGCAGGCGACCAGGCGACTGTGCGGCCTTCGGGGCAACTGCGCGTCAACAATGGCGAGGCGACCATGCCGGCACTGCTGGCGGGGCTCGGCATCGCCGACTTACCGGATTTTATTGTCGGCGAGGCCATCGCGGATGGGCGGCTTAAGGTGATTCTCAAGGACTGGAAGCAGCCCGAAGGCGCGGTTCATCTGGTGATGCCGCCCGGCGGACCGCGCCCGGCACGCGTCGAGGTGCTGGCGGATTTTCTCGCCAAGCGCCTGTCGGGCGGGCCTGCGCGCAAGCGCGGCTAATCACCACCCGCCATATTTGGACATGGTCCATTCCGAAAAGCGGTTTCCACTTTTCGGGATCATGCCATAGGGTGCCGCGCGTTCATCCCCGAGGATTTATCATTCCATGCGTGATTTTATCACTCCGTCCCGCTCCATCGCTGTGGGCGAACGCGGCATGGCCGCGACCTCGCATCCGCAGGCGACGCTGGCCGCGCTCGACATCCTGAAATCCGGCGGCAACGCGATGGACGCAGCCATCGCCGCTGTCGCGCTGCAAGGCGTGGTCGAGCCACAGATGACGGGCGTGGGCGGCGACTGCTTCGTGATCTATTCGCCGAAGGCGGGTGCGCCGTTGGCGCTGAACGGTTCGGGGCGCACGCCCGCGCAGACGGATCTGGCGAAGTTTGTTGCGACCCGTGCGAAGGACATTTCGCCGTCGTCGCCGCAAGCGGTCACGATTCCAGGCGCCATCGATGCGTGGTGCAAGCTTGCTGCTGCGCATGGCTCAAAATCACTGGAGGATATTCTCAAGCCGGCCATCGATGCTGCCGAGAACGGGTTTCGTATCACGCCGCGCGTGGCGGCCGACTGGTCGCGTTTTCGCGGGCGGCTTGAAAGCAACCCGGCGGCGAAGGCGCACTTTCTTCCGGGTGGTGTTGCGCCCGCGATCGGCGACAAACGCAGCCAGCCGGCACTCGGCAAGACGTTGCGGCGTGTCGCGCGTGAAGGCCGCGTGGCGTTCTACGAAGGCGAAGTCGCCGAGGAAATGGCGGGCGTGCTGCAAAGCGTCGGCGGCGTGCACACGGCGGCGGATTTCGCCGCGCATCGGTCCGAGGATGTGACGCCGATTTCGGCGAATTTTCGCGGATACGACATTCTGGAATGTCCGCCGAACGGGCAGGGGCTGGCGGCGCTGATGATTCTGCGCACACTTGAGGGATATGACATCAAGGCGCTCGCGGAGGTGGATCGCGTTCACTTGCTGGCGGAAGCGACCAAGGCGGCGTATCGCGCGCGCGATGCGTTTTTCTGCGATCCCTCACACGGCAAGGTCGATGCCGCGCATTTTCTGTCGGATAGTTACATCGGCGCGATCCGCCGCAAGATCGACATGACGCGCGCCTCGGCAATGGTCGATTGGGACGACATTGAACACACCGACACGGTTTACGTGACGGTCGTGGATCGCGACCTCAACGCGGTATCGTTCATCAATTCCCTCTTCAATCCGTTCGGCAGTGGCATCTACGCGCCGAAGTCAGGCGTGATGCTGCACAATCGCGGCTGGGGCTTCCGGCTGATGCCGGGGCATCCCAACGCGTTCGGGCCGAACAAGCGGCCAATGCACACCATCATTCCTGGCATGGTGATGAAGAATGGACGTTGCGCGATGCCGTTCGGGGTCATGGGCGGACACTATCAGGCGACCGGCCACGGTAACTTTCTCTCCAACGTGTTCGACCTCGGCATGGACATTCAGGCGGCTTCGGAAGCGCCACGCTCATTCGCCTTCGATGGTGTGCTGTCGATCGAGCCGACAATTGGAAAAGAGATCGGTTCTGAGCTTGCCGCACGCGGACACAACGTCAAGTGGGCCGATGCTGCGATCGGCGGCTGCCAGGCAATCTGGATCGATCACGAACGAGGGGTTCTTCTCGGCGCAACCGACCATCGCAAGGATGGCGTCGCGCTCGGCATGTAAGCACTCGCTCCAGACGCACTGCGTGCGCCCGGTTGTACATCAACCGGCGCGGATGTTAGCCGCGCGCGATTGTCGTTTTGACTGTTGCTACAGTCATGTATTGCCGTACTTCATGAAGAAGCACCTCCTCTCGCCGACATTGTTGTGGCATCGCCAGGTTCGGCCGTCTTCGCTCGGCGTGGCCTGCTCGAAGGGAACCAGCTCCTTGAATCGCGTGAGCCAGATTCCGTCGGACCGGACCTGAACTTCGTCGGAACTTAGCTGTTCGCAATCGCTCGGGCCGCAACAATGGACGCCGTCCGCGCCGCTGTAAGCGCCTTGGGCGATCCAGTTCGGGTTTCCATCCGCGTCATGGGCGAAGCTTACGCGGGTCACCATCAGTGTAATCGTCAGAAACAAGAAAATGATTGATCGCATCATATCACCTCCCTCGAGCGCGATCGGCGAAAGCGGGAACCGGTCTTGCGTCTGATCGCGCTCTCATGATTGAGGTGGCGCATGATCTTTTCGCCAAACCGCACACACTTTGGCGGATCATGCGCCATGGTGAATACGAAGCATCAATCGTGCCAGTTGAAGCGCGCGCCGATCTCAGGCGGCATGCCTGAACTGCGAAAACTGCTGTAGCGAATCAAAGACCGGCTCTCGGCACCCGTCGTCTGTGCCTCTCCCGACGGGCGTGATACGCTGACCAGATAAAAACAAAACATCAGGGAGGCACCATGAATCGGCGCGAGATTTTGAAGGCGGCTGCGGTCTTGCCGCTGTCGCAGGTTGCATTGCACGCGCTACCCGGCACCGCCAATGCGCAAGCGGCATGGCCGGCGCGCAACATCACCATGATCGTGCCGTTTCCTGCCGGCGGGCAGGCGGATCTCGCGGCGCGCCCCGTCGCGTTAGCGCTGGAGCGCGTTCTCGGCAAGCCAGTCATCGTGGACAATCGTGCCGGCGGCGGCGGCGGTTCGGTGGGCAATGCGGCGGCGGCACGCGCCGAACCTGACGGCTACACATTGCTGATGACATTGTCGTCGCTGGCGGTATTGCCGGAAGCCGACCGGCTGTTCGAGCGGCCCGTCTCGTATGAAGTCTCGCAGTTCGCGCCGGTGGCGCGTGTGCTTGCCGATCCGACGTTGCTTGCGGTTCCTGCTTCCGCTCCGTGGAAAACGCTTCAGGAGTTTATCGACGACGCCAAAAAGCGTCCCGGCGAAATTCCCTACGGCTCGTCTGGCCCTTACGGAACGCTGCATATCGCCATGGAAATGTTCGCGGCGAGCGCCGGCATCAAGCTGTTGCATGTGCCGTTCCGCGGGGCGGGGCCGGCACTGACCGGATTGCTGACCGGCACCGTGCAGGCGGTAGCTTCAGCACCGGGCACGCTGCGTGCGCAGGTCGATGCCGGCAAGATGCGCGTGCTCGCCAATTGGGGCACCAGCAGGATCGCGAGCTTCCCCGATTTGCCGACGTTCCAGGAACTCGGCTTCAAGGATGTCGAGTTCTACATCTGGGCGGGACTGTTTGCACAGAAGGCGCTACCCGCGCCGATCATGATCAGGCTGCGCGACGCCATGCGCGAGGCGGTGCGCGCGCCGGAGGTTGCAAAGACGTTCGAGACCGCCGGCAGCCCGGTCGCCTATATGGATGCGCCGGAGTTTGCGAAATTCGTCGATGCCGACAGCGCGCGCCTGATTGCGGCGGTGAAGAAGGTTGGAAAGGTCGAATAGCGCGCTGCGCTAGCTGCTTGCCTCGGATACATCGACCCATTCGGCGCGCGTCAGGTCGGCCATGCGTGCGGGCGAGATCCGCACCGCGCTGTTGATCGATCCAGCGGCGGGAACGACTTCGCTGAAATTTTTCAGCGAAATGTCGCAATAAACCGGCAGCGGTGTCTTCAGCCCGAACGGGCAGATGCCGCCGACCGGATGTCCCGTCGCCTCCAGCGCCTCCTCGGCGTTCAGCATGCGCGGCTTGCCGCCGAACACGGCACGCGCCTTCTTGTTATCGAGCCGGGCGGTGCCGCTTGTCACCACCAGCAGCACGCGGTCGCCGACGCGGAGCGACAGTGTTTTCGCGATCTCGGCAGGCGTAACCCCGAAGGCTTCCGCGGCGAGCGAGACAGTGGCGGAACTCTTGTCGGATTCAATCACGGAAATGTCGGGCGCGTGATCTGCGAAGAACGCGCGAACGGATTCAACTGTCATGCTTGATATGATTTCAGAACTGCGGCTTCATGCATGGGCGGGCTTCAGATGCCCAGCAACTTGCGCGCGTTGGCTTTCAGCACCTTGGGCCGGACCTCGTCGCGAATATCGAGCTTCTCGAAATCCGCCATCCAGCGGTCGGGCGTGATCACGGGCCAGTCCGAGCCGAACAGCATTTTGTCCTGCAGGATGGTGTTGACGTAGCGCACCAGAATGGGCGGGAAGTATTTCGGCGACCATCCGGAGAGGTCGATATAGACGTTCGGCTTGTGGGTCGCGACCGACAACGCTTCCTCCTGCCAGGGGAACGACGGATGCGCGAGAATGATTTTCATGTCCGGAAAATCCACCGCCACGTCGTCGATATACATCGGGTTGGAGTATTTCAGTCGCATGCCGTTGCCGCCGCGCATGCCGGAGCCAACGCCGGTCTGGCCGGTGTGGAACAGCGCGATCGATCCGGATTCGGCGATCGCCTCGTAAAGCGGATAGGCCATCCGGTCGTTGGGATAGAAGCCCTGCATGGTGGGATGAAATTTGAATCCCTTGATGCCGTAATCGGCCACCAGTTTGCGTGCCTCTCGCGCGCCGAGCTTGCCCTTGGCGGGATCGATGCTGGCAAACGGAATCAGCACGTCGGAATTCTGCGCCGCCAGTTCCGCCATCTCGTAGTTGTTGTAGCGGCGGAAGCCGGTCTCGCGTTCGGCATCGACGGGAAAAATAACCGCGCCTATTTTCTTGGCGCGATAATACGCTGCGGTCTCAGGCACGGTCGGCGGATGTTTGTGCGGTGACTTGAAATAGTCCGACATCGCCGCCTGAAAATCATCATAGCCGTCGTCGCCGTGGGTGCCGCACGGCTCCTCGGCGTGGGTGTGAATGTCGATAGCGATCAGATCGTCCGGATTGAGCATGCGCATGTCCCGGTAGGGCGCTCCCGCTTCGTGGAAGCCGCCTGCGATGAATTGATTATATCCTATAACCAAATGCCGCCGCGATGCAACGCAGGGTTCTCATCCGTTCGCCGCCGTCTGCGTGCGGATGTCCTGCGCGGTGCGTTTCAGCGCCACAAGAAACTGTTTCTTCGCTTTGGTTTCATCGATTGTGCCCGAAATCGTGTTGATGCTGATGGCGGCGACGACCCGGCCGCCCTGATCGCGTACCGGCACAGCGATGCCGCAGATCGCCGGATCGAGTTCGCCGTCGATCCATGCATAGCCCTGGGCGTGGGTACGATCGAGTTCGCGCGCGAGCAGGGCGGGATCGGTGATCGTGCGCGGCGTGATCTGCTTGAACACGGTGTTGGCGAGGTAGTGCGCGCGCTGTTCCGGCGGCAGAGCCGCCAGCAGCACGCGGCCCAGCGAGATCACATGCGCGGGCAGCCGGCTCCCAATGCCGAGATTGGCCGAGAGAATGCGCCGCGCCGGCAGCCGCAGCGCATAGACGATGTCGGCTTCATCCAGCACCGCGAGCGCGCAGGATTCGCCGATCTCGTTGCGCAGGTCTTCCAGCGCACGTTGCGCATAGCCCCAATAGGGCAGCGCGTTGAGATAGGACAATCCCAAGCCCAGCGCACGCGGGCGCAGACTGAAGTAGCGGCCGTCGGCTTCGCAGTATTTAAGCGTCACCAGTGTGGCGAGCATGCGCCGTGCAGTGGCACGTGTAAGCCCCGCTATGGCGGCTGCTTCCGACAACGTGTGCCGTCCCGGTGCGCGCCCGAGCGCCTCGACGATGGAAAATCCTCTCGCGATCGCGCGGACGAAACTGTCGCTGTCCTTGGCCATTTTCGTGACGTCCTTCGTGATGACCGGGCTTGTCAGCCCGGCGTGATCGGATCATAATGTTCGTAACGCGGTTAAATAGTTCGCTCAACGAACATTAGACAAGAGGACGACATGGCGCAAGCGCAGGCTTTTGAGACCGATTTCTGGAAGGACGCCAACCTCAGGAAGGTGTGGGACGACATCGTTCCGGGCGAGCCCCGCAAGACGATTCCCTACAAGCTGACCAAGGAAGCCATCCAGCTTTACTGCCGCTCGGTCGGTGAGGATCACCGGCTTTACTTCGATGAAGCCTACGCAAAGACCACGCCCTATGGCGGTCTGATCGCGCCGCCGTCGATCCATATTCTTCTGATGTTCTCCTGCACGCCTGCCGATGACTGGATGCGCACACCGGGCACCGTCAATGCGGGTCAGTCCTGGAGCTATAACAAGCCGGCACGGCCCGGCGACACCATCACGCTGCAGGCCCGCGCGCTCGACAAGTTCATCAAGCGCGAGCGGCTGTTCGTCGTCCACGACAACGTGTTTTTCAACCAGCACGGCGACGTCATCTGTTCTGGCCGCGGCCAGACCATCCGGCCGATGTAAGGGAGAGCGATCATGACAACGGCATTCGAAAACCTGAACGTCGGCGACAGCATCGACGGCCCGAAATTTGCGGTTACGCGCGAATCCATCCGGCTCTTCTGCGACGGGTCGCTTGACTACAATCCGCTTCATCTCGACGACAACTACATGAAGGGCAATTTCGGCAAGACCAATTTCGGCGGAATCATCATGCACGGCATGAACAATTTCGGCCTGATTACCCGCATGCTTACGGACTGGGCCTATCCCGCGGGCGCGGTGCACCGCCGTCTCGAGACGCGCTGGGTCAAGCCGGTAAAACCCGGCGACACGATTCAGCCGGTCGGCATTATCAAGGCCAAGCAAATCACGCAGAACTCGCGCTGGGTACTGATCGATGTGCTGGTGAAGAACCAGAACGACGAGAAGGTCGCCGTGGGCGAAGCGATGGTGGAGTTTCCTGTGGCCGCCTCAGCGGCAGCCTGACGCGCAGGATGAGCACGATGCCGATTGCGATCGTGGGGGCAGGTATCGGCGGGCTGACGACGGCGCTCAGCCTGCACGCCGCCGGCCGGGAGGATGTCGTGGTGCTTGAGGCGGCACGCGAGATCCGCGACGTCGGAGTTGGAATCAACCTGCCCCCGCACGCGGTTCGCGAACTGAGCGAACTGGGCCTTGGCGATGCTCTAGCGCGCGCGGGCGTGCCGACCAAGGAACTGGCCTATTACGATCGGACAGGGCAGTTGATCTGGGCAGAGCCGCGGGGGCTAGATGCCGGCTACAAGTGGCCGCAATACTCGATTCACCGCGGCACGCTGCAACGGCTTCTCGTCGATGCGGTGACGCAGCGGCTGGGACCGTCGGTCATTAAAATCGGGCAACGCGTCACCGGCATCACTATTGAGCACGGTCACGCCGTCATCGACGCGACCGATCTGGAGACCGAGCGTCCGGTGACCCATACGGCAGACCTCGTGGTCGCAGCCGATGGAATCCGCTCGCCTCTGCGAGACAGCTTGTACGGTGCCGTGACGCCGCTCGCGTCGAATGGCTGGGTGATGTACCGCGGAACTACGAAGGCCGCGCCGTTCCTGACCGGACGATCGATGGTCATCATTGGCGACGAGACCCTGCGGGTCGTGGTCTATCCCATCGCGCCCGGTCTCATCAATTGGCTGCTGGTTCGGCCGAAAGACAATGCGGCTGAGGATATCGAGCTTGGAAACTGGAACATGCCCGTCGCGCCGAGTGTGGTTGCGTCGTTCGTGCAGGATCAGCGCTTCGACTGGCTCGACGTTCACAACCTCATCGCCTCGTCCACGGACGCTTACGAGTATCCGATGGCGGATATCGATCCACTGCCGCGCTGGGTCTTCGGGCGATGCGCGCTGCTTGGCGATTCCGCTCATGCCATGTATCCGTTCGGGTCGAACGGTGCCTCGCAAGCGATTCTCGATGCGCGTGTTCTGGCCTACGAGATCGCCACGTCCCCGACGATTGATGGCGCCCTGCGCGCTTATGAGACGTATCGCCGGCCGATCGCCACCAAAGTACAACTGGCCAACAGGCGGCAGGCCGGCGACGTCATGGCAAAGGTGAGCGCGATGGCGCGGCGTGGAGCGCATGGCGATGCCGCGAGCGAACTCCAGGAAGCCGAGCGTCGCTACAAGCAACTCGCGGGCTTCGATGTCGATGCGCTGAATACTCGGAAATCCTGGAGCGTCTCAATCGCTTCGCAGCAAGCCGGCTCATAAGAGCCGACAGATAAAATCTGGACATAATCCGGAAAATATAAAGGGGAGATGACTATGAGTTGGTTGACGGCGGCGTTGCGTTACGGAGTGGTTGCGGCGGCACTGGTCAGTGTCGCGCCTCGGCTTGCCACGGCGCAGGACTCGTATCCGGTGCGACCAATCAAACTGCTTGTTGGATTTGCCGCGGGCGGCGCGACGGACACCACGTTTCGCAAGCTCGGTGAACTGGCTGCCAGGCAGCTTGGCCAGCCCATTATTGTCGAGAACAGACCGGGTGCGGGCGCCACGTTGGCACCATCCACGATGGCGAAAACCGAGCCGCCGGACGGCTACACGATTGCAGCCGCTACCGCGGGCCTGTTGCGCTATCCGTATATGCAAAAGGTGGACTGGGATCCAATCAAGGATTTCACATGGATCGCCGGCCTCGGCGGCTACACGTTCGTTCTCGCGGTGAATGCGGATTCTCCGCTCAAGACCACGGCCGATCTGATCGCCTACGCGAAAAAGAACCCCGACAGCCTGACGGTTGCGACCGCCGGCGCCGGCACCACGATGCATCTTCTCGCGGAATCCCTTGCCGGCATGGCGGACGTGAAGATCACCCACGTCGGATACAAAGGCAGCAGCGAAGCCGTCACGGCCATCCTGGGCGGTCACACCATGGCGACAGTCGATGCCATCGGCACCATTCTTCCTTACGTCGAGTCAGGCAAGATGCGCGTGCTGCTGTCGTTCGATCCGCAGCCTGTGACGTCTTTGCCCGGCGCGCCGACGGCCAAGAGTCTTGGCTACGATCTGGTTTATCCCGCGCCGTATGGATTGGTCGGCCCGAAGGGGATGCCGCCCGCAGTCGTCGATAAACTGTATCAGGCGTTCAAGGCCGCGGCCGACAGCGATGAATATAAGAAGTTGCTGGTGACCTTGGGGCAGACCGAGTGGCAGAAGACGCCGGCCGACTATCAGCAATGGGCCAGAGAATTCTACGTCTCCGAGCGTTCGCTGGTGGAGCGAGCGAAACTCCTGCGCCAGCCTTGATGGCGCTAACCGATACAATTCCCGTCTGCTGGCGAACGTGAGAGCGCCATACAAACATCAGTCAGGTTGAAATCATGAAAATGTTACTCGCCGCAGTTTGCTCCGTGTTCATGCTGGCCGCATCGAGCGGCGGCATCAGCGCCAACGAGCAGTTTCCCGTGCAGACCGTGAAGATCATCGTGCCGTTCCCGGCGGGCGGCACAACCGACATCCTGGCGCGCTTCGTGGCGCAGTATCTCGGCGACAAGCTCGGCGTCACGACCATTGTGGAGAACCGCGCCGGGGCGTCGGGCACCATCGGCTCGGAAATGGTGGCGAAGTCGCCGGCCGACGGCAGCGTGCTGCTGCTGACGGCGACGCATCACGTCATCAATCCGAGTCTTTACATCAAGCTGCCCTACGACACCCAGAAGGAGTTCTCGCCGATTGCCGTGGTGGCAAGCGCGCCGAACGCGCTGGTGGTCAACAAGGATTTCCCGGCCAAGACGATCGCCGATCTGATCGCGATGGCAAAGAAAGAGCCCGGCAAACTGTCGTTCGGTTCTGCGGGCATTGGCGGCGCCAATCATCTGTCCGGCGAGTTGTTCAAGCAGATGGCAGGCGTCGAACTCGTTCACGTGCCCTACAAGGGCGCGGCGCCAGCGATGAACGATCTGCTCGGCGGACATATCCCGATCATGTTCGACACCCTGCCGACGGTGCTTCCGGCGGCAGCCGCCGGAAACCTCCGGGTGCTCGCGGTGACGAGCAAGGAGCGCGCGGCCTCATTGCCCAACGTGCCGACGCTCGATGAGTCGGGCGTGAAGGGTTTCGAGGCGACGGCCTGGTTCGGTCTTTACATGCCGGCTGCGAACGGCAATCCGGCCTACACAAAGCTGGTCGCGGCGATGAAGGACATTCTGGCGTCCTCTGCGACCCGCGAGAAGTTCGCCACCCAAGGCGTTGAGCCCGGCAAACTCACCGGCGCGGAATTCGCAAAATTCGTGGATGCGGAAATCCAGAAGTGGGCCGCGGTGGTGAAGACCGCGAAAGTGCCCCAGCAGTAAGAAACTGCACGCGCGGCAGCGCCGGTCCTCAATCGGGAGTGTCGCTGCCGCCGCGCGTCGTCAGGTTCTGGCTGCCGGCCTTTGCCATCACATGCGGGCTTGGGCCGACGACATCGGTTGCGAGTCCGAGTTTTTCGAACAGGCGAATGGTGAGGAAGGTGGTGTCGAATTCCCACCACTTGTGACCGTGCCGCGCCGAACGCGGATCGGCGTGGTGATTGTTGTGCCAGCCCTCGCCATGCGCGAGCAGACCGATGAAGACATTGTTCCGGCTGTCCTCGTCGGTCTCGTAGTTCCGGTAACCCCATAAATGGGTCACCGAATTCACCGCCCAGGTCTGGTGCCAGACGAACACCGTGCGCACGAACACGCCCCAGATGAGAATGCTCAGTCCGAACTGCGCGGCCTGCGCAAGCGTGCCGCCCATCGCGAGTTCGGCAAGGAAGCCGAGGCCGAAAAACACGATCCACTGCGCGAAAATAATCTTCAGCTGCAGGAAATTCCGCTCGATCGCGACGTAGAACGGATCGCGGAGAATGTCCTTGGCGTAGCGGTCATAGATTCCGAGCCGGTTGAGTTCGGGATTCTTCACCACCAGCCAGCCGATATGGCCCCAGAGGAAATTCACCAGCGGGCTGTGCGGATCGGGTTGCTCGTCGGCGTGCTGATGATGCCGCCGGTGCACGGCGACCCAGCGCGCCGGGGTGTCCTGAACGCAGCAGATGGCGATGACGGCGAGCGTGTGCTCCAGCCATTTCGGGCACTTGAAGCCGCGATGGGTCAGCAGCCGGTGATAGCAGATGTTGATGCCGAGCAGGCCGGACAGCCTTGCGGTGACGATCGCGACGATCACCCCGGTCCAGCTGAAATACCATGGAAACAGCGCCAGCAGCGCCACGAGGTGATAGGCGAGGATGGCACTGGCGGGCTGCCAGTCGATCCTGCTCAACAGCACGCCGGATGGCAGCGGCAGGCGTCCGTTCGCTGTCCCGGAGATGTCCAGGCCGGCGTCATCGAGTGCTATGGCCTTCATGGCCGTTTGACGGTCTTTGGTCATGTCGGCAGTCAACAGTCTCGATTTGATGAACAGGTCCGAAAGCCTGTAACCCAAGCTTGTGTAACCGATGTGCCGCCCCGGATGAAGGACGGCGTGCGAAATACAGCCTAAAGGCTAATTTGGCGCAGATTTTGGCCTGAAATGCCGGAAAACGGTTCCATCCGGATCGGCCGATTGCCCCGGATGATGTTCCCAAAATCGCCCGTTCGGATTGACATTCGAGCCCCCGATGGCATAGAAACCGCCTGTCTCGCGTGGCTTCGGCCGCCGGATATTGCCCAAACGACCAACGGTTCCACTAACGGCCTGCAACGCGGCCTTCCAGAGAGCTTTGTCCCATGAAGGTCCGTAATTCGCTGAAGTCCCTGCGTGGTCGTCACCGCAACAACCGTCTGGTTCGCCGCAAGGGCCGGGTGTACGTGATCAACAAGGTCCAGCGCCGCTTCAAGGCGCGTCAGGGCTGATCCGTCGGCCATAGGCCGGTTGCACTAAATTCTTCCTCATTACAGGTGTTTGACGTCGCATGCGCTTTGCACGCGGCGGTTTCCGCGCTTAGACTTGCCGCCATGGCATTGCGATCGATCACTGCGGCAATCGCTGCGTCCGGGCTGAAACTCGCGGTCGGCGTTGTCGTGTTCACTGCGATGGCCATGACCGCGGCATCCGCGCAAGTCCCGCAACTCACCCCGCCCGGCAAGCAGAAAAAGCTGCCGGAAGCACCCGCCAAAATGCCCAAGGTGTTTGGCGACAAGACGAAAAGCCTCGATTTCCTGTTCGGCGCTCTCAAGGCGGCACCCGACGGAGCCAGCGCCAAGGCTGTCGAGGCCAAAATCTGGGCGGTGTGGACGTCCACGCCGAGCGATACCACTGCCATTCTGATGGTGCGGGCCAAGGCCGCGATGGACAGCAAGAACACCGACGTTGCGCTGAAACTGCTCGACGCGGTCATCAAGCTTCGGCCCGACTATGTCGAAGGCTGGAACCGGCGTGCGACCATCTATTATCTCCAGAACGATTACAGCCGCTCGATGGAAGATATCCGTCAGGTGCTGATTCGCGAGCCGCGCCATTTCGGAGCGCTGGCCGGCCTCGGCATGATTATGCAGGAGACCGGCGACGACAAGAACGCGCTGGAAGCCTTCCGCAAGGCGCTCGATATCAACCCTCACCTCGAGCGGGTGCCGGATCTTGT
>JAZKGC010000043.1:43073-60379 GCA_040386115.1 Pseudomonadota bacterium
TGGTGGGGCACTCCTGGGCCGGGTCGCTGATGCCCGCAATGGCGCTGGATTATCCCAGGCGCGTCGCGGGCATCGTGATGCTGTCGCCGGTGGCCTATCCGTGGCCGGGCGGCGTCGGCGCTTTCAACAAGATCGTAACGATCCCGGTGATCGGCCCGCTGCTGGCCTATACGATAACGGTGCCGCTGGGATGGTTTCTGGTCGAGCCCGGCACGCGTTATGTGTTCGCGCCGCGGCCGATGCCGGATGGATTTGTCGATCTCACCGCCGTGCCCATGGTGCTGCGGCCGCGGGTGTTCCTCAACAACGCATGGGATCTGACGACGCTGAAGCCGGAAATGGCGAAGCAGTCGCCGAACTATTCGAACATCAAAATACCCGCGACGATCATCACGGGGGACACCGACAAAACCGTATCGACCGATATCCATTCGCGTCCGTTCGCGGCCGCCGTCCCGCAGACGAAACTCATTGTGCTGCCGGATGTCGGCCATATGCCGCAGATCGCCGCGCCGGATCTGATCGTGCGCGAGATCGAGGCGATGGCGAAAATTCAGAACCCGACCGCATCGGCTGTGGCAAACTAGCGCAATGCGACATGCGTTCGCTGCGCACAAAAATTTTCTTTCGTTCACGATTTTCTGAACATCACACTGCTGCCATCGAACGATGATCGATTGTTGCTGTTGCATGCGTCCCCATTTTCCTGCTCCAGCAAAATGAAGGTCGAAAAAATGACAGCCACATCGACGAACAACAGCACTCTCAACACATCCGCGGAAGCCATTCCGTTCCCTGATCTCGCAAAGGTCGGCGAATTGAACGGGAACATGCTGACGGAAACCGCGAAATTCAACGCGCAGATCGGCGCGGTTTTTCAGAATCTCGGCAAGGAATGGTCCGAGTTTATCGGCATGCGTCTGCATGAAGACATGCAACTGGTCCAGACCATTCACGGCTGCCGGTCGTTGCCGGATTTGCAGCAGGCCTACGCGCAGTTCTGGCAGAATGCGTTTACTCAATATGGCGAAGAAACGCAGCGGATACTGCGGATCACACAAGGGGCGGTCGAAGAGACTGCCCACGCGGCGCGGGAAAGAGTTGAAGACATGAGCAGCGCCGCCAAGGCGCGCGCGGCCTGAGTTTCAGGTTCAGATATCCGCGTCGCGATCCGGGCCGACATAAGCGATGCGGACCATGTTGGTGGTGCCGGGCGTTCCGAGCGGAACGCCTGCGACGATGATGACGCGCTGGCCGGCTTTCGCGAATCCGTCGCGGAACGCGATGCTGCCTGCGCGCACGATCATGTCGTCCTGATCGTGGGCGTCTTCCGCGATCACGCAATGAACGCCCCACACCAGGGATAATTTGCGCCCGGTCGCGACATTCGCAGTGATGGCGACCACCGGCGGCTTCGGCCGTTCGCGCGCAACGCGCAATGCAGTCGAGCCCGAACTGGTCCAGCAGATGATCGCCGACAGATCGAGCGTCTCCGCAATCTGTCGTGCGGCATCGGCGATGGCGTCGCCGGCGGTGGATTCTGGCTCCGGCCGCTGCGAACTGATGACGCCGCGATAGGTCGGATCGCGTTCGACCTCTTCGCCGATGCGGTTCATGGTCAGCACGGCTTCGACCGGGAACTTGCCTGCAGCGGATTCCGCCGACAGCATAATGGCGTCGGCACCTTCGAACACGGCGGTGGCGACGTCGGACACCTCGGCGCGCGTCGGCACAGGCGAATGAATCATCGATTCCAGCATTTGCGTGGCAACCACGATCGGCTTGCCGGCGCGGCGCGCGAGCCGCGTCATCTGCTTCTGGATTCCGGGAACACGTTCCGCCGGCAGTTCGACGCCGAGATCGCCGCGCGCGACCATCAGCGCGTCCGAGGCGTCCATGATTTCGGCCAGCCGTTCGATCGCCTGCGGTTTCTCGATCTTCGACATGACCGCGGCGCGGCCGCGCACCAGCTTCTTGGCTTCGATCACGTCATCGGCGCGCTGCACGAAGGACAGCGCGACCCAGTCGATGCCGGTCTCCAGCGCGGCCTCGAGATCGGCGCGGTCTTTCGCGGTCATCGCGGACACCGGCAAATCGGTGTCGGGCAGGCTGACGCCCTTGCGGTCGGACATTCGCCCGCCGGTCACGACGCGCACGAGGGCGTGGTCGGGAGATGTTTCTTCCGCGATCAGGCGCAGCTTGCCGTCGTCGATCAGCAGCGCATGGCCCGGCTTCAGCGCTTTCAGGATTTCCGGATGGGGCAGGTGAACGCGAGTCTTGTCGCCGGGCGCGGGATCGGAATCCAGCGTGAACATCGCGCCGTTGCTGAGTTCTACCGCGCCGTCGGCAAAGTTGCCGAGCCGCAGTTTCGGTCCCTGGAGATCGACCAGAATTCCGATCGGCCGGCCATAGCTGCTCTCGACATTGCGGATCGTCGCGACGAGTTCGCGCATCTTGTCGTGCGAGGTGTGGCTCATGTTGATGCGGAAGACATCCGCGCCGGCCTCGAACAATTTGCGGATCGACGCGCTGTCCGACGAAGCCGGTCCAAGCGTGGCGAGAATCTTGATACGTCGCAGCCGTCTCATTTAGGATTTCCGGGTACGCCACCGGGAAGTGCACCCGGTTGTCCGGCCCCCGGTGAATTTGGCAAACCGGGAAGTCCCGGCGTGCGGTTCTGTTCGCTGGACTCGGTCAACTGCACTGTCCATGCGCGCTGTTCGCCGGTGTCCACCTCGAAATACCCGGTGCGATCGAAGCCGCGCGCCAGACAATCCTCGGTGCCCTTGATGGTGAATTCCTTGTCGCGCGAACACATGAAGGCCTGCCCCGACCACTCTCCGCCACGGTCGTAGTCGATGGCGTAGATATAGTAGAAGCGTGCGACAAGCGTGCCACGGAGCAGGGTTTCGCAGGCGCGGGAGGAGACGTTCCACCAGCCTTCGGTGACCCAGCCCTCATTGTCTTTATATCCGAGCGCAATGCCCACGCGGCTCGACGTGTTGTTGCAGAGACGAAAATCCGCGGCGGCAGGATTGCTCGATGCGCACAGCGCCACGAACGCCACAAGCCCGGTGAGGCTGGCGATCAGGGAACGGCGAGACCATCCGTGGCGGAAACTGTGTTCTGTCATTTAATCAAGCTATATCAACTAATTGTTGATTTCGCGTAACCCGTCCCGGGTGTCAACGGTCCAGCCGGCTGAATCGTGCCGATCGGGGCTGGTTTTGATCGGCGATGTGGCAGATTGTGCGATAGCACCCATGTAAAGGCAACGGATGGGAATGCCGCAACTGCGAGAGCGATCATGACAGTCGATGACAAGACCCGGACGGAATTGGAGGCGGCCGTTTTCCGCCGCCTCGTCGAGCATCTGCGCGGGCGCACCGATGTTCAGAACATCGATCTGATGAACCTCGCGGGCTTCTGCCGCAACTGCCTGTCAAACTGGCTCAAGGATGCCGCCGACGCGAAAGGGGTCGCGTTGAGCAAGGATGAAAGCCGTGAAGCGGTCTATGGCATGCCGTATGAAACCTGGAAGGCGACGCATCAGAGCGAGGCGACGCCGGATCAGATCGCGGCGATGAAAAAGAGCCACGCCGGGCACTGACACAAGCAAGTTAATTCGGCGCGTCGGCACACTCGTTTCTTTCTCCTGTGGGTCGCTGTGGATGACCGCGGCCGCTGCCTTGACGCGGCAGGCCTCACTCTTGAGTGTGATGCTTGGATGACGCGCTGCGCATGGCGCGCCCACCTCATGAAAAGTTCAGGAGTACCCGATGGCCACCACGGCTGCCGTCAAGGAAGAAACCGCGCACAGCTTCGCCAAAGGTCAGCTCAAGGCCATCATCGAGCGCATCGAACGGCTCGAAGAAGAAAAGAAAACCATCAGCGACGACATCAAGGATGTCTATGGCGAAGCCAAGGGCAACGGTTTCGACGTCAAGGCGCTGCGCACCATCATCCGCATGCGCAAGCAGGACGCCGATGAACGTCAGGAACAGGAAACCATCCTGGAAACCTACATGCAGGCGCTTGGTATGCTGTGAATGGGATGCTGTGAAGTCTTGCGCGACGGCTCAGGCCTGTCGCGTTAGCGCAGCGAGGCGGTCCGCATCGCGAATGACATCGTCGAGAGCGTCGCGGTCGCCGATCCGGTGAACTTCTCGCAGATGATTCCCATCTGCGGATCTTCCGAGAATGTCATTGCCACCGCCGTGTTCGGCTTGATGAAGTGGACGCGCATCACCGTCATGTCCTGATCGCCGAGCAGTGACGCCGACAGCGATGTGCTGGCGCTTGGGGCCAGAACCATCGCGCGCAGCCAGATATCGTTCACCTGGAGCGCGGCCTTCGTCCGCACCAGCTTCGCGACGGCGCCTTGCGTTTTCGCGATCAGTGCTGTGCTGGCATCGGCCAGTGTTTCCGACATCGGACTGGAAGCGGGCGATGCCGGGCGCGTCATGCGCGGAATGGGCGCGCTGGCGGCGACGATATGGGAGCGATCGAGCGGCGTTGCCGCAGGTGCATAGGCCAGCGCCTGCGAGACGTTGCGCGGAAGGCTTGCGGTGGCTTGCGGATCGGCGGCGACCACCGCGCCGCGGGCCTTGAGGGCTGCGACCTGCGCCTGCGTGGCCGGCTTCAGCTCCGGTTCGTTGTCCCAGAAACCGCGGGCGTTGATGATATCGAGCGGCGTCTGCGGCGCTGGCTCCGCGATCGGTGCGGGCTTTGCGGCCACCTGCTTGCCAGGCTTAACCGGCGTCATGTCGGCAGAAGCAACCTGATAGGTCGCGGCCTGATTGTTCGCTGCAGCGGGCTTGGCGCGCGGCAGCGGCACAGCCTCGGCGAGTTTGACTGCGGCAGACTTGACCGCTGAGGCAGTGGCTACGACCGCAGCAGCGGTTCCCTTGCCGCCCGCAGCGACGCTGTCATTGCCGCTTTCTTCTTCGTCATCCGCCTGTTTGCCGCGAAACAGCGAGGCCAGAAAGCTGCGCGACTTCGACGGTGCCGCGACGTCTTCGCCGTTGCCGCGTTTCTCGATGTCGGCCAGCGCCAGTTCATAGTTCTTCAGCGGCCTGCCGTCCGATGGCACATGGACGGTGCGTCCGTCCGGGAACACGCGCGCCAGTTGATCGTGGTTCATGCGCGGCCAGTGGCGAATGCTGCCGACATCGAGATGCACGAAGGGCGAGCCGGAGGTGGGATAGAAACCGACGCCGCCGCGCTGCTGGCGCAATCCGGCATAGCGGATCTGTTCGAGCGGCACGCCTGGAATGAAGAAATCGATCGCTTGGCCCTGCATGTGCTGGCTGGAGCGCGCAACGCCCGAGGAGCGGCGGCGGAGCATGGCGTTGGTGGCGGGCGAGCGGTAGGCGGAAATGATCTGGATCGGCTGCTTGGCGTCAACGTCGCGATAGACTTCCCACATGATGTCGAACAGCCGGCGATCCATCGTCGTGGAATCCTGGCTGCGCCAGTCGCGCAGGAAGTGATTGAGCTTCTTCAGCGCCGCTTCGTCGTAGCGCCCGTTGCGCTTGAACGTGACGGTGATGTCTTCGTCGGAATGGGTGTGATGGAAGGAGAGGGTGCGGGTGTCGCCGTCGGCGGTGGCGTTGTGGACCGAGCGGGCATTGGTGGCGATCAGCAGCAGCGACGCGAGACCCACGCGCATGCCGGTGCGCGAAAGCCGTTCAAAGCCAGAGCTGCGTGGAATGCCACCCGCCACTACAAATCCCGTCAGACGTCAGTGAGTCTTGAGTCAGTCTTGGAGAATCCCCGCTACCCCACGCAACGGAGAAGGATGAACGCAGTCTTAAGGCAGGAGGGTTAATTGATATTTACGCCCCGCGCCCCATCGAAGGGTCCGACCTAACCCGCCGACTATGGCAAAAAAGGGCCGGTAAGCCGGTGCGGCGGGGGCTCGTTTGCCGACAATGGTTAACGAAAAAGGGCTCCGCGCGTTGCGGAGCCCCTCGAAACTTGTGGAAATCGGGGATATCGGCCCGGTTCCGAAGCTACTGATCCGAAACCCTTGCCTTACCGGACAACCCGGCGCTGGCCGCGCACCGGGGCTGGCGGGATCGGCGGACCGAACAGGCGCTCGAAGAAGCCCGGGCCGTTGCTGGCGTAGCTGTCGCCGGGAACCCGCACGTTGGTCGGGCGGACGTAGTTCGGCTGGGAATGGGACACGGCCATTTCCATTTCCTTGCCCTCGCTGCCCTTGAGCATCGCCATCACCCGGGAGTCGCGGCTGTAGATGTCCTTGCGGAATTCCAGCTTGCCCGCATCGTCCACGAATGCGGTTTGATAGGTGATGTTCACCGGGATCGGGGTCGGGAAATTGATGTTGACCTCGCCACTGCCGTACATGCTGCGGATTTTCTCCGGCGTGTAGTTGCTCTTCGGCAGCACGATACCCAGCAGACTCGCGGCATACTGATCCGGATTTTGCACGCGCATGCAGCCATGGCTGAAGGCGCGTTCTTCCTTGGCGAACAGGTGCTTGTCCGGCGTGTCGTGCTGATACACGAGGAACTTGTTCGGGAAGTTGAAGCGGATGCGGCCCAGCGCGTTGCGCTCGCCCGGCGGCTGCGAAATGCGGACGCTGCCGTCGGGACCGCGCGCCAGCTTCAGGCCCATACGGTCAAGCACGGTGGGGTCTTGCGCCAAGGCGGGAAGATATTCGTTGTAGATGATCGACGGCGGCACGTTCCAGGTCGGGTTGACGGTGATGAACTTCATCGTTTCCGTCAGTTCCGGCGTGGCGTGCTTGCCCGGCTTGCCGACGACGACGCGCGTTTGCCAGACCGGCGCGTCGTTCTGCATCAGCTTGAGCGAGTAATCGGGGATGTTGAGAATGACGTAGGCGTCGCCGAGGGGCTTCGCGCCGAGTTCGCGCGGCAGCCAGCGCCAGCGCTCCATGTTGACGCGCACAATGTCGATCTGGCGATCGCTGCGCGGACCATTCAGGGCGCGGATCGTGGCGTTGTCGAGTACGCCAGTCGCCTTGAGATCGTTGCTCGCCTGAAACTTGCGGACCGCATCGGCAAGCTTCGCGTCGTATTGCGCGCTGTCGGCGTTCTCGGTGACATTGAGTTTCGTGCGCAGCGCCGGCACGCGCTGGTCTTCCATCACGACCGGCGTGGGATTCTTCTTGGTCGGCTTGACGAACTTCAGCGTATCGCCTTCGGCAATATGCCTGGAGGTGTCTTCGGTCACGCCGCGCAACGACGCGAGCTTGGCCTTCAGCGCCTGATAGCCCTTGTGGGGCGGGCTGTAGCTGGCCAGCGCCGCTGATACGTCCTTCGCGGTCGAGACGTTGGCGAGAACTTCGACCGGATCGGTCGGATGCTCCGGATAGGAAATGTCCGCGCTGACGCGCGACCAGTGCATGCGTCCGCTCTGGGCGTGGCGGGTATAGTCCAGCACGCTCTCGGTCAGCCTCAGTTCGGCTTCGGCCAGCGCGTCCGGCGTGGAGGCAGCGGCGAAATCCGGTGTCGCATAATCGTTCGGGTTCAGACCATCGCTGCCGGCATCCTTGAGCCGGACGATGACGCTTTTGGCGCGCGAGGTTGCTTTACCCGCATCGCTCCAGAGCGGCGCGTAACCGCGATCCTTGTAAAAGGATTCGACGGCCGCGCGTTCGGTCTTGCGATCGAAGTACCTTGCGCCTTTGCTCGCGATCAGGTCGCGCAGCTTGTCGGCGACCGGCTGATCTGCAGCGGCGGGTGCCGTCGCGACCGAAGCAGGCGGCGTAGCCAAAGCGGGGGCAGCCGGCGCGGCTATATCGGTCTTGATGTCGGTCTTGGCGGGAGCGGCAGGTGCCGTCGCCGTGGTGTCCAGCTTCGTGGTGTCCAGCTTGACATCGGCTGCCGACGGAGGCGGAACATTCGCGGGCTCGGGAAAGGGAATTGCGGCATCGATGGCGAGTTCTGCGGGCGTTTTTGCAGCACCCGTTTGCGCCAGTGCTGCGGTCGCTGCGACGGACAGAAAGGTTGCCGCAACAGCCACCAGAACCCGGTCGAACCCAGTCTGGCCATTTCGGCGGCCGGTCGAAAAATCACGCATTCCCGCACCCCTTGGGCGAAGCTGTCCCGGCATGGAACAGCTCATAAATGGTTTCCGTCAGAACCTTATGCAAAAGCGCCGGCTTGATCGGTCTTCGTCGCGAACCATCACTTCAACAATACGCGCGAGACGATACACAGCGTAAACTGAGGCGGCCAGCGCCGCCCCATCAACTCAAAGTCATCTCGCTGGAAACTGACTTCAATTCGGCATCCCTTGCAACGGTTTGCGCGTATTGCCGCGCGCTTTTCTTATGTCTGTCACCGCGCCGCAACGGTTCAATGAACGGTGCGTGATCACCGGTCATTCTGGTTCCGTCCCGAGTCCGATTCGACGGGTCAGCGATCCCGTTCACCGGGTTCCTGGTCGAGAGTGGCGGCTGCATCGTCCAGCTTCCGGTAAAGGGTCGAGCGGCCGATCTTGAGCCGCCGCGCGACCTCCGACATCTGGCCGCGATAATGGGCGATGGCGAACCGGATCGTCTCCGCCTCCACGTCTTCCAAAGGTCTCATCTCGCCGTCGTCACCCAGCATGGCGAGCGTGCCGTAGGCGGGCAGGATCCTGCCGGTGGCAGGGGCGGGCACAATCGGTATCTCGGCACCAGATATATCGGCCGGCCGGGCCGGCAACGGGCTGTCCATCATCAGGGCTTCTGCCAACGGTGGCACCGATCCCGGCGGCAGGCTGCTCGCCTGCGGAAAGTCGCCGAGGCCAAGCTGGCCGCCGTCGCTCATGACGACCGCGCGATAGACCGCGTTCTCGAGCTGCCGGACATTGCCCGGCCAGGACAATCCGCCAAGCAGCGCCATGGCTTCGCCGCTGATGCCGGTGATGGGGCGATTTTCCTCGGCGCAGAACCGCGCCATGAAGTGCCGCAACAGATGCGGGATATCCTCGCGCCGGGCGCGCAGCGGCGGAATCGTCAGCGGCAGCACGTGCAGGCGATAGAACAGGTCTTCGCGAAAATGCCCCGCCTTTACCTGGTTGAGCAGATTGCGGTTGGTGGCCGAGACGATCCGCACATCGACCTTGAGCGGCTTCCGCCCGCCGACCGCCTCGATCTCGCCCTGCTGCAAGGCGCGGAGCAGTTTCACCTGGGCGGCGAGGGGCAATTCACTGATCTCATCGAGGAACAGCGTGCCGCCATTGGCCTCCGCGAACTTCCCGGCGTGCCGCTCGGTCGCGCCGGTGAAAGCGCCCTTCTCGTGGCCGAACAGGATCGATTCCACGAGGTTGTCGGGAATGGCACCACAGTTGACTGTGATAAACGGTTTGGCGTTGCGCTCGGAGGAGCCATGAATGGCGCGGGCGATCAGTTCCTTGCCGACGCCGGATTCGCCTTCGATCAGGACCGGGATCGCGGACGAGGCGGCTTTCTTGCCCATCGCGATGACGTGGTTCATCGCCTCCGAACGCGTGACGATGTCGCTGAAGGTCAGCTTGCCTTCGCGGCGGTGTTTAATTCGCTGCAATTCGCTTTTCAGCGCGCTGGCGTTGAGGGCGTTGCGCAAGCTGACTTGCAGGCGTTCGACACCCACAGGTTTCACCACGAAATCATGAGCGCCTGCGCGCATCGCGGAGACGACGTTGTCGATGCCGCCATGAGCGGTCTGCACGATCACGGGAACATCGAGGCCGGCGTCGCGGATTTTCGCCAGCACGCCCATGCCGTCGAGGCCGGGCATCACCAGATCGAGCACCATGGCGTCGATAGCCTTGGCATCGGGGTCCATCAGATAGGCCACGGCAGCGTCGCCGCTATCGACCGTCACGGCGTCGTAACCGCAGCGCTGCACCATGTTTTCGACGAGACGCCGCTGCACGGCATCGTCGTCGGCAATCAGAATGGTCGCAGCCATGGCGTTCCCCGCAATTTACAATTATCTGTCTCGAATCGGGGCACTCTCGCCGATGCCGATTAACGACCTCTTAAGAGTTGGCGTCTTGTCCCCGGTGCTGCAATTGTCGTGCGTTCCGGACCATCTCGATCAATCACGGATTTGAAAATCATGGCTTCGCGTTCATCGACCGCTTTCCGCAAATCCCCGGCCAGGCCCAAACCCGCCGCGAAGGCGAAAGCCTCGGGCAAAACCGCGAGCAAATCCGGCAAGTTGCCGGAATGGAATCTTGCAGATCTTTATGCGTCGATCGATGCGCCGGAGATTGTCCGCGATCTCGACGAGCTCGACGCCGACTGCGCGGCGTTTGAACTCGCCTACAAAGGCAAGATCGCAGAGGAAGTCGCAAAGCCCGGAGGCGGCCACTGGCTCGCCGACGCGGTCAAAAGCTATGAATCGATCGACGATCTTGCCGGACGGCTGGCGTCATTCGCGGGCCTTGCCCATGCCGGCAACACCGTCGATGCGGCGATCTCGAAATTTTACGGCGACGTGTCCGAGCGCATCACCGCGGCATCGGTGCATCTGCTGTTCTTCGGGCTCGAACTCAACCGCGTCGATGACCAGGTCATCGAGCGCGCGATGGCTACCGCGGCGCTGAATTACTATCGTCCGTGGATCGAGGATCTGCGCAAGGACAAGCCGTATCAGCTCGAGGACCGCGTCGAACAACTGTTCCACGAGAAATCCATCAGCGGCTATGCGGCATGGAACAGGCAGTTCGACCAGACCATTTCGGCGCTGCGCTTCAAGGTCGGCGGCAAGGAACTCGCCATCGAGCCGACGCTGACGCTGTTGCAGGACCGCGCGCCGGCCAAGCGCAAGGCGGCGGCGCAGGCGCTGGCGAAAACCTTCAAGGCCAATGAGCGCACATTTGCGCTCATCACCAACACGCTCGCCAAAGACAAGGAAATTTCCGACCGCTGGCGCGGTTTTCAGGACATCGCGGATTCACGGCACTTGGCCAACCGTGTCGAGCGCGAGGTGGTGGATGCGCTGGTCGCCTCGGTGCGCGCGGCCTATCCGCGGCTCTCTCACAGATACTACAGGATGAAGGCACGCTGGTTCGGCAAGAAGTCGCTGGCGTTCTGGGACCGCAACGCGCCGCTGCCGTTCGCGGCGAACGGCAGCATCGGCTGGAACGACGCAAAAAGTACGATCCTGAAAGCCTATGGGGATTTCTCGCCGGAAATGGCCGGCATCGCCAAGCGCTTCTTCGACGACCGCTGGATCGATGCGCCGGTACGCGCGGGCAAGGCGCCCGGCGCGTTCTCGCATCCCACCACGCCCTCGGCGCATCCCTATGTGCTGATGAACTATCAAGGCAAGCCGCGCGACGTGATGACGCTTGCCCATGAGCTCGGCCACGGCGTGCATCAGGTGCTCGCCGCGAAAAATGGTGCGCTGATGGCACCGACGCCGCTGACGCTGGCCGAGACTGCCAGCGTATTCGGCGAGATGCTGACTTTCAAGCGGCTGCTGGCCGAGACCAGGAACGCGAAACAGCGCCAGGCGCTGCTGGCGGGCAAGGTCGAGGATATGATCAACACCGTGGTGAGGCAGATCGCGTTCTATTCGTTCGAGCGCGCGATCCACACCGAGCGCCGCAACGGCGAACTCACAGCCCAGCGCATCGGCGAAATCTGGCTGAGCGTGCAAAGCGAGAGCCTCGGACCGGCCATCGAGATCAAGCCCGGCTACGAGACCTACTGGATGTATATTCCGCACTTCATCCATTCGCCGTTCTACGTTTATGCCTATGCGTTCGGCGATTGCCTGGTGAACTCGCTGTATGCGGTTTACGAGAACGCCACGGACGGTTTCGCGGAGCGGTATCTCGCCATGCTGTCGGCAGGCGGCACCAAACATTATTCCGAACTGCTCCAGCCGTTTGGGCTGGATGCCAAAGACCCGAAATTCTGGGATGGAGGGCTTTCGGTCATCGAGAACCTGATCGCCGAGCTGGAGGCGATGGGGTAGGAATGGCGGCGGCCTAGGATCAAAAGCCTCCAGTTTAAGCGCCCGATCAATTCCGCATCATGGAATTCTCCGGTAACGCGTTGCATGGCTTGCATGACATCGGTTTAATCCGTCGTATGAAAAGCGGGTGGACGTTGCTCTCGCGCCGCAATTGGGCTAATTCGCGCTACGTTTCGAAATGATACTTGGAGGGGGACGATGGCTGACCATAGCGAAGTCGCTTACACACAGGCGGACGGCATGGACTATCAGGCTCATGAGCAGACTTACGAAGGTTTCCTCACGATGACGAAGTGGGGCACGATTGCCGTGGTCGCCATTCTCGCCTTGATGGCGATTTTTCTCACCTGATTGAATTTGGTTGTTCACCGGCGGCAAAGCCGGTGGTTAAGTCATGCGCGGCCGTCTGGCTGCGGGGGGCGTCATGAAAATTGCGATTGCCAAGGAAGTCGATGCAGCCGAGCCGCGTGTCGCGGCGACGCCGGACACCGTGAAAAAATTCAAGGCGCTGGGGATCGATGTTGCCATCGAGCCGGGTGCCGGCGTCAAGTCGGGCTTGCTGGACGCGGATTATGAAGCCGCAGGCGCGAGCATCAGCGCGGACGCGGTGAAGGACGCCGACATCGTCATCAAGGTGAAGCGTCCGGAGGCCTCCGAGCTTGCAAAATACAAAAAGGGCGCGCTGGTCATCGCGATCATGGACCCCTATGGCAATGAGGCCGCGCTGAAGGTGATGGCCGATGCCGGTGTCTCGGCTTTCGCAATGGAATTGATGCCGCGTATCACCCGCGCGCAAGTGATGGACGTGCTGTCCTCGCAGGCCAATCTTGCGGGTTACCGCGCCGTGATCGAATCCGCCGAAGCCTTCGGCCGTGCTTTCCCAATGATGATGACCGCAGCCGGCACCGTGCCCGCGGCGAAGGTTTTCGTCATGGGCGTCGGCGTGGCAGGTTTGCAGGCGATCGCCACCGCGCGCCGCCTCGGTGCTGTCGTGACCGCGACCGACGTTCGCCCCGCGACGAAGGAGCAGGTCGAAAGTCTCGGTGCGAAATTCCTCGCCGTTGAAGACGAGGAATTCAAGAACGCGCAGACCGCCGGCGGCTACGCCAAGGAAATGTCGAAAGAGTATCAGGCCAAGCAGGCAGCTCTCACCGCAGAGCATATCAAGAAGCAGGATATCATCATCACCACCGCGCTCATTCCTGGCCGGCCTGCGCCGAAGCTGGTCAGCGCCGAAATGGTGAAGTCGATGAAGCCGGGCTCCGTGCTGGTCGATCTCGCCGTCGAGCGCGGCGGCAATGTCGAGGGCGTCAAGGCCAACGAGGTAGCGGACGTCGGCGGCGTGAAGATCGTCGGCTACACCAACCTCGCCGGCAAGGTGCCTGCGTCGGCGTCGAGCCTTTACGCGCGCAACCTGTTTTCATTCATTGAGACGCTGTTCGACAAGGCGACCAAATCGCTCGCGGTGAAGTGGGACGACGATCTCGTGAAAGCCACCGCCCTGACCAAGGACGGCGCGGTCATTCATCCTAATTTTCAGCCGAAAGCATAAGGGAGCGTAGCCATGCATGCCATTCAGGCCGTCGATCCATTTGTGTTCCGGTTGTCGATTTTCGTTCTTGCCGTGTTCGTCGGCTACTTCGTGGTGTGGTCGGTGACGCCCGCGCTGCATACGCCGCTGATGTCGGTCACGAATGCCATTTCGTCGGTCATCGTGGTCGGCGCACTGCTTGCCGTCGGCGTTGCGCTGGTCGGCAACGATGACGGTCCTCTCTGGGCGCGCGGTTTCGGCTTCGTCGCTCTCATTTTTGCATCCGTCAATATTTTCGGCGGCTTCCTGGTCACGCAGCGCATGCTGGCGATGTACCAGAAGAAAAAGAAGTAAGGGCAGCCCGATGAACGCGAATCTCGCCGCAGTTCTCTATCTCGTCGCTGGTGTCCTCTTCATCCTGTCACTGCGCGGACTGTCCAGCCCCGCCTCCAGCCGCCAGGGTAACTGGTTTGGCATGATCGGCATGGCGATTGCGGTCGTCACCACGCTCGCAGCACATCCGCCGACCGGCACCATCGGCTGGGTTCTCGTCATTCTCGGCATCGGTATCGGCGGCGGCATTGGTGCTGTGATCGCCCGGCGCGTGCCGATGACGTCGATGCCGGAACTGGTGGCCGCGTTCCACTCGCTGGTCGGCATGGCCGCCGTGTTGGTGGCAGCCGGTGCCTTTTATGCGCCCGCGGCATTCGACATCGGCACCCGCGGCAACATCCACGCCGCAAGCCTGATCGAAATGTCGCTCGGCGTCGCCATCGGCGCGCTGACGTTCACCGGCTCGGTAATCGCGTTTCTGAAACTGTCGGGCCGCATGAGCGGTTCGCCGATCATCCTGCCTGCGCGCCACATCATCAACATTGCTCTCGCGCTGGCCCTGGTGTTTTTCATCTACGGCCTGGTGGTGTCGCAGAGTTCGTTCGACTTCTGGATGATCACCATTATCGCGCTGGTGCTGGGTGCCTTGCTGATTATCCCGATCGGCGGCGCTGACATGCCGGTCGTGATCTCGATGCTGAACTCGTATTCGGGTTGGGCTGCGGCCGGCATCGGCTTCACGCTAGGCAATTCGGCGCTCATCATCACCGGCGCGCTGGTCGGATCGAGCGGCGCGATCCTGTCCTACATCATGTGCCATGCGATGAACCGCTCCTTCATCTCCGTCATTCTCGGCGGCTTTGGCGGCGACAGCGGCGGTCCCGCAGCGGCTGCCGGTGGTGAAGTGAAGCCGGTCAAGCTCGGCTCTGCCGACGACGCTGCCTTCATCATGAAGAACGCCCAGAAGGTCATCATCGTGCCGGGCTACGGCATGGCGGTGGCGCAGGCGCAGCACGCTCTTCGCGAAATGGCCGACACGCTCAAGAAAGAAGGTGTCGAGGTGAAGTACGCCATCCACCCGGTCGCGGGCCGCATGCCCGGCCACATGAACGTGCTGCTGGCCGAGGCCAATGTACCTTACGACGAGGTGTTCGAGCTCGAGGACATCAACTCGGAGTTCGCACAGGCCGACGTCGCCTTCGTGATCGGCGCCAACGACGTGACCAATCCGGCGGCGGAAGACGATCCGAAATCGCCGATCTACGGCATGCCGGTGCTACAGGTCTGGAAGGCGGGCACCGTGATGTTCATCAAGCGCTCGCTGGCCTCGGGCTATGCCGGCGTCGATAATCCGCTGTTTTATCGTGACAACACGATGATGCTGCTCGGCGATGCCAAGAAGATGACCGAAAACATCGTCAAGGCGATGTAGTCGCTAATCCCGCTTTCGTTTCGCGGAGTCGGAGAGGCCGTGCATAGCGCACGGCCTCTTTTCGTTACGCCTTCGGTATCCGATAGATTGCGCAAAGCTTGTTGCCGTCCGGATCGCGCAGATAGGCAATGTGCATCTTGATGTCGCCGGCTCCACGGATGCCCGGCGGATCTTCGCATGTGGTGCCGCCATTCGCGATTCCGGTCGCATGCCAGGCATCCGCGTCTTCAGCGGACGCAGCAACAAAACCGATCGTGCCACCATTGGCCGGAGTGGCGGGTTTGCCGTCGATGGGCTTCGATACGGAAAAAGTCCCGGTTTTGGTGCGATAAAAGATGCGATGGCGATCGACAATCCCCGGTGGCACCCCGAGCGAGCCCAGCAGTTTGTCGTAAAATGCCTTGGCCTTGTCGAGATCGTTCGTCCCGATCATGATGTGAGAGAACATTTTGCGTTTCCTTCCCAAAATAGTCTTTTTGGTTAAGGCATCCCGCTCCCGCGTGCAATTTTCTTCTGCGCTGGCCAGACCTCTATGCCTTTTGTCATCGTGCGGTTAATGTCGAGCGCATGAGCGCTCACACCCACATGCCACGGTCAGCCTGGGTCTTCCCCGCGCTGGCCGTTCTGCTTTTCGTCAGCACGTTTATTCCGGGGATCGGCTTCACCCGCTCGCCTGCGGGGTTTGCCTTCGCGGCCGTGCTGCTGGTTGTCCTGTTCGGAACTGTGTTCGCCGCCGTCCATCATGCCGAAGTGATCGCCCAGAAGATCGGTGAGCCTTACGGCACGCTGTTGCTGACGCTGGCGGTGACGGTGATCGAGGTGGCGCTGATCGCCACCATCATGCTCGGCGACAAGGCTGTCCCCACGCTCGCGCGCGATACCGTGTTCGCGGTGGTCATGATCGTGTGCAACGGCCTCGTGGGCATCTGCATTCTCGCCGGCGGCTTGCGCTACCGCGAGCAGGATTTTCAGGTCACGGGCGTCAATGTCTATCTCTGCGTTCTTATCGTCATCGCGACCATCACGCTTATCCTGCCAAACTACACCCTGACCACGCCGGGCCCGGTTTACTCTGCGACGCAGCTTGGTTTCGTCAGCGTGGTGACGCTCCTGCTTTATGGCGTGTTCCTCTACACCCAGACCGTGCGTCATCGCGATTATTTCATCATCGAGAGCGATGACGATGATGCGAGCCACGCGCCCGCGTCAGGCAAGATTCTTGTTCTGAGCGCCGCCTTGCTGCTGGTTTCGCTGGTCGCGGTGGTGCTGCTCGCCAAGAAATTCTCGCTGGTGGTCGATGCAGGCACCGCGGCTATCGGCGCGCCTGCGGCCTTTGCGGGCGTCGTTGTGGCGCTTCTCGTTCTGTTGCCGGAAAGCATCGCGGCGCTGGCGGCCGCGCGCAAGAACGACCTGCAAAAAAGCATCAATCTCGCGCTGGGATCGTCCATCGCCACCATCGGCCTCACGGTTCCTGCGGTGGCCGTCGCCGCTTACCTGCTCGACAAGCCGCTGGTGCTGGGGCTCGACGCGCGCGACATGGTGCTGCTTGCGATGACCATGCTGGTGAGCATGATGACGTTTGGAACCGGCCGCACCAACATCCTGTTCGGGCTCGTTCACATGCTGGTGTTCGCGGTGTTCATCTTCCTCGTTCTGGTGCCTTAACCATTTGAAGGGGTGGGAAAACCGCGCGTCAGGTTGAATGCCACCGATCCGTCGCAGTTGATCCCTCAATCGGCCCCAAAGTTCCCGCATCCAGCACCGCGCGGGGAGTTGCCGATGATCAAGAAGTTTCTTTCGAAGTACATTCTGGAAGTTATCCCGTCGATCTTCGCGACGGTGGTTGGGGCGTATATCGTCACGCACTACATCAATGCCAAGTCCGACGCGGACAAGCCGAAGGCAGCGATCTCCGCACCTGCTGAAACGTCAAGGCAGGCTGCCCCGCTGCCGCTGAAGGCCGACGACTCCACCGCCAAGTCCGAAGCGGCGAAATCCGAAGCTGCCAAATCTGAAGCCGTCAAGGCCGAAGCCGCCAAGTCCAAGGCTGCCGAGAAGGCTGCCG
>JAZKGC010000043.1:60479-62197 GCA_040386115.1 Pseudomonadota bacterium
GCCGCTGAAAAGCTCGCCAGCGACAAAGTGTCCGCCGACAAGGCTGCCACTGCGAAGGCTTCAGTTCAGCGCGAAAAGACGATAGCGAAAACCACGCCAGCCGTGACGCCTGCTGCCGAGGCCAATGCAGCGCCCGATGAAAAGCGCGACGCCAATGACATCGCGCGCGCTGCCATCGAGCGGCTGCGCAATGCCGAACCGCGGCAAGCCGACACGCCCCGCGCGTCCGAGCCAGCCAGGCTGCAAGATCGGGCACCGGAGCGCGCACGGATGAACAGCGTGGTCTATGCGCCTGCTGCGGCAAGCCAGCCGCCTGCGATGCAACCATTGCCTCCGGCCGTCACGGTCGCGCCGCCGCAGAGTGAAGCCGCGATCGTCGCACCGCCGGCCCCGTTCCCGGTGCCGGCGTCAGGTTCATCGGACGCCCGGCTCGACGATTCCTCGCGCCTCACGCCGCCCGCGGACATTCCGTCGCGACCGCTCGATCTGCGCGCGCGGACTGGCCGCACCTCGGTGGCCGAGGACGTGGTCTCCGCTGCGAAATCGGTATTCCACGCCGTGGTGCCTGAGCCCACGAACTAGCTATTTCGGCGAAACTGCCTTGCGGCGGCTTTTGCTGTTCGGCGTGGCATCGGTGCCGGCATCGACGCTATCCAGAAATTCCTTCACCGTGCTGACCGATCCGGTATTCGCCGCGACGTATCCGGGAAGGCTCGCGACAGCGTCGTGAAACTCGCACCCCTTCATGATGTCGAGCACGCGCTGCATCGGCTCGGTTTCCAGAAACGCACGGCGGCAGACGAAAAAATAGTCCTCCGTCAGCAGCCGGATGAAATCGAGCCCGAATTGCCGCGCCGCGGCTTCGACGCCGAAACTGACATCCGCCATGCCGCTCCCAACGTAGGCCGCCACCGCGGCGTGGGTGAATTCCATCTGCTGCGCGCCATGGATGTCGGCTTCGTCGATCTTGTGCATAGCCAGCAACTGGTCGAACAGCAGGCGCGTTCCGGAATCATGGTCACGGTTGACGAAGCGGGCCTTGCGCGCGACGACGTTCTCCAGTGACGTGATGCCGAGCGGGTTGCTGTGCTTGACCATCAGCCCCATCTCGCGCGTCACGAAATGGATGACGCGATCTTCGCGCGGATCGAGCCATTCCTTGCAGGCCTTGACGCTTTGGGCGCGCAGTTCTCCGCGCGGCAGATGCACGCCGGAAAGATCGCAGGCACCCTGGGCCAGCGACACCAGCGAATTCTGGTTGCTGACATAGCGCAGATCGACGCCGATGCCGGGCTCTCGATCGAGAAACTCGCGCAGCTTCGAGACGGCAAAACCGTGGCTGGCATGGACGCGGATCACGCCTGGGCGCTGATGCAGGAACGGCTTGATCTCGGTCGCGAGTTCCTGCGCGAGATTTTCCAGTTGCGGGCCGAGGCGCGCCTGGAGCCGCTGTCCGGCCCACACCAGCTTTTCGCCGAACGCCGTCAGCGTCGTGCCCTTGCCGCGATGGGTTTCAACCAGCGGCGTGCCGAAGAACTCCGACCATTGCTCGACCAGATTCCAGACGTGCCGGTAGGAGAGGTGAGCGTGGATTGCCGCGCTGGTGAGTTTTCCGGTTTTCCGGATCTCGTTGAGAATTCCGAGCATGACCACGGCCGTTTGCGGGCTGTCGTCCTTGTGAAATCGCCAGACGGATTCGATCTCGATACGCAGCATGC
>JAZKGC010000043.1:62297-64507 GCA_040386115.1 Pseudomonadota bacterium
CGATGTCGATCGCGCGGTCGCTGCCGCCCGCCGCGCTTTCGAGGGCGTCTGGAGCACCATGCGCGCCGCCGAGCGAGGGCATATCCTGTTCAGGCTCGCCGACCTGATGAAGCAGCGCGCGGACGAACTGGCCGAACTGGAAAGCCGCGATGCGGGCAAGCCGATCGCGGCGGTGCTGCGTCAGGATCTTCCCGCCGCGATCGACACGCTGATCTATTACGCCGGATGGGCCGACAAGATCCACGGCGAGGTGGTGCCGACGCGCGGCGATGCGCTCACATATACGCTGCGCGAGCCGGTGGGCGTGGTCGCGGTGATCGTGCCCTGGAACTTCCCGCTGATGATCGGGATGTGGAAGCTGGCGCCGGCGCTGGCCTGCGGCTGCACCGTGGTGATGAAGCCCGCCGAGCTGACCTCGCTGTCGGCGCTGCGTCTCGGCGAACTGGCGCTTGAAGCAGGTTTGCCGCCGGGCGTTCTCAACATCGTTCCCGGTCCCGGCCGGGTGGTCGGCGATGCACTCGTCAATCACCCTGACGTCGATAAAGTGACCTTCACCGGCTCGCCCGGCGTTGGCCGTGGAATCCTGCGCGGCGCGGCCGGTAACTTCAAGCGCGTGTCGCTTGAACTCGGCGGCAAGTCGGCCAACGTCATTTTCGACGACGCCGATCTCGATGCCGCGACCAAGGCGGCGGCATCCGGAATTTTCTTCAACGCCGGTCAGGTGTGTTCGGCTGGCTCGCGCGTGCTGGCCCATGAGAAAGTCTATGACGACGTGGTTGAGCGGCTGACGGCACGCGCGAAGGCGCTGCGCATGGGAGATACCGCTGACAAGACAACGGCGCTCGGTCCGGTGATTTCCGAAAAGCAGATGAACAGCATTCTCGACTACGTGGACATCGGCCGGAAGGAAGGTGCGACGCTCACCACCGGCGGTAAGCGTGTCGGCACCCGCGGCTACTTCGTCAGCCCGTCAGTGTTCGCCAACGTCAAACACGAGATGCGGATTTCGCAGGAGGAGATCTTCGGGCCTGTGGTCAGCGTCATCAGTTTTAAGGATGAGGCCGATGCCCTGCGCATTGCCAACGGCACGGCCTACAGCCTCGCCGCTGGCGTATGGAGCCGTGACATCGGCCGTGTGCAGCGGTTCGCGAAGAAGGCGAAGGCGGGCACGGTCTGGATCAACACCTATGGCTATACCGACGTGCGGCTGCCGTGGGGTGGCACGGGCGATTCAGGGTTCGGCCGAGAGCACGGCACAGCGGCGCTGGAGAATTTCACCGAGCCGAAAGCGGTCTGGATGAATCTGAACGTGTGAAACCTTGTTTGAGCGAATTCTCCCTCCCAAGGAATCTCAAACAAAAACGCGGGCCGTGAGGCCCGCGTTTTCCTTATCAAAACTGAAAGATAGCTCAGCGCGGTCCGCGTGGACCTGCACCCGGGCCGCCACGGCCGCCCGCGCCACCGCGCTCTGCGCCCGGACCGGCGCCGAACACTGGCTTCGGCTTCATCGGCAACAGGCCTTCGCGCTGCAACTTCTTGCGCGCGAGCTTGCGGGCGCGGCGAACGGCTTCCGCCTTCTCGCGAGCCTTCTTCTCAGAGGGCTTTTCGTAGTGACCGCGGAGCTTCATCTCGCGGAAAATGCCCTCACGCTGCATCTTTTTCTTCAGCGCCTTGAGAGCCTGGTCAACATTGTTATCGCGAACGAGAACCTGCACGCGGCATCCTCTTTTCTGATCGGTTTGGAATTCTGGCGACGGTGAGAAGCCGACAAAGGCCATACCTCTCACATCAAGGGCGCGGATGTATCAGATCGAACCGGGAATGTCCACCGGCGGCACCAACAATCCGGGCTCCGGAGGGCGATTTACCGCCTATTTTTGAGTCGGTTTGGCGGCCCCGGTCACGGTGACATGGCCCATCTTGCGGCCGGGCCGGGGCGCGCCCTTGCCATACAGATGCACGGTTGCGCCGGGCACGGTCAGCCATGCTCCGTAGTCGAGGATGTCGTCGCCGATCAGGTTGGTCATGGTGACGTCGCCGTGGCGTACCGGGTGGCCGAGCGGCCAGCCGGCGATGGCACGGATATGCTGCTCGAACTGGGACAGCGAGGCACCGTCCAGCGTCCAGTGCCCTGAATTGTGGACCCGCGGCGCGATCTCGTTGACCAGCAGCGTCGTGCCGCCGGGGCCGGGAACCGCGAACATCTCCAC
>JAZKGC010000043.1:64607-89427 GCA_040386115.1 Pseudomonadota bacterium
GGTTTCCAGATCGGCCCAGACGGTCTCCGGATCGTCGCCCTCGCGGACCACGACCTGTCCCTTGCCGTCATAGCCGAAACGCCGGGTCTTCAGCACGGCGGGCAGGCCGATCTCGGCCATCGCGGCCTTCAGTCCCTGCGCAGACGCCACGTCGGCATAGCGCGCGGTGGCGATCCCCAGTTTGGTCACGAAGTTCTTTTCGGCGAGCCTGTCCTGCGTGGTCTCCAGCACCTTGGGGTCCGGCAGCACCGGGCGGCGCGCCGCGAGAATCATCGCGGTGGACGACGGAATGTTCTCGAATTCGTAGGTGATGACGTTGACGTCGGACGCGAACAGTTCGAGCGCCTCTACATCGGCATATTCCGCGCAAGTTGCATTCTGCACCACGTCGAACGCGGGCGAATCCGGGTCCGGCGAAAAGACCTGCGCCTTCAGACCGAGACGAGCCGCGGCCAGTGCCAGCATCCGGCCCAATTGTCCGCCGCCGAGAATTCCGATGGTGTCGCCTGGTTTCAGCGTCACCCGACCTGGAGATGTCACTTAATTGTCCTCTGGGCGCTCGCTGATCGCCTCGGTCTGCTGCTTACGCCATGTCGCAAGCCGGGTCGCAAGGCCGGCGTCGTTGAGCGCCAGCACGCTTGCAGCGAGTAGCGCGGCATTGATAGCGCCGGACTTTCCAATCGCCAAGGTGCCGACCGGAATCCCGGCTGGCATTTGCACAATGGAATACAGCGAATCCACACCTGATAACGCTTTCGACTCCACCGGCACGCCGAATACCGGGAGTTCCGTCAGCGACGCGGCCATGCCAGGCAGGTGCGCCGCCCCGCCGGCTCCGGCAATGACGACCTTGAATCCCGCCGCTTTCGCCCCCTTCGCGAAGGCATAAAGCCGGTCGGGGGTGCGGTGTGCCGAGACGATCAGCGCTTCGTGCTCCACCCCGAGCGCAGTCAGGGTTTGGGCGGCGTGGCGCATGGTGTCCCAGTCGGACTGGCTTCCCATGATGATGGCGACGGGGACGGTCATTCGGAATCTTCAAAAAGAGCCTGAAAAAGAGGGCGGATTATAGGGTTGTGCCCCCAAGTGGCAAGCTGGTGCGAATCCGTTATGCTTTCATGGTCAATGGCGGGGCGGTAAATTGAAGAAACCGGGCAGAAAAGCCGCGACCCAAAGCCCTGCGGTGAAGACGCCGTCCGGGCGCGCCGCCACGGGACAAAGCAAATCCGCCACCAAAACCGCCCCGGCAAAACCCATGCGCAAGCCATCGGGCGATCCGTTGGCCAAGGCGAAACGGCAGGTCTCGGCCTTGAAGTCTGAACTTGCCGCTGCCCAGGCCCGGATCGACGAGTTTCAGGCCTGGGCCGACACCGATTTCCTGCTGAACATCTACAACCGCCGCGGCTTCGAGCGGGAGCTTCATCGCTCCGTCGCCTATATCAAGCGCTACAGGGCCAGAGGCGCGCTTATCGTACTCGACGTCGATGGCCTGAAGCCGATCAACGACACGTTCGGTCATGCGGCGGGTGACCTCGTGCTGAAGGGCGTCGTCGCAGTGCTGATGCGGCATGTGCGGTCTTCCGACGTGGTGGGCCGGCTTGGCGGCGATGAGTTCGGCTTGCTGCTGTGGAATCTGACCGAGGTGGATGCACGGGCGAAGGCGGCGGCGCTGGAAGACGCCATCGATCGCCTCACGTTCGTTTTCAAGGGCCGATCCGTCGTCGCGGGTGCATCGGCTGGCATCGCGCTGCTGGGTCCGATGGATAACGCGGCGGTAGCCCTGGAGCAGGCGGATCGCGCGATGTACGCGCGCAAGGCGGCACGCAAGGGGCGCGCGCTCGCGCTCTAGGATCATGCGTCAGGCGATAATATCCGGCGTAATCTGATCTTCGATGAAGGCGATGCGGTCGCGCAGTTGCAGCTTGCGCTTTTTCAAGCGCTGCAGCCGCAGCAGGTCGGGCGCCGGCGACAAATGCAGCGCCTCAATGGCGGCGTCCAGGTCGCGATGCTCCTGCTGCAATCTCGCAAGCTCCAGAGCGAATTCGTTGTTGTCCTGATCTGCCATAACCATCGATGATTGGAATGGGTAAGACTTTCAGCAAGTCTTACCGGATGTACCCTTGGTAGCGGTCATTGCAGAAAATCGTAACCAGTTCCAGCGACGGTATCGCGGGACTGGTTCCCTCACAATTCGTTTCCATTGATAAAAAATAACACTGAGCGGTTTTAATCCGTTATCGACAGATGCCGCCACTCATGTACACTTACTGGTCCGGAGCGAACTCAGCAAAAGTGGACACCGGTTTTGCGTCCGAGTTTGCTCCACCTTTATAGAGGAACGCGTTTTCTTCACGCGAACCGGACGCCACTTCGCTTGAAAACGCGTTTGTCCAATCTGAGGTCCACTCACAAAGGAGACTTCTTATGGCGATTCAGGCGCATCTCGTTGAACTGGAACGGAAACATGAAGTTCTGGAAAACGAATTGCACGATGCTCTGCAGCATCTTTCCACCGACGACCTCCAAATTATCGAGTTGAAGCGCCGCAAGCTGGTACTGAAGGATGAAATCCAGCGCATAAGGCACACCACCAGCGCTATGCTCCACTGACCTTCTGGAATCTTCTGACATTTGACGCGATGATTGTGACGACATCTGCCGTCGCGATTATCGCTCTACGTCTGAATTCCGGCACGCCGCGCGACTTCGTCCGCTATGGCAAGGGACGATGTCAGCCCCGGTGATTCAATTCCGAACAGGTTGATCAATCCCGCGACGCCATGGTCCAGTTGTCCCTGGATGACAAAGTCCTGCCGCGCCACTGCGGGAGGAACGATCTTGGGGCGGATTCCCGAATAGCTCGGCGTCAACGCGCCGTCGGGCAATGACGGCCAGTAGCGCCTGATCGCAGGGTAAAACCGCTCGGCCCGTGCCGGATCGACGGCATAATCGATCTTATCCACCCATTGCACATCCGGGCCGAACTTGGCCTGTCCGCCGAGGTCGATGGTGAGATGCACACCGAGGCCGCCGGGCTCCGGCACCGGATAAATGAGATGAGAGAACGGCGCGCGCGCGCTGCAGCTGAAATAATTGCCCTTGGCGTAATAGGCCGTCGGCACACGGTCTTGCGGCATGCCTTCGATGGCCCGCGCAATGGCGGGCGCATTGAGCCCGGCGGAATTGATGAGGAGCCGGCACCCGATCGTCATCGGCGCATCGCCGCCGACCTCCAGCACGAAACCGTCAGCATCGGCGTTCGCGCTTAGTAGCGGCGCGCGAAACGCGAGCGCGCCGCCGGCCTCCTCGATGTCGCCGCGCAGCGCCAGCATGTAACCGTGGCTATCGACAATTCCGGTGGACGGCGACAGCAACGCCCCGACGCAATTCAGCGCAGGTTCAAGTGCCTGTGCTTCAATCCCGGATAACATCCGCAGATCGCCAACACCATTGGCTTCGGCGTGCGATTTGATGGACGTAAGTTTGCTGCATTCGCTGTCATTGGTTGCGACGATCAGTTTGCCGCAACGGCGATGCGGCACGCCGTGATGCTCGCAATAGGTGTAAAGCGCCTGCTTGCCGCTGACGCACAACCGCGCCATCAGACTTCCCGCCGGATAATAGATCCCGGCGTGAATCACCTCGCTGTTGCGTGAGGATGTTCCGGTCCCGATGTCCGCCGCAGCTTCGAGAACGATGACTTCAAGGCCGGCTTGTGCAAGCCGCCGGGCGGCGGCGAGACCGACGACACCGGCGCCGACGACGACGCATTCAATTCTGTCCATCGACGATCCGCTTTGCAGAAGCCCGTTGTCTCGTGCTCATAATTTGCACAGCGCTCCGCCGGATGACCCATCGTTCTTTAGGGAAGCATTAAGCATAGACGCCCTTTTGCTCGCAATTAAGTCACATTGCGCTACCCGCAAAGTAAGCGTTTACCCGATTCAAACGGATGCAACCAGAGAGTGTCTCCGAAGAATTCTTCGGAATGGCAATGACCGGCTGGCAGAAGCAAGCTCGTGCGAAAACAGTGCATCCTGCGAGGATCGCTCTGTGGCTGCTCGCCCCGATTTTAGCGAGCGAGCAAGCGGTTGCGCAGATCGTTGTCAATTCCGGCGGCTCTTTTACAGCGATATCGTCAGCCGCGCCGCAGACCGCGATGGTGTGGCAAATGCTGATCGGTGGCGTCGTCGTCATTGCATTCCTTGCCTCGATCATCCTCTGGATCATGGCCGCGCTGAGAAAGGCCCGCCGCTCCAGCATGCGGCGCGCAGCCTTCGTCGCATCAGCCCTCAACAACCTGTCCCAGGGCATCGTGATGGTCGATGCACGCAAGCGCATTGTGTTCTGCAACGACCGCTATCTCGAGATCTATGGGCTCAGCCGTTCAGATCTTTTGCCCGGCATGACCGGACGCGAGCTGAGCGAACTGCGTGCCAAGCGCGGAATGCTGGAAGGGTGCCTCGAGGAATACTATCGCAATGTCGAAAGCCCGGGCGGTCATGTTTCCGAATTGCGCGACGGCCGCTCGATCCTGATCAAGCATCGGACACTGGGCAACGGCGGCACGGTATCGACGCATGAGGATTGTACCGCGCAGCGCACGCTGTCCCGGCAGCTCGCCACCACCAAGAACTTCCTTGAGTCGGTGATCGACAACATTCCCGTCAGTGTCGCTGTCAAGAGCATTGAGGATGGGGTGTACATTCTCGCAAACCGGGCGTTCGAACAGTTCTCGGGTCTCAGCCGCGACCAGATCATCGGCAGCACGGCTCATAAGGTTTATGTGCCCGAAGCGGCGCAGGCGGTCATGGAAGCCGATCGGGCCGCAATTGGCTCATCTTCCGGTCAAACGCGCACTGAATTGCTTATCGAGCACGGAGGCAGCAAGCGCCTTGTGGCTTGCAACCGCGTCATCGCGCGCAATGAAAAAAACGAACCCGAATTCCTGGTTGCCCTGTTCGAGGACGTAACCGAACGCAGGTCGCTGTCGCGCGAAATCCAGAGCGCGAAGAAATTCCTTGAACAGGTTGTCGATAACATTCCGGTCGCGTTTGTCGTCAAGCGGCTGAGCGACGGGCAATTTGTTCTGGCCAATCGCGGTGCCGAGGCCACGCTGAACCGCCGGCGTGAAGACGTCATCGGCCAGACCATCGACGACATCTATAATCCGACCGACGCGAAGTTCATCCTCAAGCGCGACGAGGACGCCGTTCGCAAGAAGGGCATCGTCACCGAAGAGCACCCGATCCAGACCGAAAACGGATTGCGCCTGTTCCTGACGAGGCGTGTCACCGTTCTCGACGAGGCCGGAGAGCCGCAATACCTGATCAAGACCAACGAAGATATCACCGATCGCCGTGAAACCGAATCGCGCATGGCGCATATGGCCTATCACGATGCGCTGACGGGATTGCCGAATCGGGCCGCGTTCCTGCAGGCGCTGTCGCAGATGATCGATGCCTGCGCGGGAACCCCGGAAGAGTTCGCGGTACTGTCGATCGATCTCGACCGGTTGAAGGAAATCAACGACGTATTCGGCCACGACGTCGGAGACAAATTGCTGATCGAGGTTTCGCGCCGGATCGAGAAAGGGGCGCTCGGCGGCGTTGTTGCACGCCTGAGCGGCGACGAATTCGGTCTCATTATCGACGGCGTGCAGCCCGATGCCGCCAAGGCGCTGGCGGCGCGGCTGTCCGGAGCAATGCAGGAAGAATTCATCCTCGAAGGCCGGACTGTCCGCATCGGGCTGACGATCGGAATCGCGGTGTTCCCGCGCAACGGCACCGACGCCGAATCGCTGTTGACCAATGCCGACGCCGCATTGTTTCGCGCCAAGGCGAAATCGCGCGGGTCGGTTAAATTCTTCGAAGCGGAGATGGACCAGAAAATCCGCGATCGCCGTGCGCTCCATCAGGATCTCTCGACGGCGATCCGCAACGGCGAGATGTTCCTTCATTATCAGCCGCAGGTCATGGTCCACCATCGCGACGGAGTGCAGGAACCGATCGGCTTCGAGGCGCTGGCGCGATGGGTGCATCCGACGCGCGGCAATATCTCGCCCGGCGATTTCATTCCGCTTGCAGAAGAGAGCGGCCTGATCGTCGAAATGGGCGAATGGATTTTGCGCGAGGCGTGCCGCGAGGCGGCTTCCTGGCCGAAGCCGCTGCAGGTCGCGGTCAACCTGTCGCCGGCGCAATTCATGCACGGCGACGTCGTCGGTCTGGTGCATTCAATCCTGCTGGAAACCGGCCTCCCGGCGAGCCAGCTCGAGCTGGAAATCACCGAAGGCGTGCTGATAGAGGACATGGATCGCGGGTTGGCGCTGTTGCGGCGGCTGAAAGCGCTCGGCGTACACATCGCGATGGATGATTTCGGCAGCGGCTACTCGTCGCTGACCTATCTGCAGGCGTTCCCGTTCGACAAAATCAAGATCGACCGCACCTTTGTGATGAATCTGGGACGCAACCCCCAGTCGGCGGCGATCATTCGGGCGGTGATCGGTCTTGGCCACGGCCTCGACATTCCGATTGTCGCGGAAGGCGTCGAGACGCAAGACCAGCTTGAGTTCCTGCGGAGCGTCAACTGCTCGCGGATGCAGGGCTATTTCATCGGCAGGCCGGGGCCGATCGTGCAATACGCCGAATGGATCGGCCGCACCCGCGCTGCGCCGGCAGAGCCGCGCAAATCGGTCGTCAACGGCAACTGAGCGCCGCTCGCAGTTCCTGAACCAGCCGAGACTTGACTCGCGAGGTTGGTCGTCGGAGATCATCGCTGCGTAGCTATTTTGCAGCAATGGCTGGTTTTGAAGCGATGGCTGATTTTGACGTGGCGATCATCGGGGGTGGCCTCCACGGCGTGTGCATCGCCCGCGATGCGGCGGGAAGAGGCCTGCGCGTCGTGCTGTTCGAGCAGCATGATCTCGGCGGCGGCGCGACGCTGGCTGCCGCGCATCTGATGCACGGCAATTTCATCGACCTTGAACAGGGCAACGCATTGCGCGTGCGTGGCGCGCTGGCGGAGCGCGACATCGGATTGCGGATCGCGCCGCATCTGGTGCGGCCCACGCGCTTCGTGCTTCCGGTTCATTCCGGGGAGCGGCCGCCGGCGATGCTGCGCGCCGGGCTTTATGTGTACGGCCGCCTTGGCTCTAACGGTCCGCTTCCCCGGCCTGAGACGCTCGATCTGACGGTTCACGAGATGGGCCACCCGCTCCAGCGCTCGCTCAGGCTTGCCCTGGCGTATTCCGATTGTACCGTGGACGAGTCGCGGCTGGTCGTTCTCAACGCGGTGGACGCTGCCGCCCGTGGCGCGACGATCCGGACCGGCGCGCGCTGCGTGCGTGCGGATCGTTCGGAGGTCTGGAAGCTTGCGGTCGTCAACCGCGGCCGGCGCGAGATCGTCACGGCCCGCGCGCTGGTGAATGCGAGCGGGGCATGGACGCGGACGGTCGCCGAAACCGTCTTGCATTTGCCGGCCGTTCAAGCACACTTCACGCGGGTCAGTCAGATCGTCGTGAGACGGATGTTCGATCATGACAATGTTTACGCGCTTCAGAACAACGACCGGAGAATGATCCACGTCATTCCCTATCAGCGTGATTTCACCCTCATCGGCGTCGCCGAACACGTTTTCGAAGGCGATCCTGCGATCGTGTCGGCGGGATCGGCCGACATCGCCTATCTCTGCACGGCAGCGAACCGCTATTTCCGCGAGCGGGTCGAGCCGTCAGATGTCGTTCATGCGATGTCGGGCGTCAGCGTGACCGACCATCGCGGCGGAAAGCTGCGCCGCCGCCGCGACGAGGTCATGAAGCTCGATCGTAAATATGGCGAAGCGCCGCTGCTGACGGTGTTCGGCGGCGTCACCACCAGCGCGCGCCGCCGCGCGGAACTTGCGCTGGCGCGGTTGGTGCCCTTCTTCATGACGTCGCCACCGTGGACAGCGACTGAGCCGTTGCCGGGCGGCGATTTTCAGCATGATGCATTCGACGATCAGATCGGGCTTGCGCGACAGCGCTGGGCTTTCCTGAGCGAACGGCATGCGCGCCGGCTGATCGCGGCATACGGCACGCGGGTTGCCGATATTCTGGGTGCGGCAAAAAGCATGGATGATCTCGGGCCGCTGTTCGGCGATGACCTTACCGGGGCGGAGGTGCGTTATCTCATGACGGCGGAATGGGCGCGATTCGCCGACGACATTCTCTGGCGGCGCTCCAAGCTCGGGCTCACCATGCCGGCGCAGGATCGCGCGGCGCTTGCAACATTCATGGCGGCGGCATGAACGCGGATGTCGCAAAGGCTGAACTCCTGAAGGGCGCGCCGCTGCTGCGGATTGCGTCGGTGGTCAAGCGCTTCGGCGGCTTCACAGCGGTGGACAGCCTGTCGCTCGACATCAAGGCGGGCGAGTTCTTCGCGCTGCTGGGACCGAGCGGCTGCGGCAAGACCACGCTGTTGAGGATGCTCGCAGGCTTTGAGACGCCGGACGCAGGCGAAATCCATTTGAACGGTCGTGACATCGCGCATGTGCCGCCGCATGAGCGGCCGGTGAATATGATGTTTCAGAGCTACGCGCTGTTTCCGCATCTCTCGGTCGAGGGCAACATCGCGTTTGGCCTCAAGCGTGCAGCGTTGCCGAAGCCCGAGATCGAGGCGCGCGTGGCGGAGATGGTCGCGCTGGTCCGGCTTGGGGGATTGCAAAACCGGCGTCCCGACCAACTCTCCGGCGGCCAGCGCCAGCGCGTGGCGCTGGCGCGCTCACTGGCGCGGCGTCCTCAGGTGCTGCTGCTCGACGAACCATTGGCGGCTCTGGACAAGAAGCTGCGCGAAGACACCCAGTCGGAGTTGATTGCAGTGCAACGCCGGCTCGGCATGACGTTCGTGATCGTCACTCACGACCAGGAAGAGGCGATGACCGTCGCCGATCGCATCGGGGTGATGGATCAGGGCCGCCTGGTGCAGGTCGCAGCGCCGCGCCAGCTTTACGAGATGCCGAACTCGCGCTGGGTCGCTGGTTTTGTCGGCGACATCAATCTCATCGAAGGCAAAGTGACGGCGATCCATCGCGAGTTCGATCGCGTGACGGTGGCAACGGAAAAAATCGGCGTGATTGTTGCGGCCCGCACGCAGGTGGTTGCGGTTGGCGATGCGGTTTGCGTGGCGATCCGTCCGGAAAAAATTGCGCTCGCTGACGATGCGCAGGGAGCCGCCGCGATCAATTCGTTCGCAGGCGAACTGTCCGACATCGGCTATCTCGGCGGGGTTTCGAGCTACCGTATCAAGCTCGACAGCGGGGCGGTCGTGCGGGTTTCGCGGCCGAACGCGACGCGGTCGGGTGCGGGCCAGTTCGCGCCGGGGCAGCGGGTGACGGTGTCGTTTTCCCCCGATGACGTCGTGGTGCTGGACAGATGAGCGTGCGCCGCATCTTCACGCGGCCTGCGCGGTTCGCAGCGCTCATGCCCTATCTCTGGATGGTGCTGTTTTTTCTGGTGCCATTCGCTTTCGTGCTGAAGATCGCGCTCTCGCAAACCGCCATCGCGCAGCCGCCCTATGTGCCGACATTCGATCCGGCTGCGGGGTGGGACACCCTCAAGGCCGCGCTTGGAATGCTGTCGCTCGAAAATTTCAAGCTGCTGGCGTCGGATGATCTTTATCTCTTTTCTTATATTCGCAGCCTCGTCGTCGCCGTCACCTCGACCGTGTTGCTGCTGTTGATCGGCTACCCGATGGCTTACGGCATGTCGCAGCTGCCGCAACGATGGCAGCCGGTGGCGATGATGCTGGTCATCGTTCCGTTCTGGACCTCGTTCCTTATTCGTATTTATGCGTGGATCAACATTCTCCAGCATGACGGCCTGCTCAACAAGATGCTGCTCGCGCTCGGCATCGTTGACAAGCCGGTGGTCTGGCTTTCGACCGACGCTGCGATGTACCTCGGCATGGTGTATTCGTATTTTCCGTTCATGATCCTGCCGCTCTACGCGACGCTGGCGAAGATGGACGGCGCGCTGCTGGAAGCTGCCGCCGATCTCGGCTGCTCGCGCTTCAAGGCGTTCTGGCTGGTGACGTTTCCGCTGTCGCTGCCGGGCATCGGCGCGGGCGTGCTGCTGTGCTTCATTCCCATTATGGGCGAATTCGTGATTCCGGATTTGCTGGCGGGCTCAGACCGCATGATGATCGGGCAGACGCTGTGGCTGGAATTTTTCACCAACAAGGACTGGCCGGTGGCTTCCGCGACGGCGATTGTGCTGCTCGTGCTGCTGCTGGCACCGTTGCTGATCTATGAGAAACTGCAACGCCGGCATCTGGAGGCGCAACGATAATGGCAGCGCGCGGCATCAGGCAATTGTCGGCGTTTAACATGGCCTCGGTCGCGCTAGGGCTGGCGTTTCTCTATCTGCCGATCGCCATCCTCGTGATCTATTCGTTCAATGCATCGCGGCTGGTGACGGTGTGGGGCGGCTGGTCGCTGCGCTGGTACCACGAGTTATTCAACGATGAGGCGATGCTGTCGGCCGCGTGGATGAGCCTGCGGGTTGCGGTCTGCTCGGCGACCGCCGCGACGATCCTCGGCACGCTGGCCGCGGTGGCGCTGTCGCGCGGCGACCGCTTTCGCGGGCGGACGCTGTTTTCCGGAATGCTGTACGCGCCGTTGGTGATGCCGGAGGTCATCACGGGATTGTCGCTGCTGCTGCTGTTCGTCGCCCTCGATGCCGGACGCGGGTTCTGGACCGTCACTATCGCCCACACCACGCTGACCATGTGTTTTGTCGCGGTCGTGGTGCAGTCGCGGCTGAACGGCCTTGATCGCAGTCTGGAAGAAGCCGCGATGGATCTCGGCTGCGGACCCGTGCAGGCCTTCATTGCTGTCACTTTGCCGCTGATGCTGCCGTCGATCGCGGCCGGCTGGATGCTGGCTTTCACCCTTTCGCTGGATGATCTCGTCATCGCGAGTTTTACCACCGGGCCGGGTTCGGCAACGCTGCCGATCCGGATTTACTCCGAGGTGCGTCTCGGGGTGAAGCCGGAGATCAATGCAATCTGCACGCTGGTCATCGGCGTGGTTGCGCTGGTGATTATCGCTGCATCGCTGGCGTCGAAGCTGTCGCGCGAGCAGGGTGAAAGTGCTGCGCCGCTTTAGTCCGCTTTGTCCGGGCCTGGCCCGGTATTCACCGGCGGCGCGGACGCTTCGGGCACCGGCGAGGTATCGGCGTTTGCGGGCGCGGGCGTTCCCGCAGCCGGTGCCGGAGCAACCGCCTGCGGTTGCGATGCAGGTTCGGCGGGAGCCTTCCGGGCGCCGGTAATGCGGTCGATCACGGATTTCACAGCGTCGCGGGTTTTGCGATCTTTCAGGGAGTCGAGCAGCGGCGCGGAGGCCGGCGACCGGCGGATCAGCGAATCTGAGTCCGGAAAGATAAGTGGATCGTCCCACGGGCCTTGTACGACGAACGGCAGTTGGAATGCGGGCGGCGCGTCGTTCGCTGAGATGAGAGCCGCGACGCCTTTCAGGTCATATTCGCGCGACGGCACCGAGGCGGTGCCGGTGACCAGCACGCGCGTGGTCGGCCCCTCGATGCGCGCATCCTCGGTCGTGGCGACGCCATCGGTAAAGCGGATGGCGACGTTCAGTGTATCGAATGGCGTGCTGCCGGCGCGGAAATTGCCCGCGCCCGAGAGGGGACGGCGCTCCAGCCGCTTCAGGAGTTGTTCGACATTCATGCCGCTGATGGTGCCGTCGCGGCCGATCAGGGTCGCCGTGCCGTCGAGCGATTGCGCCAGGGCAAACGGGCTCGATCCGGATGCTTCCAGCGCGAGATTGAGATTGCCGCGTCCGGTCAGCCGGTTGACGCCGAACAATTCGCTGGCAGTCGCGGCCAGATCGACATCGGTGAACTCGAACTGTGCTTTTATGTCGGCCACAGCATCGGTACGCGCAATGCCGAACGATCCCTTGAGAATTCCGCCGTAAATCTGCGCCTCGCCGATGCTCAAGGCCAGCGTGCCGCTGCGCAGGTTGACGCCGATCGCGGTGCGGCCAAGCTTCGAGCCGCCGATGGTCACCTTCGCCGCCGACAGGCGCATGTCGAGATCGGTGGTCGAGAGGCCGCGCAGGTCGAACAGTTGACGGTTCCAGTCCCGCGCGCCGCTGGCGAGCAGGCGGATGGTGCTGATGTAGGGCGTGAAGTCGAGCGCGTCGGCAGCAAGCGTCGCCTGCACGGTTTGCCGCACATTCTTGCTGTAGGTAATCACGCCCTCGGCGGTATTGCCGTCGAGTTCGAGGTTGACGTTGGTGAGAGCGATCGACTCGCCGACGACGTTGGCGCGGGCCTTGAGCGAAAAGCGTCCCAGGCCGCCGGTGCCGGGCGTGGTCTGCCCGGTCCAGCGCAGGGCGTTGCGCAGCGACGGACTGTCGGCGGACACCGTGCCTTCCATCAGCAGGCTGGCGCGATTCGCGACTGCGCCGTCGAAGGCAAACTTCAACGGCGCGCTCGCGATGCGGATTTTGAGGCCGGAGCGATCGCCGGACAATGCCGCGATGAAGTCGGCGATGCTGAGGCTGCCGTCGATGCGCTCGCCTCGCCAGTCGAATTGTCCGGTGGCGGCGAATGAGCGCGAGATCGATGGCCATGCCAGCGACAGGTCGATGCCGCTGACGGCTTCGTCCAGTTGGTGCGCGGCGTTGAGATAAGAAAGGGTGCCGTCCTTGATAAGGATTTCTGAGAACGACACCGGGCTGTCGATGCCGGGCTTGACGGTGCGCGCCAGTGTTTCGACGATGGAACTCCAGTTGCTGCGCCCCTCGGCATTGCGCGTCACATTCATGCGCGGGCGCAGCAGCGTCACGTCCGCGATCTCGTAACGCTGCATCAGGAGCGGCAACAGCCGCAGGTTTGCAGTCAGTTCATCGACGGTAAGGGGCTCGTCCGCGATGCCGCTGCCGCGCGTGCTGGCACCTTTCAGCCCGACCTGACGCAGCGTGACGGAACTGCCCGGAAACACCGAAATGCTGACATCGCCATTGACCTTGAGGTCAAGGCCGGTCGCGGTGCGAATCTGTTTTTCCACCGAGAGCCGCACGGCGTTCTGATCGATCAGCCACGACATGGCGAACAGCCCGATCAGCGCAGCAGCGAGCAATGCCGCAATCGGCATCCCCAGGCGCTTGATCCCTTGGGCTATCGTCAATGAAATCATCCGGTGTGGTTGCGATATGGGAGCGCCGGCGGGCTTGCTTCGGCCGGGCAGGGGGCAACTTGATTGTTTTTCTTGACGCTTTCAAGGCCATCTCTGGTCCGGTGGCTGCGCCACCCGGTACCGCGATTGACGTGTCTTGAACATTTCGCCTAATAATCGCCCACCACACGAGATCCGCCCGCCGGCTTTGCCACTTTTCCTCCATCAGGTTGCCCAGCATGAACAAAGTCTATCCTGACGCGAAATCCGCGCTCGAAGGTGTCCTCAAGGACGGCATGATGATTATGTCGGGGGGATTCGGCCTCTGCGGTATCGCCGAAGTGCTGTCCGACGCGTTGCGTGACGCCGGCGTCAAGAACCTGACGGTGGTTTCCAACAATGCCGGCGTCGATGGCATCGGCCTCAGCCGCCTGCTGGAAACCCGGCAGATCAAGAAGATGATTTCGTCCTATGTCGGCGAGAACAAGCTGTTCGCGCAGCAGTATCTCGCGGGCGAACTCGAACTCGAATTCAATCCGCAGGGCACGCTGGCCGAGCGCATTCGCGCGGGCGGCGCCGGGATCCCGGCCTTCTTCACCAAAACCGGCGTCGGCACGCTGATTGCCGAGGGCAAGGAAGTCCGCGAGTTCAACGGCGAGAAATACATCATGGAGACGGGTCTGGTCGCCGATCTCGCCATTGTCCACGCCTGGAAGGGCGATACCGCAGGCAATCTCGTGTATCGCAAGACCGCGCGCAACTTTAACCCGATGATGGCGACAGCGGCCAAGGTCACGATCGCAGAGGTCGAGCATCTGGTGCCCGCGGGCGAGATCGATCCCGATCACATCCACACGCCCGGCATTTTCGTGAAGCGCATCGTCGCGGTCGATCCGAAACTGAAGCGGATCGAGCAGCGCACCCTGCGCAAGCGCGCGTAAAAAGATCTAAGGAGAGTATCATGGCCTGGACCCGCGAACAGATGGCAGCGCGCGCCGCAAAAGAACTGCGCGACGGCTATTACGTCAATCTCGGCATCGGTATTCCGACGCTGGTTTCTAACTACATTCCGGAGGGCGTCGATGTCGTCCTCCAGAGCGAGAACGGCATGCTCGGCATGGGGCCGTTCCCTTACGAGGGCGAGGAAGATCCCGACCTCATCAACGCCGGCAAGCAGACCGTCACCGAACTGCCGACCACCAGCTATTTCTCGAGCGCGGATTCATTCGCGATGGTGCGCGGCGGTCATATCGATTTGTCGATCCTCGGCGCTATGCAGGTGTCGGAGCGCGGCGACCTCGCCAACTGGATGATTCCGGGCAAGATGGTCAAGGGCATGGGCGGCGCGATGGATCTGGTCGCGGGCGTCAAGCGCGTGGTCGTTGTGATGGAGCATTCCGCCAAGGATGGCCCGAAGCTGCTGCATAGCTGCAACCTTCCGCTCACCGGCGAGAAGGTGGTCGATATGGTGGTGACGGATCTCGCCGTGTTCACCATCGACAAGCACGGCAAGGACGGCATGGCGCTGATCGAACTCGCCGACGGCGTCACCCTCGACGACGTCAAGGCGAATACGGAAGCCGACTTCCGCGTGGCACTGAAGAACGCGTAAGGGCGTTCTTCATCTAATCGACGCCACAAGAAAAATCAGCGTCGCGACGACGCCGAGCGCAGTGCGTCCGGCATGCAACGTGGCCCACTTCTCGATCAGGGCGCGAGTTTTAGCATTCGCGCTCGCCGGCTCGATCGCCATGAGTTTGTGGTTGGTCGGCATGATGACGAGAAGCGTGTAGGGCCAGTTCGCCACCAGCACGACCGCGCCGATCAGCCATAGCGGTTGCCCGGTCTGCCACCACACGACAATGCCCAGCACAAAGCCGATGATGGCAAGTGAAGCCTGCATGGCGAAGCCACGCTTGTAGGATGGCTTCCATTGCGTGAGGAGGGCGCGGTCGTCAAGCATCAGCCGCGCAGGCTGCTCGGCGAAACCGACATAAAAGGCGGCTCCGGCGAAAAGCGCTGCGACGATCAGCGCGAGTTGTCCTGCAAGCATGTTGGCTCTCCTTCACAAGCTTCGCCAAACGTAATAACGGCGAAGGCGTCCTGCAATCGAGGCGTGAGTTACACCGGCCCCTTCGGCAGATCCGAGAACCGCGTCAGCCACGCCACCGGCCCGATGCTCGCGGCCACGATTAAAAGTGCCGCGAGCGCGCCTTCCTCGAAGCTGCCGCGGCTGGCGTATTGATAGATCGAGGTCGAGAGGGTCTCGACGTTGAGCGGGCGCAACAACAGCGTCGCGGGCAGTTCCTTCAGGCAATCGACAAACACGATGATAACCGCGCCCAGCAATGCGGGACGCAGCAGCGGCAGGTGAATCCGCCGCATCGACATGATTTGTCCTGCGCCTGCGGAGCGCGCGCTGTCGTCGTAGTCGAGTGGAATGCGCTCGAACCCCGCCTTAATGAAGCCCGCCGGCACCGCCAGAAAGCGGATGACATAAGCGGTCACAACTGCGGCTCCCGAGCCCATCAACACGAGGCCGGGAAGCGAACTCCCGATCCATCCGGCGAGCGTATTGAGTCCGTTGTCGATGGCGAGGACCGGGGTCAGCAAGCCGAGCGCAAGTACCAGCCCCGGCAGCGCGTAGCCGGTCTGCGCGATAGCGGCCGACAGCGATTTCCACGCCGCCGGACGCCAGCGATTGGCAAGGATCGTTGCAAGTCCGAGCACGAGCGCCACCAGGGTCGCGAGCGCTGCGAACGTCACCGAGTTGAATGCGTCGCGCCATACCGATACGTCCGCGAACAATCCGCGACGCAGGCTCTGATGGATGAGGAACAGCAGCGGCACGATGAATCCGATCAGCACCGGAATGAAACAGGCGGTGGATGCCAGCGCTCCCTTGATGCCGGTGAGCGGCGTGCGCGCTGTCAGCCGCGGACTTTCCGCGGAGAATTCAGTGACGGCGTTGCGGCGTCCGTAACGCTCCAGCGCGATCAGGCCGGCGACGATGACCAGCACGAGGCAGGACAATTGCGCCGCGCCCGCGAGGCTTCCGCGATTGAGCCATGTGGTGAAGATCGACACCGTGAGCGTGCGCACGCCGAGATATTCGCTGGCGCCGATGTCGTTTAGTGTTTCGAGAGAAACGAGAGCGAGGCCTACCGCCAGCGCGGGCCGCGCCATCGGCAGCGAGATGCGCCGAAACACATTCCAGCGTCCCGCCCCGAGCGTCCGCGCGGCCTCGGCGAATTCCGCGCTCTGCAACTGGAACATCGCGCGCGCGGAGAGATAGACGTAAGGATACAGCACGATGCCGATGACGGCGATTGCGCCGGGCAGGGAGCGCAGGTTCGGCAGCAGCGCGATCGCATCGCGCGGTTCAATCCAGACCGTGAGCGCGCGGTGCACGAGCCCAAGCGGCTCGAACAGGTCCACATAGACGTAAGCCGCGATATAGGTCGGGATCGCAAGCGGCAGCGGCATCAGCCAGATCAGCATTGTCCGGCCGGGAAAATCATGCAGCGAGATCAGCCACGCCGTGCCGGCGCCAATGACGAGCGCCACGAGGCCAACGCCGAACAAGAGTAACGCCGTATCGCGCAGAGCGAACGGCAGCACGTAGCTGGCCAGATGCGGCCACAGGTCCGGTACCGGCTGCAGCGCCAGCACGCCGATTGCAAGCACCGGCATGGCGACGAGCGCAGCGGTGAATGCCGCCAGCGCAGAAACCGCGGGGTCTGCGATACGGGACGTTGTCACGCTACATAAACCCCGTGGCGTCGGCGTCAGTTATCAAACCCGACCTTGTCCACCAGCGTCGAGGCTGCCTTCAGGTTCGCGCCGATCCTGGCGACCGGCAACGTATCGGGATTGAGCTTGCCGTAGCCGGCAATGGCTGGACTGATGGCGACGCCGGCACGGATGGGATATTCGTTGTTGGATTCCGCGAAAATCTCCTGGGCCTTCTCGCCGGCAAGCCATTCGATCAGCTTGAGGGCATTTGCCTTATTGGGCGCGTGCTTGGCCAGCAGCACGCCGGACAGGTTCACATGCGTGCCGCCGCCCGCGAAGGTCGGCAGGATGACGCGGGTGGCTTCCGCCCACGCCTTCTTGTCGGGATCCTTCATCATCAGCGCCCAGTAGTAAGTATTGCCGATGCCGATGTCGCATTTGCCCGCAGCGACATCGCGCGCGGTTTCGCGGTCGCCGCCGGACGGCTTCTGCGCGAGATTTGCCTTTACGCCGCGCAGCCATTCCTCGGCCTTCGCTTCGCCATGATGGGCGACATAGGCCGCGAACAGTGCGTTGTTGTAGATGTGCTGGCCGGAGCGAATGCAGATCTTGCCTTTCCATTTCGGGTCGGCGAGTTCTTCGTAGGTGATCGCGTCCTGCTTGACGCGGTCCTTCGAGGCATAGATCACGCGCGCGCGCATCGAGATGCCGGCCCATTGCCCGTCCGGGTCGCGATATTGCGCGGGCACGATCTTGTCGATGACATCGGACTTGATCGGCTGGGTGACGCCGTTCTTCACAGCTTCAGAGAAGCGGCCGATATCGACGGTCAGCAACACGTCGGCGGGGCTGTTGGCACCCTCGGCCTTGATGCGCTGTTCAAGTCCGGAACTCGCCGAGACGATATTGACCTTGATGCCGGTGTCCTTGGTGAAGGCGTCGATCAGCGGCTGCACCAGCTTGCCTTCGCGATAGGAATACACGTTGACCTCGCCGTTGTCGGCGGCGGCCGGCGAGATATTCAGCGCAATTGCGCTGGCGATTGCGGTTGCGACCGCGAGTGCGCGAACATGAGACATATTGAAGCTCCGGCGAGAGACAGGCGCCACGCGAAAGCGACACGCGGGCATGGTTGCTGTCTCTAGCGCACGGACGGAGTTGGCCCCAGCGGCGCAGTGCCGCTAAAATGCCAGTTTAGAGAAATTCCAGACGCCAACAATTTAGAGACGTTCCAATGTTGGTCGCTCGTCGCCGAAGGGCTGAACGGTCTCGCGTGTCCGGCAATGACCGATTGAGACATGTAACGTCGATGAAGGGCGATCTGGCTTACGCAATCGCGCTGGCATGCGAGAACACCACTTCGATCAGGGTGCCGGAATGCGGCGCGGTCTTGATGTTGAAGGTCGCGCGGTTGGCTTCCACCAGTGCCTTGGTCAGCGAGAGACTGACGGCTGCGGTGTCGGTGGTTTGGTCAAGCGCCGCCTGCGTGCGGAATGGCTCAAGTGCCGCGGCGATCTCGTTGTCGTTGAGGCCGTGGCCGGTGTCGCGCACGCGCAGGACGATGTCGCCGAAATCGGTGGTGGCGGTGGAGACGATCACCTGGCCGCCGGCATTCGCGAGATGGATTGAATTGCCGATGAGGTTGAGCGCGATCTGGCGCAGCGCGCGCGCATCGGCCTTTACGGTCGGGAGTGCATGGGCCAGCGATGTGCGGATGATGATGCGCTCGCGGTTGGCCTGAGGCTGCATCACCGCCACGCACTGTTCGACAAGGCTGTTGAGATCCTGGTTCGCAAAGGCCAGTTCCATCTTGCCGGATTCGATGCGCGACAGATCGAGCAGGTCGTCGATAATCGCCATCACGCGCTGTCCGGAGGCGCGGATGTCCTTCATGTATTCGACATAGCGATCGTTGCCGAGCGCACCGAAGCGCTCCTCGATCATCACGTCGGCGAAACCGATGATGGCGTTCAGCGGCATTCGGACCTCGTGGCTGATCCGCCCGAGAACGTCCGCCTTCGAGGTCATGGAGCGCTCGGCCTGACGCCGTGCCTGGGTCAGTTCGCTTTCGTTCTTCTTCGCCTGCGACAGGTCGCGGAAGATCGCGAAGAAGCGCGCGCTGTCCGGTCGCGTCCGCCCCATCGTCATCGCCAGCGGGATGATGCCGCCGTCGCGAACGCGGCCCAGCATGTCGCGGCCATGATCGAGCAGGCTGGCGACGGAGGTGCCCTTGACGCTCTCGAGATAGTCCAGCACCGCGCGCTGGCTTTCCGGCGCGAACAGGTCGGTCAGGTTGAGCGTCGCGAGTTCGCTGTCGTCGCGGCCGAACAGCGCCTCGGCGCTGCGGTTGCACGACAACAGGCGGCCGATTCCGTCGAAGATGACGATGCCTTCGGCGGTGGTGTCGAGAATGGTGCTGAGTTCCTCGGCCTGCGTGGTGTCATCGTTGGGCGCGGCGCTGACCGGCGCGGCCGCTGCGACGGTTTCGGCGCGCGGCCCGGAGAACACCAGCGCGTGCGCCGGTTCGCCGTCCCAGGCGATGGCAAACAGCCGCGCGTCGGCGGGTTGGCCTTTGTCGGGACCATGCTCGCTGGTTGCGGCAATCACCACGGGCGTGCCGGTCTCCGACGTGCTGCTGGCGGCGGATACACCCGCCTCCACGAACAGTGCGTCGAGGCCGCCGGCTTCGGTCAGCGCGTGCAGGCTGTCATATCCGGTGGAGGCGAGAAATGCGCGGTTGGCGTAGATCAGCCGGTCAAGCCGATAGACCAGCACGCCGACCGGCAGGCGATCCAGCAGTTGCGAGTCCTGCGCGGATGCCGCGCGCGGCAGCGGGGCTTCAGGCTGCAAAAATGCAGGCGGACGGTCGCGTGTGGATTCAGGCAGCGTCTCGGCGGGTGGCGCTTCTGCATCGGCGAAAAGGTCATCGGCCATGACCGTATCGGCAGGCAACGTCCCGCTTTCGCCTTCGCCTTCGAGCCGCGCCGACAAGCGGCGCGCCAGTTCGTCGAAGGCGCTGCTTTCACCGGCGGTCAAGGCCGGCGATTTCGGCTCTGCGGGCGACGGGAAGGGAACGACGTTCTGCGGAGTGTCCACGACAGGTCTCGCTTCTGTGTTGGATGAGTTGTCTTGCGTGGCACGGACTGACGTGTCCGGCTTTGAAAGCACGACGGGCGACGGTTCGTCCAGTTCGGGTTGCTGCGCCGGAAGCTCCACAGACGCGGGCGACGGTGGAACTGACGAGTAAAACACGTCGGCGCCGCGCTGCGCGGCCAGCCGCGCCAGGCCTTCGAGATCGCGGCAGACGCCGAAACCGCGGTAGCCTCGGAAGGTTTTGGTCTGGTCGTAAATCGGCAAGCCGGACAATTCCACCGGCAGCCGCGCGCCCGCGCCGTCGGCCGGCCACTCGACCACGATGCCGCTCCAGGTGTCGCGCGTGGCGACCGCGGCTGTCACGCGGCCTTCGGGATCGAGCCTGAGCGCGGCGGCGACCTCACTCCACAGCCGTCCGAAGGCGGCAGCGGTGCGCGAACCGATCAGACGCGTGAATTCATCGGAGCCGAGTACGAAGCGGCCTTCATCGTCCATCTGCCACATGAAGCGCAGCGGATGCCGGCGTGCCGACAGCGGCGGCCCATCCATCGCGGACAATGTCGCCGAGAGTTGGTTGACGTCGATGACGGGTGGCATCGAGACGTGCTGTTCGTTGGCTGGCGTTATCGGTTCGTGATGCGGGGCTTCGTGAGCCGGGTCTGTCTCCAGTTGCGTGTCGGCGGCGGTGTAGAGGGGTTCGCTCACCGGCGCTGCGATGTTGTCGTCAGGCGCGATGTCACGCTCAGGAATGACGTCGTCTTCAGGGGCTTCCTCGATGGCAACAGCATCGGTTGTGACCGCGTTGTCCGCCGCCGCCGCCGGTGCCGTTGACGATTCAGTTTCCGGCGCAGGCTCATCGAAGGCGGATACGAAGACGTCCGAAGGCGTCACCTCAGAGAAGTATTCCGGCGCGATATCGTCATGCAGGTTATCAGCAACAGGGTCCGGAAATGCGATTGGCGCAGGCTCGATTGAGTGAGCCTGTTCGACCGGCAGGTGTTCAACTGGCGAAGGCGCGCCTGACGCGCGCGTGTCGGTTTCAGGCTCAGTTGTATCGGCGGGAGGCGTGGCGGCTTCCACCACCTCGTGATGCAGTACATCCGCAACGACTGGCGCAACGGCGGGGACTGTCTCCGCGCCCGGCACGACAATCGGCGGAGACAACGCCGCGGCTGGCCTCGGTACGATCACTGCGTCGATCAGCGCGACCAGTGCGGTCTCCGCTCCCGTGCCGACGCGATGCACCGCGACGCGGCCGAAATCGAATTGCAGCATCGACTGGCCGTCGCGCAGCGCACCGCTGCGCGCGGCATCGAAATCGGATGCGGTGAGATCGTTGAACAGCGGTGCATAATTACTTGCGCTTTCGTTCGCGCCGGCCAGCGCGCCGCCCGTGGTGAATGTCATGGCGGGCATCGCGACGCCATCGACGAGATGCGCGAGGCGCTCGTTGAGCGGCATCGGCCGCCCGGCGGATTCCGCCGCTGCGATGAGAATGCCTGACGTGCCGTCCGGAAACGACAACCGCGTGCAAGCGCATGTCAGCAGCCGGCCAAGCGGCGCGCCGAAACCGCGCAGCCGTTCGAGCCGCGTTCCACCCGCCGGCGACAGCCGCGCCGATAATTGCGCGACCTGGCGGCGATGCGGATCGGCAGGGCCGATGATCTTGTCGGCGAGGGCCGCCGCGCTGCGCGCGCCGAACAGGCGTGCTGCGACGGCATTGGTCCACAGAATGCGTGTGCCGTCGATCGACCACAGCCATGCAGGCATGCTGCTCGGCGCGTGAACCGCAAGGCGCGGATCGCGGATACCGTGCAGTTGGAAATCGGCATCACTCATTTTGTACAACCCAACGACCGGGCTCTTGGACTTGCTGTCGTGACGGCTGCAACCGCAGTTCTGCGCTCCCGACAGCCTTAACAAATCATTAGTATGGTGCCGCTGGCGCGAGGTCCACGGCTGAGACGCGACGGTATCCTGTGAAAGCAGCGATAACCTTAATGTGCCCGGTTTCGTCGGACCTTTGCGCGGTGCGGCGCGTTGAGATGTTGCAAAAGATATTCAAAGGTTCACGATAGGCGAACCAGGAATGTCGCTGCGCTGCGTCATAAGTGCGATGCGGTTCGGCGATAGGTTGTGGCGGAATGCTCGAACGGGGGCGGCGAATGCCTGCCGGCGAGACGTAACAGGAGTGGGACATGGCAGGCGAAAGCGATCGTTTCGAAATTCCGAAGGAAATGCGCTCGATGGCGGAAGCGAGCTTCGATCAGGCGCGCAAGGCGTTTGAATCCTTTATCGGCAGCGCACAGCAGACCGCAGCTTCATTCGGCGGCACGGGCGAAGCCGCCCGCGCCAGCGCCAAGGACATTAGCGCCAAGGCCATCTCCTTCGCCGAGAAGAACGTGCAGGCCTCGCTGGCCTATGCGCAGCAGCTGATCCACGCCAAGGATCTCACCGAGGTCATGCGTCTCCACACCGAATATGTTCAGACCCAGATGCGCGCCCTGGGCGAACAGGCCAGCGAAATGGGCCAGACCGTGACCCGCGCGGCGATGGATGCGGCCAAGCCCAAATAGACCTGAAGCCCAAATAGACCCGCCGGAGAGTTCCCATTCGTTGACTGTCGGACAATCTTGGCGGGTTTCCCGGAGCAGTCATGAATGCTTGCATTGCAATATATATTGCAATGCACAAAATCATCGCTATAGTGACGGTTCACGGATGCCTCCGGGGCTCCGTAGCCGGCCTGTTGCGATGGCTTTTGCGCCGTTCCAGTTGGGTCTGCGTCCTGAACCCAACCAAGGATGTTTCACATGAGTGCAAGCGATCCGTTTTCCACCGTTGTCCCTTTCCAGGTTCCTGAGCAGGTTCGCGCTTTCGCCGAGAAGGGCGTTTCGCAGGCGCGTGACGGCTATCAGAAGCTCAAGGAAGCTGCCGAATCCAACAATGGGGCTTTCGAGGCGGCTTATACTTCGGCCTCCAAGGGCGCTGGCGACTTCACCGCGAAGGTGATCGACATTGCCAAGACCAACACCGAGTCGGCGTTCGATTTCGCCCAGAGCCTGCTCGGCGTGAAATCGCTGCCGGAAGCATTCGAACTGATGAATGCCCACGCTCGCAAGCAGTTTGAAGTCCTGACCGCGCAGTCCAAGGATCTCGCTGAATTTTCCCAGAAGGTCGCTGCCGAGACCGTCGAGCCGATCAAGGCCAGCGCCGCGAAGGCGTTCAAGACGGTCGCCTGACGCACGATTGTCTGGCATTGCAATTGAAAGCCCGGATTTTGATCCGGGCTTTTTTTCGGGATCATCCGTGTGTGAACCCGGTCTTGCCAAACCAGTGCGTTGCACCTAGTTTCCCGCGAATTCGAGCCCCTACGGGGGGCGGGCGGATGCTATAAAGTCGATGCCCGGCCGAACATGCAGTTGTAGCTCAGTTGGTTAGAGCGCCGGATTGTGGATCCGGAGGTCGGTGGTTCGAGCCCACCCAACTGTACCATCTGCCTGAATCATCCAGTTGTCCCGGCAATCGAAGTGACACGCCCGCCGATCACCGATCCGCGCGGCTGACGACGTCCATCAGTTCAGCGATCTTGCGGCGCTGGTCGGCCTTGTCGCCGGACGAGATCGCATGCTCCACGCAATGCGCGACATGGTCGCGCAGGATTTCCTCCTCGACCCGGCGCAGTGCTGCGCGGGCCGCCGCGATCTGCGTCACCACGTCGATGCAATAGCGATCGTCTTCGATCATTCCCGCGATGCCGCGAACCTGACCTTCGACCCGTTTCAGCCTTTTCAGGCACGACGACTTGATTTCCTTGCGCATGGGGGACTATATACCCCCATAGGGTATATTGCGCAAGATTGGATTTTGATTTGGCTTCCGGACACAACACCGAAAACAGCAGTTGCTGCGGCGGTCATTCTGCGCATTCGCATGCGGACCACGGCGCACATGCCCGGACCGGCGATAACGCAACGCATGCGATCGATCCGGTGTGCGGGATGCGCGTTGATCCGGCGACTGCGAAACATCGCTTCGCCTACAAAGATCAGGATTATTTTTTCTGCTCCGCGCGCTGCCGCGAGCGCTTCGAGGCCGAGCCGGAAAAATTCCTGCAACCGAAATCATCGGTGCCTCAGGAGACCTTGCCCGAAGGCACGATCTACACCTGTCCGATGCATCCCGAGGTGCGTCAGGTCGGTCCCGGCAGTTGTCCGATTTGCGGCATGGCACTCGAACCCGAGACCGTGTCGTTGGATGACAAGCCCGATCCCGAACTGATCGACATGACGCGGCGTTTCTGGATCGCGCTCGCGCTGACGCTACCGGTGTTCGTCATCGACATGGCCGCGCATTTCGGGGACATGCATCTGCTGCCGGCGCAAACCTCCAACTGGGTGTCGTTCGTGTTGGCGACGCCGGTGGTGCTGTGGGCGGGCTGGCCGTTTTTCGAGCGAGGCTGGCAGTCCATCAAAACGCGCAACCTCAACATGTTCACGCTGATCGCGATGGGCGTCGGCGTTGCCTATCTCTACAGCGTGGTGGCGACGGTCGCGCCGCAACTCTTTCCCCAGGCGTTTCGCGATATGCACGGCGCGGTCGCAGTGTATTTCGAGGCGGCTGCCGTCATTGTTGTCCTGGTGTTGCTGGGGCAGGTGCTCGAACTGCGCGCCCGCGCGCAGACGTCCGGTGCAATCCGCGCGCTGCTTGGCCTCGCGCCGAAAACCGCGCGGCGCATCGCGGCGAACGGTGACGAGGACGTGGAGATTGAGGCGATTGCCGTCGGCGATCTGCTGCGGGTGCGGCCCGGCGAAAAGATCCCC
>JAZKGC010000044.1:0-36857 GCA_040386115.1 Pseudomonadota bacterium
CTCCGGATTGATCGCAGCACCCGTGATCGACTGCCGCGACGGATCGCGCTTGTCGAGCAGCGCCGCGATCTTGGATTGGTCGAACGTGCGTTCGGCTTTCGGCTTCGGCGGTTGCGGCGGCGGTGCCTTGGCCTGCGGCTTCGGTGGCGGCGGCTTCTTGCTTTCATCCTTCTTCAAGGCTTCGGCGATCGGATCGACCTTCGGCTGCTCGACCTTTTTCTCGGCCGGCTTCGGCTCGTCCTTGGGCTTGTCTTCGGCGACCGGCTTCGGCGGATCGGGCTTTTTCTCCACCGGCTTTTCCACGGGCTTCGGCGGCGGCGGCGGGGCCGCATCGGTCACGACCGGCGGCTTCTTGTCCTCGATCTTGCCGACGGCATCGTCAACCGGCTTCGCTTCGGCGACCTTCTCGACCAGCGGCTTCGGGTTTTCCTTCTTGCCGGTCTTCATGCCCTGCGTAACCTTGGCGAACTGGTCGGCGGAAATGATATCGACGGGCAGGGATTCTTCCGGCATCGACTCGAAGGCCTTGGTCGAAAACGAGACAAGACCCCAGCCCATCACGAGGGCATGCAAAGCGACAGACGCTGCGATGGTCTTGTCGATCTTCACGATCAGGTTCCCTGTTCGACCTCGGTCACCAGAGCCACGCGCTTGAAGCCAGCGGCGGACAGGCGACCCATCACGCGCATCACCGTACCGTAATCCACCTTTGTGTCGCCGCGAACAAAGATACGCTCTTCAAGACCGCCACGAGCCTCGGTGACCGCCTTGAGCTTGGGCACCAGTTCGTCCATCGGAATTTCGGTGTTGTTGAGAAACACCTTGCCGCTCAGTTGAACCGAAAGCGTGAGCGGCTCTTTATCTTGGTCGAGGCTCTTGGCCGCCGTCTGCGGCAGATCGAGCGGCACGCCGACCGTCAGCAGCGGTGCCGACACCATGAAAATGATCAGCAGCACCAGCATCACGTCCACCATCGGCGTGACGTTGATTTCGGCCATGACGTTGGCGCGCCGGTAGTGGCGCCGCCCGCCACCGCTCGAACCGCCTCCCGTGTTCATGCCCATCGTCGATATCCCAAGGCCGTGACCAGACCAGTTACGCTCACAGGTTCATCCTTACGCGCGCTCATCTATCTGCCGTGACAGGATCGCCGAGAATTCATCAGCGAAACCTTCAAGCCGCTGGGCCTGCCGGTTCACCTCCGACGTGAACTTATTGTAGAAAATTGTCGCCGGAATTGCGGCGATAAGACCGATGGCGGTGGCAAACAGCGCCTCCGCGATGCCGGGTGCGACCACCGCCAGCGAGGTGTTCTTCGAAGCGGCAATAGACTGGAAGCTCGACATGATGCCCCAGACCGTGCCGAACAGGCCCACGAAGGGGCTGGCCGAGCCGACCGTGGCCAAAACCAGCAATCGCCGGTCCAGCCGCTCGATCTCGCGGGCGATCGACACGCTCATCACCTTGTCGATCCGCATCTGGAGGCCGGCGAAGGAACGTGAGTTGCTCTCGAACGAACGCTTCCATTCCCGCATCGCGGCCACAAAAAGCGCCGCCATCGACTGCGTCGGCTTGGCGGCAAGCGCGCGGTACAATTCGTCGATGGACTGGCCAGACCAGAACGCCTGCTCGAAGCGGTCCATCGCCTTCTTGGTACGCGCGTAAAGAAACATCTTGTCGATGGCGATGGCCCAGACCCATACAGAACAGGCCAGAAGACCCATCATCACCGTTTTCACGACGAAGTGAGCCTGCCAGAACAGCGAGATCAGCGACACGTCAGCGGAGGCCAGCGGCAAGGCCGACTGCGCCACGTCGGCTGGATTCATGATTGGTATCCTCTCAAGGCGATTGTCCCCAAATTCAAACGTCAACGCCGCTGCATGGTCCCGGCCATTGAACAGGCAAATGCCGGTTCGCAGCGACAACGCCAACGCTGCCGATCGCCCGATTCGGTCTCGTGTCGCGTGGGATGACCCTGTCCCGAGGGCCGACCTCTGAATCCCCTGCTAACGTGTCAAAACGAGGGCTATCGGCGTCACTTTGCCCTCCTAACCAAACGCTAATCATGGTTAAGGCGAGGTTACCGTGGGCAACTTTGAGCCGCAAAATGGCTTTGAGCAGCGACCGATAACCAGCGGAGTTCCCGGTCAGACGGGCGGTGGTGCTGGCCGCAATTTTCGAACCAGCGGCTTCAGCAGTTGCGGCGAGAGGTAGATAGGGAGCTGGCATAGTGCAAAATAGACCCAGGTGAGGCCGGGAAGCATCGCGTCCGTCGCGGCGACCATCAGCCCCATGTTGCGCTGGGACACCACGAGTCCGAGCGCAAAAGCCTTCTCAATTCCCGCTCGGATGAACACGACGACCGTGAGCCCCAGCAACGCCAGAAACACAGCGAACGCAAACAGCGTCAGCAACAGGATTTTGACCGGGCTCGCAAGAAAGGCCGGCACCACGCTTCCCATCACGGCCGATACGAACACCAGCAGAACGAGAATGTTGAAACCATCGATGGCCTCCTTGTGCCGCCGTATGGCTTCGTCGCCGGTGCAGTGGCGGATCAGCGACGCCACCGCCAGCGAGCCGCCAAGGATCGCGAACAGTTTCAGCCCAAGGGCAAGGGGCGACAAGGTGAGCGCGCTTCCAAAAAACGCATAGGCGAACAGCGGCGCGGTCAAGGGCACCAGCGCCGTGCTGGTTACAAGCGTGATCAGAACCAGCGTGGCGTCGAGGCCCATGAGCGCGGCAAGGGCCGGCGCCGCCATCATCGGCGAAGCCACGCCCTGCAACATCAGGCCGAGAAACAAGTCCGGCGTGCGCGTATCGACGCCGGTTGCGATGCAACTCAGGCCCATCAGCAAAGGGATGGCCAGCGTCGTCCATGCCGTGGCCGCGATGACGATGGCAGGATGCCTGAGATAACCCCGCAAGGCTGCGGCGTCCACGCGCGTGAACGAGATGCAAAGCAGGATGAAAATAGCCTCTGTCACGAAAGGCTTCAGCAGCGCGCCAAGCGGCGGCACGGCGATGCCGATGAACACCAGCGCCGCAATTGCGCGCGTGCCCTGGCGGCCCAGCCAGGCCAGCGCCCGCACTGCTGGCGACAGCAGATTCTGTATGTTTGCAAACATGATGACTCACGAAGGGCAATCGCCCGGGTCGAGAATTTCACAAAGGGAATGGAAATGAATCAGTTCACGCCGTAACGCGCGGAGGACCGGCGCTCAGCGCATGGGGTCAAATCGCCATATGCCGTTGCATGAGACGGATCGCCACCAGCGACGGCGGGGGGAAGTCGCGCACCTGATCATTCGTCATTCATAGGCGTCGTCAGCCTTCACTGGCAATCGAAAAGCCGGTCGGCAAACGCCCTGCTGACCTGCGCACTAACCTGCGCAAAGGACATCGCAAGCAGCGATACAGATCGCATCCGCTGTTTTTATCGCCCAAGATGGGCTTAATTCGCAGCATGACATCCACCGTCCCCACGTCGTCCGACGGCAGCCTGCCCAGACGCGGCACATTCGCCGCCGCGGTCCTGATCCTGTCGAATCTCGTACCGCTGGCGGGAATTCTGTGGTGGGGCTGGGACGCCTTCGTCCTGCTGTCTCTCTACTGCCTGGAGACGGCAATCATCGGCTTCTGGACCATCTTGCGGCTGGCGACGATGTCGCGCGATCCGGGCTCCGTGGCCGGACGCAGCATCGCCGGCACGCTCGCGCTGGCGGGATTTTTCACGGTGCATGCCGGGCTGTTCATGACCGTCCAAATGGCGTTTCTCTATATTTTATTTGCAGGTCCATGGACCGGGCGCATTCACGACGCCCGGAATTTCATCAGGCTGATCGTGATCGGCGCAGGCCTGTGGATTCCGCTGCTGGCGTTGTTCGTCGGCCAGGGTGCCGTGTTCATCAACGATGCGGTCAACCGCTTCGTGTTTGCGAAAACTCAGATAACGAACGCAGACACAGGCGTCCTTATGGGCAATTTCTACAAACGCATCGTCATCATGCATGCTGCCATCATGGCCGGAGCTTTCATTGCGCAGGCCATCGGAACAATCGCGCCGCTGATCGTGCTGGTCCTGCTCAAGATCGCGATCGAGATTCGATTTCAGATAAAGAGCGGGCGGCCAGCAATGGTGTGACGGTTCAGCCAACGTCCCCACACAACAAAACCGCCCACCTGTTCGACAGGTGGGCGGTTTCGTTACTCCGTCAGGGAGGCGGGGGTGTTATCCCTGCGGCTGATCGCTTGGCGGCGTCGGGCGCGGACGATGCTGCGCCATGAACTGGTCGAACTCTTCCTTGTCCTTGGCGTGACGCAGCCGGTCGAGGAAATCCTTGAACTCGGTCTGCTCTTCCTCGAGACGGCGCAGCGTCTCTACCCGGTAGTCGTCAAAGGCGCGGTTGCCGCTTGTGGGCGCATAGAATCCGCGTCCCTCCATGCGGCTGCGCATCCGCTCCATCTTGTACTGCATGCGCTCCACCTTGTCGGCGAAACGACCGTGACGATCGTGAGACCAGCAACCCATGTTTCTGCTCCAGAGTGTGTATGCGAGAACGGCGAGGCCGAGCGGCCACCAGATGATGAAAGCTGCGACGGTCAGGATGATCCGGCCGGGATGCCATCCTGGACGCCAGCCGTCATTCCGGGATTCGAAATTGTCGGAAGGCCGTCCGGCCCACGCCGGGCGGCCCCATCTGTCGAGATGTGCAGTGTTGGCGTCTGCGGTATTGGCCATCAGCCTCTCCTTGCTCCCTTGGTTCACGTCGCCGTGAATGTAAATAACATTTACATAGATAAAACATCCCGGGATTTTGTCAAGCGGGGCCGAACCGGCCGCCCGTAAATTATTTTTGAGGAGCGGCCGGCGGCCGCTGGTCGATCGGAAAGCCAAGACCTTTGAGATAGATCAGCACGCCCGCTTCCAAGAGGTCTTCTGGCGACATCGGCAGCTTGCGGCCGGCAGCATCGCCGCGACCGAACAACGACGCGATGCCGTGCGACATCGACCAGATATGCAGTGCCATCATCAGCGCCGGCGGGCGCGGCACATTGGGCGGCGCCATCGCAACCAGCCGCTCGGACGCCGCGCGAATGATTGCGAATGCGCGTTCGCTGGCGACCAGCAACGCCGGATTGCTCTCCAGCGGAAGCCCTGATTCGAACATGGCGGAGTAATAAGCAGGGTGTTCACGCGCGAAGGCGAGATAGGCCTTTCCGACGCGCTGAAATGCCGTGGGCGTATCGGGCCGGCCGTCATCCCACGCCGTCGTCAACCGCGCCTCGAACTGCTCGAAGCCCTGCTGCGCAACATTGGCGAGCAACTCGTCGCGGTCGCGGAAATGACGATATGGCGCAGCCGGACTGACGCCAGCCGAACGCGCGGCCTCGGCGAAGGTGAACCCGCCCGGACCTTTCTGGGCAATCAGATCGAGAGCGGCCTGCATCAGCGCCTCTTTCAGATTGCCGTGATGGTAGCCGCCTTCCCGGCGGCCGCGGTTCTTGTGCCAGCTCATGCGAAATTCTTACTCATGTAAAAGTCTTTTACATGAGTTGTGTGTGCGCGTCACTAAAACTGCGCGGCAACCTTACTTCACCGTCACCGGGCCGCAGATCAGATCCACAGTACCTTTGGCGATTGCCTCCAACTCCGCGCGCGGCAGGCGGGCGCGGGCGCGAATCGCAATCGCCTCGATCGCCGATGACGCCACTTGCGCCAGCACCTGCGCATTGGATGCAGGCGGCAATTCGCCGGTCTCAACCGCCGCCTGAAAACGTCTGGCGAGCGCTCGCTGGGTGCCGCCCAGCGCCTTCTGCACCAGAGGGCGAATCTCCGGATCGGCCATTGCCTCCGAGGTCGCGGTCATCACCGTGAAACAGCCGCGCGGGCCGTTCTCGCCGGCAAGATAAACATCGAGCGCGGTGGCATAGATTTTTTCCAGCATCTGCCGCAGCGTCAGCGCGGGATCGAAGGCACCCGCGAAGGTCGCCGCCATGTCGGCGCGATAACGCTCATAGGCCTTCAGGAACAACTCGCGCTTGTCACCAAAGGTGCCGTAGAGGCTCGGCCGGTTGATGCCCATGGCTTCGCTCAGGTCATCCAGCGAAGTGGCTGCGAAACCGCCATCCCTGAACATGTCCATCGCTTTTGCCAGTGCCACTTCCGGCGCGAACGCGCGCGGACGCCCGCGCTTTTTCGTCGCTTCGGGCACCGACGGGGATGAATTATTCTTTTTTTGTACCATATCGCAAGAAATTCTCTTGACCGGATTTAATTTATGCGAAACGGTATAAAAATCAATACCGGATGTTCAGCAGCACAACAATTTCGCAAACCGAGGAGACAAACCGATGGAGCTGTATTTTTCACCACTGGCCTGTTCGATGGCAACACGCGTCGCGCTCTACGAAGCCGGCGAAAGCGCCAGTTTCCTGGAAGTCGATCCCAAAACCAAACGCGTACTTGCGAGCGACACGGACTTCCTTGCTGTAAATCCGCTCGGGCTGGTGCCGACATTGCGCACCGAGGATGGCGACATTCTCACCGAGAACGCCGCTATCCTTCAGTATGTCGCGAACCGCTTTCCGGGAGCCAATATTACGGCGTCGAACGACCGCGAGCGGGCGCGCCTGCATCAGTGGCTGTGCTTCATCGGCACTGAATTGCACAAGGGGCTGTTCGGAGCGCTGCTTGACCGCAAGGCACCGCCCGAAGTGCATGCCTACGCGCTCAAGAAGGGTCTCTCGCGGCTCGACTATCTCAATGCCTGTCTCGAGGGCCGCGAATTCCTGCTCGAGCGTTTCACCGTCGCCGACGCCTATCTCGTGACGGTGCTGAACTGGAGCGTGGCCACGCCGCAGATCGATGTCGCGAAGTGGCCGAACGTGAAGGAATATCTGAGCCGTCTGCGCAAGCGTCCCAGCGTCTCCAGGGCGCTGGCGGAGGAAATGGTGCTCTATCAGGCAGAAGTCGCGCGCCATAAAGCTGCGTGAATGACTGCGATGAACTTCGGCGGCGGCATTTAATCTCTTTGGTGCCGCAGCTCTTTCACCCTGGTGTTAGCGCGGGCTGTTCTCGAGACCCGGATGATCCGCGGGCCGCGGCCCAGACGCCGGCCACGTGAAGCGGCGCTCGTTTTCCTTGATTGCCACATCGTTGATGCTGGCCTCGCGGCGCTCCATGAGACCCGCCGCATCGAACTGCCAGTTCTCGTTGCCATAAGAGCGATACCACTGGCCGTTGCCGTCATGCCATTCGTACTGAAAACGCACGGCGATGTGATTGTCGTCGAACGCCCACAATTCCTTGATGAGCCGATAGTCCTGCTCCTTCGCCCATTTGCGCTTGAGAAACGCCTCGATTGCCCCGCGGCCCTGCAAAAACTCCGAGCGGTTTCGCCATACGCTGTCTTCAGTGTAGGCAAGCGCGACACGCGCAGGATCGCGCGAATTCCAGGCGTCCTCTGCCATGCGGGCCTTCTGCGCGGCAGTCTCTTTCGTGAAAGGCGGAAACGGCGGCCGCGACATTCAACTTACTCCATCGGCATCGTCAATGACACGTGTGGTGTCAGCAACAGCATGTCATCCACCCGGCGCGGCCTTCATATCATATCGTTCGCGGTCGGTCGCCATAGCTAAACGTAACGCTTTCGGAATCGGCCGCGCCCGGCCGCCGGACACGAACGCGACCTTGACCTTCGCCTCGACGAGAATGTCTCCGCCCCGTCGCACCTCCTGCGCGAGCGTAATCGATGCTCCCTTGATCTCCGCCGGCAACGTCACGATCTCGAGTATGTCGTCCATCCGCGCCGGCTTGAGATAATCGATTTGCATTGTGCGCACCACGAAAGCGAAGCCCGGCGCTTCGTTTTCGGCTTCCGCGAACAGCGCATGCTGATCCGCACCGAGCAAACGCAAATAATTGGTGCGGCCCCGCTCCATGAAACGCAGATAATTTGCGTGATAGACGATGCCGGTGAAATCGGTGTCCTCGTAATAGACGCGCGCCTGCATCACGTGTTTGCCGTCAATTATTCTGCCGTCGAGCGCATGAAGATATTGCTCCGTCATCGCAGGATTACTCATCTTCCTTCTCGAACATGCCGAACTGTGCCGGGTCACGCGACGGCTCGGCAAGCCCGAGATGCTTGAACGCATGCGACGTCAAAAGCCGGCCGCGCGGCGTGCGCTGAAGATAGCCGCACTGAATCAGAAACGGTTCGATGATGTCCTCGATAGCATCGCGCGGCTCGGACAATGCCGCCGCCAGCGTCTCTACCCCCACCGGCCCGCCGCCGTAATGCATGGCAATCGTGGTCAGATACCGCCGGTCCATCGCGTCCAGCCCCGCCTTGTCAACTTCGAGCGCGCCGAGCGCGTTGTCGGCGATTTTGCGGTCGATGGCATTGGCGTCGGCTGCGGATGCAAAGTCGCGCACACGGCGCAACAGGCGTCCAGCAATGCGCGGGGTGCCGCGCGCGCGGCGCGCTATTTCGTTGGCGCCATCGGCGGTCATGCCGATGTTGAGGACGCGCGCACCGCGCGTCACGATTTTTTCCAGCTCTTCCTCGGTATAGAAATTAAGCCGCACCGGAATGCCGAAACGGTCGCGGAGCGGGTTGGTTAAAAGTCCCGCGCGCGTGGTCGCGCCGACCAGCGTGAATTTCGCGAGATCGATCTTCACAGAGCGTGCCGCCGGTCCCTCTCCGATGATGAGATCGAGCTGAAAATCCTCCATCGCGGGATAAAGAATTTCTTCCACGGCCGGGCTGAGCCTGTGGATTTCATCGATAAACAAGACATCGCGCTCTTCGAGATTGGTGAGCAGCGCCGCAAGATCGCCGGCCTTGGCAATCACCGGACCTGAGGTGGCGCGGAAGCCGACGCCAAGTTCGCGCGCCACAATCTGCGCCAAGGTCGTTTTACCGAGTCCAGGAGGACCGACAAACAACACATGATCGAGCGCCTCGTTGCGCTTGCGAGCGGCCTCGATAAAAATCGACAGATTGGCGCGCGCCTGCTGCTGGCCGACGAATTCCGAAAGATTCTGCGGGCGCAGCGAGGTGTCGCCAATGTCGTCGGCGCGGCGCTCGGGAGTGACGATGCGGGGCGAGGTCATGGCCTATGTTTAACCCGATGGAGCGGGCGGGCAAGCCACCAGCAGAAACTCGCTGCCAAAAATGCCAGGACGCCCAGCATCACCGACAGCGACAACGCCTGCGACCACGACTGCACACTGGGCAGGATTAGCGCTGAGGATTCCGTCGGCCTGATGAACATGCCGAATATCACAAATCCGATGACCGCGATGAGCGCCGCGATCCATGCCATCCAGATGGCGTTGATGTGCGCGTAGATCGCGGTCCATGCAAAAATGATCCCTGCGGCGACCGACGGCAGAAACGACGCGAGGATAGCAACCGCCGCCAGCAGCCACGCCGCGAACGAGGCCACCGTGCGCAACGCATCCAGATCCGCGATCGCGAGCAGCAATTGCAACAACGGCGCGCCGAGCGAGATGACGAGCAGCGAGACAATCGCCGCAATGGTCAGAGGACCGGCAATGGTGAAGATCGCGACGATGCCGAGAAATCGCGCGAAGCGTTTGAGGCTTGCCCGGCCGCCCGTTGCATCGGTGGCAATGCCGGTCACTTCGACAACTCCTTCAAACCGAGACGGATGAGTTGCGCGGTCTCGGCACCCTCCCCTGCGCTGCGCGAAGCCGCCGCGATGGCCGCTGCCGCCTGCGGCTGGCCGTAGCCAAGATTGACCAATGCCGAAATCGCGTCGGTGACAGGACGCGGCGCACGATTCTCGTCCAGCGCGCCCGACAGAAGCACGACCGCCGGATCGAGGTTCGTGAAAGCCGGCGTCTTGTCCTTCAGTTCGGTGACGATGCGCTCGGCCACTTTCGGCCCCACGCCGGGCGTGCGCGCCACGGCGGCCTTGTCGCGCAATGCAATCGCATTGGCGAGATCGGATGGCGGCAAGGTGCTGAGCACCGCGAGCGCCACTTTCGCGCCGACGCCCTGCACGGTCTGCAGCAAGCGGAACCACTCGCGCTCCATGTCGCTGCGAAAGCCAAACAGCTTGATCTGGTCTTCGCGCACATAAGTCTCGATGGACAGCACCGCTGCCTCACCTTGCTGCGGCAGAGCCTGCAGCGTGCGCGCCGAACAGTGAACTTGATAGCCGACGCCCTGCACGTCGAGGATGACATAGTCCTCGCCGTAGGAATCGATCAAACCCTTGAGCTTGCCAATCATGCGCCCGCGACTCTCAATTTCAACAATGCGCTGTTCCGGTGATGGGCGTGCGTGATGGCGATCGCAAGCGCATCGGCTGCGTCTGGCGTTTCGGGATTGGCCTTCGGCAGCAAGACACCAAGCATGACGCGGATCTGGTTCTTGTCGGCGTGGCCCGCACCAACCACGGTCTTCTTCACCTGATTGGGAGCGTACTCCGCAACCGGAATTCCAAACATCGCGGGCGCCAGCATGGCGACGCCGCGCGCCTGACCAAGCTTGAGGGTCGATGCGCCATCGCGATTGACAAAGGTTTGCTCAACGGCGGCTTCGGCAGGTTTGAAATCGCCAAGGACGCGGGCAAGCCCTTCATGGATCGCGAGCAGCCGCTCGGCCAGCGGCGACGCCTCACGGGATTCCACCGAGCCGCATCCGACATATATCAGCCGGTTGCCATCGACATCGATTACACCCCAGCCGGTCCGGCGCAGGCCCGGATCAATCCCCAGAATGCGGACGGTTGGGCGAATCGGCAAAGGTGTCATGGAGCATTGATACTGCCGCCCCGGTCCCATGCCCAGTGCAACAAGGGCCGGATCAGGCGCTCATCTTCGCCGCGAGCGCGTCCGACACCTCGAAATTCGCATAGACGTTCTGGACGTCGTCATGCTCGTTCAACAGGTCGAGCAGCTTGAACAGTTTCTCGCCGGTCTCGTCATCGACCGCGATGGTGTTATGCGGCTTCCAGGTGAGCGCTGCCTTGCGCGGTTCCCCGAACTTCGCTTCCAGCCCCTTGGCCACCTCGCGAAATGTTTCCTGCGACGCATAGACTTCATGCCCGCTCTCGCTGGAGGCGACATCGTCCGCGCCCGCCTCGATCGCCGCCTCGAGCATGGCGTCGTCGGATGCGACCTTGGCGTCGTATTCGATGATACCGAGGCGATCGAACATGAAGGCCACCGAGCCGGTTTCGCCGAGGTTGCCGCCGGACTTGGTGAAATAGGAGCGAATGTCGGATGCGGCGCGGTTGCGATTGTCCGTCAGCGCCTCGACGATCACGGCAACCCCGCCGGGGCCATAACCCTCGTAACGAATCTCGTCGTAGCTCTCGCTCTCGGTGCCGGTCGCCTTCTTGATGGCGCGCTCGATGTTGTCGCGCGGCATGTTCTCTACCCGAGCTGCGACCACCGCCGCACGCAGGCGTGCATTCATCGCAGGGTCCGGCGTGCCGAGCTTGGCAGCGACGGTGATTTCCCGCGCAAGCTTGCCGAACAGCTTGGACTTCATGGCGTCCTGCTTGCCCTTGCGGTGCATGATGTTCTTGAACTGGGAATGGCCGGCCATGCAGGTCTCTCTTGGGTCGTCTCTTGGGTCGCGGGAATCGGTGCCAGTTCAGTTAACGGGAATGATCCGGCGGCGCGGGTTTATAGGCCCGCGTCGGGCAAAATTAAAGGCAAACGCGGACGTTTCAGGTACGCAGGTGTGGGAATTGAGAATCCCAGGGCGGTAGGAATTAACCATGATTTCACGCCGGGATGAGACACTGCCCCAAATATTACTCATATCCCAGAGAGTCCTCATGGCGTTCAGCCTTTTTCGAAAGCGGCTGCCAGACCAGGCAACGCTGGCTATTTCTCCTGAACAAGCGCCAGTTACGGCATCGGAACTCCCCGCAATCCCGGACCATGATTCGGCCCGCGAAATCCTTGAATTGCTCGAACTCGAACTGGTGGCGATGGTCCGCCAGTTGGAGCGCGCGGCCAGTTCGGTTGCCAGCGGCGCGCAATCGACCGCGACCACCCTTTCCGCCATCCGGCATCGCGCTGACGCATTGACCGACCGCACCAGCGACGCCCAGACCACCGCCGAGACATTTACGCAGGCGGCAGAAAAATTCACCCAGTCAGCCTACGGCATCGGCACGCAGGTGCGCGACGCCAGCAAACTCGCCGACGAGGCCAGTGCTGCCGCCAAGGAAGCCAGCCTCAACGTCGAACGCCTGCGCGAATCGTCAGCCGCCATCGGCAACGTAGTCAACCTGATCGCGAGCATCGCCAAGCAGACGACGCTGCTCGCGCTGAATTCCACCATCGAAGCCGCACGCGCCGGTTCAGCCGGCAAGGGATTCGCGGTGGTCGCCTCCGAAGTGAAGGCGCTCGCCGTGCAGACCCAGCACGCGACCGAAGAGATCAAGAAGAAGATTGACGCTTTGCAGCAAGACGCCGCGACGTCGTTCGACGCGGTGCACCGCATCACCACCGCGATTGACGCCATAAAGCCGGTGTTCGAGCACGTCAACGGCGCGGTGGCCGAACAGAACCAGACCACCGGCGAGATCACGCAGAACGCAGCGTCGGCAACGAAGTTCATTGTCTCCGTCACCGCGAGCAGCGCTGAAATCGACAGCGCCGCCAGGGAAGCCGAGGCTCATGGCGTAACCGTCGCGCAGGCCGGCAAGGCCGTGACGATGTTCGCCGAGAAGCTGAAGACGCGCTGCGCCGTCCTGCTGCGTCAAAACGAGGGCGAAGAACGCAAGGCCGAGCGGATGCCGTGCCGCCTTCGGATTGACATAGAGACACGTCCTTCGCCGTTCCACGCCGAGGTCTTCGAACTGTCACTGGCAGGGATGCTGATTGTTGGCGCGGGAACCGATGCGATTCCGCTGCATCAGCCGCTCAAGGCAACGCTGGAAGACATTGGACCTTGCGATATTCGCGTGATGGAGCGCACCGCCGCGGGCGTGCAGGCCGAATTCGCATCCCCCAACGCTGCGTTGAAGGACAGGATCGAAGACAAGGTGTGGAGCATCCACGACGAAAACACCGAGTTCGTCACCCGCGCCATGGAAGCCGGCGATGCCATGACGAAGATATTCGAGGGCGCGGTCGCCAGAGGCGACATCACCGCGGAAGATCTGTTCGACGAGAATTATATCAAGATCGAAGGGTCGGAGCCGGTTCAACACCGCACGCGATTCCTCGACTGGGCTGACCGCGCGCTGCCTGATTTTCAGGAAGCGTTTCTTGCGCGAGACCCCCGGCTTGCCTTCAGCGTCGCAATCGACCGCAACGGTTACCTGCCCGTGCACAACAAAATCTACTCACAACGGCAGCGCGCTGGCGACGTCACCTGGAATACGGCGAACGCACGCAACCGCCGCATCTTCAACGACGCTGCGGGACTGGCTGCCGGCCGCAATATCCGTTCATATCTGATCCAGAGCTACGCCCGCGACATGGGCAACGGCAAGACCGTGATGATGCGCGAGATCGACGTGCCGATCCGCGTCAATGGCCGCCATTGGGGCGGATTCAGGACGGCCTACAAGATTTAGGGATTTTATCAGATCCAGAAATCCGGCACGGCGCGATCCAGCAGCGGGCCGATCCGCACCGGCGCGACGTGCATTGCCAGGCCCGTCGCGTCATCGGTCTCGACCGCAACACCGCTCAGTGTCGCCACGCCATCGGCCGGCTCAAAGCGGCCCGCCGGATAGCCGCGCAGAAACCGTCCCAGCGGTTCGTCCCGTTCCATGCCGATGATGGATTGATAATCGCCGGTCATGCCGGCATCCGTCATGTAAGCCGTGCCGCCCGGAAGAATGCGATGATCGGATGTCGGCACATGGGTGTGCGTTCCGACCACGAGGCTCGCGCGACCGTCGCAGAAATAGCCAATGGCCTGCTTCTCGCTCGACGCCTCGGCGTGGAAATCGACCACGACCGCATCGACGGCCTCGCGCAGCGGACACGCATTTAGTTCACGATCGATAGTCGTGAACGGATCATCGAACGGCTGCATGAAGATGCGCCCGATGCCGTTGACGACAAGCGCGCGCTTGCCGGTCTTGGTCTCAACCAGCGCGGCGCCGCGGCCGGGCGTGCCGGGCGGGAAATTCACCGGACGGATCAGGCGCGGCGCGCGCTCGATAAACACCAGCGCTTCGCGTTGATCCCACGAATGATTGCCGAGCGTAACGGCATCCGCGCCCGCATCCAGCAGTTCCTGATAGATGACTTCGGTGATGCCGAAGCCGCCGGCGGCGTTCTCGCCATTCACGACCACGAGATCGAGTTTCCAGTCGCGAATGAGGCCCGGCAAGGTTTCGGTCACGGCCGTGCGTCCGCTTCGTCCCACCACATCGCCAATAAACAGAATACGCAATTATAATCTCCGCAGATCGATCAATCCGCGCTCCGTTAGCACACAATCGAGCTGTTCGTCGTGGGCCAATGCCGGCACGACTTCGATTTCCTGCACTGCGAACGCGACTCCGATGACGGTGATCCTTTTCATGGCGCGCAGATTTTGCAGCGTCCGGTCGTAATATCCCCTGCCATAACCGATGCGATGACCGGCACGGTCGAATGCCGCGAGCGGCACCAGCACAATGTCGGGATCGACTTCGGGTTCGTCGGATGAGGGCTGAAAAATTCCATATTGCCCCCGCACCAAACCTTCTTCCGGCGACCATGAGCGGAAGATCAGCGGCCGGTTGCGCTCGATGATGACGGGCAGCGCCAGTTCCGCGTTCTTTTTCGCAAGCGCCTGCATCAACGGAAACGGATCGATCTCGCTGTTGATCGGCGAATAGCCCGCGACGATGGTTCCGAGCGGCAATTCAACCGGCAACGAGATCGCAGCAATGGCTTTCGCCGCATCGACCCGCTGCTCGACGGTGAGCGTATCGCGCCGCGCGAGGGCGCGGCGGCGAAGTTCGTCCTTCAAGTCTTGGGAAGAATCCATTCACCACCATGGAAGCCGGGACAAACCCGGGCATTCTGACCGATCTCATGCCGGAAAATTAAAAGTGCGAAGCCGCGATGGCCGTTGAAGCACTCGATCCCGGAGCACCTACGAAAGTAGGTGGGCACCATGTGACCGGATCCACGAACCCGGCCAGGGACAGTTCCCGTGAGGATCGATAAGGCCCCGGGGATATTATGGCTTCTGACGCGCGACACAGCTTCGCCCAGACAATGTAGCTACGATATCGGGTGTCCGCCAGCGCTTCGGAGACAAGTTTAATTTTGGGGCACAATCTTCCCGGAAGCGGGTACCCACCCGCATGTCGAGAATGAGGGTATGCAATTCCTGAGCGCGCCCTAGCCGAGCGCGATGCCGTTGCGCGCCGGCCGGTTCAACTCGTGCGTCATCTTTTCGATGCGATCCGAGGCTGAATTCAGCGCATTGGCCACCGCCGTCTGCGTCACACGGGCTCGTTCCGCCGCAACAACGCGAACGTCGCGCAGGGCCGCAAGCTCTTCCTCGAGACTGAGAATGCGCTGCCCGGCATCCACCAGCTCATCGGCCACGGTGAGAGCAGCCATCACGGTCAGCCGCTGGTCGCCGATCTCGCCAAACTTGCCGCGCAGATTGGAGACGCGCGCTTCGAGGCTTTCGGCCAGCCGCAGCAGCCGGTTCTCCTGCCCTGCCTCGCAGGCCATGCGATACTGCCGGCCATTGATGGTGACGTTGATGTGGCTCATGGTCAGTGTCCTGAATCCGAAGTTCGCTTCATTCTGCAGCGCGTCCTTGAGCGAACTTCGGCTTCGAAGGACGCTGGCGGTTATAAATTCTAGCGTGGTTTTGGTTCGCACGTCCGCAATCGAGAGCGCCGTAACAATAATGCGGACGTGCGAACCACCACACTAGTCTCCGGAATCGATGACGGAGCGAATGGTGTCGATGGCAACGTCGAGCCGTTCGGCGATCTCCCTATTGGCGCGCTCCAGCGCGCGCGACCGCACAAGCGTTCCGTCGAGTTCGTTGGCAAGCCGCGAGCGATCCGATCCCAGAGCCTGAATCCGTGCAGCGAGTTCGTCCTCGGAGCGATCGGATTCGCCCCGGCGTTCGACGGCACTTTCAAGCGCATCGAGGGCAGCCGCCAGCCGCCGCGTGGCGATCTCGATGTCGCTCGGCCCGGGAATTGCGGGATCCCGATTGGCAAAACCGTTGGCGGTGCGGTCACTCATAGCGGAACGGCGGCCTTAATTGGGTATGGCCGGCACCGCAAAAGCAGCGAACCGGCAAGCATTTAGGCCCGGAAATTTACGTCCCAAAAGAGCCAAGCGCAACGCCGGCTCCAAGCTATGCACACAAAGCGAATTTGCGGCGCGCAGAGGAGCCGGATGCCCTTGGACTCAGGGGTTTCAGGTGCTATCCACCGCCTTAGTTGGCCTCCCCCCGCGTCATTTGAACTGCGCGGAACCTTCCCACACCGAATCTCAGGCGGGTGCTTCATGACTACGCGCGTCGATCCTTCACGTATGGCAAATGCGATTCGCGCTCTCGCCATGGACGCCGTCGAGAAGGCGAAATCGGGCCATCCGGGCCTTCCGATGGGCGCCGCGGATGTCGCTACCGTGCTGTTCACGCAATTTCTGAAATTCGACGCCGGCGACGCCAAATGGCCGGATCGCGACCGCTTCGTGCTCTCCGCCGGTCACGGCTCGATGTTGCTTTATGCGCTGCTGTATCTCACCGGCAACACGTCGATGACCATCGACCAGATCAAGAATTTCCGTCAGCTCGGATCGCTGACGCCGGGCCATCCTGAAAACTTCATCACGCCGGGCATCGAGACCACCACCGGCCCGCTGGGTCAGGGCATCGCCACCGCTGTCGGCATGGCGCTCGCGGAGCGCCGCATGGCAGCTGAGTTCGGCGGCGATATCGTCGATCACCACACCTATGTGCTCGCGTCAGACGGCGACCTGATGGAAGGCATCAGCCAGGAAGCCATTGCTTTCGCGGGACATCTCAAGCTCAACAAACTGATCGTGCTGTTCGACGACAACGGCATTTCCATCGACGGCGCGATTTCGCTGTCGGATTCGGTCGATCAGGTGAAGCGTTTCGAAGCGGCCGGCTGGGCGGCGGAGCGCATCGATGGCCACGATCCGAAGGCCATTGCGGATGCCCTCACTCGCGCGCAGACATCCGGCAGCCCGACCCTGATCGCGTGCAAGACCGTGATCGGCTTCGGCGCGCCCAACAAGGCTGGTTCTGAAAAATCCCACGGCTCGCCGCTCGGCGCGGACGAGATCGCCGGTGCGCGCAAGAATCTGAAATGGGACGCAGCGCCGTTCGAAATTCCGCAAGACATTCTGGATGCGTGGCGCGCGGCAGGAGCGCGCGGCCGGACAGCGCACGCGGCTTGGACCAAGACCTTCTCGGTGAAGGACGCGGGAGTGCGATCCGAATTCGACCGCCGCATGAAAGGCGAATTGCCCGCGAAGGCGCTTGCTGACGCGGTTGCGGCAATGAAAGCATCGCTCGCAGCCACGCCGAAAGAAATCGCCACCCGCACCGCTTCCGAACAGGCGCTGGAAGTTCTCTGCGCGGCGGTGCCGGAAATGATCGGCGGCTCTGCGGATTTGACCGGCTCCAACAACACCCGCGTCAAGGGTATGGTCGCCGTCTCCGCCAACAACTACGGCGGACGTTACGTGAACTACGGCATCCGCGAGCACGGCATGGCCGCGGCCATGAACGGCATGGCGCTGCATGGCGGCCTGATCCCCTATTCCGGCACGTTCCTCGTGTTCTCGGATTACTTGCGCCCGGCGCTTCGGCTTGCCGCACTAATGGGCGAGCGGGCGATTCACGTCCTCACCCACGATTCGATCGGGCTTGGCGAGGACGGCCCGACCCATCAGCCGGTCGAGCATCTGGCCGCCCTGCGCGCGATCCCGAACTGCAACGTGTTCCGTCCCTGCGATACCGTCGAGACGCTGGAATGCTGGCAGCTCGCCCTGGAGGCAAAGGACCGCCCGAGCGTGCTGGCGCTGACGCGTCAGAACCTGCCGCAGTTGCGCCTCACCAACGACACCGAGAACAAGTCCGCTGACGGAGCCTATGAAATCTCCAAAGCGGACGGCGAGGCGAAAGTCTCGATCTTCGCAACCGGCTCGGAAGTTTCGCTCGCGGTCGAGGCGCAGAAGCTGCTCGCCGCACGCGGCATTCCGACGCGGGTGGTGTCGGTACCGTGCATGGACCTGCTACTGGATCTGCCAGAGGCCAGGAAGGCCGCGATCATCGGCAAGGCACCGGTCAAGATCGCCGTCGAGGCAGCGATCCGTCAGGGCTGGGACGCCGTGATCGGTTCGAATGGGATTTTCGTGGGCATGGCCGGATTTGGCGCCAGCGCCCCCTACAAGGAATTGTATCGGCATTTCGGCATCACGCCCGAAGCCGTCGCGGAAGCTGCGCAGGCCCAGCTCTGAAGCCTGATAACCCTGCCTGAAACTTCGGGTTTCCGGGAGATTGCATCGTGGCGTCATTCGGGGCAAAAACCGCCTCGAAAATCATCATTTTCGAGCTTTGAGGAGAACTTAAATGGCTGTCCGGGTCGCGATCAATGGATTTGGCCGAATCGGCCGCAACATTCTGCGTGCCATCCACGAGTCCAAGCGCACCGACATCCAGGTCGTCGCCATCAATGACCTCGGGCCGGTCGAGACCAACGCCCACTTGCTCCGCTATGATTCGGTGCACGGCCGTTTTCCCGGCACCGTGACAGTCGATGGCGATTCGATCGATCTCGGCCATGGCAAGATCAAGGTCACCGCCGTGCGCGATCCGGCGACGCTGCCGTGGAAGGAACTCGGCATCGACATCGCGTTGGAATGCACCGGGATCTTCAGCGCCAAGGCCAAGGCGTCGGCGCATCTCACTGCGGGCGCAAAGCGCGTGCTGGTGTCGGCACCCTCCGACGGCGCGGATGCGACCATCGTGTTCGGTGTCAACCACGACAAGCTCACCAGGGATCATCTCGTCGTCTCGAACGGCTCGTGCACCACCAACTGTCTCGCGCCGGTCGCCAAGGTGCTGAATGACACCGTCGGCATCGAGACCGGCTTCATGACCACGATCCACGCCTACACCGGCGACCAGCCGACCCTCGACACCATGCACAGCGATCTGTATCGCGGCCGCGCCGCAGCGCTGTCCATGATCCCGACCTCCACGGGTGCCGCGAAGGCCATCGGCCTCGTGTTGCCCGAGCTTCAGGGCAAGCTCGACGGCGTTGCCATCCGGGTGCCGACGCCGAATGTGTCGGTGATCGATCTCAAGATCGTTGCAAAGCGCGCGACGACCAGGGAAGAGATCAACGACGCCATCAAGCGTGCCGCCGCTCAGGAATTGAAGGGCATTCTCGGCTATACCGACGCCCCGAACGTCTCGATCGACTTCAACCACGATCCGCATTCATCGACCTTTGCCATGGACCAGACCAAGGTTCAGGGCGGCACGCTGGTGCGCGTCCTGTCGTGGTACGACAACGAGTGGGGCTTCTCCAACCGCATGGCGGATACCGCCGCGGCCATGAGCAAGCTGATCTGACGCCGGCATTGCGGCGTCACCACCAAAACGAGTTCTGATGTCCGGATTTCGCACCCTCGATGACGTCGATGTGAAGGGCAAACGCGTACTGCTGCGCGTGGACCTCAACGTACCGATGGACAATGGCCGCGTGTCGGATTCCACGCGCCTCGAACGCGTGGCCAAGACCATCATCGAGATCGCGGAGCGGGACGGCAAGGTCATTCTGCTTTCGCATTTCGGGCGGCCAAAAGGTATCGATGCAAAGGAGTCGCTCAAGCCGGTCGCGATCATGCTCGCCTATCTGCTTCGCCGGCACGTCGAGTTCGTCGGCGACTGCATCGGCGAGAAGGCGCAGGCGGCTGTCGCTGCGATGAAAGACGGCGACATCGTATGCCTGGAAAACACCCGCTTTCACAAAGGCGAAGAAAAAAACGATCCGGCGTTCGTTGCCGAACTGGCGAAGCTCGGTGACGTCTGGGTCAACGATGCATTCTCCACCGCGCATCGCGCGCATGCCTCCACCGAAGGCCTCGGCCATGTGCTGCCGGCCTATGCCGGGCGTTCCATGCAGGCCGAACTCGACGCGCTGACCAAGGCGCTGGAAGCGCCGACGCATCCGGTGATCGCGGTGATCGGCGGCGCAAAGGTCTCGACCAAGCTCGACCTTCTTGAGAATCTCGTCACCAAGGTCGATGCGCTGGTGATCGGCGGCGGCATGGCCAACACATTCCTGCATGCGCAGGGCTTCGATGTCGGCAAATCGCTTTGCGAAAAAGACCTCGCGCCGACGGCGTTGCGCATTCTCGAAAAGGCCAAAGCCGCGAAGTGCGCAGTCATTCTGCCGGTCGATGCCATCGTTGCGCGCGAGTTCACGGCACACGCAGAATCTTATGCCTGCGGCCTCGATGCCGTGCCGCAGGATGCCATGATCCTGGACGTCGGCCCGAAATCCGTCGATCTCGTTCGCGCGGCCTTTGACGACGCCGCAACGGTGGTCTGGAACGGCCCGCTCGGCGCGTTCGAAATCAAGCCTTTCGACCGAGGAACGGTACAAGCGGCGCGCCACGCGGCCGGACGCACCCGCGATGGCAAACTTGTTTCGGTCGCCGGCGGCGGCGACACCGTTGCGGCGTTGAACCACGCTGGCGTCGCAGATGATTTCACTTACGTTTCAACCGCAGGCGGTGCCTTTCTGGAGTGGATGGAAGGGAAACCATTGCCCGGCGTCGAGGTTTTAAGAGTACGCTAGATTTTAACCGGATCTGGCGCCGAAGGCGCTGTCCCTAAAAACGCGGAGAATAAACATTCATGGCTCGCATCACGTTGCGACAATTGCTGGACCACGCGGCGGAACACGACTACGGCGTGCCAGCCTTCAACATCAACAACATGGAACAGGCGCTCGCGATCATGGAAGCGGCCTCCAGCGTCGATGCGCCGGTCATTATCCAGGCGTCGCGCGGTGCGCGTTCCTATGCCAACGACGTGATGCTGAAGCACATGATGGACGCGGTGACAGAAATCTATCCGCAGATTCCGGTGTGCGTGCATCTCGATCACGGCAACGAACCCGCGACCTGCATGACGGCCATTCAGGCCGGCTTTACCTCCGTGATGATGGACGGTTCGCTGAAAGCCGACGGCAAGACGCCGGGCGACTGGGACTACAATGTCGGCGTGACCAAGACCGTCACCGACATGGCGCATCTCGGCGGCATTTCGGTGGAAGGCGAACTCGGCGTGCTCGGTTCGCTCGAAAGCGGCGAAGGCGAGAAGGAAGATGGTCACGGTTTTGAGGGCAAGCTGTCACACGATCAGCTTCTGACCAATCCGGACGAGGCCGTAAAGTTCGTCAAGGAAACGCAAGTCGATGCGCTGGCGATCGCCATGGGCACGTCGCACGGCGCGTACAAATTCACGCGCAAGCCGGACGGCAACATTCTGGCGATGAACGTGATCGAGGAAATCCACCGCAAGCTGCCCAATACGCATCTTGTCATGCACGGCTCATCGTCGGTGCCGCAGGATCTGCAAGAGATCATCAACAAATTTGGCGGTCAGATGAAGCCGACCTGGGGCGTCCCGGTCGCCGAAATTCAGCGTGGCATCAAACATGGCGTGCGCAAGATCAACATCGACACCGACAACCGCATGGCGATGACGGGACAAATCCGCAAGGTTCTTACCGAGAACCCCAGCGAGTTCGATCCGCGCAAGTATCTCAAGCCGGCGATGGAGGCGATGACCAAGCTCTGCAAGCAGCGGCTTCAGGAATTCAATACCGCCGGTCAGGCCAGCAAGATCAAGAAAGTGCTGACCACCGCCCAGATGGCGCAGCGCTACGCCAAGGGCGAGCTCAATCCGAAGATCGCATGACGCGCTGAAACGGCGGGACCGTCCCGCCCCTCTTTTGGCCGCAGTCCGGGGGCACCACACCGACATCATGGCCACCAAACCGAAACCAGTTCCTCCGCGTCCCGCGCCCCGGCTTTATCTCGCGACGCCGCCGATCGCCGATCCATCGACGATCGCAGCGGCGCTCCCTGAATTGCTGGCGGCAGCGGACGTAGCTGCAGTGCTGCTGAGATTTGAGGCGACCGACGAACGCAGCATCATCAAATGCACCAAGACGCTCGCACCTGCTATTCAAAATGCCGGCGCGGCACTGCTGCTCGACGGTCACTTCGAACTGGTTGCTCGCGCAGGCGCGGACGGCGCGAACATCAACGACGTAGCGGCGATGGAAGACGCACTTTCGACACTGAAACCCGATCGTATTCTGGGCGTTGGTGGATTGAATACCCGACACGATGCGATGATGGCCGGAGAATCCGGTGTGGACTATGTGCTGTTCGGCGAGCCCGGCGAGGACGGCGAGCGGCCCTCGTCCGAGGCCATCTTCGAGCGGCTGCAGTGGTGGGCGGAAATCTTCGAACCGCCCTGCGTCGGCTTTGCCGCGACACTGGAAGAAGCCGGCCTGTTCGCATCGGCGGGTGCTGATTTTATTCTGGTTGGCGATTTCATCTGGCAGGATTCGCGCGGGGCTCAAGCGGCGCTGATGGAAGCCAGCGAGACGATCGCAAAAAGCTTTGAGACCGCATTTGGAAAAAATGCGGTCAGAGAGGGATAGAACCGCGATGACCGCGCTTCGCCGTGCAACTTCTGTTGCAGCCATTGTCGCAATACATCTTGCGACGGTCGCCGTTGGCGTCGCCGTGTTCGCCGCAAGCGTGTCCGCACAGCAGGCAAATCCTTTTCCAGAACCGATCCAGCCTGCAAAACCTCCGGCAGCAAAGCCTGCAAAGCCGAAAGCCGCACCAAAGGCAGAAACGCCTGCGCCATCCGCTCAAAAGAAAAGCGCGCCGGCGAAAACAGCGGTGCCTCCCGCCACGCCGGCGGTGCCTGACGATCCAAACGCCGACCTCGCCTACGGCGCCTATCAGCAGGGGCTCTATCGCACCGCATTCAATATCGCGTTGAAGCGCGCGCAGGAATTCAGCGATCCCAAATCGATGACGCTGCTCGGCGAACTCTATTCCAACGCGCTTGGCATCAAGCGCGACGACGTCAAGGCCGCCGAATGGTACAAGCAAGCTGCGGACCGTGGCGACCGCGAAGCGATGTTCGCGCTCGGCATGCTGAAGATCGCCGGGCGCGGCGGCCCGCTCAATCGCGAGGAAGGCGCGCGGCTGCTGGCGTCATCCGCCAAACTCGGCAAGGCCGCAGCCGCCTACAATCTCGGCCTGCTCTATCTCGAAGGCCAGACCTTTCCACAGGACGTGAAGCGCGCCGCGGAGCTGTTTCGTCAGGCGGCGAATGCCGGCAATCCTGAAGCCCAGTACGCGCTTGCGACGTTCTACAAAGAAGGCCGCGGCGTGGAGAAAAATCTCTCCGAAGCCGCTCGACTGCTGCGCGCTGCGGCGATGGTCGATAATCTCGACGCCGAAGTGGAGTATGCCATCGCGCTCTTCAACGGCACCGGCACGCCCAAGGACGTTCCCACCGCGATCGCGCTCTTTGGCAGAGCCTCGCGACAGAACAGCCCGATCGCCCAGAACCGCCTCGCGCGCATCCTGATCGACGGACTGGGTGTTCCGGTGGACAAGGTCAACGGCTTCAAATGGCATCTGATCGCAAAGACCGCCGGCAACGGCGATCCCGACCTCGATGCACAATTCGCCCAGCTTTCCTCGGACGATCGGAAGAAAGCCGAGGATGCAGCCAAAAAGTGGTTCGGCACCAAATGAGCCGGATGGGCCTCAATACCCTTGACGCCAATACGCTTTGACGCCAATACGCCCCGATACTGAACAGCCCGCACGAGCATGTCAGCTCGCTCCTTCATCCAGATCCGCACTCAACGGGTCTCTTCAAGCCGAACGCATGCTTCATTCAGCGCTCATCAACGTCATGGTCAAAGCCGCGCGCCGCGCTGGCCGCAGCCTCAAGCGCGATCTCGGCGAGATCGAGAACCTTCAGGTCTCCCTCAAGGGTCCGGCGAACTTCGTGTCGCTCGCCGACAAGCGCGCCGAACAGATGCTGTACGACGATCTGCTGAAGGCGCGGCCCGGCTACGGCTTCCTCGGCGAGGAAGGCGGCGCGCGCGAAGGCACCGACAAGTCCAACACATGGATTGTCGATCCGCTCGACGGCACCACGAATTTCCTCCACGGCATTCCGCAATTCGCGATCTCGATCGGATTGCAGCGCGAAGGCGTGATCGTCGCGGGCGTGATCTACAACCCTGCCAACGAGGAGCTTTACATCGCCGAACGCGGCAAGGGTGCCTTCCTCAACGACCAGCGCCTGCGAGTTGCGGGACGCAAGCAACTCAGCGAGTGCGTGATCGCATGCGGGCTGCCGCATATCGGACGCGGCGACCACGAACTGTCGCGCCGCGAAATGACGGAAATACAGAACCGCGTCGCGGGCCTGCGCCGCTTCGGCGCGGCGTCGCTCGATCTTGCTTTCGTCGCAACCGGCCGTCTTGACGGCTACTGGGAGCGCAACCTGCAGCCTTGGGACATCGCGGCGGGCTTGATTATGGTGCGCGAAGCCGGCGGCGTCATCAGCGGCATCGAGGGCGACGACACAGCGCTCACAACCGGCAATGTCGTGTGCGGCAATGAAACGATCCAGCGTGAACTGGTGAAAATTCTCAAGCCGCTGGGCTGATACGAACTCTGCCTCGCTTCGCTACGCCTTCTTCATCCGGTAGTGGCTGACACCCCATTCGGTTCCGCCGGCGTATCCGAACAATCCGGCCGTGGCGAGAAAAAACCATCGCCATCGCCGCATCCAGAGCTGGGTGTCGTCGCCATAAACCGGGCGCAGCACATTCTCGATCTCGCCGCGGTGACGATCGAAATTCGACAGCCAGTCGAGCGCCGTGCGCTGGTAATGCGCCCCGTTCCAGCGCCATTCTCTCTCAACCTCGAAAATGTCCGCATAACTCCGGACAAGACCGTGGCTCGGCATCACGCCTCCGGTGAAGAAGTGCTGGGCGATCCAGTCCTCCTTGTCGGCGCGATCGAACAGATATGTCCCCGCGCGGTGCGTGAAGATATGCATGAAGAAGCGGCCATCGGGTTTCAGCCATGATCGCACGCGCATCATCAGCGCGCGCCAGTTCATCATGTGCTCGAACATTTCCACCGACACGATGCGATCGAACGTCTGGTGAGGGTCGAACTGATTCATGTCCTGGGTCATGACAGTCAGATTCCGGAGGCCACGCGACACCGCTTCGCCCTCGATATAGGCACGCTGCGAATGCGAGTTCGACACCGCCACGATTCTCGCGTTCGGAAACTGCCTCGCCATATACAGCGACAACGAACCCCATCCACAGCCAAGCTCGAGAATCGCCTGCCCGTCGGCAAGCTCCGCGTGAGCAACCGTCTGGCGCAGCGCTTCTTCCTCGGCTTCCCGGAGCGTCGATTTCGCATCGCTGTAGAAGCACGACGAATACTTGCGATGAGGTCCGAGAACCTTCGCAAAGAAAGCCGCGGGCACTTCATAATGCTGGGCGTTGGCATCGGCGGTGTGTTCGGCAACGGCGCGCGATGCCATCTCGCGCGCGAAGGTCGCGTCGCTTTCGGCGTTGCCGTTGGCGAGCCTCGATGCCGTGCGCGAGCACAAGGCATTGATACCGGCGCGGATCATAATGTCAGGAAGCGGCGCGCGCTCGGCGGTATCGATAATCCTGGAGATGACACTCATGGAACAATATCTTTCGGAAAGTCGCTTTGTAAAATCAGCTTCGCTGCGGCAGCAGGAAGAACTTGCTGGTGCGCGACTGATATGCGCGATAGGCGTCGCCCCTGGAGCGCAGCATCTGTTCCTCCAGCGGAGGAATGCCGGTGACGTGTACCAGAATCCAGTACATGAAGATCGGACCGAGCAGCGTCAGCCAACCCCATCCGTAGTCGGGTGCAATCGCAATCATCGGATACGCCAGCCAGCCGAACCATTCAAAAAAGTAGTTCGGATGACGCGACCATGCCCAAAGTCCGACATCGCAAACCTTGCCTTTGTTGGCGGGATCACTGCGGAATTTCACAAGTTGTGCGTCGGCAATTGCTTCGCCGGTGATTCCTCCGAACAAAATCAGCGCGCCGAGGTAGTCCTGCAGCCGTAACTCCGTCGATGGAAAGTGCGCGGCGACGAAGATTGCAAACACCAGCGGGATCGAACCCAGACCCTGGTTCTGCAAAAATATGAACATCTTGCGCGGGGAATCGACGCCCCACTCCTTCGCAAATGCCGCATAGCGCGGATCGTCCGTGATTCCTGCGGTTCGCATGGCGATATGCGAGCCCAGCCGCAGCGACCAGATCGCAACCAGCGCTGCCACCAGCCATTGCCGCGCCGTCACAGGTTGACCAGCCATCGGCCACAGCGCGCCAACTGCGCCGACAAGCCCGAGCGAAAATGTCCAGATGGTATCCACCCACCCGGAATTTCCAGTGCGCTGCTGCACCAGCCACGCACCGGCCATCAAAACCGAAAGAGCAATCGCCATCACGACCAGCGCGGTCAGGAAAAACCAAGTCATAAAGCCCTCAATCGTGTGACAGACAGCTTGAAATACGCTCGCATTCACGCCGGGTTTCAATCCGAAGTTCCTGCTTTCCTTCGAAAACTGCAATGCCGTCTGTTATCCCGCCCCCGCTGTGCCATATTGATGCCTGACATCTCCTCCCGACAAGGATGACGATCCCGCCATGGCGAAAAACTCCGCACCCAGTTCCACGGCAGACATCAGCACCACCAAGCTGTCGTCGCCACGCATCTTTCTGGTCCGGATGCTGGTGTTTCTCATTCTGTGCGGGCTGCTGGTCGTGGTGCTCTACAAGCAGATCTGGGTGGCATTTCTGGCCAATCCCGGCCTCAACGCACTGATCGGCGGCGTTCTGGCTATCGGCATCATTCTATCATTCCGCCAGGTGGTCCGGCTTTATCCGGAAATCTCGTGGGTCAATCATTTCCGCATCTCCGATCCCGGCCTCAGCGTCGATCGCCGCCCGATCCTGCTGGCGCCGATGGCGGCGATCCTCAGCCACCGCACGGGCGGCCGTATGAGCATTTCCCAGCAGACGATGCGGCACCTGCTGGATTCCATCGCCACGCGCCTCGACGAGTCGCGCGACCTTGCGCGCTATATGACGGGCTTGCTGGTGTTCCTCGGCCTGCTCGGCACGTTCTGGGGTCTCATCGAGACTGTCGGCTCGGTCGGCAAGGTCATTGAAGGCCTCAAGGTCGGCGGTGAGTCAGGCGCGCTGTTCGATACGCTGAAGGATGGCCTTGCCGCGCCATTGGCCGGCATGGGCATCTCGTTCTCATCGTCGCTGTTCGGTCTCGCCGGATCGCTGATCCTCGGCTTTCTCGATCTGCAATCGAGCCAGGCGCAAAATCGTTTCTATACAGACCTCGAAGACTGGCTCGCCGAAACCGTGCAGGAATACTCCGGTGACGGCCACGCCTCCGGCGCGGCAGGATCGGGCGACCTCAATCCTGTACTCGACCGGTTACGCACAGCGGTCGAGGAGATGGGATCGACCCGCGCCACCACCACGGCGATGGCCAATCTCGCGGAAGCCATTCAAGGCCTCGTGCACCACATGCGCACCGAGCAGCAGCTGATCCGCGAATGGGCCGACGGACAGGGCGAGCAGAATCGCGAAATCAAAGGTCTGCTGGAACGTCTTGCACGGCAGCCCGAGAACAATTGAAGCGAAAACCGGGATAACACCTCATGGCGCTTTCGCGTTCACGCCGTAACGACAGCGGCTTCAACTACTGGCCCGGATTTGTCGATGCACTGTCCACGCTGATTCTCGCCATCGTGTTCCTGCTGTCCGTATTTGTCGTGGTGCAATTCTTCCTGTCGCAGGAGGTCACCGGCAAGGACAAGGCGCTTGAGCGGCTCAATGCACAGATCGCGCAGCTCAACGAGCTTCTGTCGCTCGAAAAACTCAGCAAGCTGAATCTCGACGACCAGTTGTCGCAGATGCGGGCCGGCCTTGCGTCAGCCGAAACCGAGCGAGACCGCGTGAAGGGACTTTATGACGGCCTCGCGGGCGCCGGTGCCAACGCTGCCGGTCGCTCCGCAGAACTTGGCAAGGCGCTCGACTCCGAAAAACAACTGTCCGCCCGCGCGCTGGCGCAGGTCGAGGTGCTGAACCAGCAGATCAGCGCGCTGCGCCGCCAACTCGCGGCCCTCGAGGAAGCACTGGACGCGTCGGAGAAGCGCGACAAGGAATCCCAAGGCAAGCTTGCTGATTTGGGCCAGCGCCTCAATATCGCGCTCGCCCAGCGCGTGCAGGAATTGTCGCGCTATCGTTCGGAGTTTTTCGGACGCCTGCGCGCCATTCTCGGCAACCGGCCCGACATCCGCGTGGTCGGCGACCGCTTTGTTTTCCAGTCCGAGGTTTTCTTCGACACCGGACAGGCGCTGCTGCTGCCAGAAGGCCGCGCGGAGCTCGACAAGCTCGCCGCGGCACTCGTCGATCTCGACAAGCAGATCCCGGCCGAGATCGCGTGGGTGCTGCGCGTCGATGGCCATACCGACGTGCGGCCGATCGCAAGCCCGCAATTCAAATCGAACTGGGAACTGTCATCGGCGCGCGCCATCTCGGTGGTACAGTATCTCGTCTCGCTCGGCGTGCCCGCGCAACGTCTGGTCGCGGCGGGCTTCGCCGAATTCCAGCCGCTAGACCCCGAGAAAACCGAGGACGCCTACCGGCGCAACCGCCGCATCGAACTCAAGCTCACCGAGCGATGAAAGCCTGATCCGCGCATGAGTGCCCCATTCACACTTCGGCCCTACCTCGCCAGCGACGAGGATGCGGTGATCGAATTGTGGTTTCGCACCTGGCAGCAGGCCTATCCTGCGATCGATTTTGCGCAGCGGATGGACGCATGGCGGATGCGCTGGCGCGACGAGCTAGCGCCGACCGCACGGATCGTGGTCGCGGAACAGGCCAGCAGGACAATCGGCTTTGTCACGGTCGATGCGACGGGCTATCTCGATCAACTCGTGGTCGATCCCGATCAGTGGGGCTCAGACCTCGGCAACGCGCTGATCGCGCAAGCCAAGGTGATATCGCCCCGCGGTATTACGCTGCTGGTCAATACCGACAACGCCCGCGCGATCCGCTTCTACACGCGCAACGGATTCCAGCATACGCATGATGACGTCAATCCGGTCTCGGGACGACCGGTATATGGGATGGCGTGGACGCCCTAGAAAGACGCTTACACGCCCTCGAACTGCAACCGCGCGAGGCGCGCATAGAGACCGTTCGCCGCCACCAGCGATGCGTGAGTGCCTTGCTCGACGATGCGGCCATTCTCCATCACCAGAATGCGGTCGCAGGACAGCACAGTCGCAAGACGATGCGCGATGACGAGCGTGGTGCGGTGACGCATCAGCTCTTCCAGCGCGGTCTGTACCAGCGTTTCGCTCTCGGCATCGAGCGAGGATGTCGCTTCATCCAGCAACAACAGCGGCGCATCGCGCAGGATCGCGCGCGCGATCGCGATGCGCTGGCGCTGGCCGCCTGACAACGTGACGCCGCGTTCGCCGAGTGGCGTCTCAAAACCCAAAGGAAGCCGGGTGATGAATTCAGTCGCGTGGGCGAGATCCGCAGCGCGCGCGACTTCGGCGTCGCTGGCATCCGGCCGCCCGAAGCGAATGTTCTCCCGCGCGCTGGCTGCAAACACAGCTGAATCCTGCGGCACCAGCGCAATGCGCGCGCGCAGCGCGGATGGATCGGCCTCGCGGATCGGCACGCCATCGACCAAGATCGATCCGCTCGCGGGATCGTAAAAGCGCAACAGCAGATGGAACAGCGTGCTCTTGCCCGCACCCGAGGGGCCGACCACTGCTACTTTTTCGCCGGCACGCACGGCGAATGAGACGCCGTTGACTGCGAAGATCTCGGGCCGCGTCGGATAGGCGAACCGTACATTGTCGAAAGCCACATCGCCACGCGGCGGCACGGGCAGCGCGCGCGGATTGGCGGGTGCAGCGATGTCCGGGGTGATGCGCAAAATTTCGAACAGCCGCTCCGACGCGCCGGAGGCCTGCGAGATTTCGCCCCAGACCTGACTGAGTTCGCCGAGCGCGCCCGCCGCGAAGGCCGCATACAGGATGAATTGTCCAAGCGTTCCGGCGCTGATCTGACCCGTCAGCACGTCGTGCGAGCCGATCCAGAGAATTGCCACGACACTGGCGAAAATCAGGAAAATCACGATCGCCGTGAGGAATGCGCGTGCGCGGGTCGAACTGCGCGCGGCTTCATAGGCGCGATCCACTTCCTTGCCGAACCGCGCCTCGGCGAGCCGTTCGTTGGTATACGCCTGCAAGGTGCGAATGGCGCCGATCAGTTCGGACGCGTAGGACGATGCCTCCGCAAGCGTGTCCTGCGCGCCGCGCGAGAGTTTCTGCACGCGGCGGCCGAAGCCGACCAGCGGCAGCACGATCAGGGGAATCACCGCCAGCACGAATCCGGACAGTTTCGGGCTGGTGAACACCATCATCGCCGACGCGCCGACGAACAGCACGAGGTTGCGCAGCGCGATCGATACCGACGCCCCGACCGCGGATTTGATCTGCGTGGTATCGGCGGTGAGGCGCGACACCAGTTCGCCGCTATGAGCTGTGTCGAAGAACGACGGTGACAGCGACGTGAGATGCCTGAACACGTCGCGCCGCAGATCGGCGACGATCCGCTCGCCGAGCGTAATGACGAGGTAATAGCGCGCAGCACTGGCGCCCGCGAGCACCCCCACCACCGCGATCATGACCGCGAAGTAGCTGTTGATGAGCGCGACGCCTTCGGGGCTGAACCCGAAATCGATCATGCGCCGCACGGCGAGTGGCACCGCGAGCGTCGCCGCCGAAGCCACGATTAGTGCCACAAAGGCTGCGAGCGCCTGGCCACGATAGCGCGCGACGTAGGGCAGCAGCGCCATCAGCGGACGCAGCTTCGTGCGGGATTTCTTGGGCGGCTCGTCCACAGATGAAGGCGGCTCCGGCGCGCGACCGGGCACTGCCGCTGCCGTCGCCGCAGAATCGCGAAGCGGCACGGAGCCCACAGGCTGGTCGTCAATTCTTTCCACTGCACTCATTGAATCTGGCCACCGTGTTGCCTGCAGGCCTTCAAATAGGCTCCTGCATGGGCGGTGGCAAATGACGTTCCCGGCTTGTTTCCGGAGCTGTCCTGCGATATAGACCCGCCAAATTCGTCCCGAACATCCCTGATCTGTGGGCGCGCGGCGCCAAAGGATTTGCCATGAAACCCGAAATTCACCCGGATTATCATACGATTAAGGTCGTCATGACCGACGGGACCGAATACATGACCCGTTCGACCTATGGCAAGGACGGCGACACGCTGAACCTGGATATCGACTCCAAGTCGCATCCGGCCTGGACCGGTGGCACCCAGCAGCTGCTCGATCGCGGCGGCCGCGTGTCGCGCTTCCAGAAGAAGTTCTCGGGCTTCCTCAAGAAGGACTGATCGTCCTTCGGCCCAATTGCTCTCCAATACAAAACGCCCCGGCATCGGCCGGGGCGTTTTTTGTTTGCGCATTCAAGATCGGGAATCTCGCTTACCGCTCGAACGCCGCCTTGAGCATGTTCATCTGCGGCACCAGCGGATTGCCGATCGAAACATGATTGCCGGGCTGGGCGTGAATCGTTGCATCCAGCCGGCGGACTTTGGTTTGCAGCGCCATCGAGCGCGTGACGAGTTCCTGCAATCGCTCCGGAAGCTTCGAAATCATGTCGTCCGCGCCCGGATCGGCTGCGGTGAGCTTAACCTTGGTCTTCTCGCGATTGGCCTGGTTCAGCGTCATCTCGCCTTCCTTGACCGCGCGATGCAGCAGCAGCCACGACGCAAGCTGCATCAGGCGCGTCGTCAGCCGCATGCTCTCGGTCGCGTAGGTCAGGCTGACGGAGCGCTCCAGCACCTTGGCCTCGATACGGCCGGCACCGTCGAGATAGGCCGCGGTTTCCTCGACCAGATCCATGCCTTCCCGGAACAGCGTCCCGAAAGCGGGAGAGTTGGTGATCCGCTCGCTCAACACAACGAGGTCGGCTTCGCCTGGCGACTGGTCCAACATGGTTAACGCCTCACGCACTTGGTTACGCTGATCTTTTTATGATGAACAAATCATTGCGCGCCCGCAGCCGGGAGTCCAGCCATAGCGCATGACAATGATGAGATATGGTTTCCAGCGGGATGCGCGCGGCGCAAAAAAGAGCCGCCGTTTCCGGCGGCTTTGAAAGTTGATAACAGGGAGGCGTCAAACAGAGTGGACAGGAGCCACTCGGTGTCCAAAGAAGGACAATTCCAGTCATAAACCCGAAAGCTTAATGCGTCGTAAATGAACGGTTTCTTTTACGGTTCCTTTGCAATTGCGCCGGTTCCGCACGCGGTTCTTGTCATGACTTGCCGGTCACGACTTGAAGAAGGCATTGGCGGCATCGCGGCTGGCGCGCTTCTTGGCGGCATCAGCTTTCAGACGCTCGATTTCAGCCGCGAGCGCAGCCACGCGACCCTCGATGTCTTCGACCGAAAGCAGCGACAGATCCTGCCCCAGGACGTGGGTGATTTTCGGTCTCGGCTTGTCGTCGTCATCCGCCGCCACGCTTCCCTCCCGTCGCCTGCACGATTATAGCTCCCTCATCAGGTGATATCTTTCATCTCCAGCCCGGCCGCCGCAAGGACTCATCATGGACAAGCTGCCCACGCAAATGACTGCCATCGCGATCAGCAAGCCCGGCGGACCTGAAGTCCTCGTGCCCGAGCAGCGCCCTGTGCCAAAACCCGGACCGCATGAAATCCTCATCAAGGTCGCGGCTGCGGGCGTCAATCGTCCCGACGTGTTGCAGCGCATGGGACTGTATCCCGTGCCTCCGGGCGCGAGCGATCTTCCGGGCCTTGAGGTCGCGGGCGAAGTGATCGCGCTCGGCGACGGCGTTACGACATGCAAGATCGGCGACAAGGTGATGTCGCTGGTGGCAGGCGGCGGCTATGCCGAATACTGCCTCACCCACGAGACCCACGCGATGCCGGTGCCGAAAGGGTTTTCGCTGACGGAGGCTGGCGCTGTCGCAGAGACGTTGATGACGGTGTGGCACAACGTGTTCGAGCGCGGCGGCCTGACACCCGGCGAGACGTTACTCATTCACGGCGGCTCATCCGGTATCGGCACCATGGCGATCCAGATGGCAAAAGCGCATGGCGCCAAAGTCTTCGTCACCGTCGGATCGCAGGACAAGGTTGACGCCTGCCTGAAGCTCGGCGCGGATGCGGCGATCAACTACAAGACCGAGGATTTCGTCGCCAAAACCAAGGCGCTTACCGACGGCACCGGCGTGAACGTCATTCTCGATATGGTCGGCGGCGACTACATCGACCGCAACTATGACGCAGCAGCCATCGAGGGCCGGATTGTGCAGATCGCGTTCCTGGGCGGGCCGAAGGCCACACCGAATTTCAGCAAGCTGATGATGAAGCGGCTGCACCACACCGGATCGACGCTGCGCCCCCGCACGGTCGCCGACAAGGCCGCCATGGTCAGCGCAATCACCGCCAAGGTCTTGCCCTGGCTTGCGGACGGTCGCGTCAAACCCTTGATGGACAGCACATTCCCGCTCAAGGACGCGGCAAAAGCTCATGAACGAATGGAATCCAGCCAACATATTGGCAAAATTGTGCTCACGCTTTAGGGGCGTAGAGGGCGTGGAAATCCTTTGATTTTCTTCATATTTGTGGCATTTATCGCGCTCCCATCGGCGGGGCTTTCAGGGCTCCGCCGCGTTTAACGCGGAGAGCTGACTTTGCGCTCGATCAGATGCTTCGCGCTTGTGGCGTTAAGCCTCATGATTTTTGCTGTCGTCCAGCCGGCGCGCGCGCTCGACGCGATCAGCGTCCGCGGCGACGCGCCTGCGATTGACCTCACCGGCATTCTCGAGTTTCAGCGCAGCGACACCGACCGCATCCAGGTCTCAACTGCGCCCGGAACCGACGGCATCGTCCGCCGCATCGAGGTCCGCGCGCGCGAAGGCGGGCAGAACTGGATCGTGTTCGCGCTGACCAACAATACCGACGACCAGCTCGACCGCCTGATCGTGGTGCCGCACTATCGCGTCGTGTCATCTGGATTGCTGTGGCCCGATCTGGGCCTCTCGCGCATTGCCACCATGACGCCCTCGACCGGGGACCGGCCCGAGCGGCAGGACAGCGCGACCGCCGATATCTTCCGCATCACCCTCGATCCCGGCGCGGTGATTACCTTCGTCGCGGAACTGCGCACCGACAAGATTCCGCAGCTCTATCTTTGGGAGCCGGAAGCCTACAAGGACAAGATCAACTCGTTCACGCTCTACCAGGGCATCGTCATCGGCATTTCCGGATTGCTGGCGCTGGTGCTGACCATCCTGTTCGTGGTCAAGGGCAGCATCATGTTTCCCGCCGCCGCCGCACTTGCATGGGCGGTGCTGGTCTATATCGGCGTCGATTTCGGTTTCTGGGGCAAGGTCTTCGACATGTCGTCGGGCGCGGAGCGCATCTGGCGCGCGTCGGGCGAGGCGATGCTCGCCGCCACGCTGCTGGTGTTTTTGTTTGCCTATCTCAATTTGTCGCGATGGCATGTGCGCTACTCGCACATCACCATGGGCTGGCTTGTCTTTCTCGGCGCACTGGTCGCGCTCGCGTTGTTCGATCCCGCAGTGGCGTCGGGCATCGCACGCATGTCGCTGGCGCTGATCGCGGTGTTCGGCTTCGCGCTGATCGTCTATCTTTCGACCCACGGTTTTGACCGCGCGGTGCTTCTGATTCCGACTTGGTTCCTGCTGCTGGTCTGGGTCATCGCCGCCGGCATCACCGTCGCAGGCGGCGTCACCAACGACATCGTCGGACCGGCGCTGCTTGGCGGCCTCGTGCTGATCGTGATGCTGATCGGCTTCACGGTGATGCAGCACGCCTTTGCGGGCGGCGGCGCGACCAACGGCATCGTCTCCGATGTCGAACGGCGCGCGCTGGCGCTGACGGGCTCCGGCGATCTGATCTGGGACTGGGACGTCTCCGCCGACAAGGTGTTCACCAGCCCCGAGACCGAAGTGCTTCTCGGGTTGAAGCGCGGCACGCTGGAAGGCCCCGCGGCCAAATGGCTCGAAGTGCTGCATCCGCTCGATCAGGACCGCTTCCGCGCCGCGCTCGACAGCGTGCTCGATCAACGCCGCGGCCGCCTGGTGCAGGATTTCCGGCTGCGCACGCCCGACGGCCACTTCATGTGGTTCGCGCTGAAAGCGCGCCCAGTGGTCGGCTCCGACGGCGAAGTGTCGCGCGTCGTCGGCACGCTCACCGACGTCACCGAAACCAAGAACGCCGAGGAGCGGCTGCTGCACGATTCGGTGCACGACAACCTCACCGGCCTGCCGAACCGGCAATTGTTCATCGACCGTCTCAGCGCGGTCTCGACCTTTGCAAAGACGACGCCGAACCTGCGGCCCACCGTGATGGTGATCGACCTCGACCGCTTCAAGCAGGTCAACGATTCCGTCGGCATCGCGGTCGGTGATTCGATCCTGCTGACGCTGGCGCGCCGGCTTGCCCGCATCCTGAAGCCCCAGGACACATTGGCCCGCCTCGCCGGCGACCAGTTCGGTCTCATCCTGACCTCGGAACATGAACCTGCGCGGATTACGGCGTTCGCCGAAACCATCCGCAAAACCATCCGTGCGCCGATTGCCTTCGACGGCCGCGAGATTTTCCTGACCGCCTCGATCGGGCTGGCCCTCAGCGACCCGCAGATCCCCTTGACCAATGAGATCATCAAGGACGCGGAACTGGCGATGTACCATTCCAAGCGCATCGGCGGCGACCGCATCGACGTTTACAAGCCGGCGATGCGCGCGCGCAAAACCGACCGCCTCGCGCTGGAATCCGAACTGCGCCGCGCCATCGAGCGCGAGGAAATCACGATCCTTTATCAGCCCATCGTGCGGTTGGAAGATCGCACCATCGCCGGCTTCGAGGCGCTGGCGCGGTGGGATCATCCCAAACTCGGGCGCATGTCGCCGACCGAATTCATTTCCATCGCCGAGGAAATCGGACTGATCGTCGAGCTTGGCCTGTTCGTGATGGACACCACCGCCAAGCAGCTTGCAATCTGGCAGCGCACGATGCGCTCGCGCGAGCCGATTTTTGCCAGCGTCAACGTCTCCTCGCGTCAGTTGCTGCGCCACGATCTGATCCACGACGTGCGCGGCGTGCTGTCACGCTCGGCGGTGGCGCGCGGATCTCTCAAGCTGGAGCTGACCGAATCCCTGGTGATGGAGAATCCCGAACACGCAGCCCAGATGCTGCACCGGATCAAGGAACTCGGCACAGGCCTGTCGCTGGATGATTTCGGCACCGGGCATTCGTCGCTGGCCTATCTGCAGCGCTTCCCGTTCGACACCATCAAGATCGACCAGTCGTTCGTGCGCACCACCAACCGCGGCGCGCGGCCCGTGCTGCTCAAGTCGATCGTCGCGATGGCGCACGATCTGAATATGGAAGTCGTCGCCGAAGGCGCAGAGACCGATTCGGATGCGGTCGAGCTTTTCCAGCTCGGCTGCGAATACGCGCAAGGCTTCGCGTTCGGCGAGCCGATGGATGCCGACGCCACCATGCGCCTGCTGACCGGCGAGAAGGTCGAGCCGCCGCGCAACCGCCGGCAAAATCTCCGAAGCAGCACCGTTCCCGCGACGCAGCC
>JAZKGC010000045.1:0-4570 GCA_040386115.1 Pseudomonadota bacterium
GTGCATTGCTCATGGCAAATCTCCTTTACGCTTCGCCCGCCAGATTTTTTGGGGGTAAAGCCGATAGTCATCAGCGATGACGGGAATTCGTCCCTATATAGTCCGGCGAGGGCGGACCGTGCAATGGTCCGGATCGCCCTTGACAGACAGGGGACCACAGCCCCAAGTCCTGTGTTATGCTGCCATATTGGCCCCTAAACGCTTGATTCTGGCTCAAAATGACCCCTGAAGCTCAAAAACCGCCTCTCTCCGTCGTGCTTTGCTCGCCGCGGGGTTTCTGCGCCGGTGTGGTGCGGGCAATCGACACCGTGGAACGCGCGCTGAAGCTCTATGGCGCGCCGGTCTATGTGCGTCACGAAATCGTGCATAACCGCTATGTGGTGGAAAGCCTGCGCGACAAGGGTGCCATTTTCGTCGCCGAATTGAGCGAAATTCCGCAGACCAATGCTCCGGTGGTATTTTCCGCGCATGGCGTCCCGAAGGCCATTCCAAACGAGGCCGACAAGCGCAATTTCTTCACGCTGGACGCGACCTGTCCGCTGGTGACCAAGGTTCACCGCGAGGCGGCGATCCATTTCAAGCGCGGCCGCGAGATCATCCTGATCGGTCATGCCGGCCACCCCGAAGTGGTCGGAACCCTCGGCCAGTTACCGAAGGGTGCAGTCGTCCTGGTCGAGACCATGGACGGCGCGCGCACGTTCCAGCCGAAGGATCCGAAGAAGCTCGCCTTCGTCACCCAGACCACGTTGTCGATCGACGACACCGCCGAGATTGTTGCCGTGCTGAAAGAGCGCTTTCCGGACATCGACGGCCCCCACAAGGAAGACATTTGCTACGCCACCACCAACCGCCAGCTTGCGGTGAAAAAGGTCGCGCCGCACGTCGAAGCGATGGTCGTTGTCGGCTCGCCGAATTCGTCCAACTCGCAGCGCCTGCGCGAAGTGGCCGAGCGCGAGGGGTGCCGGGTGTCCGTGCTGGTGCAGCGCGCGTCGGAAATCGACTGGTCGAAATTCCAGGGCATCAAGACGCTGGGAATCACGGCGGGTGCATCCGCGCCGGAAGTCATCGTCGAGGAAATCATGGATGCTTTCGCGCAGCATTATAAGCTGAGCGTCGAAACCGTGTCGGCTGCGGAAGAAAACGAATTCTTCCCGCTGCCGCGTCCGCTGCGGAACGACGCGGCGGAATAGGCCTCCTGATGCGGCGGATTTGAAGTTCCGATCAATTTGCTGCGAGTCGGTTTAGGAACTTCAAATCCAAAGCTGCAGAATAATAATCCTAGTGTCCCTTTGATTCCGAAGTTCGCATCAAAGGGTTGCCGCAACGTCATGCGAATTTTGGAATCGGGACACTAGATGGCGGTTTATACCGACGTCACCGCCGAAGAACTCGCGGAGTTTCTCTCGGCCTACGGTATCGGTGAAGTGCTGTCCTACAAGGGCATCGCCGAAGGCGTCGAGAATTCCAATTACCTGCTGCATACGAGCAGGGGCTATTACTTCCTGACGCTTTATGAGAAGCGCGTCGCGGTAAACGATCTGCCGTTCTTTCTCGGTCTGATGGCGCATCTGGCCAAACACGGCATCACGTGTCCGCAGCCGGTGGTGACTAAAAGCGGCGTCGCGCTCGGCACATTGGCGGGACGGCCTGCCGCGATCATCGATTTTCTTGAAGGGGTCTGGCCGCGCAAGCCGAGCGCCGCGCATTGTGCCTCTGTCGGTCAAGCGCTGGCGAAGATGCATCTGGCGGGCGCGGATTTCTCCATGTCACGCGCCAATGCGTTATCTGTGTCGGGCTGGCGGCCGCTGTTCGATCAGGCGGCGGCGCGTGCGGACGGCGTGCAGCACGGCTTGCGCGCGTTGCTGTCCGCTGAACTGGATCATCTCGAACAGCATTGGCCGGCCGATCTGCCGCAAGGCGTGATCCACGCTGATTTGTTTCCGGATAACGTGCTGTTTCTCGGCGACAAGCTGTCGGGGCTGATCGACTTCTATTTCGCCTGCAACGACATGTTCGCCTATGACGTCGCGATCTGCCTCAACGCCTGGTGCTTCGAGATCGATCATTCCTTCAACGTCACCAAGGCGCGGGCTTTCCTGAATGCCTATACGCGCGAGCGCAAGCTGTCCGCCGCCGAGCAGCAGGCCTTGCCGTTACTGGCGCGCGGCGCCGCGATCCGGTTTCTGCTGACGCGGCTGGTGGACTGTCTCAACGTGCCGCCGGGCGCGCTGGTCAAGCCGAAAGACCCGCTCGAGTATGTCCGCAAGCTGCGCTTTCATCAGAGCGTGAAAAACATCAGCGACTATGGCGTCGAACAATCCGGGTTCGCGGCGTGAGCGAAGCAAAACTCTCCCATAAAAATTTGCCGCATGTCACGATCTTCACCGACGGTGCGTGCTCCGGGAATCCGGGGCCGGGCGGCTGGGGCGCGATTCTCAGATTCGGTGAGACCGAGAAAGAACTGAAGGGCGGCGAAAATCCGTCCACCAACAACCGGATGGAATTGCTGGCTGCGATTTCGGCGCTGGAGGCGTTGAAAAAGCCCGCGTCGGTCGATCTCACCACCGACAGTCAATATGTCCGTCAGGGCATCACCAGCTGGATTCATAACTGGAAGCGCAACGGCTGGCGCACATCGGACAAGAAGCCGGTGAAGAATGTCGATCTGTGGCAGCGGCTGGATGCGGCGCTGAAGAGCCACGATGTGCGCTGGCACTGGATCAAGGGCCACGCCGGCCACGCCGAGAATGAACGCGCCGATCAGCTGGCGCGCGACGGGCTGGCGGAGAATCGAGGCCGGTGAAGCGCGTATGCTGACACGCACAATCCAGTCATTGCGAGGAGCGAAGCGACGAAGCAATCCAGTTTTTGCTTGCTGGATTGCTTCGCGGAGCCTGTCATCGGGCGGCGCTTTGCGCCGCCCCGTTGGCTCGCAATGACGGAGTGGGTTACAGCTGCCCGAGCAGCGTATCTCCGCCGGAGACCTCGACCTTGCCGGGGTTCGGCTCGAGGTTGAATTTCGTCACCACGCCGTCGTCCACCAGCATCGAATAGCGCTTGGAGCGGATGCCGAGGCCGTTGCCGGAGGCGTCCAGCTCAAGGCCGATGGCCTTGGCGAATTCGGCATTGCCGTCGGCCAGGAACACCGCTTCGTCGCGCTGGTCGGTGTCGCGCTTCCATGCCTGCATGACGAACACGTCGTTGACGGACACAACCGCGATGGTGTCGATGCCCTTGGCCTTGATGGCATAGGCATTCAGGAAAATGCTCGGCATATGCATCTTGTGGCAGGTGCCAGTGTAAGCGCCGGGCACGGCGAACAGCGCGACCTTCTTGCCCTTGAAAACATCGTCCGTGGTTTTGACTTGCGGACCTTCCGCGGTCATCACGCGAAACTTGGATTCCGGCAGGCGGTCGCCAACTTTAATGGTCATCATCATTCTCCGTGGGATCAATGGGACGTGTCATAAACGAGGTTGCGGGCAGGCACCACAGCGTTCCATGCGGTGCGATCCGGTCACTTCAGAATTGTGTTGAATTCGTAAGCGCCGCCGGGTGCTGCGACCGTCAGCTTCAGCGCAGCACCTTCCGGGCTCACGCCGGATGGCAGTCCGTCCAGATCAAAACTGAACCGGCGCATGCCGGGCGGCGATGGCTTGACCAGTTTCGGGACCGGCAACGCCCAGTCCGGCGTCGGTCCCTCGACGAACAAGTCGATTTCTTTTCCTTCCGGCGCCACGATATCGACCAGCACGCCGAGCTTGCCCTCGCGCCGGACGTCCTGAACGGAGAGTGGCGTGCCGTCGCCGATCTTGGCGGGCTTCGGCACCGTGTCGAGCGCTGCGGCGATGGCGCTGTCCTGGGTGCTCGCCACGCCGGTGAATGCCAGCTCGGCTTGGGCGTCCACGGGAATGCACAGCTTTTCACACACCGCATAGCTGATGGAGGCACGCAACGTCACCGGCTTGTCGGCGCTTTTTGCGATGATGCGGAGCGGCAGCAGCACATGCTTCTGGTAGCCGTATGAAATGCCGCTGGCCCCGTCGGGGAATTTCATCGGCGCGGGCCACAGGATGGTGACGGATTCGACATTGTCGGATTTCGAGAAATCGAACCGCGGCGGCACGCCGGTGTCGCCGGGTGTTCGCCAGTAGGTTTTCCATCCCGGCTGCAACTGGATGGCGATGCCGCCCAGAAAGGTGCCGCCGCTGCGCGATCCGGCAATCAGCCTGACCGACGAATAGGTGTCATCGATCCAGGGTGAGGCCTCCTGCGCGCGTGCGCCCGCCGACACGAGGCAGGCGATCGCTGCGGCAGCGAAGCCTGAGGCCACGCGGATGGGAACCACGAATGTCATCTGACGTCCTTACAGGCCAAGGTACCCGCGAACCACTGAATTGCTTGTGATCCGGTCTTTTTCGCGACCGTCGCGGTTTGCGCAAGCCGATTTGTGTCGGCGGTTTCATGGCCATGACGCTTGATTGACAGAACGGACGCCCAATATCAGGATAGTTGACGAAGCTGAGAGTTGTTTGCGGATGAACGCCACGCGCAAGAAACCGGGAAAGCC
>JAZKGC010000046.1:0-2130 GCA_040386115.1 Pseudomonadota bacterium
CCCAGCCCGGCACGTAGTTGGAATCGAAGCCGAGCATCTGCTGGCTGCGCGTCACAACGTCTTTCAGAATTTTATTCAGCGCGTGGCCGATATGGATGTTGCCGTTGGCGTAGGGCGGGCCGTCATGCAGCACGAACTTGGCGCGGCCCTTCGCGCTCTCGCGCAATTTCTTGTAGAGGTCGATCTTGTTCCAGCGCTCCAGAATCCGGGGCTCCTGTTGAGGCAGGCCCGCGCGCATCGGAAAGTCCGTCTGCGGCAGATAAAGGGTCTTGGAATAGTCCACCCCGTCGGCTTTGGGTGCGGCGGCGTCGGTTTTGAGCTTTTCGGTCATGACGGGGTGAATAGCGCGTTTTGACGGCAAGTGGAAACCCGCAGGAGCGTTCTTTCTTCCCCTCTCCCACAAGGGGAGGGGAAAAGAGGAGTGCGGCTTATCCCAAATTGCCCAGCTTTGGAAATGCATCCGGCGCTGCCGCCAGCGCGGCGCGGGCTTTTGCGCTGTCATCGTTCATCTGGCGCACCAGCGCGTCGATGCCGTCGAATTTCAACTCGTCGCGAATGAACGCGATAAAGGCGACGTCGAGCTTCTGGCCGTAAAGATCGCCCTTGAAGTCGAACAGGAAGACTTCCAGCAGCGGCGCGCCGTTGTCGAAGGTCGGGCGGCGGCCGAAGCTCGCCACGCCGTCGATGCGGCGGTCGCCCAGCCCGGCGCGCACCGCGTAGATGCCCTGCTTGAGGCCGCAATTCTTGTCGAGCCGGATATTGGCGGTGGGATAGCCCAGATCGCGGCCGCGCTTCTCGCCGTGAATGATTTCACCGGTGATGAACCACGGTTCGCCCAGCATGGCGGTCGCCTCCGCGATCTGGCCCTCGGCCAAAGCCATCCGGATCGCGCTGGAGGACACCGGACGATCGAGAATATCGACGTGAGCCTGGACATGGACTTCGATGCCGAGTCGCGTGCCTTCGCTGGCGAGCAACGACGGCGACCCGGCGCGGCCCTTGCCGAAATGAAAGTCGTAGCCGACGGCGATGCCGCTTACTCCGAGCCGGCCGATCAGATCGTGGTTAATGAAATCCTGAGCGGACGTGCCAGCGCGGCCGGCGTCGAAGGTCATGATGACCGCGCCGTCGAGGCCAGTGCCGGCCAGCAACCGCAGCTTCGCGGTCTCGTCGGTCAGCCAGAACTGCGGCGTGTTGGGGCTGAAGAAACGGCGCGGATGCGGCTCGAAGGTCACCGCGAAGGCGGGCTTCTTCAGCTTCCGCGCCATGTCGATGGCGGCGGAAATCACCACGCGATGGCCGAGATGGACGCCGTCGAAATTGCCCAGCGCCACCACCGCTCCCTTGATGATCGCGCTGTCGGGGGTTGTGTCGCGGATAACAGAAAAATTCGTCGCCATGGCACCGAAGTCAGAGTTCGCGGGGAAAATTCGCCGGGACCGTGGCCCCGCGGAGCCTTTGAAGTCAAGACAATGCGAAGGTTTTGCTACCAGCTTGGCGGCAACTTGAATGTATTCCTGCCGCGCCGGATTAACGGGCTGTTTAAGCCGGGATGTTAGCTTCCGGCAATTGCGTGGATGGCAGAAGCTCGTTCGCGTTGTGTTCAAGACGCCAGCCGGTTGCTGCGTTCGAGGGAGAAAAACGGCGATGGCTATGGACTTGTCGATGTCGATTCTGGTGGTTGACGACTACAACACGATGATCCGTATCATCCGAAATCTTCTCAAGCAGCTCGGTTTCCAGAATATCGATGACGCGAGCGACGGCTCCGCAGCGCTGAACAAGATGCGCGGCAAGAAGTACGGCCTCGTGATCTCCGACTGGAACATGGAGCCGATGACGGGCTACGACCTGCTGCGCGAAGTTCGCGGCGATCCCAACCTGTCCACCACGCCCTTCATCATGATTACGGCTGAATCGAAGACCGAGAACGTCATCGCAGCCAAGAAGGCCGGCGTGAACAATTACATCGTCAAGCCGTTCAATGCCGCCACACTCAAGACCAAGATCGAAGCGGTGTTCCCGGACAACGTGCCGGCGTAACCGTCTTCCAAAACGCTTTCAGCTCTTCATGCCCGGTCAAAGCCGTCTGCCTTGCGCAGACGGCGTAAACTTGTCTGCGCTGCCGGG
>JAZKGC010000047.1:0-7530 GCA_040386115.1 Pseudomonadota bacterium
CAGATGCGCAAGGTGGGCGCTGCGGCGCGCGAGATGCTGGTGGCCGCGGCGGCCAGCGAGTGGAATCTGCCTGCGTCCGAAATCACCGTGGAGAAGGGTGTCATCCGCCATTCCTCCGGCAAGGAAGGCAGGTTCGGCGCGTTCGCCGACAAAGCCAATCAATTGCCGGTGCCTGCCGATCCGAAATTGAAGGATCCTTCGCAGTTCAAACTGATCGGCAAGGAAGGTGCCGTGAAGCGCCTCGACAGCGCTGAGAAGTCGAACGGCACCGCCGTGTTCACAATGGACATCAATGAACCGGACATGCTGACGGTCGTGATCGCGCGCTCGCCAAAATTCGGCGGCACGGTTGCGTCGTTCGATGCAACGGCCGCCAAGGCGGTTCCGGGATTCGTCGATGCGAAGCAGGTGCCGACCGGCGTTGCGGTTTATGCGAAGGGATTCTGGCCCGCGAAGACCGCGCGCGATTTGTTGAAGATCACCTGGGATGACAGCAAGGCCGAGAAGCGCGGGACCGCGCAGTTGCTGGCCGAGTTTCGCGGACTGTCGAAAACGCCGGGCAAGACCGTAAAAGCCGAAGGCGACTTCGAGGGTTCGTTCGCCAAAGGTGGACGTGTGGTCGAAGCCGAGTTCGTGTTTCCATATCTGGCGCATGCGGCGATGGAGCCGCTTAACGGCTTCATCCATTGGCAGGGCGAGACGGCATCTGCGCGCTATGGCAGCCAGTTTCCGACGCCCGATCATGCGACCATTGCGAAGATTCTCGGTCTTCCGATGGAGAAGGTTCAGCTCAAGACCATTCTCGCGGGTGGAAGTTTCGGACGCCGCGCGCAGCAGACCGTGCACGTCGCGGCCGAGCTTGCTGAAGTAGCGAAGGCTATTGGCCCCGGCAAGCCGATCAAACTGGTGTGGACGCGCGAGGATGACATGCGCGGCGGTTACTACCGTCCCTTCAGCGTGCATCGCATGCGCGGCGTCGTGCGCGACGGCAAGATCGAGGCGTGGAGCGACACTATCGTTGGCCAGTCAATCATGAAGGGATCGCCGTTCGAGGCGATGACATTCAAGGACGGCCTGGACTCCACGGCTTACGAGGGCTCGAACGAAATCCCTTATGATGTTGCCAATTTCAAATGCGACATGCATCAGGTTGATGTCGGCGTGCCCGTCTTATGGTGGCGCTCGGTCGGTCACACCCACACGGGCTATGCTGTGGAAGCGTTCGTCGATGAATTGCTAGAAGCCGCAGGAAAAGATCCCGTAGAAGGACGTCTCGAACTGATGAGCAAAAAGCCCCGTCATGCCGGCGTGCTTCGCGCCGTCGCGGAACTGGCCGACTGGAAGAATGCGAAGCTCGAACCGGGCCGAGCGCGTGGTGTCGCGGTAGTTGAGAGCTTCAACACCTTCGTCGCGCAGGTTGTCGAATTGTCGATGACCGCTGAAGGACCGAAGGTTCATAAGGTGTGGTGTGCGGTCGATTGTGGTGTCGCCGTCAATCCGGATATCATCCGCGCGCAGATGGAGGGCGGCATCGGCTTCGGCCTTGGCCATATCCTCTACGCGGATATTGCCATTGAAGATGGTCGTCCGGTGCCGGGCAATTTTGACACCTATCGTTCACTGCGCATCGACGAGATGCCCGAAATCCAGGTGACGATCGTTCCGTCCACAGAGAAGCCAAGCGGCGTCGGAGAACCGGGCGTGCCGCCGATCGGCCCAGCGATTGCCAATGCGATGGCGAAACTGGGCGTCGTGCGTCCGCGTCAGTTGCCGATCGTACCGGGAGCATCGGCATGAGTTTGTTCAGAAACGGTGTGATGGCGCTCGCGGCGGGCGCACTGGCGGCGGGCGTGCTTGCGTTCGCAGAGCCGGGATTTCGTGGCGAGGCCGATGCCGCGACGGAGCCCGCGATCAATTCAGTGAAGCTCAAGCCGGTCTCGAGCTTCGAAAAGATCAAGAACAAAAACCAGCGGTCAGTCGCGTTGTTTGAGGAAGCGGGCAAGGTCATTATGTCGCCGCGCTGCATGAACTGTCATCCGGCTACCGAGCGTCCGACACAGACCAACAAGATGACGCCGCACCAACCGCTGGTTGTGCGTGGACAGGGTGGCATGGGCGCTGCCGGCGGACTTGCCTGCAATACCTGCCATCACGAGGCCAACTTCGATCCGGCTGGCGTGCCGGGCCATCCGAAATGGCACCTCGCTCCGGCGGAGATGGCGTGGCAGGGGAAAACGCTCGGGCAGATCTGCGAGCAGATCAAGGATCCGAAGCGCAACGACGGCATGGACATGGCGGCGCTGGTCAAGCACATGGCCGAGGACAGTCTGGTCGGCTGGGCCTGGTCGCCGGGGGCCGGACGCACCCCTGCGCCGGGCACGCAAAAGGAATTCGGCGATCTTATCAAGGCATGGGCTGCCGCAGGTGGGGCTTGTCCGAAAATACCTACGAGCACAAAGGGTTGATGGGGGATACTTGATCCGGCATCTCATAGGCGGCCTGACGGGGCGGCCGGGCGCAAGATGCTTCTGGCCCGAAAAATGCTTCGGGGAACCAGAATCCCCTTGGCAAGCCGGTTGAGACTCGTTAAACATTCCTTTCCGGGCGTGCTAGCTGTTGCTGGCGCGTCCGTGTTCGTTTTCCGAAAATCTTACCAATAGGAGTTCTTTCCTCGTCGATCATTCCGCATGGATTGCTCACAGGAACGAAAAGCTATTGTTTTGATTGAAGAAAATGGACAGGGGTTCTCTCGGTTTTATGAAACCGCGAAAACTCCGATCCTGTCCAAGACTGCAGGTGCCGGCCTTTATCTTTCGGGATGATGGTCTGGCTTAATTCCCTGCACAGACGGGTGAAAACCGGATTTCGTGACCTGCTGCCGATTGGCGGCAACCGCGGATTTGGTTCGAACCTCGACACCTCGTTCAGGCGAGCCGCAAGGCAAGCCGGGGCGAGAGGGCAGGCTTCCGAAATGTCGTCGTGCCCGACGTGTTGAGAGATCAAAAGTCTCGAGATGGCTTCGGGTGGGACGATCGGTGCAACCCGGCGGTCCTGTTTCAAGGCAGACCGCCAACCGGAAAGAGCTTGCTGTGGAACGAGCGGCAAAAAAAGACGCGGTCGATGCGCTGAACGGGGTCTTCAAGACCACCAGCGTAGCGGTCGTTGCTCACTATTCCGGCCTGACTGTTGCCCAGATGCAGAAGCTGCGAACGCAGATGAAGCTTGCTGGCGCCTCGGTCAAGGTCTCGAAAAACCGTCTCGCCAAAATTGCTCTTGAAGGCACGGATGTTGTTTCCATCGGCTCCCTGTTGAAGGGGCCGACCGTGATCGCGACTTCAAACGATCCGGTTGCAGCACCGAAAGTTGCCGTCGAATTCGCCAAGGCGAACGAAAAGTTCGTCATCCTTGGCGGTGCGATGGGAACGACTGTCCTGAGTCCCGACGCGGTGAAGGCGCTTGCCTCGCTGCCGTCGCTCGACGAACTGCGCGCGAAGATCCTCGGCCTCCTTGTGGCGCCGGCGACCAAGATCGCACAGCTCACCACCGCGCCTGCTGCGAAGCTCGCCCGTGTGGTTCAGGCCTATGCCTCAAAGAGTGAAGCGGCGTGATGCCATTCTCCATCTCAATTGGTTCGAACTGATACGCTGAAGGAAAAATACAATGGCTGATTTACAGAAGATCGTTGACGACCTGTCGAAGCTCACCGTTCTCGAGGCTGCCGAGCTGTCGAAGCTCCTCGAAGAGAAGTGGGGCGTTTCGGCTGCTGCCGCTGTTGCGGTTGCGGCGCCTGCCGCAGCCGGTGCTGCCGCCGCTGAAGAGAAGACCGAGTTCTCGGTGGTTCTCACAGCTGCAGGCGACAAGAAGATCGAAGTCATCAAGGAAGTCCGTGCCATCACGGGTCTCGGGCTCAAGGAAGCCAAGGATCTCGTCGAAGGCGCGCCGAAGCCTGTCAAGGACGGCGTCAACAAGGACGAAGCCGAGAAGATCAAGGCCCAGCTCGAGAAGGCTGGTGCCAAGGTTGAACTTAAGTAAGTCGACAGGTTCTGGGCCGGTCCTCTTGAGGGCCGGCCCGAACACGTGAATGTGTGACGGTTCGGTGATTGAGATGTCTCGAATCGTTGCAAAAGCCACCCATATGGGTGGGAGCACGAAAGGACGGCGCGTTCTGGTTTTCGGATCGATCACAGGGCGCAGCGTCGGGAGACAAGCGATTTCGGGCTTTTCTAGGTTTTAGGGTTTGTTTTGACGGGCAGGGCGCACACAGCGCCCGGCACGTCATTTTGCGTCTTGAGATTCGGGTGCTGATTGCGGCGCCTGCTGCTCGGATGATTTGAAATTCAACCCGGATGGCGGTGCCCATCGCACTCCGGAAGATGCCGCAAGTCAAGGCGGCGAAATGAGAGGCCACGATGGCGCAGCAGACGTTCACCGGTCGCAAACGCGTTCGCAAGTTCTTCGGACACATTCGGGAAGTCGCCGAGATGCCGAACCTCATCGAGGTTCAGAAGGCGTCCTACGACCAGTTTCTGATGGTGAACGAACCGCAGGGCGGGCGGCTGGACGAAGGCTTGCAGGCGGTTTTCCGTTCGGTATTTCCGATCAACGATTTTTCCAACACCTCGCAGCTTGAATTCGTCCGCTACGAATTCGAGCCGCCGAAATATGACGTCGATGAGTGCCGTCAGCGCGGCATGACCTATGCTGCGCCGCTGAAGGTGACGCTGCGTCTCATCGTGTTCGATATCGACGAGGAAACCGGCGCGCGTTCCGTCAAGGACATCAAGGAGCAGGACGTTTACATGGGCGATATTCCGCTCATGACGATGAACGGTACCTTCGTGGTCAACGGCACCGAGCGCGTTATCGTCTCGCAGATGCACCGTTCGCCTGGCGTGTTCTTCGACCACGACAAGGGCAAGACCCATTCGTCGGGCAAGCTGCTGTTCGCGGCCCGCGTGATCCCGTATCGCGGTTCGTGGCTCGACATCGAGTTCGACGCCAAGGACATCGTGTTCGCGCGTATCGACCGCCGCCGCAAGATTCCAGTGACCTCGCTGATGTTCGCTCTCGGTCTCGACGGCGAAGAAATTCTGTCCACGTTCTACAAGAAGATTCAGTACAAGCGCGGCAAGGAAGGCTGGCGCGTGCCGTTCGACGCCAACCGTTTCCGCGGCTACAGCACCATCAACGATCTGATCGATGCCGACTCCGGCAAGGTCGTGCTTGAAGCCGGCAAGAAGCTGACGGTGCGTTCCGCGCGCCAGCTCCAGGAAAAAGGCCTCAAGGCGCTGCGGATGACCGACGAAGAACTCGTCGGCAACTATCTGGCCGAGGATCTCGTCAACCCGAAGACCGGCGAAATTCACGCCGAAGCCGGCGAGGAGATCACCGAGAAAGGTCTGAAGGCTCTGAACGAGATCGGCTACAAGGAACTGCCGATCCTCGACATCGATCACGTCAACGTCGGCCCCTACATCCGCAACACGCTGAACGCCGACAAGAACATGACGCGTGAAGACGCGCTGTTCGACATCTATCGCGTGATGCGTCCGGGTGAACCGCCGACGATCGATTCCGCGCAGAACATGTTCCAGTCGCTGTTCTTCGACTCGGAGCGTTATGACCTCTCGGCTGTCGGCCGCGTGAAGATGAACATGCGTCTCGAACTCGACGCACCGGACACCATGCGCACGCTGCGCAAGGAAGACATCCTGTCTGTCATCAAAACGCTGGTTGATCTGCGTGACGGCAAGGGTGAAATCGACGATATCGACCATCTCGGCAACCGGCGCGTGCGTTCGGTCGGCGAGTTGATGGAGAACCAGTACCGCATCGGTCTGCTGCGCATGGAACGCGCGATCAAGGAGCGCATGTCGTCGGTCGATATCGACACCGTCATGCCGCAGGATTTGATCAATGCGAAGCCAGCCGCCGCCGCCGTGCGCGAGTTCTTTGGCTCGTCGCAGCTCTCGCAGTTCATGGATCAGACCAACCCGCTGTCGGAAATTACCCACAAGCGCCGTCTCTCGGCGCTTGGACCGGGCGGTCTGACGCGTGAACGCGCGGGCTTCGAAGTCCGCGACGTGCATCCGACCCATTACGGCCGGATCTGCCCGATCGAGACGCCGGAAGGCCCGAACATCGGTCTCATCAACTCGCTCGCGACATTCGCGCGCGTGAACAAGTACGGTTTCGTCGAGACGCCTTACCGCAAGGTGAAGGACGGACGCGTCACTGACGAGGTTGTCTATCTCTCGGCGATGGAAGAGGGGCGCTACCGCGTCGCTCAGGCGAACGTCGCGCTCGACAACAAGAACCGCTTCACCGACGACCTCGTGGTGTGCCGTCATGCCGGCGAAGTGCTGCCGATTACGCCTGACAAGGTTGACTACATGGACGTGTCGCCGAAGCAGCTCGTTTCGGTTGCCGCGGCGTTGATCCCGTTCCTGGAGAACGACGACGCCAATCGCGCGCTGATGGGCTCGAACATGCAGCGTCAGGCCGTGCCTCTGGTGCGCGCCGAAGCGCCGTTCGTCGGCACTGGCATGGAAAGCGTCGTGGCGCGCGACTCCGGCGCTGCGATCGCGGCCCGCCGCACCGGCGTGATCGACCAGATCGACGCGACCCGTATCGTTATCCGCGCGACGGAAGACCTCGATCCGACCAAGTCGGGCGTCGATATCTACCGCCTGATGAAGTACCAGCGCTCGAACCAGTCAACCTGCATCAACCAGCGTCCGCTGGTGAAGGTGGGCGACGTCGTGCGCAAGGGCGACATCATCGCCGACGGTCCATCGACCGATCTCGGCGAACTCGCGCTCGGCCGCAACGTGCTCGTCGCGTTCATGCCGTGGAATGGCTACAACTTCGAAGATTCGATCCTGCTGTCGGAGCGGATCGTGAAGGACGACGTCTTCACCTCGATCCACATCGAAGAATTCGAAGTGATGGCCCGCGACACCAAGCTCGGTCCTGAGGAAATCACGCGCGACATTCCGAACGTGTCGGAAGAAGCGCTGAAGAACCTCGACGAAGCCGGCATCGTGTACATCGGCGCGGAAGTCCGCGCCGGCGACATCCTCTGCGGCAAGATCACGCCGAAGGGCGAAAGCCCGATGACGCCGGAAGAAAAGCTTCTGCGCGCGATCTTCGGTGAAAAGGCGTCCGACGTTCGCGACACCTCGCTCCGCGTGCCTCCGGGCGTGCAGGGCACGATCGTGGAAGTCCGCGTGTTTAACCGGCATGGCGTTGACAAGGACGAGCGCGCTCTGGCGATCGAACGCGAAGAGATCGAGCGTCTCGCCAAGGATCGCGACGACGAGCAGGCGATTCTGGATCGTAACGTCTATGGGCGTCTGGCCGAGTTGCTGGAAGGCCGTCAGGGCATTGCCGGTCCGAAGGGATTCAAGAAAGACACCAAGATCACCCGCGCGGTGATCGAGGAGTATCCGAAGTCGCAGTGGTGGCAGTTTGCCTCGCCGAACGACAAGCTGATGGCTGAAATCGAAGCCATGCGGAAGCAGTACGACG
>JAZKGC010000048.1:0-47831 GCA_040386115.1 Pseudomonadota bacterium
TCGCTGGCGCGGCGCAACGCGGCCTCCAAGGAAATCGGTGAGGCAAAAAAGAACAAGGACAATGCCCGCGCCGACGCGCTGATGGCCGAAGTAGGCGAACTGAAAACAAAACTGCCGGAACTCGAAGCGGCGGCGAAGAAATACGAGGATGACCTCAAGACAGAACTCGCGCAGATTCCAAACCTGCCGCTGCCTGCACCCGAAGTCCCGGACGGCGCGGACGAACACGGCAATGTCGCGCATCATCATTACGGTGCGAAGCGCAGCTATGCGTTCAAGCCGAAGGAGCATGTCGAACTCGGCGAAGCGCTGAAGTTCATGGACTTCGAGGCAGCGGCGAAAATGTCCGGCGCGCGCTTTGTGGTCTTGAAGAAAGGCCTCGCGCGGCTGGAGCGCGCCATCGGCCAGTTCATGCTCGATCTGCATACCAACGAACACGGCTACACCGAAGTCAATCCGCCGCTGCTGGTGCGCGACGACGCGATGTTCGGCACGGCGCAGTTACCGAAGTTTCGGGATGATCAGTTCTCTACTCAGCGGTCGATAGACATCAGTGATTTGAGCGACTCCGCTCTTGCGAATTTGCGCGATAAGTTTCGCGTCTATTTGAAGAACAAAAAAGGATTGGATGAGGTAGATGAATCTACGCTCGACCTCATGATTGAGAGTTTGTTAGACGTTCCAAAATTGCTGGATGAATCTACAAATCTCTGGCTCATCCCCACCGCTGAAGTGCCGCTGACCAATCTCGTTCGCGAATCCATTCTCGACGAAAAAGAATTGCCGATGCGGTTGACCGCGCTGACGCCGTGCTTCCGCGCGGAAGCGGGCGCTGCGGGACGCGACACGCGCGGCATGATCCGCCAGCACCAGTTCACAAAAGTCGAACTGGTCTCGATCACGACACCGGAAAAATCCAGGGACGAGCACGAGCGCATGCTGTCCTGCGCCGAAGAGGTTCTGAAAAAGCTCGATCTGCATTATCGCGTGATGACGCTGTGCACCGGCGATATGGGTTTTGCGTCACAAAAAACTTACGACATCGAAGTCTGGATGCCGGGGCAGGGCCAGGACAGCAACAGTCCCGGCATGTACCGCGAAATCTCGTCCTGCTCGGTGTGCGGCGATTTTCAGGCGCGGCGCATGGACGCGCGCTCGCGCGGGCCGGACGGCAAGCCGCGCTTCGTGCACACGCTCAACGGTTCGGGCACGGCGGTGGGCCGCGCGCTGATCGCCGTGATGGAAACCTATCAGCAGGAAGACGGCTCGATTGCGGTGCCGGATGTCTTGCAGCCCTATATGGGCGGCCTCAAAGTGATTGAAAAGGATCGTTGAGCGCAATGTTCATTCCGCTCATCCCCGCGCAAGCGGGGATCCAGAAATACCAGAAGCAAGAACGAGATTCCCGCTTGCGCGGGAATGAGCGGGGGAGCCGGTGCTTCCAACGGCAAAGTTGCAGATATAAGAAAGTTTAAGATGCGTATTTTATGCACCAACGACGACGGCATTCACGCGCCGGGCCTCAAGGTCATCGAGGAAATTGCCGGGCAGTTGTCCGACGATGTCTGGGTGGTCGCGCCCGAGCTCGATCAGTCCGGCGTGTCGCACTCGCTGTCGCTGAACGATCCGATGCGGCTGCGCGAAGTCGGCCCGCGTCACTTTGCCGTCAGAGGCACGCCGACCGATTGCGTCATCATGGGCTCGCGCCATGTGCTGGGCGAGACCAAGCCGGACGTTGTGCTGTCCGGCGTCAACAGGGGCCGCAACGTGGCGGAGGACGTGGTTTATTCCGGCACCATCGCCGGCGCGCTGGAAGGTACCATCCTCGGTCTGCCGTCGTTCGCGTTGTCGCAGGAATTCAGCCTTGAGACGCGGGACAAGCCGCTTTGGGAAACGGCGCTGAAATTCGGTGCCGGCATCATTCGCGATGTGATGAAGCTCGGCGTGCCGCGTGACACGGTCATCAACGTGAACTTCCCGGCCTGCATGCCGCAGGATGTCAAAGGCGTCATTGTCACCAAGCAAGGCAAGCGCAATCAGGGCTTCCTGCGCGTCGATGAGCGTCGCGACGGGCGCGGCAATCCATATTACTGGATCGGCTTTGAGCGGCTGGCGATGCTGGAAGTGCCGGGCGAGGGGACAGACCTTGCGGCTCTTGCCGCCGGCTATGTCTCGGTCACGCCGCTGCGGCTCGACCGCACGGATGTGGTGTTCTCGGAGAAATTGAAGGGTGTGTTGAAATAATATCAACTCCCGAGGAGAGGGAGCGCGCGCGTCTCACTATGAAGTCCTGCTTTTTCACCTCTCCCCATCGGGGGGAGGGAGTCCATCGGGCGATGAGGTCGCCGGATGCTAGGCGCGCTACGCCGCAACGCCCTTCAAGGTCACGTCGATGGTTCGCGCCAGCGTTTCCATCTGGAATGGCTTCTGGATTGTCGGCCGGTCGCGGAATTTGATCGGCACTCCCTCTGCGCCGTAGCCGGTTGCAAAAATAAAGGGTCGCCCGCGCAACTGCACGGCTTCCGCCACCGGGGAAATCACCTTGCCGTTGACGTTCACATCCAGGATGGCGATGTCGAAATCAGTCGCCTGAACGAGCCGGACAGCTTCGTCGATATCGCCGGCTTCGCCCGCAATGGTATAGCCGAGCTCTTCCAGCATATCGGCGACCATCATGCGGATCATGACTTCGTCTTCAACCAGCAGCACGGCGCGTCGCGTCGCCCCCGCGTCAATATCGCCCGACATTGGCCCCCCGCCAGCAACTGTGGTTCATAAGATACTGAAAAAACATAATTGCCCAACACGCAACTTACACTAGAAGATTTGGTTCCAGCAATGGAACACTGGCGCAACCCGTCCTGCGACTCGAGCAGTTTTGGGCCAAACTCGCACTGGCCGCCTGACCGCTTTCACCCCAGCTTGTTTGAATGCCGATGCAATCGTCCCAGCCCATGCCGCATGAAAAAATGATGTTTCAACTCACCTTGCGGCGGCGCGGGATCAGCGATCAGGCTGTGCTGAAGGCGATGGAAGACGTCCCCCGCGAGTTGTTCGTCACATCGCTGGATCGTGCCAGTGCCTACCGCGATACGGCGTTGGGTATAGCCTGCGGCCAGACCATCAGCCAACCCTTCGTGGTGGCCTATATGACCGAGCAATTGCGGTTAGGCCCGGAATTGCGGGTGCTGGAGATCGGAACGGGATCGGGCTATCAGGCCGCCATCCTCTCGAAACTGTGCCGGGAAGTGGTGACGCTGGAGCGATTTCGCACGCTGGCCGACAGCGCGCGGCTTGTTCTTGGCGAAATCGACTGCGGCAATGTCGAAATTGTTCTCGGCGACGGGTACGACGTGCCTGAAACGCTCGGCACCTTCGACCGCATCATCGTCACGGCGGCGATGGAGGAGGTGCCACGGGCACTTCTCGGCCGGCTTGAGCGCGACGGGGTTCTGATCGCGCCGGTCGGGCCGCTGGCCGGCAGCCAGATTCTCACTCGCTTTGTCAGGATCGGCAGCGGTTTCGACCGGCAGGATCTCGTGGCGGTGCGCTTCGTGCCGGCCTTGCCGGGAATCGCGCGTGAACTCTGACGGCTCTCATTCCGCATTGTCGCAAAAGGCAAATCAGGGGTCTTAAAGAGTTATTTACTCGCGATGTGTTTACTCAAATGAGTGCCAGTTGCGTACGAGTGAGTAACCATGTCCCGCTTCGTCGAGTTGCTTAGCTCGCGTCATGCGCCGCAGTTTGCGGTCCTGGCGCTCGTGTCGGTCGGTTTCGGCGGATGTAGCGCCGATACGCAAACGCGGTTCTCCGACAGTTCCTTTTCCAACCCATTCGCGTCCAGAAGCGCGCCGGAGTCCACGGGCTCGGTGCAGCAGGGCGGCTATCAGCAGCAGCAACAGCCGCCGCGAGAGCTTCCGCAATACAACCGCCCGCGCCATGCGCCTGTCGTGTCGGCACCGCTGTCCTATCCCTCCGGGCCTGTTGCCTCTTCGGGCGGCGGCCGCGGGCTTGCATCCTATTCGCCTCCATCGTCGCCCATCGAACACACCGGCAGCACGCCGCCGCGTTCAGTCGCGGCGACTTCGGGTTTCAGCCGCGAAGGCGGCACCACCATCATCGTCGGCACCGCCGATACGCTGGATGTGATCTCGCGCCGCTACAGTGTGCCGTCGTCGGAAATCCTGAAAGTCAACGGCTACGGCGGTCCGCGCGTTCTGCAACCCGGTCAGCAGCTCATCATTCCGCGCCGCACGGCGCAGGCCCAGCCGCCCGCATTGTCACCCGCGCCGACGACGAAAGCAGCCGCGGGATTTCCGGGCCGTGTTCACGTCGTGAGCAATGGCGACACGCTGATGAATCTCTCGCGACGTAACAACATTCCGGCTGCGCAGCTTGCCGCCGCCAACAACATGCCCGTGACGACGCAGTTGAAGATCGGCACGAAGATCAACATTCCGGGCGGCAAGGCAGTTGCCGCTGCGCCCGCTGCAGATGCGACGAAGCCCGCGATTGCGCAGGCACCTGTGGCGAAACCTGCTGTGGTCGCAAGTGTTGAGCCTACTCAGAAGGCCAATGTTGCGACCGAGTCCAAAGACATTGCCGACGCGCAGTCGCCCGTGAAAGCGGCTGATGCGACCAACGCGCTTCCGACATTCCGCTGGCCGGTGCGTGGGCGCGTCATCACGTCATACGGCGCGAAGACCAACGGCAAGCAGAACGACGGCATCAATGTCGCCGTTCCGGAAGGAACGCCTGTGAAAGCCGCCGAAGACGGCGTGGTTGCTTACTCAGGAAACGAACTCAAGGGTTATGGCAATCTGATTCTGGTACGGCACTCCAACGGTTATGTCACCGCGTATGCCCACGCGAGTGAACTGATGGTGAAGCGCGGCGATTCAATCAAGCGCGGCCAGGTCATTGCCAAGTCGGGTCAGACGGGTGAGGTGGGGTCGCCGCAACTCCACTTCGAGATCCGTAAAGGATCTACCTCCGTTGACCCGCTTCAATTCCTCAACGGCGCGTAACGCAAATTATCCTGACCGTCATTGCCGGGCTTGCCCCGGCAATCCATCTAACTTGAAAATGCTGTCATGAAGATGGGATGGATGCGCTGATCGAGCCCGCGCATGACCGCTCATTTGTTTGCCAGCCGGACGCCCATCCGGCCTGCAAGCTCCTGCGTGAACTGCCAGGCCACGCGACCCGAGCGTGAACCGCGCGTCGTCGCCCACTCCAGCGCTTCGCGCTCAAGCTCCTTGTCCGCGACCTTGACGCCGAAGTGCCGGCAATAGCCCTTCACCATCTCCAGGTATTCGTCCTGGCTGCATCTGTGGAAGCCGAGCCACAGGCCGAAGCGGTCCGACAACGACACTTTTTCCTCGACCGCTTCACCGGGATTGATCGCCGTCGAGCGTTCGTTCTCGATCATGTCGCGCGCCAGCAGGTGACGGCGGTTCGATGTCGCGTAGAGAATGACGTTCTCGGGCCGGCCTTCGATGCCGCCTTCGAGAACGGCCTTGAGCGATTTGTAGGATGCATCGTTGCCGTCGAACGACAGGTCGTCGCAGAACACGATGAAATTGAACTCCGACTGGCGCAGCAGCGACATCAGCAGCGGCAGGCTCTCGATATCCTCGCGATGAATCTCGATCAGCTTCAGCCGTCCGCGCACCGCCGGCATCGCGTTCACGCTGGCATGCGCCGCTTTCACCAGCGACGACTTGCCCATGCCGCGCGCGCCCCACAGCAGCGCATTGTTGGCAGGCAAGCCTCTGGCGAACCGCTCGGTGTTCTCGATCAGCGTATCGCGCACCCGGTCGATGCCCTTGAGCAGGCCGAGATCGACGCGGCTCACCCGCGGGACCGGCACCAGTTGACCGTTCGGGTGCCAGACGAATGCATCGGCGGATGTCAGCGAATCGGCATGCGAGGGTTTGGCTGCGGATGCGCTCAGACTCGCGGCAATGCTCTCGAGGGCGAGCACCATCCGGGCCGTGGAGGCATCGGCTGATGCCGCAGGGCGTTTTGTCGCGGATTTGCCGGCCTTGGCGTGACGCGCCTTGCTGGCGGCCCCGGAGGCCTTTTTATTGGGTTTTTTGGACATGAATGAGCTACCTCAGAAGGCACCCTTAGCGAGGCTTGCGCCGGCCCGCAAGCGCCCCAAATATAGGACAAATCAGCCATTCTGCCGCCGTTGCAATTGAAGCGCCGGCCGCTATAGTCCGCGCAAATTCGGCCAAAACGGCCTGACGCCAACGCGTTTCGCCCCTTGGCGTGCGCCCCTTCCCGAGGATCTTCCCCAATGTTCATTACCCCCGCATTTGCTCAGGCCGCCGGCGCCGGCGACACCAACAGCATGTTGATGTCTTTGCTCCCGTTCGCATTGATCTTCGTGATTATGTATTTCCTGATTCTGAAGCCGCAGCAGAAGAAGCTGAAGGATCACGCCGAACTGGTGAAGAACGTCCGTCGCGGCGACACCATCGTCACCAATGGCGGTCTTGTCGGCAAGGTGACCAAGGTGGTCGATGACGATCAGGTCGAAATGGAAATATCCGATGGCGTCCGCATTCGCCAGATGCGCCAGATGATTTCCGGCGTGCGGACCAAGGGTGAGCCCGCCAAGGACTCCAAGGAAGAAACCGCTGCGAGCTAAAGCTTTCGGTCGAAGCGGCTTCATCAATCTGACGGGTCACACTCTATGCTGTATTTCACGCGGTGGAAGGCACTGGCGATCATTCTGACTGCCTTGATCGTGTGCCTTTGCGCGGTTCCGAATTTCTTCCCCGAAGCGACCGTGAAGAGCTGGCCGAAATGGGCGCAGCGTCACGTCGTGCTGGGTCTCGATTTGCAGGGCGGATCGCACATCCTGCTCGAAGTCGATTCGAATTCGGTCAAAAAAGACAAGCTCGATCAGGTTCGCGACGATGTCCGCCGCACGCTGCGCGATGCCAAGGTGCCATACACCGGCCTCGCCGTGCGCGGCGAGGGCGTCGAGGTTCGCATTACCAACGCGACTGATTTCCCGAACGCCCTGACCAAGCTGCGTGAGCTGTCGCAGCCGCTTGCCGGGTTGCTCGGTTCGAGTGGCCAGCGCAGCGTCGATGTTACCGATGCAGGCAATAACCTCGTGCGCCTGACGGTTCCGCCGGCTGCGATCACCGAACGTGTCCGCCAGTCGGTCGAGCAGTCGATCCAGATTGTCGAGCGCCGCATCAACGAACTGGGCACTGTTGAGCCGCTGATCCAGCGTCAGGGTATCGATCGCATTCTGGTGCAGGTGCCCGGATTGCAAGATCCCACGCGCCTGAAGGAATTGCTCGGCAAGACCGCCAAGCTCGACTTCCGCATGGTGGATTCAACCGTCCCGGCGGATCAGGCGACGCAAGGCAGGGTTCCTCCGGATTCCGAAATCCTGATGAGTGCCCAGCCGCCGAAAGTGCCTTACGTCATCAAGAAGCAGGTGCTGGTCTCCGGCGGCGATCTGACCGACGCCCAGCCGGGTTTCGATCAACGGTCGGGCGAGCCCATCGTCAGCTTCCGGTTCAACACATCCGGCGCGCGCAAATTCGCGCAGGCAACGCTTGAGAATGTCGGACAGCCGTTTGCTATTGTTCTGGACAACGAGGTGATTTCCGCACCTGTCATTCGCGAGCCGATCACCGGCGGTTCCGGGCAGATTTCCGGCAGCTTCACCGTGCAGGGTGCAAACGATCTCTCGATCTTGCTGCGCGCGGGCGCATTGCCCGCACCGTTGACCATTATCGAGGAACGGACTGTCGGGCCTGGCCTTGGACAGGATTCGATCGCGGCAGGTGAACTGGCGTCCTACGTCGGCTCTGTCCTCGTGATCGTGTTCATGCTGCTGACCTATCGCCTGTTCGGCTTCTTCGCCAACGTCGCGGTGATGATCAACGTCGCAATGATCTTCGGCATCCTGTCGTTGCTGAACGCGACGCTGACGCTCCCCGGCATTGCTGGAATCGTTCTCACGGTCGGCATCGCGGTGGATTCCAACGTGCTGATCTACGAGCGCATCCGGGAAGAACTGCGCGCCGGACGGACTGCGATCTCGGCCATCGATGCCGGATTCACCCGCGCCCTCGCAACCATTCTGGATTCGAATATCACGACATTTATCGCGGCTGCGGTGTTGTTTTACATTGGCACCGGCCCTGTCCGCGGTTTCGCCGTCACGCTCGGCATCGGCATCATCACAACGGTGTTCACGGCTTTCACGGTCACGCGGCTCATCGTCGCGACCTGGGTGAGTTGGAAGCGGCCAAAGACCGTGCCGATTTAAGCATAGCTAGTGGTCCTTTGCTTCTGACATTCGCAAAGAGGGCTGCTGAAACGGAATGCGAATGTCAGAACCGGACCACTAGACCGTGACTCAAACGATTATCATCGGGCTTGCTGTCTTCATCGTCATTCTGACGGTGCTGAGCATCTATGGCGTCATTCCGGCAATGCGCATCGTCCCGGACGACACCAAATTCGATTTCATGCAGTTTCGCAGGATCAGCTTTCCGCTCTCTGCGGTGCTGTCGATTATTGCGATCGGGCTGTACTTCACACACGGCCTGAATTTCGGCATCGATTTCAAGGGCGGTACGCTGCTCGAAATCCAGACCAAGTCCGGCCCGGCCGATATTGCAGCGTTGCGCGGCCAGTTGGGAACGCTGAATCTCGGCGACGTCCAGCTTCAGCAGTTTGGCGGCCCCACCGACGTCCTGATCCGCATTGCGGAGCAGCCGGGCGGCGATACGGCGCAGCAGGTGGCCGTGCAGAAGGTCCGCCAATTGTTCGGCGACAGCGTCGAGTACCGGCGCGTCGAAGTCGTCGGTCCTCGTGTGTCGAGCGAGCTTCTGGCTTACGGCACCGTCGGTCTGATGCTCGCGATCTTCGGCATTCTTCTCTACCTGTGGTTCCGGTTCGAGTGGCAGTTCGCGATTGGCGCGATGATCGCCAACCTGCACGATATCGTGCTCACCATCGGGTTCATGTCGGTGACGCAGATCGAATTCGATCTGACCAGCATCGCCGCGCTGCTCACCATTCTGGGTTACTCGCTCAACGACACCGTGGTCATCTACGACCGAATCCGCGAGATGCTGCGCCGCTACAAGAAGATGCCGATGACGGATATTCTGAATGCGTCGGTCAATTCGACCCTGTCGCGCTCCATCATTACGCACGTCACTGTCACGCTCGCGCTCCTCGCGCTGCTGTTGTTCGGCGGCAAGGCCATCCACAGCTTCGCCGCGACGATGGTGTTCGGTGTTGTGCTGGTCGGCACCTATACGTCGATCTTCATTGCGGCGCCGATCCTGATCTATCTCGGCGTCGGCACCAATCGGGCCGGCGGCGAGGAAAAGCCACCGACGCCTTAATGGTGTCCGGTCCGTCGGACACGCTGCACTTTCCGCGATCCGCGCCGATCGATGCCTATGGCAATGGCGGCTTTCGCTTCGCGGAAATGTCCCACCGCGGCTCGCTGCTGTGCATGCCGGACGCAATCTGGGCGTGGCCGGTCTCAACGCCGCAGGAGATCGACGAGGCTTCGCTGGCTCGCGTATTCGAGCATGCAGCGTCGATCGACACGCTGCTGATCGGAACGGGAAGCGATGTCTGGCTCGCGCCGGTTGCGCTACGAAACGCCTTGCGCAAAGCGAATGTCGTGCTCGACGCGATGCAGACCGGCCCCGCGATCCGCACTTTCAATGTGATGATCGGGGAGCGGCGTCGCGTGGCGGCAGCGTTGATTGCGGTGGCATGAGTGTTGCGACAGGCAATGCTGCCGAGGCGTTCTGCACTCAACTTGTGCGCGCGAAAGACTTTCAGAGTTACGCGGCCAGCTTGTTCGTGCCGCCGGAGCCTCGCCGGGCCTGGCTGGCATTGGCCGCATTCAACGTCGAGGTGTCGCGCGTCCGGGACCATGTCAGTCAACCGCTGCCCGGAGAGATACGCCTGCAATGGTGGCGCGATACGCTCACCAGCGATGGGCAGGGAATTGACCGGGAGGGCGTCGAGGGCAATCCGGTGGCAGCGGAGTTGCACCGTGCCATCACGCATCACGATCTTCCGACTGAAATGCTGGTCCGTCTGATCGATGCGCACGTGTTCGACGTCTATGACGATCCGATGCCCGACATGGCGGCGCTCGAGGCGCATTGCCGCGACACGTCGGCAGCACTTTACGCGCTGCGCGCTCAGGTGCTCGGTGTGAATTCGTCTGACGTCGATCTGTTGGCGGGGCATGCCGGGATTGCCGAAGGTCTGGCCGATGTCATGCTCGCCTTGCCGCGACACGCCGCGCGGCGGCAACTCTATCTTCCGGGTGATCTGATGGATCTGCATGGAGTCATTGCCGAGGACGTGTTCAACCGGGAAACGAATTTGCCTCTCAGGGAAACGCTTCTCCATTTGCGTCGTGAAGCACATTCGCAACTGGCGAAGGCGCTGGCGATGTTGGCTGACGTGCCACGCGCCGCACGGCCGGCATTTCTGACGTTGACGATTGTTGGAAAGATACTGATGAGACTCGATACGTCCGAGCCGTTCGCGCCGCCGTCGATGTCCCGGCTGACGACATTGTGGACTTTGTGGCGCGCGGCGAGCGCGAAGCCGTTCAAGGCCTGAACCATTATTCGAACGATGTCTGTCAATAGGTTTTTTGATTAAATCGAGTGCTGAATCTCGATCCATTTGAGTGACGCCGTACCGCCGCTTTTTCGCCTTTTGTAATGAAGTCCGTCACCACTTTGCCATTTGACCGCCAACGCAATTTCGTCGCCGTGGCGAGGACAAAAAACTACGCCGCATGAGCCGCATGCAGGTGAGCCGCAATCCACACATCGAGATCGGACAAGGCGCGTGCACTCATCGCCTGCTTCTTGGCGACGGTTTTTTCGTTGCCGCGCAACCGCGATCCATCCGGTTTCTTGGTCGGCGGCGATGCCAGCGGCGGAAACAGGCCGAAGTTGATGTTCATTGGCTGAAACGATCTGGGGCCGGCGTCGATGGTTTCAATGTGGCCGCCGGTGATGTGTCCAAGCAGCGCGCCGAGCGCGGTTGTCGGCGGCGGCGGCGCAATCGTGTCCTGCCGCACATCCGCGGCGGCGAACAATCCCGCGAGCAGGCCGATGCCGGCGGATTCGACATAGCCTTCGCAGCCGGTCATCTGCCCGGCAAATCTCAGGCGAGGTTCTGCATGAAGTCTCAGTTGCGTATCGAGCAGCTTCGGTGAGTTCAGGAATGTATTGCGATGCAGCCCGCCGAGCCGCGCGAATTCCGCGCCGTGGAGGCCGGGGATGGTCCGGAACACCTGCGTTTGCGCGCCGTGCTTCAGCTTTGTCTGGAATCCGACCATGTTGTAGAGCGTGCCGAGTTTGTTGTCCTGGCGCAGCTGCACGATGGCGTAAGCCTTCACTGTCGGGTCGCGCGGATTGGTGAGACCGACCGGCTTCATCGGACCATGACGGAGTGTTTCGCGGCCGCGTTCGGCCATGACTTCAACCGGCAGGCAACCGTCGAAGTAGGGCGTGTTGGATTCCCATTCCTTGAAATCGGTTTTTTCACCAGCCACCAGCGCATCGACGAATGCGTCGTATTGCTCGCGCGTCATCGGGCAGTTTATGTAATCGGCGCCCGTGCCGCCGGGGCCGACCTTGTCATAACGCGACTGAAACCACGCCACCTCCATATCGATGGAGTCGCGATGGACGATCGGTGCGATCGCATCGAAGAAGGCGAGGGCATCCTCGCCCGAAAGCTTGCGGATGGCATCGGCCAGCGGAGCCGAAGTGAGGGGGCCGGTCGCGACAATGACATTGCGCCATTCTGCCGGGGGCAGGCCCGCGATTTCCTCGCGGCGAATGTCGATCCGCGGATGCGCGGCGAGGGCGGCCTCGACTGCGGCTGCGAAACCATCGCGATCAACGGCAAGCGCGCCGCCGGCCGGCACCTGATTGGCGTCGGCGCTGCGCATGATCAGGGAGTTGAGTTTGCGCAGTTCCGCATGCAGCAGGCCGACGGCATTGTTGGCCGCGTCGTCGGAACGGAATGAGTTGGAGCAGACCAGTTCGGCCAGACTGGCGGTGCGGTGCGCGTCGGTCGTCCGGACAGGGCGCATCTCATGCAGCACGACGTTGACGCCGACGTTGGCGATCTGCCAGGCGGCTTCCGACCCTGCCAATCCGCCGCCGATGATATGGACGGTGTTGGCTTGCGTATCTGTGCGGGAGACTGTCATGGCTCACAACTAGAGCCCACGGGGCCGCGACGCAACGGGCTGGCTGTCGGATGCTACGACAGGTGAATGCCACGTGAGTCGATTCTGGATACGACAACGCCCGCTTGAGGCGGGCGTAATCCGTTCGTAATTTTAAGGCTAGCGCCGATCAGCCGTTGTAGGCACCGGCAGCGACCCGCTGGATGTCGGAGCGGTCAAGCCCGATATCGGCCAGTTCCCGATCGCTCAACTGGGACAACTCAGCGACATTGCGCTGATAGTCGCGGAACGCCTGGATAGCGCGGATAAATGATAGCAGCATGTTAGTCTCCTTCGAATTCCCGATTCAGCTCTTGGAGTAGCTTCATCGTTGGAACTGAATATAGGTTAGGATTCTGCGGTGCAACACCATAATTGTTGCGATGCAGCTAAGCGTAAATTGCATATCTTTGGTAAAGACTGATTAACTTTTCAGTTAAAGCTCTATGTTTGGGCAACCCATGAAGGGTGCCGAGTATGTGAATTTTAGGCGTAATTTCATCGAGATGACGCGAAATTGACATGAATTGAAGCTGATTACTGACCGTGACTTGCGAGCCAGAATATTGCTTTAGCCATGCTTTGTTGGTCATGGCGACACATTCCTACTCTCTCCGGCATTTTTGACTAATCAACCGATCTAATAGTGAATAATAATTCATTTTTGATAGTTGAGTGTCCGCAACGGTGAGGCGATAGACGCCGATCCAAGTCCGTGGCATAGCCGGTTGATGCGAAAGCGATGCTTCTTGCGCTGGCGATTCCTGACGCTCGTGTTGTCACAGGCGCTGGCGTTGCAGGGCCTGTTGCTGGGCTGGGGTGGCGCGCAGGCAGCGTTGGGCGGCCATGCTGGTCTTGGGACGATCTGCTACGGCGTATCCGCCAGCCGCGATGCCGGTGAGATACCGGGCAAGCCAGACCTGCATCGGGATTGTCTCAGTCTTTGCGCAGCGGCGGTCAGCGCAGCGATGCCATCCGAGCAGGCTTCGCTTTCGATACTCTCAAAGGCCTACACGCCGCTCATCCTCCCGCGTGCAGCGGCGCGGATCGAGATAACGAGAACGCAAGCCTTTCTTGCGCGCGCGCCACCGAAGTTGACGTGAGACGTCCGCGCCCAAATTCTCTTTCAACAACTTTCGAGGATAACATGACCGCTCACTCGCGCAGCCCTCAGCGGCTGCTTGCAGGCGCTGGCTTCGCTTTACTTTTAGTCACCGGATCGCAAGCGCCGGCATCCGCGCACATCACGCTCGCGACCAAGGAAGCGCGCGCCAACACCTACTACAAGGCTGTGCTGGGCGTGCCTCATGGATGCGACGGGGAAGCCACGCAATCCATCCGCATACAGATTCCGGAGGGGATCATTGGTGTAAAGCCGATGCCCAAGGCGGGATGGACGCTCGCTGTCACGCGCGGCGCTTACGCCAAATCATATCAGAGTCACGGCAAATCGGTCAGCGAAGGGCCGAAGGAAATCGTCTGGTCGGGGGGATCGCTTTCCGACGACAATTACGATGAGTTCGTTTTCACGAGCTTCATAACTGGCGAGTTCGCACCCGGACAATCGATCTACTTTCCGACCGTGCAGCAATGTATCAAAACTGAAGCGAGTTGGTCGGAGATTCCGTCGGCCCAGCAAAGTTCGCATGACCTGAAATCACCTGCGCCTGCGTTGCGTATCGTTCCGGATGTGACGACAACCGCCCAGGCGCAGATGGATCACGGCAACATGAAAGGCATGAATCATGGGCCGGCGAGCGGCGGCGATACATTCAAGATCGGCGACTTGGTTGTAGGGTCGCCCTGGACGCGCGCCACGCCGGGTGGAGCCAAGGTCGCAGGTGGGTATCTCAAAGTCACCAATAACGGCAAATTGGCTGACCGTCTTGTTAGCGCGACAGCTAGTATCGCGGATCGGGTGGAGATCCATGAAATGTCGATGACCGACGGCGTCATGAAAATGCGCCCCTTGCCGAACGGTTTGACGATCAAGCCCGGCGAAACCATCGAGCTGAAACCCGGTGGCTTTCATATGATGTTCATGGACATCAAGCAGTCGCTCAAGCAGGGCGACACGCTGAAATCGACTTTGACATTCGAGAAAGCCGGCAAGCTCGATGTGACTTTCGGCGTCAATGCGTTAGGGGCGACAGGCGAGCCGGCGCACAAGCACTGATCCATCAAGATGTGATCGACCTCAATGATGACGCGGCGGAGCAATCCTGCCGTGTCATTTTTTCGCCTTTGAAACTTCGGATGCTGAGGGGGTATGGTCCGTACTGTCTCGCCTGTCGCGGTGCTGCCGGCCCATCGATAACGCGAATGTGTCACCGTCTTTGAGGCCAAGTTCGAACGCGTTCCGGATGCCGTCCGGATTCGTGACGTCGAACTGCCTGACTTTAATTCTTTGCGAAGGCTGCACGTAAGTTCGCCCCTTCACCTCAGGGATCGAACATAGACCCGAGTCAGCAACACCAGTGTCCGGCCACCTTCAGATTCCACCGGCAACAGCGGCTCAACAGGGACATTATCCACGAGTCCGCCATCGAAGGCTGGCAGGTTGCCAACCTTCGTCACCGGCATGAATGGCGGAACGCTGCTGCTTGCCATCAAAGCGTCTCGCAGTTGCTGCGGGTGATTCAAAGAGCGGGCGGCAACGAACTCCGGCCGAAATCCGAGCGCGCGTCCGAATTTCGGATGCACCGGGTGGAACAGCTGCTTCTCCATTTGATAGATACCGACCCCGATGGCGGCACCAATCGAAGGCGAAAGTCCGCGCGGCAGCCGCGTCACCGCGACTTGAAAGTCGGTAAGCATCTGCAAGCGTCTCAACGCGCCGCTGTCGATGGTTTGATTGAGCAACTCGCTGTAAAGCGGCCCGACTGGACAAAGCGGCTTGCCGGTCCGCCATGCGGAAACATCGAAGTTCTTCAATCGCGGATCGCAGGCACCGATGACGCGCGCGCGGGTTGCGGGCCCAATTTCCAGCAGCGAATATGTGGCAGCAAACGCCCCAGCGCTTGCGCCAACCACGAGCTTGGGTGAGAGGCCAAGGCGAGCGGCGGCGGCCTCATAGAAGCCACCTTGCCAATAACAACGGTTACCCCCGCCAGCAAAAACCACCGCATCGAACATGGAGGCGTCTTGAGTTGCTCGTTCGCAAATACCGCTTCCATGCCAAATGGCGGCTCGATAATCAACGGCTGCGCATGGCCTGGATGTTCGGTCCGGCAGTTATCTGTCTTTTCGGCCCCATGAGAACAAGCTGGCGGGAAACTCCGCAGCATAACGTCGTGCTTTTGGTGGCAGCAGCTGCTGCTGGTACGGTACCGATGCAGGCTCGATCACCTTCCGATACAGATGCCAGGTCGCGTGGCCAAGAACGGGGATCACGACTGTCAGGCCGAGGAAGAACGGCACTGTTCCCGCGACCAGCAGGACGGCGACGATGAGCCCCCATACGGCCATCTGAACCGGATTTTGCGCGACCGCGCGAAGCGATGTCAGCATTGCGTCGGCCGCACTGGCGTGGCGGTCGAGCATCAAAGGGAACGAGATAACGCTGATGCAAAGTGCGATGACTGCAAACAGAAATCCGACGCCGCAGCCAACGACGACCAGTGTTAATCCTTCCGGAGTTGTCAGCACCCGTTGGAAGAAGTCAGGAAAACTGGAAGCCGGCGCATAACCTAACGTCGAGCTGTAGATTGACTGCGCTGCCGCGAGCCAGACAAAAAACAGCACAAGCAGGAGGGCACCAAACGCAAGCATCGCTCCGATCGAGGGTGAATGCAACACGCTCAAGGCATGTGATGCGGTCGGCGCCTCGCCCTGTTCGCGTCGTCTGCTGAGGTCGTAGAACCCAAGCGCCGCAAAAGGACCGAGCAGCGCAAAACCCGCAGCCAGCGGGAAAAGCAGTGGAAGGATCGAGTAGCCGAGGACCGTGCGCGCCAGCACGAGGCCGAGAACAGGGTAGATCAGCGCGAGAATGATAGCGTGTGTGGGAACTGCTTTGAAATCCTCCCAACCGAGACGGAGAGAGTCGGTCAGGTCGGCGAAGGTGATTGTTCGGATGCTGTATTTAGGTGTGCCGTGCGACAGCGTTTTGATGTCGGCGGAAACGGGATTGCTCATGGTGACTGTCTCCTTGTCACACAGCGGCTGTAAGACACGCTGCGATTGCTCATAGGGACACCTGCACGAACTTCAAACGTAACACGATGCGCCGGCTACGAGCAGGAAAAATACTTCACAATCGGTCGATATCAAGCCGCGCGCAGATGCAGCAATAATCGCGTGCGTACTCTCCCGGCGCCTCGCGCTAGGACGGCCATGCCCGTGCGTGCGCGTCAATATGGCTTCATTTTGGCGCAATTTACTCAAATGCCTTCCAGCGAGACCAACTGCTGCATTGGCAAGCAACAAGCGGCCGTCTAGAGTGCTTCGCACCGGCTGGCGCTGCCGGGTTTTTTAGGGGAAGCGTCATTCAGATCCACCAATCCATCGACGGGTTATCGGGAGTTTTACAATGAGCATTTTTGGAAAGATTATGGGCGCGATCTTCGGTACAAAGGCCGAGGCCGCAGCACCTGCGGGCGGTGCTGGTTCGGCTGCTGGCGTGCCGATGGTCGATGTTGCGCCCATCCTGGACAAGGCTGTCGCAGCAAAGGGCGAGAAGCTTGAGTGGCGCACTTCGATCGTGGATCTGATGAAGGCGCTGGATATCGATTCCAGCCTGAGCGCACGTAAAGAACTCGCCAAGGAATTGAAGTATGAAGGCGATACTGGCGATTCAGCGAAGATGAACATCTGGTTGCACAAGCAAGTCATGACCAAGCTCGCTGCGAATGGCGGCAAGTTGCCAGACGATCTCAAGAGCTAGTCGAGGCAGCACGCATCGTTTGTCTGCATTTTGAAGGCCCGCCTCTGGCGGGCCTTTTTGCGTCGCACGGAGCCGATCCCGAGTCTGAGCCAAGCGTTTCCTGTTCGCCGTGCGAGGCGTTCAAACTGTCAGGTCGCTAAATCGGAAAATTCCGGATGTTTCTCGAGATAATCGACGACGAAACCGCACCCGGCGACCACCTTCAATCCGTCAGCGCGAATCATTTCTAACGTGCCTTTCACCAGTTCCGAAGCGACGCCACGTCCGCGCACGGCGGTTGGCGTCTCGGTGTGCGTGATGACCACCGCTCCAGGCGTAAGCCGGTAGTTTGCAAACGCTACTGTACCACCGACATCGAGTTCGTAACGACTGAGTGCCGCGTTGTTGCGGACGGTGTTGGCTGGTGTCGGCTGGGTCATGGCTTTGCGCTTTTTCTTGATAAGTTTTGCCGAGCAGCTATTTAAGCAGGTCTACGTATTCGGCATGTTTGCCGATATACGCTTTTACGAACGGACACTGTGCGATCACCTTGAGGCCATCCGCCCTTACTTGGTTGAGCGCGCCTTTGACAAGCTTCGACCCGACTCCCTTGCCCCCGAGTTCCTCGGGCACGATCGTATGCGTGAAGGTAATGACATGGCCGTCTATTTCGTAATGCGCGGCGGCGACATGGCCTTCGGCTTCAAGTTCGTAGCGTTTCATTGTCTTGTTGTTGGTGACGTCATTCATTAATGCTGTCCCGTTCATTTGTCAGCATTCGCAGATTATCGATTCAAACAGGTTCTGAACAGCGACCTTTGGTCAACAACTGCGAGGGAATGGCTACATTCTGCGAGCGGTCATGGTATGAGCGCAGATGGTGCGCCGCTCGATATCTGGTTGCGCGCCTTGCAACGCAAACAGCGTCAAGGCTGACCTGTTTTCACCCACCATTTGGAGAGCGTTATGGCGAATGAAAAAGGTCCGAACATCAAGAAGAAGCAGAAGTGCAAGAATTGTGAAGGCAAGGGCTTGCTTAAGAAGGGCGACAAGGTCGTGACGTGCCAGCGATGCAAAGGGACGGGGGTGAGGTGAGGGGCAGTTCTAACTGTCTTTAGCTCAGGCTGTCCGAAGAGATTGTTACCGATCCATTCATCCATCTCCTGCTCCGCAGCCTTACTGCTTTGGTACGCGGGAATTAAGGATCCTTCTTGTGCCCGACGTCTGGGAGTACTGGTTGCTGGTAAGACCACAAAATCCTGCGCTGCGGGCCTTGTAAACGTCGGTGCGATTCATACGTCAATTAGAGGCATACTCCGATGCGGCCGGACGGTCGTCCTACAATCGGAGTGTTAACCCTTTCAGGCCGCCGACGTATGCCTCTTTCAAAGGAGGTCTTAAATGTCTGGCATTCGGTTTTTCAATACTCATCGGACATGGGAAGATTGGTTCGGCATGCTGTTGGGCGTGCTAATCGTGCTGTCGCCGTGGCTAACGCGCGAGCCCAACTATGGTTTCGGCCAGCTACCGGAGCCTGGATTTGCGATCCTTTCCACCATTCTGGCCGGTATCCTTGTGTTTGGTCTCGCCCAGATGGAGTACATCGTACTCCAGCGCTGGGAAGAGGCTTGCGAGATGGTACTCGGTCTGTGGCTGATCGCGTCGCCATACGTACTCGGCTACTCGGGCGGAGGTGCGCTTAGATTCTGGCACGCCGGTCTCGGAGGTCTTGTCGTTTTGTTGGCGATCTTGAAGCTTTGGCAGGACTGGAATCTGACCGACCAGGAGCTTGCCCGGCACGGGCAATGAAGTGTTTTCGGACGAAGGGGAATAGCCCTTGCACGTGCAGAACACCTTGATGAAATTGGAGCCGCCGGTTCGCTATTGAACCGGCGGTGGACTACTCTGCGGCCTCGTCGGCTTTTCGTTTTTTACTTGCGACGCCTTTCTTCAAAACCGGCGCCAGGAATTTGCCGGTGTAGCTACGAGGCGCTTTGACGATGTCTTCCGGCGGTCCCCACGCGACGATCTCGCCGCCGCCGTCGCCGCCTTCGGGACCGAGATCGATCACCCAGTCTGCGGTCTTTATGACCTCGAGATTATGCTCGATGACGACGACGCTGTTGCCTTGCGCGACCAGTTCGTGAAGCACTTCGAGCAACTTGGCCACATCGTGGAAATGCAGCCCGGTGGTCGGCTCGTCGAGAATATAGAGCGTGCGGCCGGTGGCGCGCTTGCTCAATTCCTTCGCCAGCTTGACTCGCTGCGCTTCGCCGCCTGACAGCGTCGTGGCCTGCTGGCCGACATGGATATAGCCGAGACCGACGCGTTGCAGAGTCTTGAAGGTTTCGCGCACGCGCGGCACGGCCTTGAAGAAATCGGCTGCTTCATCCACCGTCATGTCGAGGACGTCGGCGATCGATTTGCCCTTGAACAGGACTTCCAATGTCTCGCGGTTGTAACGCTTCCCCTTGCAGGTATCGCAGGTCACGTACACGTCCGGCAGGAAGTGCATCTCTATCTTGATAAGGCCGTCGCCCTGACAGGCCTCGCAGCGGCCACCTTTCACGTTGAATGAAAAGCGACCCGGTTCGTAGCCGCGTGCTTTCGATTCAGGTAGCCCTGCGAACCATTCGCGGATCGGCGTGAACGCGCCCGTATAGGTTGCTGGATTCGACCGCGGCGTGCGGCCGATCGGCGACTGGTCAATGTCGATGATCTTGTCGATATGTTCGAGGCCTTCGATACGATCGTGTGGAGCTGGGCCTTCCGATGCATTGTTGAGCTTGCGCGCGATCGCCTTGTAGAGCGTGTCAATCAGCAGCGTGGATTTGCCGCCGCCGGAGACGCCGGTGACGCAGGTGAACAACCCGAGCGGAATTTCCGCCGACACGTTCTTGAGATTGTTGCCGCGCGCATTGATGACCTTGATGGTGCGGCGATGATTAGGCGGCCGCCGCTCGGGAATTGGCACGAACATTTCGCCGGTAAGATATTTTCCCGTCAGCGAGTTCGGATTCTTCATCACCTGCTGCGGAGTGCCCTGGGCGACGATATTGCCGCCGTTCGCGCCGGCGCCAGGGCCGACGTCCACCACATAATCGGCGGTCTCGATGGCATCTTCGTCATGTTCGACGACGATAACGGTATTGCCGAGATCTCGCAGCCGCCGGAGTGTGTCGAGCAGTCGCGCATTGTCGCGCTGGTGCAGACCAATTGACGGCTCGTCGAGCACGTACAGGACGCCGGTTAGCCCAGAGCCGATCTGCGACGCCAAGCGGATGCGCTGGCTTTCGCCGCCGGAAAGTGTTCCGGATGCGCGCGCCAGCGTCAGATAATTCAGGCCGACATCGAGCAGGAACGAGAGTCGTTCTCGTATTTCCTTCAGGATTCGGGCTGCGATCTCGTTTTGCTGCTTGTTCAGTTGCTTGGGAACGGTTTCGAACCATTCTCCGGCGCGCAGCACTGACATTTCCGAGATTTCGCCGATGTGCTTGCCGCCAATCTTGACGCAAAGCGCCTCCGGCTTCAGGCGATGGCCGTGGCATGCTTCGCAGGGCACGTCGCTGAAGTATTTGCCGAGTTCTTCGCGCGCCCACTCGCTTTCGGTTTCGCGAAAGCGACGCTCGATATTGGTTACGACGCCCTCGAACGGCTTCTTGGTATCGTAGGACCGCACTCCATCTTCATAAGAAAATTTGATTTCGTCGTCGCCGGACCCAAACAGAATGGCGTTTTGCGTCTTCTTCGGCAGGTCTTTCCACTTGGTATCGAGTGTGAATTTGTAGAACTTGCCGAGCGCCTGGAGGGTCTGGATATAATAGGGCGAGGATGACTTTGCCCATGGCGCAATCGCGCCCTTGCGCAGCGTTGCGTCCTTGTCGGGGATCACCAGTTCAGCGTCGATGTGTTGTTCAACGCCGAGGCCGCCACATTTCGGGCAGGCGCCATAAGGATTATTGAAAGAGAAAAGCCGGGGCTCGATCTCCGGAATCGTGAAGCCGGACACCGGGCAGGCGAATTTTTCCGAGAAAAGAATGCGTTCCGGTCCACTCTTGTCGTGAATCTTCGCTGTCTTCTTCTCCGCTTTCTTGTCGGGCGTAGCATCGCTTCCGACGGGTGCATCGGCATATTCGATGACGGCGAGCCCTTCGGCGAGCTTCAAGGCAGTCTCAAACGATTCTGCGAGGCGCTGGGCGATGTCCGGTCTCACCACGATGCGATCGACCACCACATCGATGTCATGGGGGAATTTCTTGTCGAGTGCGGGAGCCTCCGCAAGTTCGTAGAAAGTCCCGTCGATTTTGACTCGCTGAAAGCCCTTCTTGAGATATTCGGCAAGTTCCTTGCGATACTCGCCCTTACGGCCGCGGACGACGGGTGCCAGCAAATAAAGGCGCGTCCCTTCTGGGAGCGTCAGAACGCGATCGACCATCTGCGAGACGATCTGGCTCTCAATGGGAAGTCCGGTTGCCGGCGAGTAGGGAACACCGACGCGCGCCCACAGCAGGCGCATGTAGTCGTAAATCTCGGTGACGGTGCCTACGGTTGAGCGAGGGTTCCTGGAAGTGGTCTTCTGCTCAATGGAAATGGCGGGTGACAGGCCGTCGATCTGATCGACGTCGGGCTTTTGCATCATCTCCAGGAATTGCCTGGCATAAGCCGACAGCGATTCGACGTAGCGACGCTGGCCTTCGGCATAGATCGTGTCGAAGGCGAGCGAGGATTTTCCGGAACCAGACACGCCGGTGAACACCACCAGCTTGTCACGCGGAATTTCGAGATCGACGTTCTTGAGATTGTGCTCGCGCGCGCCGCGAATCGTAATTGCGCGCATGCTGGTTCCAGCTGTCGGTTTGCGGTTCGCCTTGATCACTTCATCCATGAGGGCATTTCCGGAGCGCTTTGCGCGCAATAGAGGCGCTGTCTCCGGAAACACGGAGGATGGTCGCCAGGTTCTCGTCGTGGTTCAGATTTTTACAGATTCCTGTATCAGAACATAGGAAGAACGAGGACGGATTTCCAGTCCTGTTCCTGAGCTATCAACCAGTTGCTGCTTGAAGCCAAAATCGATGCAAAATCGATGGGTAAGGCTGGGCCAACATACAAAAAGGCCGGCTCAAAAGAGCCGGCCTTTCCGCAGTCCTGAGAAAATCAGGCCAGATTAGTCAGGTTAGCGAAGATCAGTACTTCGCGACGACCGGGCCACCCCAGTTGAAGCGATAGTTCACGCCGAGCTTCACAGTGTGGAGGTCGTCCTTGTAGCTGAGAGCGCCAGCAGGAGCGGATGCCACAGTGGTGGTGTCGAAGTTGTAGTACTGGTACTCGACCTTCGCCGACCAGGCGGGGGCAAACATGTATTCCAGACCACCACCGACGGTGTAGCCAACGTCTTCGCGGTTGGTCACAGCAGGCAGGAAGCCAGCGGTCGCGGCCAAGCCAGCGTCGTCACGGAACGCGACGCCGCCCTTGGCGTAGATCAGGCCCGGACCCCAAGTGTAGCCGAGACGGCCAGTGACCGAAGCAAGCCAATCCGAACGATCACGGAAGGTGTCAACACCGTTGGTGAACGTGCGATCACTGTTCGACAGCGCGCTGATCTGACCTTCGATACCGATCAGCCAGTTCGGAGAGAACTGATAGTCCGCACCGATCTGACCACCGCCGAGGAAAGCAGCGTCACGGTTGCTGCTGGTCAGGCCGGGAATCGTTGTCGCAAAGCCATCATCGCCGCCGAACGCAGCGCCGATGTGCGCACCGACATAGATGCCGGTCCAGTTGTAGATCGGCGCAGCATAGATCGGCGCCTTCGTGTAGGTGCGGGCAGGAAGGTCGGCAGCGACCGCCGAAGCAGTACCGAGGGCAACCAGGGCCACGGTGCCGAGCAAAAACTTCTTCATCTCATCTTCTCCAGTTTTGTATCTGCTTCGGTTGTTGGAAGCAGTTTTTGTCCACCATGCGAACGCAATGGGATTCGATTTCGTGGGGCGAATATACCCAGTTTTTCCAGAAAAGCCGTCTCCGAAATGCAACACCCGCAAGCGAAGTGACTCTCCGTAAGTTAAGGAATTGTTTGGAACTTTTCGTATTTCGGTTCCACGATTCGATCACGTTTTCGTCACATTTTCGGAACCCTCTTTTAGAACAGGAGACGCACCAAAGGGTTCCGTGGTAACCAATGTCTTGCGAAAGAACAAAGCATGTACATATTGTGTGCGGACCGCTATTTCCAGATACGGTGGATAACAGCCGGGTCGACGTCGTTCGATGAGCCAGAGAGTATAGGGTCCATTTTGAAAGTGGACATTCGACAGACCGAGATTGTTGTCACGGGCGACGTCGATGGACACATTGAGACACAGACACAGATACAGATAGAAAGCGCATCTTCAGTGGTGCGCGAAAGTGGAGAGTAATCATGGCGGGAAGCGTCAACAAAGTCATTCTGGTTGGAAATCTCGGCGCAGATCCTGAAATCAAGCGCACACAGGATGGACGCCCGATCGCGAACCTGAGTGTCGCGACTTCGGACTCGTGGCGTGACAAGAATACCGGCGAACGCAAAGAGAAAACGGAGTGGCACCGTGTGGTGATCTTCAGCGAAGGGCTTTGCAAAATCGCGGAACAGTATCTCAAGAAGGGTGCCAAGGTTTATCTCGAGGGTCAGCTACAGACGCGCAAGTGGCAGGACAAGGATGGCAAGGATCGCTATTCGACCGAGGTCGTACTTCAGAACTTCAACTCAACCCTGACGATGCTCGATGGCAAAAGCAGTGGTGGTTCGCTCGGTGCTGATGAGGGTGGCGGCGATTTTGGATCCTCCGGACCATCTCGTTCAGCGCCTCCGCGTCGCGTCGCGGCCGGTGGCGGCCGCAACGACGATATGAACGACGACATTCCGTTCTAATCGACAGGTCGGGCGTCCTGGCCTTTGGGTTCCGCGCCGCGTCGATTGGAATCGGCGCTGGGCCTGTATGGGTCCCGAACCGCTTCGTGCTGGTGAACAAGTACTCCGGGCAACGGAGCCTCGGTTGCTTGGCGTGATTGTTGACGACATCAAATGTGAACGATATTAACATTCGAAAGAATGGCCCAAGCGTGAAGCTGAGGGGCGTTCCACTGACGTGTTGGCGGAGATTGCCGATGAGTTTGGCGCCTCTCTTGAGCGCTCCCTTCGTCATTCAGTTGCACGCCTTTGCGGCCATGGGTGCTTTCCTGCTTGGCATTGTTCAGTTTGTAGCTCCGAAGGGAACGCTGCCTCACCGCACTCTTGGTTGGATTTGGGTTGCGTTGCTTGCCACCGTGTCCGTCAGTTCTTTCTGGATTCATCAGATCAGGCTGGTCGGGCCGTGGAGCCCAATCCATCTGCTTTCGATTTTCAGCCTGATCATGCTGCCGCTCGGCGTCTGGGCCGCGCACAGGCATCGGGTCAATGCTCATCGGATAACAATGATTTCGATTTTCGTCGGCGCATTGGTGATCGCTGGATTGTTCACATTTGTGCCCGGTCGCATCATGCATGCAGTGGCGTTCGGTCAGTAACGGACACGCGCGCGAGCGTAATTCCGGTCCTGAAAATCCGCGATCCGGAACGATTTCGACGACGGTAATAAGCAATTGAAAATACGGATGATTTTACTCTGTATTTGAGGGGGATTGAGTTGGCGTCCGCGAGCGAATTCGCCTATATAAACAAGGCATTTTGCACTCAGGATTCGCACGTTGACCGACCCCAAAGATCCGCCGTCCAGCCCTCCCGATACAGCCGATATTCGTCCCGTCTCGATCACGGATGAGATGAAGCGTTCATACCTCGATTACGCGATGAGCGTGATCGTGGCGCGCGCGCTTCCGGATGCGCGAGACGGCTTGAAGCCGGTCCATCGCCGCATCCTTTTCGCGATGTACGAAAACGGTTTCGAGTGGAACAAACCATATCGCAAATCGGCGCGAACCGTCGGCGACGTCATCGGTAAGTATCATCCGCATGGCGACCAGTCGGTTTACGATGCGATGGTCCGCATGGCGCAGGACTTTTCCATGCGCGTGCCGCTGATCGACGGGCAGGGCAATTTCGGCTCTGTCGATGGCGATATGGCTGCTGCGATGCGTTACACCGAGTCGCGCCTCGAGAAGGTCGCACACTCGCTGCTTGACGACATCGACAAGGATACGGTGGATTATCAGCCGAACTACGACAGTTCGGAGCGCGAGCCGAAGGTTCTGCCGGCGAAGTTCCCCAACCTGCTGGTCAATGGCGCTGGCGGTATCGCTGTCGGCATGGCGACCAACATTCCGCCGCATAATCTCGGCGAGGTAATCGATGCTTGCGTCGCGCTGATCAAGGATCCGGCGCTCGGTATCGACGATCTCATGAATATCATTCCGGGTCCGGACTTCCCGACCGGCGGTATCATTCTTGGTCGCCAGGGCATTCGTGCAGCCTATCATCTCGGCCGTGGCTCGATCGTGATGCGCGGCAAGGTGACGATCGAGACGATTCGCAAGGATCGTGAAGCGATCATCGTCTCTGAAATCCCGTATCAGGTGAACAAGGCCAGCATGGTCGAGCGCATCGCCGAACTGGTGCGCGAAAAGAAGATCGAAGGCATCTCCGACCTGCGCGATGAATCCGACCGCGACGGCTACCGTGTGGTCGTTGAATTGAAACGCGATGTCGTGCCCGAGATCGTTTTGAATCAGCTCTATCGTTTCACGCCGTTGCAAACCAATTTCGGGGCCAACGTCGTGGCGCTCGACGGTGGCCGTCCGCAGGTGATGAATCTCAAAGACCTGCTGACACTCTTCATCTCGTTCCGCGAAACCGTGGTGTCTCGGCGCACGAAGTTCCTGCTGAACAAGGCACGCGACCGGGCGCACATTCTCGTGGGTCTTGCGATTGCCGTTGCCAATATCGATGAAGTCATCCGCGTCATTCGCACCTCGCCGGATCCAAATACCGCGCGCGAAACCCTGATGTCGCGTGACTGGCCAGCCCAAGACGTTGCGAAGATGATTACGCTGATCGACGATCCGCGCCATCGTGTCGCTGAGGATGGAACAGCACGGCTGTCGCTGGAACAGGCCAAGGCTATTCTCGATCTGCGCTTGCAGCGCCTGACGGCGCTGGGCCGCGAGGAGATTTCCGAGGAGCTGGACAAGCTTGCGCTCGAGATCGCGGACTACCTCGATATTCTGCGGTCGCGCGTGCGGATTCAGGCCATTATCAAGGGTGAACTTGAAGCGGTGAAGGCCGAATTCGCAACGCCCCGCCGTACTGTCATTATCGACCAGGAAGGCGAAGTCGAAGACGAAGACCTTATTCAGCGCGAGGATATGGTCGTCACCGTGTCACACGCTGGCTACGTCAAGCGTGTTCCGTTGTCGGCTTACCGCGCGCAGAAGCGCGGCGGCAAGGGCCGCTCGGGAATGCAGACGCGCGAAGAGGATTTCGTCAGCAGATTGTTTATCGCATCGACCCATACTCCAGTGCTGTTCTTTTCGTCGCGCGGGCAGGTTTACAAGGAGAAGGTTTGGCGCTTGCCAATTGCTGCTCCAAATTCGCGAGGCAAGGCGCTCATTAATATCCTGCCGCTTGAGCAGGGCGAACGCATCACCACCATCATGCCGCTGCCGGAGGATGAATCCTCGTGGGCCAATCTCGACGTGCTTTTTGCAACGACTGGCGGCAACGTTCGGCGTAATAAGCTTTCGGACTTCGTCGATGTGCGCCGTTCGGGAATCATTGCCATGAAGCTCGATGACGGCGAGGCCATCGTCGATGTGCAGATCGCCACAGAGAATGACGACGTGCTGCTGACGGCAGCAGGCGGGCAATGCATCCGCTTCCCGGTGACGGACGTGCGTGTGTTCCAGGGCCGCACATCGATGGGCGTGCGTGGTATCGCACTCGGAGAGAGCGACAAGCTGATTTCGCTGACCATTCTGCGGCACATGGACGTCAATGCCGACGAGCGCGCGGCGTATCTGCGACGTGCCAATGCCGTTCGGCGGGGCGGGGCGGAAGAAGAAGCAGGCACGGATCAGGAAGAGGCTGCCGGAGCCATCGAGCTTGGCGAGCAGCGCTATGTTGAGATGTCTGCGTCCGAACAATACGTGCTTACGATCAGCGAGAACGGTTACGGCAAGCGAAGCTCGTCGTTCGAATATCGCACCACGGGCCGTGGCGGAAAGGGCATCGTTGCCATGTCCGTTAACGGCCGCAACGGCAAGCTGGTGGCATCATTCCCGGTCGAGGACAGCGATCAGATCATGCTGGTGACCGACAAAGGCCAGCTTATCCGCTGCCCGGTGGAGGACATCCGGATCGCGGGGCGCTCGACGCAAGGTGTTATCGTCTTCGATACAGCTGAGGATGAGCATGTGGTTTCGGTCGAACACATCACGGATGAAACCGACCATGGCAACGGGAACGGCGGCTGACCACCGCTGATCCGGTAAATTGCCTAGCGGCGTTCGGTCGTAACCAGCCGGACTGGGGTGATCGAGACATTGGAGTTAGCCTTACGGAGGCATGAGGCTTCAATGTTAGGCCAGCTCTGTTCGGCGCAAGTTGGGCTAAGCGCCCGGACCGGAAGCCGGTCGGACTTCGCCAACGCCTGTGGCACGCTGGCCTCGACCGAAGGCGCGAAGCTCGGCAGGAGTGTGATGGCGGCGGCCATAAATGCCGCGACTGATACTGCTGAAAGAGCCTTGATCATGATTGCGTCCCCTTTGGTCCCAGCCTTGCCAGCCTGCTTGAAGGGAAGACGCCCGGACGGCCGAAAAGGTTCATCAGCTTCAAAAAATATTCATGCCGAAATCAGGCCGAATCCATGGAACCGGCGACGCTTGCGGCAATGACCGGGCCGGGGTAGGAGGAGTCTATGTCCCGTGTAGCGCTCTATCCAGGGTCTTTCGACCCTGTCACCAATGGTCATCTCGATGTCGTACGGCAGGCTTGCAGCCTGGTTGACCGGCTGATCGTGGCAATCGGCATTCACCCCGGCAAGGCGCCCTTGTTCTCCGCCGAGGATCGGCTGGACATGGTTCGCGAGGTGTTCGCGCCCATCGCAGCCAAGGCCAACTGCGAGATCGACTGCGTCACCTTCAACGACCTGACCGTGACTGCAGCGCAGCGAGCCGGGGCGACCATCCTGATCCGCGGCCTTCGGGACGGCACCGATCTTGATTACGAGATGCAGATCGCCGGCATGAACCAGACGCTCGTGCCGGACGTTCACACGATTTTCATTCCAGCATCCGCCACCGTCCGCCCGATCACCGCCACACTGGTGCGTCAAATCGCGGGGATGGGCGGCGATGTTTCGCACTTCGTGCCGAAGGCAGTTGCTGCGCGCCTGAAGACGAAATTTGCTGGCTAGCTGCCAGCTTCTCTCAGCTCCGGAGTTTTCATGATCCGTATTTTCGCTGTTCTCGTAGCCTTCGCCTTTGCCTCGCCGGCTTGGGCCCAAGCGCTTCCCGCCAGTCTCGACAAGGACAATGCCATCGTCATTGACACCACCAAGGGCCGGGTCGTCGTCAAGCTGCGCACCGATCTGGCACCAAAGCACGCCGAGCGGATCAAGCTTCTTGCCCGTGACGGCTACTACAACAATGTTCCTTTCCATCGCGTGATCGAAGGATTCATGGCGCAAACCGGCGATGGTCAGCGATTCAATGGCACTGGGGGATCGAAATATCCGAATCTTCCGGCAGAATTTTCCAGTGTGCCGTTCAAGCGCGGCATCGTCGGCATGGCGCGTTCGGGCGAACCGAACTCGGCCAATTCCCAGTTCTTCATCATGTTCGCCGAGGGCAGCTTCCTGAACAACAAATACACCGTTGTCGGCGAGGTCGTGTCCGGAATGGACATAGTGGACAAGATCAAGCGCGGCGAGCCGGTTCAGGATCCCGACAAGATGGTCAAGGTGCAGGTCGCCTCAGACATCAAGTGATCGCCGCAGCGGTCATCGCGGGCCGCGGATTCTCTCAATCTGAAAAGGAAAAAACATGGCTGACAACGAGAACACGTTGATTCTTGAAACGACCCAAGGCCCGGTCACAATCGAAATGCGTCCGGATCTTGCTCCGGGTCACGTCGCACGTATCAAGGAGCTGGTGCGTGAAGGGTTCTATGACGGCATCGTATTTCATCGCGTGATCGAGGGCTTCATGGCGCAGACCGGCTGCCCGCAGGGCACCGGCACCGGCGGATCGGGCAAGAAGCTCAAGGCCGAGTTCAACAAGGAGCCGCATGTGCGCGGCACGACGTCGATGGCGCGCGCGGCCAATCCGGATTCCGGCGACAGCCAGTTCTTCATCTGCTTCGACGATTCGGCCTTCCTCAATGGCCAGTACACTGTTTGGGGCAAGGTGACGTCCGGTATGGAGAATGTCGATAAGATCAAGCGCGGCGAGCCAGTTTCGAACCCGGACAAGATCGTCAAGGCGCACATGGCGGCTGACGCGGCCTGATGCTCTGTCCCGGGCGCGAGGCTGCGTGAAACGCTGCTTCGCTCAACCGGGACCGCCGATGCACTTGAGTTTGTACGGCCCCGGACCAGCAGCGCAGCAATCCTTGCTGCACAGCGTCCGGGGCACATTCATTTGGTTTTCATGCGCACCGACCTCTTTAATTTCGATCTTCCAGAGAGCAACATCGCGCTGCGGCCAGTCAGCCCGCGCGATGGCGCGCGGATGCTGGTCGTGCAAGGCGATGAACCGCTGAAGGACATGACCGTTCGCGACTTGCCGCTCTTTCTGAAGGCTGGCGACCAACTCGTGGTCAATGACACCAAGGTCATCCCTGCCCAGCTTTCCGGCCGCCGCGTTGGCCGCGAAACCGAGCCGAAGATCGAGGCGACTCTCATCAAGCGGCTCGATGGCTCGCGCTGGCAAGCGCTGGTGAAGCCGGCGAAAAAACTCACCATCGGCGATGTCGTGCGGTTCGGCAACGAAGGCCGCGTCTGCCTGCTTGGAAATCTCGACGCGCAAGTTGAGCACAAAGGCGAAAACGGCGAGGTCGTCTTGTCGTTTTCGTTTCATGGTCCGGTACTCGATCAGGCTATTGCGGATGTCGGCGCGCCGCCGCTGCCGCCCTATATTGCCGCGCGCCGAACGCCGGACGAACGCGATGCGGCAGACTACCAGACCATGTTTGCAGTCAATGAAGGCGCAGTTGCTGCGCCGACGGCTGGATTGCATTTCACGCCGGAGCTTGAAGCAGCGTTGCGCGAGCGAGGAGTCGGGCTGCATCGCGTCACGCTGCACGTCGGGGCAGGAACATTCTTACCGGTGAAGGTGGAAGATACGTCGGAGCACAGGATGCACGCGGAATGGGGCACTGTTTCTGAGGCGACGGCGGGCGCGCTGAACGCTGCCCGTGCACAAGGCGGTCGTATCGTGGCTGTCGGCACCACGTCGTTGCGGCTGCTTGAAAGCGCGGCGCTAGATGATGGAACGATCAGGCCATTTGCAGATGAGACCGCGATCTTCATCACGCCAGGCTATCGCTTCAAAGCCGTGGATATTCTGATGACAAATTTTCATCTGCCGCGTTCGACGCTGTTCATGCTGGTCTCAGCCTTCAGCGGGATGGACACCATGAAGAAGGCCTATGCCCGTGCCATCGCCAGCGGCTATCGGTTTTACTCATATGGCGATACGTCGCTGTTGTTTCGCAAACCCGCCTGACCCATAACGTGGCTCGTGATCCGGGTCTGATATAAAGCAAACGTCGGATACGGGACACGAGATGAGCCTTCCTAACCATTTCAAAATTTATGGGCGTGACGGCACCGCCCGCACCGGCGAACTGACGACGCCGCATGGCTTGGTCCGTACGCCAGCCTTCATGCCTGTCGGTACGGCAGGGGTCATGAAGGGTATTCACTGGCGCGACATTCGTGATGCAGGCGCGGACATCGTGCTCGGCAATACTTATCACCTGATGTTGCGCCCGGGGGCCGAGCGCATCGCCGCGCTTGGCGGGTTGCAGAAATTCACGACCTGGAACGGTCCGATGCTCACGGACTCGGGCGGTTTTCAGGTGATGTCGCTGGCCAAGTTACGCAAGGTGACCGAGCACGCCGTGACATTCAGTTCGCACATCGATGGTGCGAAGGTCGAACTGTCGCCCGAGCGTGCCATTGAGGTGCAACGGTTGCTGGGTTCTGACATTGCCATGCAGCTTGACGAGTGCGTGCGGCTGCCTGCCGAACGGGCGGACATCGAGCGTGCGATGCAATTGTCGATCCGTTGGGCGGAGCGCTGCAAGCGGGCATTCGAGACCGCGCCGCCGGGCTACATGCTGTTCGGGATCGGGCAGGGCGGCGATATCCCTGAACTGCGCCGGGACAGTGCGCGCGCTCTCATGGATATTGGATTTCATGGCTATGCCATCGGCGGTCTGGCCGTAGGCGAGCCGCAGGAGGTCATGCTGGCGATGATCGAGGAAGTTGCGCCGATCCTGCCCCAGGATCGTCCACGCTACCTGATGGGCGTCGGCACGCCTGATGACATGCTTGAAGCCGTTGCACGCGGCATCGACATGTTCGACTGCGTGCTGCCGACGCGCAATGGCCGCCACGGCCATGCTTTCACACGTTTTGGCGCAGTGAATCTTCGCAACGCCCGGCATGCGGACGATCCTCGGCCCCTGGACGAGGAAAGCGCGTGGCCTTCAACTTGCGGCTATTCACGGGCGTATCTGCACCATCTCGTGAAATCCGACGAAGCGCTCGGCGCGATGTTGCTGTCTGAGATCAATATCGCATACTATCAGGGATTGATGCGCGACGCCCGCGCCACGATCGCGGCAGGAACATTCAAAGATTTCCACGAGCGCACGCGCGACGGATGGAAACAGGGCGATATCGCGCCGCGCTAGCCGGTCCGATCTCAATTGGAAGCGACTGTCTTCGTCGAATGTTTTGTGACGAAGCCGTAGCCGCAATTGTCGCAGGTCCACAGGTAGCTGATCACATCGTCCGAGAGAAACGCTGAGGCTTCTGCGGCGATCATCGAATCCGCGCAAACGATGCACACGGGCCGGTCGGACGAACGCGGCGGAAGACGTGCTGGTTTGGTCGACAGAATTTCAGCAAGTGCTGGCATCGTGACCTCCCTTCGAGCTTGAACGTGGCTTCAGCATACGCGGGAAGTTTGAACATGTCGCAACACAAATAAGTTTCTTTTGAGGTAGTCTGGATTTTGCGTTGCAATGCACGCTTCGCGTCATGAATGTCTCTTGCGCGCGAACTCACATCCACTTTAATTGCAAAAGCCTTTCGGTTTGCGGTGCTTTCTATCGATACACCGCATTTGACTGATTTTGGAGGACCGGCATGAATACCCCATCAAGCGCAGGCGTCTCGCATCGGCCCGGACGCGGGCGCGTCTATGACAGCATCGTTGATGCATTCGGCGATACGCCGACGGTCCGCTTGCACAGGCTGCCTCAGCAGCATGGCGTGAAGGCGACAATTCTCGCCAAACTTGAATACTTCAATCCTGCAGCGAGCGTCAAAGACAGGATCGGCGCGGCAATGATTGTTGCCATGGAGAAGGCCGGGGTGATCAATCCTGATACCGTGCTGATCGAACCGACATCCGGCAACACCGGCATTGCGCTGGCCTTTGTGGCAGCGTCGCGCGGTTATCGACTGAAATTGGTCATGCCGGAATCGATGTCCATCGAGCGGCGAAAAATGCTGGCGTTCCTCGGCGCCGAGATCGTGCTGACGCCGGCGGCGCAAGGCATGAAGGGCGCAATTGCGACCGCTGAAGAACTCATTCGCACGACGCCGAACTCAGTGATGCCGCAACAGTTCAAGAATCTCGCAAATCCGGAAGTCCACCGCCGCACCACGGCGGAAGAAATCTGGAACGATACCAATGGCGGCATCGACGTGTTCGTGGCCGGTGTCGGCACAGGCGGCACCATCACGGGAGTGGGGCAGGTGCTGAAGCCGCGCAAGCCTTCGCTGCGCATCGTCGCCGTCGAGCCTGTGGAAAGCCCGGTGCTCTCCGGCGGCCAGCATTCGCCGCACAAGATTCAGGGGATCGGCGCAGGCTTCGTGCCGGATATTCTTGATCGATCCGTGATCGACGAGATTGTCCAGATCAACAGCGCGACGGCCATCGATATGTCACGCGCGCTGGCGCGGATGGAAGGCATTCCCGGCGGTATTTCGTCCGGTGCCGCGATCGCGGCATCGCTGGAACTCGGCAAGCGGCCGGAGAATGCGGGAAAGACCATTCTCGCGATCGTACCCTCGTTCTCTGAGCGCTATCTCTCGACAGCATTGTTCGAGGGTATTTGAGATGGCATCACCTCCGAGACGTCCGCGGACGCTGAGTGACGCCAAGACGGAAGCTGAGGCCGTTTTCAAATCCGTCACCGTGAAAGTGCCGGACCCCATTCCGAAGCAGGCGGCAATTCCCGGCGTGAAGGAGCTTGTGTCGCTCCGGATCGATCAGGATGTGCTTGAGCACTTTCAGGAGGGCGGATCTGGCTGGCAGGACCGCATCAATGCCGCGTTGCGCAAGGCCGCCGGAAAATCCGAGTAGTCATCTCCTTTTGTTCTGCGGGGTCTTGCCTGAAACGGTTGCCAATCTCGGGTCGAGCACGTCGAGGCGCTTTTCGAGAGCATGCCTTACGCCACGCGGTTGACGCGGGCTGCTTCCTTCTGGGCGTCGAAATCGCGCCTGCGTCGCGCCAGATCGTCCGGCGACATCCGTTCGACATTGTTGTAGTCGAGCTTCCAGGAGGCGTCAGCGCTCCAGCGCAGCGGAGATTGCACGGTCGTTTGCGCCGCGGGGGCGCTTTCCAGGACATTCAACGCTAGTTCCAGCGTCAGAGCCTGCGAGGCAACGTCGTGCGGTTTTCCTGCGGAATTGCCTAACGGAAAATCGCTGAACAGAAAACGCGGCACTGCCGCGTACTCGACGATGTCCTTGGCGCAGCCGATCATCACGGTCGGAATGCCATTGGCTTCGAGATGCCGTGCGACGAGGGCGGATGTCTGATGACATACGGGGCAATTCGGAACCAACACCGCGACATCGACGCTGTCCGCCTTGCAGCGCGCAAGAATATCCGGCGCGTCAGTTTCCATGGTCGCGCGATGGCTGCGATTGGTCGGTGCGCCGAAAAAACGCGGGGCAACTGAACCGATGCGCCCTTTGGCCGCGAGACGGTTGAGTTGCGCAAGGGGAAACCAGGTGTTCATGTCGGTTGCGGTCGTATGAGCGCGGTCGTATGCGATGTGCGAGATGCGCAGATCGTGCTGCTGTGCCGTGTCGCCGTCATATACATGGTAAAACTTTGCGCTGCCGTTGTAGGCCGCGCCTGGCCCCTGATCGCCATTCGCGGGATCGAAACGAGCGGCCGTGGTGATGATGGTCACGCGCGATTCGGCGAGGGACTTCGTCAGCGGCTGAAACGGTGCGGCGACGTTATGTGCCCAGCGATAGGGCGTGTCGTAACCGATCGCGAGGTAATAGTCGCGCGTCCGCTGCATGTAGGGGATTGGCACGTCGAAATCCGCAATGGCATCGAGTTCGATTGCGGACGAATCCGTCATGGTACATCTCCCGAAATATAGGAATAGATGGTAGCAGACGTCATTCGCGGCAACCATATTCCCAAGACTAAGGATGCCAGATCAGTCAGGCGTCACACGAAGGAATTGATCGGATGAAAGCAAAGAACGGGAAGGACGAACAGGCTCCCGGCGGAAAAAAGCCCGGCAAGGTCTCCGGCGCAAACGCCCCTTTATCGGGGCCGACCAAGGACGCGCCGTTCGATGTAGACCTCAATGACGACGGTGATTTCGCCTCTCCCAAGCCCGACGTCAGTGAGGAAGAGCTGAAGGAGCGGGAAGATCGCAGGCGCTGATTCAGGCGTTGCAGCCGTGCCGGTCACGGCAGGCGCTACAAGCCGTTCAGATCGGCAGGGACGTCACCGAAGGTCTTCAACACCGTCGCGTCCTTGAACTCTCCGGCCAAGGGATCGCCCGAACGGGTGAAGGCGACCGCGCCTGCGATGCCGGCAATTTTCGAAAGTGCCTCGGCCCGTCGGATGGCGGCGGAAGCACCCTGAAATTCCTCGGCAGCCCCTGCCGCCACCGAGCCCTCCTCATCCTCGGTAAATGGCAGGGCAACATAGTAGGTGATATCGGGCATCGTGTTTCTCCCAGATCGCGGCTATATTTATGTTCTTCTTTTGTTCCTTCGTCAATGGATAACCTTGGAAGTGCGACGGCTGCGGGCCGAATCGCTCGGCCAATCCGCCGCGTTCCGGAGTGGAACGCCACCCACACGCTTCGCAACCTGGTGTTTCCACAGCTTCAAAGTGATCCGGTCGCGCACTTGACCCACGCGGACCTGACACCTACACACCGCGCACGTGAGCGCGTAGCTCAGGCGGTAGAGCACGTGACTTTTAATCATGGGGTCGTGGGTTCGAGTCCCACCGCGCTCACCACTCATTCATGACATCTCGCGCGCTGCCGGGCTGATGTTGGCTCCGCTTGCGGTGAAGTAGCCTAGGCGGAATGACACGCCTGAAGCATCGGAAGGGCTGCATCAATGCGCCGTGTTCTCGTGAGCTTGCTGATGGCCTGTTCGCTGGTGCCGCCGCAGGCGCATACCGATGAGGACGACGAAGCCGCGATCGAGGTGATGGTGCCGGCAGTTGGCGAGGTACTTGCGCTTGGCGACCTCTGCGGCTGGGATTTCTCCGCCAAGACCGAGAAGCTGTTTCGGGATGGCGCGAAGGCGTTGCAACTGACTGCGGCGCAGCAGAAAGACTTCCGCACCAAGGTCACGGCAGCGCGGCGCGCCACATTCGGAAAATTTTCGGCGGCAGGGCAGGCCCGCATGCGCGCGGACGTCTGCAAGCCCGAAGAGCGCGAGAGGCTTGAAGCCATCATCGCACAGATTTCCTTCGACTGACGCTTACGCCAGTCCGGCGCACATGCATCGCCGCTCTAACGGTTTATTTCAGGGCGGGCTTCTGAAGAGACTGGCTGTTGGGCTGTCATGGTTGTCGTGGAGGCTTCACGACGTAACCCAATGAGTTCTGCGGCCCGCGTCGTGGAACTGCTCCAGAAGCTGAACGCATTGATCCGGGAGTTCTCCAGTATCGCAAGGCCGACGGCCGAAAGGAACGGCAAACTCTGAAGAACGAGTACGCCCGCGAAGATGTTGATCTCCCGGACTTCCTTCTGGTTGAAGACCACCAGCACGATCGCCCCGATGATGAGCAGCACGCCGATCACCGCTTCCCAGAAGGCCTGAAATTCCACGGACATACGCGAAAGCCCGCCCTTGGAGGTGCGGGCGAACGGCAGATGGTCGGTAATGAGGCCGTTGGCGACGGCACGGGACACCGTCCATTGCACGGACATCGCCGTCACCATCGCTGCCAGCATCTGACCGACCTTCACCGGGACGCGCAGCCTGTAAAGCGTGAGGAAGTGGATCAACGACACCAGGAACGCGGCGATGATCGGCAGAGTCAAAATCTTGTCGGGGATGGCGATGTCGGCGAAAGAGACAATCGGAACCCAGATCAGGTTGAGGATGGCGACCACGACGCCGAGACTTTCGGCACCCAGCCAGTTTAGCCAGCCGAGCGCGAACTCACGCTTCTGATCGGGCGAGAGCCTGCTGGCTCCGGGCATGAAACGGCGCCAGTGCTTCTTGACGATCTGGAATCCGCCGTAAGCCCAGCGGTGGCGCTGCTTCTTGAAAGCTTCGTAGGTGTCCGGAAGCAGGCCGAAGCCGTAGCGCTTGTTGGTGTAGTGGGTCAGCCATCCCTGTTCGATGATGGCGAGACCCAGATCGGTGTCCTCGCAGATCGTATCGCCAGCCCAGCCGCCGGCCATGTCCATGGCCGCGCGGCGGATGAGACACATGGTGCCGTGGACGATGATTGAGTTGTTCTCGTTCCGCTGCACCATGCCGATATCGAAGAAGCCGGCATACTCGCCGTTCATGGCGTAGTGCATCAGCGAGCGGTCGCCGTCGCGGTGGTCCTGCGGTGCCTGTACAAGACCGACGTGAGGGTCCGCAAATACCGGTACCAGATCCTTGAGCCAGTCCGGCGTCACCATGTAGTCGGCGTCGATGATGCCGATGATTTCCGCATCTGCAGCGGTGCGGGCCATTGCGATCTTCAAGGCGCCGGCCTTGAAGCCTTCGACCTTCTCAGCATTGATAAAAATGAACCGCTCGCCGAGCGAACGGCAATGGTCCTGGATCGGTTGCCAGAACGTGGGATCTGGCGTGTTGTTGATGATGACCACGCATTCGAAGTTCGGATAGTCCAGCCGGGACACGGCATCGAGTGTCTGTTTCAACATCTCCGGCGGTTCGAAATAGGCCGGTATGTGAATAGAGACCTTGGGAGCAGTCGCGTCGGCGGGAGCCTGCACTGGAGCCGATATCAGGCGTGTTGGCGCACGTCCGAACGCGATCGTCGCGATCTCTTCGATTCTGGCCATGGCGATGAGGATAAGCGGAACCAGCAGGATCAGGCCGAGGGTTAGCGCGAAGGCCGAACCAAATACGAAATAGTGGGTGTTCCAGTAGGAGAACACAGTGGCCACCCAGGCACCGACGCCGCTTGCGGCGGTGGCCAGCACAATCGTCTGCAGCACCGTCGGGCTGGCGAGGCGGAAGATCGGAAATGAGAGCAGAACGCCTACCAAAACCGCGATCGTTGCGACTTTCCAGTAATCCTGATCGACGATCGGGCCAGTCCAAGCGAATTTCGGCTCCCGATCTGCATTAAGAATGCCCCAGTAAGGTCCGACGCCTCCTTCGAAAAATTTCCAAGGTTGATCGATCGCTTCGACGATATTGTAATCCATTCCCACAGCCTCGGCGCGCGACACAAAATTTCGCAGAACCGAGGCCTGTTCGAATGGGCCGGGGAAAGCGTTCTTCAAATTGTAGCCGGCACTCGGCCAGCCGAATTCAGCGATCACGACCCGTTTGCCGGGAAAGCCGTCGCGAAGCAGTTGGTAGATGTACATGGCCTGATCGACGGCCTGCTTATCGGTGAAGTTTTCCCAATACGGCAGGATATGTGCGGCGATAAAGTCAACCGATGATGCAAGTTGCGGATTGTCGCGCCAGATGTTCCAGATTTCACCGGTGGTCACCGGAACATTCGATTGCTTTTTGACGCGCTGAATCAATTCAATGAGGTCTTCGACCTTTTGCTCGCCGCGGTAGATGGTTTCGTTGCCGACGACGATGCCAATGACGTTGCTGTTGTGCTTGGCCAGATCGAGGGCGGCGGTTATCTCGCGCTCGTTGCGTTCCACGTTCTTGTCGATCCAGGCACCGATCGTAACCTTCAGGCCAAACTCGTTGGCAATCGGGGGCACAAGCTCCACGCCGCCTGTGGACGAATAAAGCCGGATCGCTTTGGTGAGCGGGGCGAGCTTTCTCAGGTCGGCGCGAATCTTGTCGGCGCTGGGAATGTTATCGACGTCCGGATGCCCGCTACCCTCGAATGGAGCGTAGGAGAGGCTCGGGAAAATCCCTCTGAAGTCCGGAGCCTTCTGCTCGTCGCGTAGCGCGCCCCAGAGGGCGGCATGGATAGCGGTCACACAGAAAAGAACAGCGACGATGGCACGCATCGAAAAACCATACGGGGCCAACGTGGCAGGATCGCGAACCTGTCCCCTAGGTTCGTCCGGAGATGAGGCGAGACCAGCTTATATAGGCCGCGCAATTTAACAACTCGTATGGCGGCATGGCGTTTTAAGGGCACTGCGGAAATCAAACGGACTCCGAGGCCGGTTGGTTCCGCAAGAACAATGCCGACCCTGCGGGAGTTACTTTGCGGGTGCAGGGGGCGAAGGCGGCTGCGCCGCAGCCGCAGGTGCCGGGGCAGGCGGTGCGGCGGCGACCCCTTGCGGCTGGGCAGCCGGATTGATCCAGCAGGCATGGATGCGGCCATTGAGCGTTTCAGCCACCTTGGGGTCAATTGTCGCACCGAAGCGCACCAGGCAACGGAAGGTCGCCTGTACGTGGCCGCCGGGGCAGCCAAAGCGGTCGTAGAGATCAAGATGGCGGAAGGCGGTGTCGAGATCGTCGCGCCACATCAAGCCCACAACCCTGCGACCCAACCAGACGCATTCCGGGTTCCCGGCGGGACCGTTGATCGTCTGCGCAGCCTCGACGAACTCGTCGGCCTTGCGCTGGCTGTCCTTTGCGGCGTCTGCGGGTGCTTGCTTCGGAGCCTGGTCCTGCGCCCGAAGATCGCCGCTTTGCGCAATCGCAGCCCCGATCCCGATCAGAAGGGCCAGGGTCGGCACGGCGATGCGCTGAAAAATTGCAACTCGAAACCCGGAACAAACCCGACGCATGAAGTCCCCGACTGATTGCCTGCCACCAGATGGCGAGCGGTGCCATCCAGATGCCTTCCCATTGCGGCGGAAGATAGCCTTACCGCCCGCTGGATTCCCATGACGGACATTTGCATTTTTGTCCAGCAGAGCGGGAATTTGATGCGGTCTTGGTAAAGGCGTGCGACCAGAAACCGGGGGCGGCCGCGGGCGGGGTCTTGGCAGACCGGCAATGACCGGGTAATCGACAGGCCTCCTGGAGGACGGATCCAATTTCCCTTCGCACGCCGCTGGCGCTTCTCGTCATATGCTTGGGTGCCATTGCCACTGTGTGGTGGTGGCTGGCGACGCCTATTGTCTTGTCGCGCGCGCCAATCGATCCCGCGGCGAAGCTCGAATGCGTTTCCTATGCGCCATTCCGGGGCGCGCAAAACCCGCTTGAACCCGGATTGGTCATTCCGGCGGAGCAGATGGCGGAGGATTTTGCCCAACTGGCCAAGATCACCGGATGCATTCGGACCTATTCCGTAGGCAACGGTCTCGAGAGGGCTCCCGAGCTCGCGCAGAAAGCCGGCCTGAAGGTGATGCTGGGAATATGGATCGGCACCAATCGGGTCGATAACCGGGTGCAGATGGAAACCGCTATCGCGCTCGCCAAGCAATACGCCTCGACCATCAGCGCAGTGATTGTCGGCAATGAAGTGCTGTTGCGCGGCGAGATGACCGCGGCGGATCTCGTCACCAATATCCGTTATGTGAAATCGAAAGCCGGTTTGCCGGTGACTTACGCTGACGTCTGGGAGTTCTGGCTCAAGAATCGCGACCTTTACGAAGCGGTCGATTTTCTGACGATCCACATTCTTCCTTATTGGGAAGATTTCCCGATCCGCGCCCGGCACGCGGCCACCCATGTCGATTCGATCCGCAAACGGATGGGGGCCGCATTTCCGAACAAGGAAATCCTGATCGGTGAAACCGGATGGCCGAGCGCTGGCCGCATGCGTGAGGGGGCTTTGCCGTCCCGAGCGAACCAGGCGCGTGTGGTTTCCGAGATTTTGGATCTGGCCCGGAAGGAAAAATTTCGGGTCAATCTGATCGAGGCTTACGACCAACCGTGGAAACGAATGTGGGAGGGCACGGTCGGAGGATATTGGGGTCTGATCGACGCTGACCAGCGCGCGCTGAAATATCCGGCTGGCGTTCCGATTACCAACTTCCCGAACGCAAAAATCTACGCCGCGGCTGGAATGATCTTTTCGATTCTCGTCTTCGGAGTGGCGCTGCTGACGCTGCGCCGCCGGCCGTGGTCGCCCCACCTGAGTTCATGGCTCACAGTTGCGACCTGCGCCGCGACGGGCGGGGCGCTTCTTGGGCTGGCGCTGGACAAGATGTTGGTCGAAAGCCTCGGTGTCGGCGGCTGGACTATCGGTATCCTGCTTTTCGGTGCGGCTGTCCTGTCGCCGTTGATCGTGGCCAATACCGTGATGTACGGGCGCAGCCTTCCGACATTTCTGGAGCTCCTCGGACCGAGTGCTTATCGGACCGGTTCGCGGATGCAGACCATCCTTGGCATCGTGCTGCTGGTTACGACGGTCATCGCAACCCAGACGGCGCTCGGTTTCGTGTTTGACCCGCGCTATCGCGATTTCCAGTTTGCTGCGTTGACAATGGCCATTTTGCCATTCCTGTTGCTCACGTCACTCAACCGGCCAACAGCCGGAACGCGCCCGATTGCCGAAATGATCTTTGCGGGCGCGCTTGCGATCAGCGCGGTTTATATAGGCTTCAACGAAGGCCCGTCGAACTGGCAGTCGCTTTGGACCTGTGCGTTGTATTTGTTGCTGGCGCTTACGCTGTCGCGGGCGCGGGTCGTGCAAAGCCGAGAATAAGCAGTCCGATTGCGACGCCCGACAAGCCGATATTGTAGAGCACGATACCGAAGCATGCCGCGATCAGTCCGCCGGTGAGCGTGACGATCGATGGCCGGATCACGTGAAGTGTCGCGATCACGAGCGCTGCGATACCAAACACGTAGTGCTTGAAAAGGTATGTCATCAGGATGCGTGTCTTGCACAGCATGGTTTGCAAGCCGGCTTCGCATTCGAGCCTGACTTGCGCGAATTCTATCGCCATATAGCGCAAGTAAATCGCGTATCCGATTGTGAGAAACCCCACGACCAGAATCCATTGCACCTGAAGGGCGGTCAGTCTGAAAGGTTGTTTTTTCATGGCGGGCGCGAATATGGTTCGGATCGCATTGCGACACAACCCAAACATCGAAAAGTTGGACGGCTATCTGCCGCCAAAAAACGACGTGAATGACGACACTTTGGGCTTTTCGACGGGCTGCTCAGCCTGCGATCTGCTGCGCCGTTTGGAACGCTGAACAGGAGCTTCCGGCTTTTTCTCGCTCTGGAGCCCCAGCCTCTGGCCTTCGTAAACTGACGTTTCGCAGGCGCGACTGCTCTCGGTCAGATTGGCGCAGATCTTTGCCGCTGCGGCGGCATCCGACAGTGGACCTGCGACCAGCCGCAATTGCATTCCGAAACCATCATTGCGCTCCTTGATAACGATGATGGGCTGCAGCGATGCCAGTTGTTGCGCGTTGGATTTTGTCGCGCCGCGCCAAAGTGCGCGAAGGCCTTCGATTGAATTGGCACCGCCAAGATCGACACCGAATTCGGTTCGCTTCACTGTGCCGGCAGCCATTGTCTCGTTCGACGTCGGATCAGCAGTCGGGATAGCGCCGGTGGTTGGCGGCGATTGGGGTTGATCGGACGTCGAGCTCTCGCTTTTCTGGTCACCTGGTTTAACCGCGGCAGACAGCGCCGGTGCGGTGGTGGCGACAGCTGCAATTTTCGGCGGCGGCGTGGCGGCCTGTTCCACTTTCACCACAGCAGGCAGGGGCGGGCCGATCAATGTTGCGTCGGTCGATGGCGGCGACACTTGCACATGTTCAGCGACCGGGGGCACCGCCGGAAGGGCCACAACTGGCGCAGACGGTCGCGCGAGCGATCCAGTGACTGAATCCAAACCTTGTTCCAGGACGGTGACGCGCGCATACAAACGGTCGCGGTCCCCATTCAATGTATCGACGGCTGCGGCAAGCTGACGGGTCTGGTTCTGGCTTTCCTTCGCGATCCATTGGACTTGCTGGGCCTGCTTCGAGATTTCCGCCGCGGCCAGCTGGTCGCGTTGCATCGCCGCCGGGGACCGTGCAGCGAGAATCGCAACGACCAATACGGTGACCGAGCCGACGCCCCACGATCCCAATCGCCAGAGCGAACGGTGGTCCAGTTCGTCCTCTTCGGCGAGAAATCGATTCAGCCAGCCGCTGCCATCCTCGCCTGTCAGATCGTCTTGGATTTGGTTGCGATCCTTGGTCATAGCTCAGGTCCGGCCCCTCCCGTGGCCATAGCGAATCAGCCTGCAAACATTAACAGGAACGGCGCTCCTGCGCGCCGGGCTGGAGGCCGCTCCAAAATGCTTTTGTCCCTTCGCTCTCTCGGGTAAGACGTCGCCGAAGCGCTTTTCGCGCAGTTCGGAACGAATCATGGCCGGCAGAACTGTTCTTACGATCGTGCTCGCAGCCGGTGAGGGCACGCGGATGCGATCGAGTCTGCCGAAGGTATTGCATCCCGTCGCGGGCAGTCCCTTGATAGTGCATGTGCTTGCGGCGGCACCAGGCAGCGTCGGTGATGCAGTCGCAGTGGTCGTAGGGCCGGATCATCAGCCGGTGATCGACGCAATCAAACGCGTCCGTCCGGAAGCGAAGATATTTATCCAGCGTGAACGCCTTGGTACCGCGCACGCAGTTCTTGCTGCGCGCGACGCCATTGCGGATGGCGCGGATGACATAGTGATCGCGTTTGGCGACACCCCCCTGATTAATGCTGCGACGTTCCAGCAATTGCGCGCGGCGCTGAAGGGCGGCGCGGCGCTGGCAGTTCTCGGATTTCGCGCGACCAACCCCACCGGCTATGGACGATTGCTGGTGGAAGGGAATAAACTCGTTGCGATCCGCGAGCAGGCCGATGCCAGCGAAGTTGAGCGCGCCGTCACGCTGTGCAATGCGGGCGTGATGGCTTTCGCTGGCCAGTCAATGCTGAAAATTCTCGACAGGATCGGCAACAGCAACAGCAAAGGCGAGTATTATCTGACCGATGCCGTGGCCATCACGCGCGAGCTTGGATTGCGCGCGGCCGTGATCGAAACCGATGAGGACGAAGTGCGCGGGATCAACACCAAGGCTCAACTCGCCGACGCGGAACAGGTGATGCAGCGCAAGCTGCGACAGGCAGCGCTTGACGCCGGAGTGACGCTCATTGCGCCGGAGACGGTGTTCCTCGCATCCGATACGACATTCGGCAAGGACGTCACCATCGAGCCGTTCGTGGTGATTGGCCCGGGGGTTGCGATTGCGGATGGCGCGGTGATCCATTCGTTCTCGAACATCGTCGGCGCGAGCATCGGCAAGAACGCGTCTGTCGGGCCTTATGCGCGGCTGCGGCCGGGCACCGTGCTGGGCGAAGGCGTGAGGATTGGGAACTTCGTCGAGACCAAAGCGTCCGACATCGATGCCGGCGCGAAGGTCAATCACCTGACTTACATCGGCGACTCGCATATCGGCGAGAACGCCAACATCGGCGCCGGCACCATTACCTGCAACTACGACGGCTTCGACAAGCACCGCACCGAAGTGGGCGCGGGTGCTTTCGTCGGCTCGAATTCGTCGCTGGTCGCACCCGTGAGGATCGGCGCGGGTGCCTATGTCGGATCGGGTTCGGTCGTTACCCGCGATGTGCCCGACGATGCGCTGGCGGTCGAACGCAGCGAGCAGACGATCAAACAAGGCTGGGCAAAACGCTTTCGCGAACTGAAATCGCGCGCCAAAGCGCCCAAAAGTCAAAAGTAAGGCGGAGCCGCTTACCGCGCTGATTTCGTTAACGGTTTACCCTGTCTCAATCGGCAACAAATGTTGAGGCAGAAACGTGGTAATCCTCGGTAGATATGGCCGCATTCGGGCGATCTGGAGAACACCAACCGCATGTGCGGAATCGTAGGAATTTTGGGGCGCGGGCCCGTCGCGGACCAACTGGTCGATAGTCTCAAGCGACTTGAATATCGCGGATACGACTCGGCAGGCGTCGCCACGCTCGACGGCGTGCTGCTCGATCGCCGCCGCGCGAAAGGCAAGCTGAAAAATCTCGAAGCGGCGCTGAAGTCGTCGCCGCTGCCGGGACACATCGGCATCGGTCACACGCGCTGGGCGACGCACGGCAAGCCGACCGAAGCCAATGCGCATCCGCACGCCACCGAAAACGTCGCGGTGGTCCACAACGGCATCATCGAAAATTTCCGCGATCTTCGTAACCAACTCGAGAAGCAGGGCGCGACATTTTCCAGCGAGACCGACACCGAGGTCGTCGCGCATCTCGTCAACTCGTATCTGGCGAAAGGCCTGTCGCCGGTCGAGGCCGTGAAGGCGACGCTTCCGCAGTTGCACGGCGCGTTCGCGCTCGCTTTCATTTTCAAGGGGCATGACAATCTCATGATCGGTGCCCGCAAGGGATCGCCGCTCGCGATCGGCTACGGCGAGGGCGAAATGTATCTCGGCTCCGACGCCATCGCGCTCGGACCTTTCACCGATACCATCAGCTATCTCGAAGACGGCGACTGGGTCGCGCTGACGCGGACTTCGGCGAGCGTGTACGACGACAAGAACGCCGTCGTCGAGCGCGAGATCGTCAAGCACAACGCGGCGACCTCGCTGGTGGACAAGGCCAACTATCGCCACTTCATGGCCAAGGAAATTCACGAGCAGCCGGAAGTCGTCGGCCACACGCTGGCGCATTACGTGGATATGGCCACCGAGCGTGTCGCGATGCCGGTCAAGCTGCCGTTCGACTTCGCGACCATCCAGCGCGTATCGATCACGGCGTGCGGCACCGCGAGCTATGCGGGCTTTGTCGCAAAATACTGGTTCGAGCGTCTGGCGCGGCTTCCGGTCGAACTCGACGTCGCGTCGGAGTTTCGTTATCGCGAAGCACCGCTGCGCAAGGGCGATCTTGCGATCTTCATTTCGCAGTCCGGTGAAACCGCCGATACGCTCGCGGCGTTGCGCTACGCCAAGTCGCAAGGCCTGCACACCATCTCCATCGTCAACGTGCCGACCTCGACCATCGCCCGGGAAAGCGAAACCGCGTTGCCGACATTGGCCGGACCGGAAATCGGTGTTGCTTCAACCAAAGCCTTCACATGCCAGCTGATGGCTTTGGCGGCCCTGGTGATTGCGGCGGGCAGAGCGCGGGGCGAACTGTCGGAAACCGACGAGGCGAAACTCGTCCACGGCCTGGTGGAAGTGCCGCGCCTGATGACGGAAGCGCTGGCGCTCGAGCCGCAGATTGAAAAGCTCGCGCGCGACATCGCCAAGTGTCAGGACGTGCTCTATCTCGGCCGCGGCACCAATTACCCGCTGGCGCTGGAAGGCGCGTTAAAGCTCAAGGAAATTTCCTACATCCACGCCGAGGGCTATGCCGCCGGAGAACTCAAGCACGGCCCGATCGCGCTGATCGACGAGAAGATGCCCGTCGTGGTGATCGCGCCGTATGATCGGGTGTTTGAGAAGACCGTTTCCAACATGCAGGAAGTGGCTGCGCGGGGCGGGCGGATCATTCTGATGACCGACGCACAGGGCGCGAGGGAGGCCACTATCGACTCGCTGGTGACCATTATCCTGCCGGACATGCCGGCCACCGTGACGCCGATGGTCTATGCCATTCCGGTTCAGCTGCTCGCCTATCATACGGCGGTGGTGATGGGGACTGACGTTGACCAGCCGCGGAACCTCGCGAAATCGGTGACGGTGGAGTAGCGATTTCGCGCGCTGATACGTGTTCGTTCAGACAATCGGTCGCAGCGGGGGCGGTTCGCGGCCAGAAAAGTCTGATACTCTGATATAGTGCTGTCGCAATGATTTGCGATCCTGCCTGCTGAAAACAGATGAAGATGGTTCGGTTCGACGATGAATGAGACGACGCCCACGATGATTCCCGGCGACCCGCCTGTCCAGCCGGAAATTCCGCGCGGACCCATGGCACGGCTGCGCAATTATTTCCTGACCGGCCTGATCGTCGCCGGACCCATTGCCATCACGTTCTATCTGACGTGGTGGTTTGTGACATGGGTGGATGGCATCGTCCGGCCTTTCGTACCCGTCGCGTATCGTCCTGAAACCTATCTGCCGTTCGGGTTGCCAGGCTCCGGCCTGATCGTTGCCGTGTTCGCGCTGACGTTTCTGGGCTTCCTGACAGCGAACCTGATCGGACGAACTCTTGTCGATTTCGGCGAGAACCTGCTCGGGCGCATGCCGGTGGTGCGGGCGATCTATCGCGGCCTCAAGCAGGTGTTCGAGACGCTGTTCTCGGGTTCGGGTTCAAGCTTTCGTAGAGTCGGTCTCGTCGAGTTTCCCTCGCCGGGCATGTGGTCGATCGTGCTGATCTCGCAGCCGCCAAGTGTCGAAGTTGCAACGAAGCTTCCGCACGATGAAGAGTTCATCTCGGTGTTTCTGCCATGCGCGCCGAATCCTACCACCGGCTTCTTCTTCTATGTGCCAAAGTCGAAACTGATTGAGATCGATATGAGTGCCGAGGATGCCGCAACGCTGATTATGTCGGCGGGCGTTGTGCAGCCCGGCGGCGACGCGCAGAAAAAGGTCAACGCGCTTGCCGAAATGGCGAACGCCGCGCGTGTCGCGACCGCGTCGCAGCAGCCTGCGAAAGTGAATTGAGCGGTCCCGCAAAGCGGTTTTCGCATAAGCGATTCTCCGTTCTGTCTATGCCTCTGTTTGACGCAGGGTGGTTTGCCGCGAATCCTGATCAAAACATGAGCCGCATATGCGGTTTTGAAAAATTTGAGGAAACGCCGTGAAGGCATTCATCGTAACGATTATTATTTCAACAGGATTTCTGGCCGGCCTGTCGTCCTATGCGGACGCCCAGAGCTACAATTCGCAGCGAGCGCGCCAGGATCGCGAATACAAAAGCCTGTCGGCTGCGACGCAACGGGCTTACGGAACCACGAGTTCATCCAGCACATACCGGGCACCGACGACAAGCAACAGCTATAAGCGCCGCTGACCACATAAAGGCCCGGCTCACACCGGGCCTTTTTCTTTGGACGATCCCGCTCCGATCGGCGGCAGTACCTCGGCGCACATACAGACATCGCGAGAGTCGCAGCGCCTGGCGGCGCGTCGCCCTGATAGAGAGCCCCTGATAGAGAGCCATTGTCAATTCTTCGGCAGCGCGCGGATGCCTTGCGGGCC
>JAZKGC010000049.1:0-23547 GCA_040386115.1 Pseudomonadota bacterium
CAGAACGATCAGCGCAAGGCGATCTTCGACCAGCGCATCGATCTGATGCGCGACCAGAATGTCGCCGAGACGGTTTCCGATATGCGTCACGCGGTGGTCGATGACCTCGTTAGCAAGCACGTTCCCGAGAACGCCTATGCGGAGCAGTGGGATATCGCCGGGCTCAGGGAAGAGCTGAAGCGCGTGCTCGATCTCGATCTGCCGGTGGAAGACTGGGCCAAGGAAGAAGGCATCGCCGACGAGGAGATGCTGACCCGCATCGAGCAGCGCGTCGATGAGGCGATGGCGGCGAAGTCCGCGCAGTTCGGCCCGGATGTGATGCGCTATGTCGAGAAATCGATCCTGCTGCAGACGCTGGATCATCTGTGGCGCGAGCATCTGGTGATGCTGGATCACCTGCGTCAGGTGATCGGCCTGCGCGGCTACGGCCAGCGCGATCCGTTGCAGGAGTACAAGTCCGAAGCCTTCAGCCTGTTCGAGGCGCTGATTGCCCATCTGCGCGAAGCCGTGACGGCGCAACTGATCCGCGTCGAAATCGTGCCGCCGGATGAGCAGCCGGAATTGCCGGAGATGGAAGCGCACAAGCTCAACCCGAACACGGGCGAGGACGAAATGGCGTTCGCGGGCGCGGCACTCGCGCCGGTACTCGCAGCGGAGCGCGACCCGAACAACCCGGCGACGTGGGGCAAGGTCGGCCGCAACGAGGATTGTCCGTGCGGCACCGGCAAGAAATTCAAGCATTGCCACGGCAAGTACGCCTGAGCGGCGCGCGATATAGCAGAACAGGCATGAAAAACGCCGGTCGAAAGACCGGCGTTTTTGTTCGGTAATGAAATCTGGTCTGGCGACCTGTCTTTAGCGCGCCGTGGACCAGCGGCTGTCGAAGGAATTCGACGGCACTGCTGGCTGGGCGCCGGCGAGCGACTGCTGCGGTGCAGGAGACGGTGCTGCAGCTGGAGCAGGTGCCGGGAAGGTCGCTGTCCTGGCTTGCGGCTGGCTCGGAGATTGAGCCTGCTGCGGGCGTTCGAGAGGGATCACCCTTGCCGGCGCGCCCTTTGGTTCAGCGGCTTTCGGCTCGGTTGTTTTCGATGCGACCGACTTTGCCTTTGCCGCAGCGGGCTTGGCCGGAACGCTGGCCGCCGCCACGGGCTCGGGGTCCGAACCGCGCAGACCGACGGATCGCTGCAACCGGCTGAAGAAGCTGCCTTCTGAGGGGCTGGCGCTGGCATTGGCGGACGCCGTGCGGGACGCCGGCGTCGAACTCACCAAGGGCACCGTCGGTTCGCTGCTGGAACTGCTGGAGAAGATAGAAGAAGCCGGCGGTTCCGGAGCCCTCGGGATCGTGGCATGCGCCGGAACGGTGCCCGGCGCCGGCAGATAGGATGCCACCGTGTAGTCGGTCACGTCCCTGTCGATGGCGGCCTCGCCTTCGGGCAGCTTGGACGCAAAAATCGGATGCATACCGCCGTCGATGCCGGCCCGTGACCGCGCGGTGCTGGTCCCGCGGGTAATCAACTGCGCGGTCTTCAACTCATCCTGACGCTGCTTGTCGCGAACCGCTTCGGCGACCTCTGCCGGAATTTGATACGCCGGACACTGCGCGGATGCACTGAATGCGAGCGGGCGTGTCGCGTTCGCAGGCTTCTCGGCGTCGAAGACATATTTCTTCTCGCAGAAATCGACCTTGGGTTCTTGTTTCGTGACCTCGAAGTGATCGTTGCCTTCCTTGATCATCTTCCAGAACGGCATATTCGGGTTGTTGCGATGCTTCGCCATGTTCTGCGCCGTCATGCGGAACGGATAGGCCTGCACCTGAAACGCATTCTGGCCGCCGAAAAAGGATTCGCGGCCGAGCGCGTAGATTTCCGAAATCTGCTCGTCGGTCATGGCGTAGCAGCCGCGCGACGAACAGTCGCCGTGCACCATCAGCTGTGAGCCGGTGCGGCCCCAGGCTTTGTCGTAAGCGTTGGGATAGCCCATGTTGAACGAGAGATAGAACGCCGATGTCGGGTTCATCTGCGCGGGCGTGATTGAGTAGAAGCCTTCAGGCGCCTGACGGTCGCCTTCCTTCACCTTCGGCCCGAGATCGCCCGACCAGCGGCAGATCGGATAAGTCTTGAGCAGCGCAAAGCGGCCTGAACGGTCCTGCTTCCAGACTTCGAGTTCGGCTTCCTGCTTGAACAGGCGGACCAGCATCGGCGATGCCTTGTCCATGTTCTTGGCTTCGATGTCCGCAACCAGCTTTTCAGGAATCGGTTTGTTCGCCTTGGCGCCGGTCGAGAGGCTGTCGCCGTTGCATCCGGCCAGCATGAGGCCAGCCGAGAGCACAGCCGCAGTGACAAGCGCGCGAACATGCGTGCGGTCGGTCAATGTGAAGCTCCGCGGCAGATCGGCAATCCCCAAACTCCGGCTAACCCAGCGACCTGTGACAAGGCCGCTTTCACAAGAACATTTTCCGGCAAAGTGGCAACCTGTTGGCCGTCGGAAAATGCTTTCGCTCAATAAAGGCCGCACATGTTTTCATCGTAAAAGCGAGACCCGCTCTTATGCTAAAAACCGGCATAATCAGTTGAGCAATTATTATCCTTAAGGGCTCTCTGTCGCAAGCAGAACGGGCTTTTGTGAGCCCTCTGGTGCGCCGAATGGTCAATGCCGGGTAAATAAGGAAGCACCGCCTGCAAAATTCCCGCGCACGCAAAGTGCCCAGAAAAAGCCACGATGTGGGTTCGCCGCAAATCGCGATGATGGACCGGCGGTTCCCGCGACCCCGTCAGCCGAGGCGACGGCCGATATCGAGAAATTTTTGGCGGCGCTGGTTCCGCACCGCTGCGGAATCGAGACTTCGCAGGTCGTTGAAGGCCTGGGCAATGGCGTCGCCGGTTCTCGCGACCATGGCCTCCGGATCGCGGTGCGCACCGCCGGGCGGTTCCTTCAGAATGGTGTCGATAACACCGAAGCGCGCGAGATCCTGCGCGGTGATCTTGAGGTTGGTGGCGGCTTCCTGCGCCTTCGATGAATCGCGCCACAGAATAGACGCCGCACCCTCCGGAGAGATGACGCTGTAAACCGCATGCTCAAGCATCAGCACGCGATTGGCCGTCGCAATGGCGATGGCACCACCCGAGCCGCCTTCGCCGATAATCACCGAGACGTTGGGTACGCCGAGATTCAGGCAGGCGTCGGTGGAGCGCGCGATGGCTTCCGCCTGTCCACGCTCCTCAGCTCCAATGCCTGGATACGCGCCGGCGGTGTCCACCAGTGAGAGCACCGGAATACCAAACCGATCCGCCATTTCCATCAGCCGCACGGCCTTGCGATAGCCTTCGGGCTTGGCCATGCCGAAATTGTGCTTGAGCCGGGTTTCGGTGGTCGCGCCCTTTTCCTGGCCGATGACGCAAATGCTCTCGCCGCGAAAACGTCCGAAGCCGCCGATCAGGGCTTCGTCGTCGCCGAATTTGCGATCGCCCGCGAGCGGCGTGAATTCGGCGATCAGCGTCTTGACGTAATCGACGCAATGCGGCCGCAGCGGATGGCGCGCGACCTGTGTTTTCTGCCATGGCGTCAGGCTGGCATAGAGATCGGTGAGAGCCTGGTCGGCCTTCTCCTCGATTCGCGAAACCTCTTCGCTGATATCGCTGCCGGTCGCGGCAAGCGCGCGCAACTCGTCCACTTTGGAATCGAGTTCGGCGACGGATTTTTCAAAATCAAGATAACTGCGCATCGGTTCCGGCATGTGGTTAGGTATATAGGGGCAAATGCGCTTTGGGCGAAGGGCGCGAAAATCGCTCTTGAATCATTCGATGAATGGTCCCGTGACGGCCTTTCAAGTCAAGAAGCGGGGCCAAGTCAAGCACTGCGGTGAAAAGCGCTGTTATTGCTGCGCTTTCGGGGCTCACGTATCGGCCAGCGGATGAAGATCGCGCACCAGGCTCTTCAATCGCTCCTCGACAATGTGGGTATAAATCTGGGTGGTTGAAATATCGGTGTGACCCAGCAGCGTCTGGACGATCCGCAAGTCAGCGCCATTGTGCAGCAGATGACTTGCGAATGCGTGTCGCAGCACGTGCGGGCTGACGAGACGCGGCGCAATGTTTGACGCGGCAGCAAGCTCCTTGAGGTCGCGTGCGAAATGCTGTCGCGTCAGGTGGCCGCTCTCGCCGGAAGACGGGAACAGCCATTTCGAGGCGGCGGACGATTTCTTTTGGGTTTTATTCAAGGCTTCCATCGCGGTGAGGTAATCCGTCATGGCCTGCTTCGACGATTCGTTGAGCGGAACCAGCCGCTCCTTGTTGCCCTTGCCGCGCACGATAATCATGCGGGCGTCGCGCCGCGCCGCTGACTGCGGCAACGCGACCAGTTCGGACACGCGAAGCCCGGTTGCGTAGAGAACCTCCAGCAGGCACGAGAGCCGCAGCGCGCGCAGTTTTTGCAGCGGCGGCTGATCCGGGATGTCTGCCAGCGCCTTTGCCTGCGTCAGAAGCCGATCGACGTCATTGATCGAAAGAACCTTCGGCAGGCTGCGGCCTCGCTTGGGGCCGGAGAGGATGGCGGCGGGATCGTCGCTGCGCACGCGCTCGTTGAGAAGGAAGCGAAACAGATGGCGCATCGAGGACAGCTTGCGCGCAACGCTGGACGACTTGAAGCCGCGCGTGTCCAGGTCAGCCAGATAATCGCGCAGGCTTTCGGTATCCGCGGCCAGGAACGTGGTCTTGCCGCGCGCGAGAAATCCGGACAGGTCCGAAAGGTCGCCGCGGTAAGCGCCGAGCGTGTTGTCGCCCGCGCCCTGTTCGGCCGCGAGCATGTCGAGGAACAGGCTCGTTAAACGGTCATCGGAAGAATCGCGGGCATCGGAAGGTTTTTTCATCCGCATGACCCTCCGCGTCTATTTCTTGAGGAATTTGTCGGGCGGGACGCTGATCGTCATTTCGCGGGGTTTCGGGTTGACGAAGTTGGCGAGCGCGAAAATGCCGCCGTAAATCAGGCCGCCCAGCACGGCCACGACAATCAGGAAGCGCAACAGGCTGGGCATCGGACTCGATCCTTGAATACCGCCTTAAATACCGCCCTGGAGCACATGTTAACCAATGGAAAATGCCCGTTAGGCCGAACGAACTACCAACATGTTCGCGCAGGTTCGGCAAGAGACTCTCGTGTCCCTCGTCCCGAGTTCGCTCCGATTTGCAGCGCCTTCCGTAGCGGACTTCGGAGTAGTATAGGTGAACTTCACGGTCGCATTCGCGGCCAGATGGACAGTCGATGACCGAAACTGCGGCCAGACATGACGATGGCGCGACCCAGGAGGCCGAGATTGTCGCGGCTCTGGGCGGCCGATCCGTCGTGCTTGTCGGCATGATGGGGTCCGGCAAATCGACCATCGGCCGCCGGCTTGGGGCGCGGCTGCATCTTCCGTTTCTCGATGCCGACCACGAAATCGAGATCGCGCATGCCGGTCTCACGATCTCGGAGATCTTCGCTCAGCATGGAGAACCGTATTTTCGTGACGGTGAGGCGAGGGTGATCGCCCGGCTGCTCGAAAGCGGTTCGTGTGTATTGGCGACCGGCGGCGGGGCGTTCATGCGCGAGGACACCCGCAACCGGATTCGCGACAAGGCCGTCTCGGTCTGGCTTCAGGCCGATGGCGACGTGATTTTGCGCCGGGTCAAGCGCAGGGCCGACCGGCCGTTGTTGCAGACAGCCGATCCCGCCGCGACCATCCAGCGTCTGATCGTGGAGCGAAGTCCGGTTTATCAGCTCGCCGATGTTGCGATCTCCTCGCGCGACGTGCCGCATGAAAAAGTCGTCGATGAATGCGTGGACGCGATCCAAGCCTATCTGCTGTCCAACCGCGCGGCTTCATCCTCTCCTGCAAGCGAAGCACGATGACCGCTCCACTCAAGACCTCCAGTCCGGTGATCGTCGATGTGGCCCTCGGCGACCGCGCCTACGACATTGTCATTGGTCGCGATGTGCTGCCTTCGCTCGGTCACCGCATCAAGGCGTTGCGGCCCGGCGCGCGCGCAGCGATCGTCACCGATCGCACCGTGGCAAAGCACTGGCTGGCCAAGGTCGAGTCCGCCTTGTCGGATGCCGGCATCGACTCCTCTCGCGTCGTGGTGGGCGAAGGCGAGGCGTCCAAGAGTTACGCGGTTTTGCAAGAGGTCTGCGAGGCACTGATTGCCGCAAAGATCGAGCGCAACGATCTGGTGATCGCGCTCGGCGGCGGTGTGATCGGCGATCTGGCAGGCTTCGCTGCGTCTGTCGTCAGGCGCGGGATCGATTTCGTGCAGGTGCCGACATCGCTGCTGGCGCAGGTCGATTCGTCGGTCGGCGGCAAAACCGGAATCAACTCGCCGCACGGGAAAAATCTCGTCGGCGCATTTCATCAGCCGGTGCTGGTGGTCGCCGATACGGCGGTGCTGGATACCTTGTCGCCGCGCCAGTTTCGCGCGGGCTACGCGGAGGTCGCCAAATACGGTGTGCTGGGCGACGCGGCATTCTTCGCGTGGCTGGAAGCCAACCACGCCGATATTTTTTCCGGCGGGGCTGCGCGCGAACATGCCATCGCCACCAGTTGCCGCGCCAAGGCGGCGATCGTGGCGCGGGACGAACGCGAGACCGGCGACCGCGCGTTGCTCAACCTCGGCCATACATTCGGGCATGCGCTGGAAGCGGCCACGGGATTTTCAGACCGGCTGTTCCACGGCGAAGGTGTATCCGTCGGCATGGTGCTGGCCGCGGAATTCTCCGCGCACATGAATATGATCTCGGTTGAGGACGCGGCGCGCGTGCAGCGTCATCTTGCGTCGGTGGGTTTGCCGACCAGGTTGCAGGATATCGCGGGCTTTCAGCAGGAGGGGCTTGCGGATGCCGACGCGCTGATGGCGCTGATGGCGCAGGACAAGAAAGTCAAGCGCGGCCGTCTTACCTTCATTCTGCTCGAAAAAATCGGCAAGGCTGTGATCGCAAACGACGTCGATCCGCCGACAGTTCGCGATTTCCTTCAAGGAAAATTGTCAGGATGAAAACGGTGGTGTCTGGGCGCGGGATGCCGGGGCGTGTCGGCGGAAAAGTGCCGCACGAAGTTGCGGTCGCGGCACAAACATGAACTCAGCCGCCGTCAATCTGCTGCTCGCCGTCTTCCTGCTCGCCGCCAACGCATTCTATGTGGCTGCTGAGTTTGCGCTCGTGAAGAGCCGCGGGTTTCGCGTCAAGGTCATGGCGGAGCAGAACCGCTTCGGAGCCCGCCTGCTGCAAAAAATGATGGGCAACATTGAAGCCTATCTCGCCTGCTGTCAGCTCGGCATCACCATGGCCTCGCTCGGCCTTGGCTGGGTCGGCGAGCCGACCGTCGCGGCCTTGCTCAAGCCGGTTCTCGAACCGCTCGGAATGCCGGAATCGGCGCTGCATTTTACGTCGTTCCTGACCGGGTTTCTGGTGTTCTCCTCGCTGCATATCGTCATCGGCGAGCAGGTGCCGAAGACGCTCGCGATCAGGCAGCCGGTGCCGGTCTCGCAATGGATCGCCTATCCGCTCTACGTGTCTTATCTCGTCTTCTATCCGCTGAACTGGCTGCTCAACGGCGCGTCGCGTGCGATTCTGCGCCTGCTCGGCGTGCAGGAATCCTCGCAGAATGAAATCCTCACAGATTCCGAGATCGAAGGGCTGGTGGGCGAATCCGCCGAGCACGGCAAAATGGAGATTGGCGAGGCCGAATATATCCAGAATGTTTTCCGGTTTGGCGACCTGGCTGTGTCCGATGTGATGGTCCATCGCACCAAAATGGTCAGTGTCAACGCCGACGGGCCGCCCGATACTGTCATCCAGGGAATACTCGAAGCGGAATACACCCGCATTCCGCTATGGCGCGAGAAGCCCGAGAACATCATCGGCGTGTTGCACGCCAAGGATCTGCTTCGAGCCATCCGCAAGGCTGACGGGGACATCTCCAAGGTCAATGTCGCCGCGATCGCCTTGCCGCCGTGGTTCGTGCCCGAGATGCGGCCGCTGTCCGAGCAACTCAAGGCCTTTCGCCGCCGCAAGACCCACTTCGCGCTTGTGGTCGATGAGTACGGCGAGGTCGAAGGCCTCGTGACGCTGGAAGATATTCTGGAGGAGATCGTCGGCGATATTTCAGACGAACACGATGTGGTTGTCGCGGGCGTCCGGGCGCAGCCGGATGGTTCGGTCGTGGTCGATGGCTCGGTGCCGATCCGCGAACTCAACCGCGCCATGGACTGGCACCTGCCGGACGAGGAGGCGACCACCATCGCCGGACTCGTCATTCACGAGGCGCGCTCCATTCCGGACCGCGGCCAGAATTTCACCTTTCATGGATTTCGCTTCAGGGTGCTTCGCCGCGAGCGCAACCGCATCACGGCGTTGCGGATCGTGCCGCTGCCGCGCGAAAGCGGGGCGCCGGAGAGGAGGCCGAGAGCCGGAACCGCGTTCTGAAATATCGAGTTGCTACGCCCTGTTTTCGCCAACCTTGATTTCGTCAGGTGCATGCGCCTTGATCGCCAGCGCGTGCACGGACCCGGCCAGTTCCGGCGCCAGCAACGAATTTATCATGCGGTGGCGGTCGATCCGGCTCTTTCCTGCGAACACTTTTGACACGATATAGACCCTGAAATGCGTCTGAACGCCTGGCCGGTGGCCGGCATGGCCTTCATGCAAGTGAGATTCATCCACGACATCGAGGCTTTCGGGACTGAAAGCTTCGCTCAACTTTTTTGTGATGTGATCTTTTGTGGTCATGATCTGCGCAATATCGCGCGTTATTCGCTCAGGTCAATGACCGTTTCAATTGCGATTCATCATCGCGGCGATGTATAGTCCGCGACCGGCGCGCGCCGCAGAAGTGATACGGACCTGCGAACCTCCACACCAGACCTGAAGTCTCATAAACAAGGCGTCGTGATAGTTAGACATGGCCATCGACTCATCCAAATTCTTCGACAGCATCCGCATCAAGCCCAACAAGCTGAGCGCAAAGCAGCAGGCTGCTGCGCGCGAGGAAGCTGTGATGTGCGAGGCACCCGGTTGCAAGAACAAGGGCGGACATCGCGCGCCCAAGGCCCGTGGCAATGAGAAGGAATACTGGCACTTCTGTCTCAACCACGTCCGCGAGTACAATCAGGGCTACAATTTCTTCCAGGGCATGGCACCCGACGCGGTCGCGAGCTACCAGAAGGATGCGCTGACCGGCCATCGTCCGACGTGGAAGATGGGTGCCAACAGCGGAACCAAAGGCAAAAAGGGCAAGGCAGACGTCGATCTGGACGGAGCCTCCGATCCGTTCAGCATGTTCAGCGAACTCAACGGACGCGGCAAGTGGCGGCCCGGTCCGGGATCAGGTGCCCAGTCGGAACCAAAGCCCGAGACGCGCAAGATCTTTAACGCCGAGCGCAAGGCGCTGGTGGTGATGGGGCTCGGCCCCGACGCGACCCTCGAGACCGTCAAGGCGAAGTACAAGATGCTGGTGAAGCAGCATCACCCCGATGCCAATGGCGGCGATCGTTCCACCGAGGACCGCCTGATCGAGATCATCAAGGCGTACAACTATCTCAAGACGGTTGTTCGCGGCGCCTGAGCGCTGGATTTTTTGGCGCGCGCGTTTTTCCTGACGTGTTGGATCAATGCAGTTCAGTCGTCGAGGCCATGTGCCGTCGCTCTCTGTGCCAGCAATAGACCGCCCAGCCGATAGCGCCAGCTACTACGATTCCGCCAACCAGCGGCCAGGCGTAGTGCTCGATCTTTGCGCCCCATTGTTCTGCGGCCGATCCCGCCAGCACGCCCGGCAGCACATGCGCGGGCGCCCAGAGCAGGATGGCCGCGACATTGACCGGAAAGAAACGCCGCGGCGGCATGCTGAGTGCGCCCGCTGTCATGGGCACGAACGCCCGCACCGGCGGCACGAAACGCGCGAACAACACCGCGAGCGTGCCGTAGCGATGGAAGAACGCCTCGCTTTGCGCGACGATGGCCGGAGACTTCGACATCGGCCAAGAGGTCAGCACGCTGCGCTGGCTGCGATAGCCGATCCAGTAAGCCAGTCCATCACCAATGACTGCACCCACAATCGCGGCTGCCAGCACAGGTGCGAGTTTCAGGCTGCCGCCCGGCACCAGCGCGCTCAGCGCGACAATGACGGTGGAACCTGGAATGAGCGACCCCACAATGGGCGCGGCTTCCAGCAGTGCCGCGAGGAAGATGGCTGTGTAGGCCAGCAAGGCGTGGACCGAGACGAACGCGATCAGGTCGTGGAGGTGCAAAGTCACGCGAATTCCGATGCAGGCGGCTGGGCCGGTCGTCCAGTTTCGCCCAACCATAGCCGAGATCGAGCCGGCGGCGAGGTTTTCGGCCTGCGCGTCGCACACAGGGCAGCCCTACCAAACCTGCAAAAACAGCTTATCTAGATGATATCACACCGGAACTTTCGTGACGGGCCGGGCTTCTGCCGCCCGCGTCTGTCTGCTAGGTTGCAAATCGCACCCCACCCGCAGCACGCATGTCTGGTTTCGGGAGCATCCGGGACCACGGAGGATTGATGACCGCCGCCATGACCACATCGCAGGAGCCCGCAGGCCTTCCCGACATGAAAGTGTCGGTTCGTCAGGTCTTCGGGATCGACAGCGATCTCGAAGTGCCCGCCTATTCCAATGGCGATCCCCATGTGCCCGACGTCGATTCGGATTATCGTTTCGATCGCGCCACCACGCTCGCGATCCTCGCCGGCTTCTCGCGAAATCGCCGCGTCATGGTCACCGGCTATCACGGCACGGGTAAATCGACCCATATCGAGCAAGTGGCGGCGCGGCTGAACTGGCCTTGCGTGCGCGTCAACCTCGACAGCCACATCAGCCGCATCGATCTCGTCGGCAAGGATTCCATCGTCGTGCGCGACGGCAAGCAGGTCACGGAATTTCGTGACGGCATCCTGCCGTGGGCGCTTCAACACAATGTCGCACTGGTGTTCGACGAATACGATGCCGGCCGGCCGGACGTGATGTTCGTGATCCAGCGCGTGCTGGAAGTCTCCGGCCGCCTCACGCTGCTCGACCAGAACAAGGTCATCAAGCCGCATCCGGCGTTCCGCCTGTTCTCGACCGCGAATACGATTGGTTTGGGCGACACCTCGGGCCTCTATCACGGCACCCAGCAGATCAACCAGGGTCAGATGGACCGCTGGTCGATCGTCACCACGCTGAATTACCTGCCGCATGATGAGGAAGTCGAGATCGTACTCGCGAAAGCGAAGCATTATCGCACCGACGCCGGCCGCGACATCGTCAACAAGATGGTGCGGCTTGCGGATTTGACTCGTAACGCTTTCGCCAACGGCGATCTCTCCACCGTGATGAGTCCGCGAACGGTTATCACCTGGGCGGAAAACGCCGACATTTTCGGCGACATCGGTTTCGCGTTCCGCGTCACCTTCCTGAACAAGTGCGACGAACTCGAACGACCGCTGGTCGCCGAATTCTATCAGCGCTGCTTCAATGCCGAGTTGCCTGAATCCGCAGTCAATGTTGCGTTGAGCTGAGATATTCCCTCTCCCGCTCGGGGAGTGGGACCGTTTTGATGCGAGATCGAAGGTGCGATGAGCACGTCCAACATCAAGTTCAGGACCGGGTCCAAGGAATCTCCGACGGAGCCGTTCAAGCGTGCGGTGACGTCCTGTTTGCGGGCCATCGCCAGGCAGCCCGAACTTGAAGTGACGTTCGCCGCCGAACGTCCGGGTCTGTCGCCGGGCAAGGCGCGGTTGCCCGAGCCGGCTCGCAAGATGACGCGCAAGGACGCCGCGATCGTGCGCGGCCATGCCGATTCGATTGCATTGAGAATTGCCTGTCACGATCCGAAAGTGCATCGCAAGATCGCACCCGGCAATCCGCAGGCGCGGGGCGTGTTCGACGCGGTCGAGCAGGCGCGGGTGGAAGCCATCGGTGCCAAGCGCATGAGCGGCGTCGCAAAGAATCTCACAGCGATGCTCGACGATCATTTTCATCGCGGCAAGTTCGACGAAATCACCGACCGCGCCGACGCGCCGCTGGCCGATGCGCTGGCGATGATGGTGCGCGAGCGGCTCACGGGCCTCGCTCCGCCGGTGGCCGCGCGCAAGATGGTCGATCTCTGGCGGCCAATTCTCGAGGACAAGATTGGCCCGCGCCTCGACCTGTTGAAGAATTTCACCGAAGACCAATCGCGCTTCGGCGACGCGATCCACGACCTGTTGCATGCGCTTGAACTCAGCGACGACAAGAACGCGGATCAGGACGAGGACGATAGTCAGGACGACAATCGTGACGGCGAGAAGGACCAGTCCGGCGCGGACGGTTCACCGGAGAGCGATTCCGGCGAGGAGATGAGCGCCGATCAGGCGCAGTCCTCCACCGAGGACATGTCGGAAAATGCGATGGAAAGCGCGCAGGCGTCTGCCAGCGATGCCTTCGACGACACCGAAATGGGCGACGACGAATCGCCGGGCGAAGCGCAACGCCCGCAGAACCGCGGCGCGAACGAGCCGCGCGGGCCGGAGTATCACGCCTTCGCGCCGAAATTCGACGAGGTCGTCTCGGCGGAAGATCTTTGCGAGCACGACGAACTGGAGCGGCTGCGCGGCTATCTCGACAAGCAACTGGCGCACTTGCAGCACATCGTCGCAAGGCTGGCCAATCGCCTGCAGCGCAAACTGATGGCGCAGCAGAATCGCGCCTGGGAGTTCGATCTTGAGGAGGGCATCCTCGATCCGGCGCGATTGTCGCGCGTCGTGACCGACCCGCAGCACCCGCTGTCGTTCATGCACGAGAAGGAAGCGACCTTCCGCGACACCGTGGTGACGCTGCTGCTCGACAATTCCGGTTCGATGCGCGGGCGACCCATCACGGTGGCTGCGACCTGCGCCGACATTCTGGCGCGCACGCTGGAGCGCTGCGGCGTCAAGGTTGAGATTCTCGGCTTCACCACGCGGGCGTGGAAGGGCGGTCAGTCGCGCGAGGCTTGGCTGGCGGCGGGAAAGCCCGCCAATCCGGGCCGTCTCAACGATCTGCGGCACATCATCTACAAATCCGCCGACGCGCCGTGGCGGCGCGCGCGCAAGAATCTCGGCCTGATGATGCGCGAAGGTCTGCTTAAGGAAAACATTGACGGCGAGGCGCTCGACTGGGCGCACAAGCGGTTGCTCGGCCGTTCCGAGCAGCGCAAGATCCTGATGATGATTTCCGACGGCGCGCCGGTCGATGACTCGACGTTGTCGGTGAATCCCGGCAATTATCTCGAGCGCCACCTGCGGCACATCATCGAGGAAATCGAAACCCGTTCGCCGGTCGAATTGATCGCCATCGGCATCGGCCATGACGTCACGCGCTATTATCGCCGCGCCGTCACCATCGTGGATGCCGAAGAACTTGGCGGCGCGATCACCGAAAAGCTGGCCGAGCTGTTCAGCGAGACGCATGTTGAGGCGACGTCGCCTTCGCGCCGGCGCAGGCTCCATTCATAAAACATGACCACCGCACTCAGCCGCCGGCGGTTTCTGACGACTGCCGCAGCGGCGCTGCCGGCGAGCGCGGGTCTTCTCGATCCAATGCGCGCGTCGGCGCAAGGCGTGTCGCCAGCCGCGCCGGTTTCCGTCGAGGTCAACGCGCGCAGGATCGAGAACTTCGACCCTCGCGATCCCTCCCATGTCCGTTATGGCTCGCTGGAATTCCGCAGCGGGCTGATGCTCACCTCGCCGTTTCGCGGTTTCGGCGGGCTTTCGGGATTGCGTCTCGATAGGAAGGGCGAACAGTTCATCGCCGTCAGCGACAAGGGCAACTGGTTCACGGGAAGGCTCACCTATCGCGGCAAAAGCCTGACCGGACTGGCCGACGTCACATCCGCGCCGATGCTGGACAGCGACGGCAAGAAAATCACCGCACGCGGCTGGTACGATTCGGAGTCGCTCGCGCTGGATGGTTCGACGGTTTATGTCGGGATTGAACGCGTCAATCAGATTTTGCGTTTCGATTTCAGCAAGGGCGGAATTCTGTCGCGTGGCCAGGCGATGCCGGTGCCGCAAGAGCTCAGCAAGCTTCCGTTCAACAAGGGACTCGAGTCACTGGTGTTCGTGCCAAAAGGCCAGCCGCTCGGGGGAACGCTGATCGGCATTTCCGAGCGTGGGCTCGACGGTGCAGGCAACATCAAGGGGTTTCTGATCGGCGGTCCGTCGCCGGGTCAGTTCACGGTCAAGCGGTCAGGAAATTTCGACGTTAGCGATACCGTATTGCTGCCATCCGGCGATCTGTTGTTGCTGGAGCGCAAGTTCTCGATGCTTGAGGGGGTCGGCATTCGCATCCGCCGTATTCGGCTCAGTGCCGTAGCGCCCGGCGCCGTGATCGACGGCCCGGCGATCTTCGATGTCGATCTCGGATATGAGATCGACAACATGGAGGGGGTCGACAGCCACGTGACGGAGGACGGCGAAACGGTCCTGACGCTGGTGTCAGACGATAATTTTTCGATGATCCAGCGGACGCTGCTGCTTCAGTTCACGCTGGTGGACGCTTGAATCAAAAAGGCCGGGCAAAAAAGCCCGGCCTTTGAAATCAGATTGGCAGAATCGAAAGATCAGCTGGCCGCAGCAAGCTTCTTCTTTTCGATGGCGCGCTTGAGCGCGACCGCCTTCGGCGACAGATCGTCGGCGCTGGCCTTGATCAGGAATGCATCGAGACCGCCGCGATGATCCACGGTTTTGATCGCGTTGGTCGAGACGCGCAGGCGTACCGAACGGCCGAGCGTGTCCGAGATCAGCGTGACGTTGCACAGGTTCGGCAGGAACCGGCGCTTGGTCTTGTGGTTTGAGTGGCTGACCTTGTGGCCAACCTGAGGGCCCTTGGCCGTCAATTCGCAGCGCCGAGACATAGCTAAATCCTTTGGCGAAATCTTGTGTCTTCCCGGACCCGCCCTGTCACTCGCAGGGGGCTCGCGTGGGGGTGTGAAACCGTCCATTTCAGGAACGCCGGAGCTATAAGGGTGAAGCCGGCCAGCGTCAAGGTTGCAAGGCGGTTTAAGGCGATTTCAGGAGCAATTCCGGACGGTTCGCGGGGCAGCGACACCGTCAGCCAGAATCGCGATTTTCCTCATCAATACCAGACGTTTCCTAACATATAATCGACGCAATCCCCCACCAGATATGGAACGAGCAGGCTCCCAAAAGAGATCGTTCCTTGATTGCGGGACGAGCTTTCCGGCCGCTGCGCCAGCCATTTCGGCCAATCGCCGCGTCGCGCGAAACAGGACATTCTTCGGTGGACACATCCCGGTTCCCCAAGCTCCCCTGGATACTCACAGCCGTCGTTTGCGCGGTGCTTGGTTGCGCGGGCGTCGCCATGCTCGCCGGCCCCGCAAATGCCCAAGGCCGGCTGGATGCAAAGTATGAAGCGTCGCTTGCCGGGCTTCCGATCGGCAAGGGCGGCTGGGTGGTCGATATTTCCGAGGACCAGTTTTCGGCTGCGGTCAGCGGCGCCACCACAGGATTGATGAAATCAATCGGAGGGGGCAACGGGACGGGCGTGTCACAGGGACGGATCGTTTCCGGTCAGTTTGCGCCGGGGAGCTATCAATCGACGGTCAATTACGGAAAAAAAGCCGAGATCATTCGCATCCTGCTTTCGGGCGGCAACGTGAAGGAGTCCGCGATCGAGCCTGAGCCGCCGGTGCATCCGGATCGCATTCCGGTGACCGACGCGCATCTGCGCAATGTTCTCGATCCCATGACAGGTTCGCTGCTGCGCACGGCTGGCACGGGCGATCCCGTCAGCCCGGAAGCATGCCGTAAGACATTGTCGGTGTTCGATGGCCGGATGCGTTACGATCTGCGCCTCGAGTACAAGCGCATGGAAATCGTCAAGGCCGAGAAGGGTTATCAGGGACCGGCAGTGGTCTGCGCCGTCTATTTCACGCCCATTGCGGGCTATGTTCCGGATCGCGCCTCGATCAAATATGTAGCGGCTCAGCGTAACATGGAAATCGCGTTCGCGCCCATCGCGGGCACGCGCGTGCTGGCGCCTTTCCGGATTTCAATTCCAACGCCTCTCGGCACCGGCATGATCGAGGCGACGGAATTCATCTCGGTGCAAAAGACCGCAAAAACCAACTGACGTTGCGGTTGGCACCGCAAACCCGCGCATTTGCCAGCGAGGCGCGTAGAGGCTGATTCCGGATCATTGTCATGCGGCCATGAATCCTGTGGTGAATCCTGTCGTGAATCGTATTGACTCCCGGGCCAATCCGATTCGACTCCTGCTTTAACGAATCCATCGATTTTCCGTCGCTTGCGGAGCCGCTACGAACTTGATGTAGTATCGCCGATGGATCGATCGCGCGACATGTTGAGGAGAACAGCGTCGCGCGACAACGAGTCAGCGATTCGGGCCTCTTTCGTTCCGGACTCGTTCCAAACCTTAAGTCACAGCGCGAAAAGCGTCGCATTGTGAGACACTTCCAGAATCCTGCACCGGCGTCCGCGTCGTTTGCGTCGAACGGACCCTGTTGATCATGGCCTTATCGTCTTCCGCGCCGCTGTTTTCGAATGAGCGGGCTCCCGGCGCCGGCGTCACTGCGGTGCTCGGCCCGACCAACACCGGAAAGACCCATCTCGCCATTGAGCGGATGCTGGCCCACTCATCCGGAATCATCGGTCTGCCGCTGCGGCTGCTGGCGCGCGAGGTGTACAACAAGATGGTGGCGCGCGCCGGCGTGGATGCTGTCGCGCTCATCACCGGCGAAGAGAAGATCAAGCCGCCGAAGGCCCGGTTCTGGGTCTCCACCGTCGAGGCGATGCCGCGCGATATCGATGTCTCATTTCTGGCGGTGGACGAAATTCAGATCGCGGCGGATCTGGAGCGCGGTCACGTCTTCACCGACAAGATCCTGAACCGGCGCGGGCGCGACGAGACGCTGCTGCTGGGCGCGGCCACCATGCGGCCGATCATCGAGCGTCTGTTGCCGGGCGCGAACATCGTCACCCGGCCGCGGCTCTCGCAACTCGAATTCGCCGGCGACCGCAAGATCACGCGCCAGCCGAGGCGCACCGCCATCGTCGCGTTCTCCGCTGATGAAGTTTACGCCATCGCCGAACTGATCCGCCGTCAGCATGGCGGGGCCGCTGTGGTGCTGGGATCGCTCAGCCCGCGCACACGCAACGCGCAGGTGGAGATGTTCCAGTCCGGCGACGTCGATTATCTGGTTGCGACCGACGCGGTCGGCATGGGTCTCAATCTCGACGTCGATCATGTGGCTTTCGCGTCCGACCGCAAATACGACGGCTATCAATTCCGCCGCCTGAATCCTGCGGAATTCGCGCAAATTGCCGGACGCGCCGGGCGCGCCACGCGCAACGGCACCTTCGGCACCACGGGGCGTTGTGCGCCGTTCGAGCCCGAACTTGTCAACGCGCTGCAGAACCACACCTTCGACAGCGTGAAGATGCTGCAATGGCGCAATACGCGGCTGGATTTCTCGTCGCTGGGCGCGCTGCAGGTCTCATTGGCGCTGACCCCGAACCATGAAGGGTTGACGCGCGCGCCGGTCGCGGAAGATATCCGCGTGCTCGATCATGCCGCCCGCGACGAGGACGTCCGGGATATGGCAAAGGGTGCGGCTGCCGTCGAGCGCCTCTGGGATGCGTGCCTGATCCCGGATTACCGGAAACTCTCGCCCGCAGCGCATGCCGAAATGGTCACCACCCTTTTTGGATTTTTGATGCGAAAGGGCAAGGTTCCGGACGACTGGTTTGCCGCCCAGATCGCGCAAACCGACCGCACCGACGGCGATATCGACACCTTGTCGGCGCGAATCGCCCAGATTCGGACCTGGACCTTTGCGGCAAATCGCCCCGATTGGCTGGCCGATCCCGAGCATTGGCAGGGAATTTCCCGCGCCGTGGAGGATAAATTGTCGGATGCGCTGCATGAAAAGCTAACTGAGCGTTTCGTTGACCGCCGGACCAGTGTATTGATGCGCCGCTTGCGGGAAAACACGATGCTGAATACTGAAATTGGTAAGACGGGCGAAGTGACTGTGGAGGGCCATGTGATTGGCCGTCTCGACGGATTTATGTTCGCGCCGGAATCTGCTGAAGCCGGCTCCGACGCGAAGGCCTTGCAGGCGACGGCGCTGAAAGCGCTGGCCGGCGAGATCGATGCGCGCGCGGAAAAACTCTCCAAGGCGCCCGACGATCAGTTCGTTCTCGCGTCCGATGGCACGCTGCGCTGGACCGGCGACGCCGTCGCCAAGCTGGTCGCCGCCGACAACGTACTGCATCCGCGCATCCGCATCATTGCCGACGAGCGCCTCATGGGTGCCGCCCGCGACGCCGTGCAGACGCGGCTCGATCTGTGGCTGAAAACTCATATCGAGAAGGTGCTCGGCCCGCTGTTCGATCTGTCGAAGGCGGAAGATATCACCGGCATCGCGCGCGGCATCGCGTTCCAGTTGATCGAGGCACTCGGCGTGCTGGAGCGCACGAAGATCGCTGCCGAGATGAAGGATCTCGACCAGCCGTCGCGTGCGTCCTTGCGCAAATACGGCGTGCGCTTCGGCGCGTATCATATTTTCCTGCCCGCGCTGCTGAAGCCGGCCGCGCGCGGGCTGGCGTCGCTGCTGCGCGCGCTGATGCACGACAACACCGACTGGTCGGCGCTGACCGGCGCGCAGCATCTGGCGGGGAGCGGGCGAACCTCGTTCCCGGCCGACAAGGCGCTCGACCAGCAAGCCTATCTCACGCTCGGCTACAAGCTGTGCGGCGATCGCGCGGTGCGCGTCGATATTCTCGAACGTCTCGCGGACCTCATCCGGCCCGCGCTGTCGTGGCGTCCAAGCTCGCCGGGCGACAAGCCTGCCGGTGCATTCGATGGCCGTTCGTTCACCGCGACGCAGGCGATGACCTCGCTGACCGGCTCGGCGGGCGAAGATTTCGCGTCGATTCTGAAGGCGCTCGGCTATCGCATGGAGAAGCGGCCGCCGTTGCCGGTGGTTGTTGCGCCGCCTGTCGAAGTCGCTGCTGAAGTCGCCGCCGTCGATGTTGCTCCGGCGGGAACTGAATCTGACGCGGCCGTCACCGATGCTGCGCCGTTGTCTGACGCCGTTGCAATCGAGCCCGAGGCTGCTGCGGCAACGGATGCGATTGCCGACATCACCAACGAGACGGCGATACCCGCTGCGACCGTGGCTCCCGATGCAACAGCGACGCGTCTGCCGGACGTGGACTTTGCGCCGCCTGAGGCTATCGCAGAAGTGGTTACGGCAACTGCTGAACCGGCAACGATCGAGGCTTCCGCAGAAGGCGTCATCGAAACCGCCACGACTGACGAGGTCTCCACCGAGGTTGCGTCGGCCGAAGCTGTTGCAAGCGAGGCCGTCGTTGAGGCCGCGCCCGCGACCCCGGAACTGGTGGAAGTCTGGCGTCCCGGCGGGCGATCTGATGAACGCCGCCCGCGCCATGATCGCAGCCGTTACAAGGGACCGGACAAATCCGCTGCACCTGCGGTCGAAGGCGAGGTGCCCGCAGGCGGTGAGGGCGAGGTTAAGCGCGAGCGCCATGGGCGTCACCGGCGCAGCAACGAACATCGCCGTCCGCAGGGTGACGCGCCGGCAGCAGCGCCGGGCAGCACCGATGGTGCACAGGCACGTCCGCCGCGAGACGATCAAAACACGGGCCGCCCGCCACGCGAGCGTTTCAAGGGCAAGGACCGGAATCAGGATCGCAACGAGGGACGCGGCAAAGGCAAATTCGACAAGGGCTCGCGCGATGGCCGCAAGGACGACCACGATCGCGGCTCGCACCGGACCTATGCCACGAGCGCGCCGCCGCGCGAGCGTGACCGCCCGGCCGATCCGAATTCGCCATTCGCAAAGCTGGCGGCGCTCAAGGAGCAGCTTGCTGGCAATCGCAAGGATTAAACTCAAGCTTGGATCGGCAGCGCGTTGACAGATGGCTGTGGCATGCACGGGTTGTGAAAACCCGGTGCGACGCCGCTGCACTGGTCACGAAAGGTCGCGTTCGTGTCAACGGCGCGCGGCAAAAATCTCCCGGGCATGCGGTGAAAGCGGGTGACGTCCTCACCGTGGCACTCGACGGCCGGGTCCGCGTGTTGAAGGTGATCGGGTTTGCCGACCGGAGAGGCGACGCCGCCTCGGCCGGCGTGCTTTTCGAGGATTTGCAATCGGCTCCGGAGTGATTAATTGCCTATAAATACAAGCGTTACTTCCCTTGCGGCGATGCACGTCCTGCGCTACGCCAAACCTGAAATTTAGACCCTCCGGAGCGTTGGATGACCTACGTCGTCACTGATAACTGCATCAAGTGCAAGTACATGGACTGCGTGGAAGTGTGCCCCGTGGATTGTTTCTACGAGGGTGAGAACATGCTCGTGATCCATCCGGACGAGTGCATCGACTGCGGCGTCTGCGAGCCAGAATGCCCTGCTGACGCCATCAAGCCGGATACCGAGCCTGGTCTCGAAAAATGGCTTGAGGTGAACGCAGAGCAAGCCAAGTCCTGGCCGAACATCACGCAGAAAAAGGATGCTCCGGGCGACGCCAAGGAGTTCGACGGCGTCGAAGGCAAATTCGAGAAGTATTTTTCTGCGAATCCGGGTTCTGGCGATTGATCGAATGGACCGGCGGCTCGCGGGCCCATGGTTCCGTTTGGTTTGTTGGCGGCCCGATCTCTTAACCCTACCTGCGGCGAGCGCCCGATCTGCCCCCTCTGGATACCGTTAGGGGGCATAAATCATTGATTTTTGCGGGAAATGTGCTATTATGGGCACATTAAGCGAGTTGAACCCCTATTGCCCCAAATTTGGGCTGTGACGGGTTCCCCGAGAAACCATTGAACAGGGGCGTGGCAGTTCCACGCATGGGCGCCGTGTCAGACAATTCGCGTCATAAAAAGAACTCTAAAACAAAAGACAAGGGTTCCAAGGATAAGGGCTCCAAAAAGACGTCTGCGGCCAGCCGTAGCGCGTCAAAGAAGGATGCTCGCGCGTCCGCCCAACCCTCAAAAAACAAAAGAAGCACAATGCCGAACAAAAAGACTGCAAAACCGCCGGCGAAGTCCCCCGCAAAATCCCCCGCAAAATCTCCTGCGAAGGCTTCGAAGACGGTTGCTAAAACTGTAGCGAAGACACCGGCTCCGAAGACTCCGGTGAAGAGCATTGCCGGCAAGCCTGTCGCGAAGGCGGCGGTGGCTGCATCGCGTGTGGAAGAACCGAAGAAGGTTCTGACCCAGCGTCAAGGTTTCAAGACCAATGAGTTCGTGGTTTATCCGGCGCATGGCGTCGGCCAGATTCTTGCGATCGAAGAGCAGGAAATCGCAGGCGCGCGCCTCGAGCTGTTCGTCATCAACTTCATGAAAGACAAGATGACGTTGCGGGTGCCGACGGCGAAAGTCGCCAATGTCGGCATGCGCAAGCTGTCGGAGCCTTCGCTGGTGAAGCGGGCGCTGGAAACCCTGAAGGGCCGCGCGCGCATCAAGCGCACCATGTGGTCACGCCGGGCGCAGGAATATGAAGCGAAGATCAACTCGGGCGACATCGTCGCGATTGCCGAAGTCGTGCGCGATCTCTTCCGCTCCGAATCGCAGCCCGAGCAGTCCTACAGCGAGCGGCAGCTTTACGAAGCGGCGCTCGATCGCCTGTCGCGTGAAATCGCAGTGGTTCAGCATGTGACCGAGACCGAAGCGGTCAAGGAAATCGAGGCGAACCTCGCCAAGAGCCCGCGCCGCGGCGCCAAGACCGAGGTTGACGCCGGCGCTGACGCGACGGGCGACGACGCGGACGGCGACGGCGACGATGCGGTGTCTGCCGACGAAGCGGCCTGATTCACGCTCGCTGCAATCGCTCATTCAAAATTAAAAAGCCCGGCGAAGCCGGGCTTTTTGCATAAGGCAACATGGTGACGAACTGCGGCCGATAGGGCGGAATTGTGTCAGGGTGTCCGCGCCGTGCGGATGGCCCATGAGCCGCCGGAAAACGCGCCCGGATCGCTAGTCCACGACGATCTTCACCCGCTCGCGCGGTTTGACGGATGCGCGTGCATCGAGGCCGTTGAGAATCCGGAAGCGCTCGAGCGGACGATCCACGCCCGACATGCGCTGCGACAGCGTTTCGATCGTGTCGCCCGGCTGCACGGTGACAACCTTGATCCGCAATGGCCGCGCCGCCTGAATTTCGGCCAGCGTCAGGCGGCGGAACGAGTTCACGGTGTCGCGGAAGCCGCGGTCGGTTTCTGTTGTCCGCTTCTTGCTCGCGAAAATGAAACGATAGACGTCGCTGCCGAATCGCAATGCATAAATCCTGAACTGCCATTGATCTCCGGCGGCGGTCGCCGACGCGGACGGGAAGCCGTTGATGGTCAGGTCTTCGGTCGAGGCCTTCTCGACATTCTCCATCCACCCCGAATTCAGATAGTCGCCAAGCGTCTGCTCGGACGGCACGCGCACGACATCGAAGCGCATGGCCTGCGTTCCGCCCTCGCGGACGCCGACCACGGCCTGCGCGGTGTTCTCGAGCGCAAAGCCTTCGGGCACCTGGAATGTGAATCCGAGTTTTGGATGCAGGAAGCGCCGGCCGCGCACGAACCCTTCGCTCGGGTCTTCGCCGTACACGAGGTTGTCGATGGCGGCGAGGTATGTCTCGCGGTCGCGCTCGCCGCTTTCGGGCGACGCATATTGCCGCGCGCTGTTCTGCGCGTTCTGAACGCGTTCGGGGGTGGCTGGATGCGACGACAGGAAGTCCAGCGAGCGCGGGTCGGTCGGCACGCGGCCGGCCTTCAGCGCGGCGTTGCGCTCCATCGCCGACAGGAAACGTGAGGCGCCGAACGGATCGAATTTCGCGCGCGCTGAAATGCCGACGCCGATGCCGTCCGCCTCGAATTCCTGCGCGCGCGAAAAGCTCGCCATGGTGAGTTTGGTCTTGGCCAGCGCCAGCGCAGTCATGTCGGCGTCGCTGCCCATGTCCGCGACGACGCGGGTGACGACGGCAGCCTGCCGCGCCTGATCCTCGCGGATCGCCGCATGCTTGGCGAGGACGTGCGCCATCTCATGCGCCAGCACGGACGACAGTTCAGAGGTGTCGCTGGCCAGCGCGATCAGCCCGCGCGTCACGTAAAGCTGTCCGGTTGGAAGCGCGAAGGCGTTGACCGCGCCTGAATTCAGGATCGTCACCTTGTAGGCGAGGTCAGGCCGCTCGGACGCCGCGACAAGGCGCTCGACGGTCCTGGTAATCAACGCCTCGAGACGGGGATCGTCGTAAGCACCGCCATAAGACGACAGGATGCGCTCGTGCTCGCGTTCGGTGGCCGGCGTCTGCGCGGCGGGCCTGTTCGGCTTGACGGGGACGAAAGCGGGGGTCGAGGCGACCTGAAAGCGCCCCATGTCTCCGCACGCGCCAAGGGCAAGCGACATCGATAGCGCGGCGGCCGCGAAAACGCGGCTCCTCCAAAAATCCCGCTGGCTAACAACGCGTGTCACGCCACTACTTGCCTTTATCCTGACTTACCAAATCCTGA
>JAZKGC010000049.1:23647-34681 GCA_040386115.1 Pseudomonadota bacterium
GCAACCAGCACAAGCGCGCCGGTCATCGCGATCGATGGGCGACAAACGCCGCGCGTGTCCATCAAACCCCTGCCTGGCCGCGCTCCATGTCCTTGCGCAGCGCTCCGCTGTAGCTTTTGAAATCGACCTCCAGAGTATAGCGCGCGGAATTCAGCCATGTCCGCTGTTTCCGCTCGTGATGCGATCTGACTTCGCGGGCCATGTCTGTGGCGGACGGCAGCGCCATGTCGCCTGCAAGTGCTGCAGCGATCCACCGCGCCTGCACCTCGACAAGCGGGATGGTCGCGCCGATGGGCTGCACCAGTCCGGCAAAGAAAAGTCCTGGTTGTGAGGGCGGCATCACGCGCCGGTACAGATCGACCATCTCGCCTTCGGTGACTGAAAACAGCGACGCATCCAGAAAGGGAAACGTCGTCTTGTAGCCGGTCGCATAGATTACGGCGTCGAACTGTCCGCGCGATCCGTCGGCGAATGCGATGCCGTCGCCGTCGAGTTTCACGACGTTGGGCTTAATGCCGATCCAGCCGTGGCCGATATAGGGCAGCAGTTCCTGACTGAGCGTCGCGTGCTCGCGCCACATCGGATGCTTCGGCCTTGGAATGCCGAACCGGCGCTGGTCTCCCACCGCGAGATAAATCAGGCGCGCCATCACCATCCGCGTCAGCAGCGTCGGGAATTTCAGCTTGCGGGCGAAGAAGGCCGACCAGCGGTCAACCGGAATGCCCATCATGTATTTCGGCATCACATAAGCGCCGGTGCGGGTCGATAGGGCGACGCTCTTCGCGCGCTTGCACAGATCGACGGCGATATCGACAGCCGAATTGCCGATGCCGACCACCAGCACGTTCTTGTCGTCGAAAGGTTCCGCGGTTCGATACTCGCTCGAATGAATGGAATTGCCGTTGAAAGTGCCGGGGAACGAAGGCCAGCGCGGATTCCACAAATGCCCGTTGGCAATGACCACCGCGCGGTAGTCGCTTGCAACGCCGTCACTGGTGGTCACGCGCCAGCGCCCGCCCGCGATCTTCGCGACGGATGTGACCTCCGTGTTGAATGCGATGCCCGAGCGGACGCCGAAACGATCGGCGTAGGATTCAAGATAGGCCAGCATCTGCCGGTGCGAGAGAAAGTCCGGCCGGTCGGCCGGGATCGGAAAATCCGGATAGCCGAGATTGTTGCGGCTGGTATCGATGTGAAGGCTGCGATACGCGCAGGACAGGCCGTTGTCGTTTTCGTAACGCCACATGCCGCCGACATTGGAGCCTTTCTCGAAGCACGCGAATGTCAGCCCCTTCTCGCGCAAGGCTTTTGCTACGGCGACGCCGGACGATCCCGCGCCGATGATGCAGATGTCGGCGTCGGTTTCACTGGGCATTCTGACAACTCGCGATGTAATGCTGCACGATCTGGCTGAAATCCGCGTCGCCCGCAACGCCGAGGGCGGCAGCGCGCCGCGACACAAAGCCTTTGGGCCAGCCGGCAACGATTGTTTCGAGTTCGGGGTCGGGCGCGAACCTGACATGACCGGGCTGCGATGCACCGGGCACCGCGCGCAACGACGCGACGATGTCCGCCATGCTGACGGTGAGTGCCGGAAGATTGACGGCGGTTGCGCCGCCGAATTGTGCCGTGTCGGCGTCGTGAATGGCGATCAGGCTGGCGGCGACGGCCTGGACCGACACGACGGGAACGCGCGTTGCGCTTGCCAGCGGCACGATGACATCGCGGCCGGCGACGGCATCGCGCACGATGCCCGCGATGCGGTCCGAGACTGACGCGGTCGGCGGGCCGGGGTGCACCAGCACAATCGGCAATCGCAACGCACGGCCGTCAATCTCGCCGCGCCGCGTCGCATCGGCGAGCATCAACTCCACGATGGCCTTGTGCGTGCCATACGACGTTTGCGGCCGCTGCACGAGATCGTCGTCCACAACATCGGGCAACACACCGCCGAACACGGCGATTGAACTTGGAAAAATAATTCTTGGGCGTCTTGATTGTGAACCGATGACGTCGATCAGTCGCGCCAATGCGGACACATTCACCGCCAGCGCGCGGGCGGGATCGCGCTCGGCGGCGCTGGTGAGGATGGCTGCAAGATGAAAGACGCTGTCCGGCCGCCAGTCAGCGACGCGCTGCAAAACGGCTTCATCGGAAATATCGCCCCGAATATGTTCAAGCCGGATGTCAGATGAAAACGGGAGATGCGAATCGACCACAAGAATGCGATCGATGTCACGGTGCGTTCCTTGCCGATCCTTCAATCGTCCCGCGTTCAGCAGCGATCGCGTGAGCGTTGAGCCGATGAATCCGCCGGCGCCTGATATCAGAATTCTCATGCTGTTCCGTCTGGCGAAACGCGATCCGAAAAAATCAATCGCCGCGCCGCAAATTCATGACTTCGTTCGCGTGAGTCAAGCGCTCGCCGGCGTGTGGACTTGCCGCAGACGCGACCATGCGGCATGATTGGAACAACGAAAGATGCCGTCAACAAGGACGCTGCATCGACAAGGGAGAAGAAACTGGACATGAAAAAGATTCTCGCAGCCGTAATCTCATCCGTTGTGGCTCTTGGCGCGGGCAGCGCAATGGCGCAGGGCAATTCGCCGCTGAAACTCGGCGCGATCCTCGACATGTCGGGGCTTTACGCGGATATCACCGGCGTCGGCAGCGAAACCGCTGCGAAAATGGCAGCGGAGGATTTCGGCGGCCAGGTTCTGGGCCGCAAGATCGAGATTATCGCGGCGGACCATCTCAACAAGGCGGATCTGTCATCCAGCATCGCCCGCGACATGCTCGACAATCAGGGCGTCGAAGCGATCATCGATGTCGCCGCATCCGCCACAGCGCTCGCTGCCGGCGAAATCGCAAAGGCGCGCAACAAGATCATCATGTTCAATGGCCCCGGTTCCGTTCGCTTGACGAACGAGGCGTGCGGTCCCTACACGGTTCATTATGTGTTCGACACGTTCGGGCAGGCGAACTCGACCGGGCTCGCGGCCGTCAAGGCGGGGCTCGATACCTGGTTCTTCCTTCAGGCCGATTATGCGTTCGGGCAGGATCTTGAAAAGGATACCGCCAACGTCGTCACCAAAATGGGCGGCAAGGTGCTGGGCACGGTGAAGCATCCGCTCAACACCTCGGACTTCTCGTCGTTCCTGCTGCAGGCGCAGGGATCGAAATCGAAGGTCGTGGGTCTCGCCAATGCGGGCGGCGACACCATCAATGCCATCAAGCAGGCGGCCGAGTTCGGCCTGATGAAGGGCGGACAAAAGGTCTCGCCGCTGCTGGCGTTCATCACCGATATCGACAGCATCGGGCTTGAGACCGCGCAGGGGCTGGTGCTGGCGGAAGCCTTCTACTGGGACATGAACGACGAGACGCGCGCGTTCACCAAGCGCTTCATGGAGAAGGTGAAGCGGGTGCCGACTTCGGCGCAGGCCGGGGTCTATTCATCGGTCACGCATTATCTCAAGGCGGTGAAGGAAGCGGGGACGACCGATTCCGCCGCCGTGATGAAGATCATGAAATCGACGCCGATCAACGACATGTTTGCCAAGAACGGCAAGATCCGCGAGGACGGCCGCATGGTCCACGACATGTACCTGTTCGAGGTGAAGAAGCCTTCGGAGTCCAAGGCGCGATGGGACAATTACAAGCTCCTCGCAACCGTGCCGGGCGATCAGGCGTTTCAGTCGCTCGAAGCGTCGCGCTGTCCGCTGGTCAAAAAGTAACAGCGCGGCAGGCTCGCTCCGCGCGCGTTCGCTCTCATCGAAAGGGTGGTCCCATGACCGACACCGTTCTGCAAACGCTCGATCGCGGGCTGCTCACCATCACCATGAATCGCCCGGAGCGGCGCAACGCGCTCAGCCCGGAGATGTCGGCGGGGCTGGTCGATGCGGCGCGGCGGGCGGCGGAGGATCACGACGTGCGCGCCGTGCTGCTGCGCGGCGCGGGCGGCACGTTCTGCGTCGGCGGCGACGTCAAGGTGATGGCGGAGGGCAAGGCGGCGCTTTCGTTCGAAGCCAAGCGGACCAATCTGCGCCGTGGCATGGAAGTGTCGCGGATTCTCCATGAGATGTCGAAGCCGGTGGTGGCGCAGATCGACGGCGCCGCCGCGGGCGCGGGACTTTCGATTGCGCTGTCCTGCGATCTGCGCGTGGCCAGCGCTTCGGCCAAGATCACCACGGCGTTTGCGAAAGTAGGTTTCTCGGGCGACTACGGCGGCACTTACTTTCTGACCCGGATGCTAGGCTCCGCCAGGGCGCGAGAACTTTATCTGATGTCGCCGGTTCTCACCGCGCAGGAAGCGCTTGCGCTGGGCATGGTAACGAAGGTTGTGCCCGATGCCGATGTGGCCAGTGCCGCGACCGAGCTTGCGATGTCGCTGGCGCAGGGGCCGACGGTGACGCTGGGCTACATCAAGCGCAACATCAACAATGCGGAGCATCTGTCGCTCGAAGCCTGCTTCGACGCCGAGTCGATTCATCACACCCGCTGCTCGGAGACCGCCGATCATCTCGAAGCGGCCGCGGCGTTCGTCGAGAAGCGCGCGGCGGTTTTCAAGGGGCGTTGACGAGACAACATAAACGGGGAGAGACGCGACAATGGTGAACGCCCTGCGGCTGCGGCAAATCTGCCTTGTTGCATCTCACCTGGAACCCGCCGTCGGCGATATCGCCGCGATCATGGGCCTCGATGTCTGCCATCGCGATCCCAATGTCGCGCGTTACGGTCTCGAGAATGCGCTGCTGCCGGTCGATACCATCCTGCTCGAAATGGTCGCGCCGTTTCAGGACGGCACCGCAGCGGGACGCTTTGTTGAAAAGACCAAAGGCCGCGGCGGCTACATGGCGATCTTCTCGTGCGACGATCCGCGCGAGCGGCAGGCCAACGCCGAGAGCATGGGCGTGCGGGTGTCGCATGTCATCGACCGCCCGCCGTATCTCGGGGTGCAGCTTCATCCGCGCGATTGCCGCGCGGCCTTTATCGAATTCAACCACACGGCCGGAAGCGACAACATTCGCGGTGCCTATCCGCCTGCCGGTCCCGACTGGCACAAGGCGATCCGCAGTGACGTGACGAAAGCCTTGACGGAGGTTGTGTTCACCAGCCCCGATCCGCGCGGACTTGCGGAGCACTGGAGCCGCATCGTCGGCGTCTCCGTCAGCGAGACGAAAGATGCCGAGGCGTGCATCGCGCTGGTGAACTGCACGTTGCGTTTCATCGCAGGCGACGCCGAAGTCATGAGCGCCCTGACATTCAGGGTTGCCAATCCTGACGCCGTTATTCTCGCGGCGAAGGCGAGGGGGCATGCCGTCACCGGGAATTCGCTGTTGCTCGGCGGCGTCGATTTTCATCTCACGGCCTGAGGAACGATTTGCCGCGTTAGTTGCTCGCGATTTCTCACGGCGCGCATCTGCCATTCCTGTACAGCGCTGCCCGGGAAAGCGCTATTCCGGCCCGGCATTGCCCGCTAGATTGCGCGCGAAACGGCAACGCTGCAACAAGGAGAACAAATGCCCAGGGATGGTTTCAAGGATCGATTGACGGTTATTGTGACAGGCTCGGCCTCGGGTCTTGGCGCAGCGTCCGCCGCGCTGCTCGCCAAGGAAGGCGCCCGCCTCGTCATCAATTATTCCTCGAGCCAGAAGGAAGCCGAACAGACGGCGGACCTCTGCCGCAGCGCAGGCGGCGAAGTCGTGGTCGTTCAGGGCGACGTGTCGCGAGATGACGATTGCAGGAAGATCGTCGCAGCGGCGGCTCCGTGGGGCCGGCTCGACGCGCTCATCAACAATGCCGGCATGACGAAGCATATGGCGCACGACAATCTCGACGGCCTGTCGGCAGAGGATTTCCAGCGCATCTATGCGGTCAACACCATCGGTCCCTATCAAATGGTCCGCGCGGCGCGGGCATTGCTCGAAGCCGGCGCGAATGCATCCGGCCGTGCATCGTCCGTCGTGAACGTCTCGTCGGTGGCGGGGATCATCGGGATCGGATCGTCGGTCGCGTATGCCGCAAGCAAGGGCGCGCTGAACACCATCACGCTGTCGCTCGCAAGGGCGTTGGCGCCGCTGATCCGCGTCAATGCCGTCTGTCCGGGCTATATCGATACGCCGTGGTTTACCAAAGGGCGCGGTGCCGATCAGGCCGGCAAAATTCGCGATATGGTCGCGGAAAAGTCGCCGCTCAAGGTTGCGTCCACCGCCGAGGACGTGGCCGAGTTTGTGTGTTTTCTCGCCGGTCCACAGTCGCGGAACATGACTGGCGAAATCATCCGCATCGACGCCGGCGCGCATCTGGTCTCATAGGACACGATACACAGGACACGATGCTGGAACGCGTCCCGGAAAAGGTCCGGAGAAACAAAAAGGGCCGCAGCTTCACCAGAAGCTGCGGCCCTTTTGTTCAGAGACGTGGATCAGACCTTGTTGCCCGGATCGGACACGACGCCGCGGGCGACAAGCCGGTTCCAGATGAACAGCACGAGGATGGCGCCGACAGTCGCGCCGATGAATCCCGCGCCCTGATCGGCGCGGTACCAGCCGACGGTCTGGCCGATGAATGTCGCAAGGAACGCGCCGGCAATGCCGAGCGCCGTCGTGAGGATGAAGCCCGATGGATTGTTCGGCCCGGAGGACAGGAACCGCGCGATGATTCCCGCGATAAAGCCGATAATGATGATCCAGAGAATACTCATTGCCGTTGTCCTTCAATCTCGGGCGCTTGCTGCTTCGATAGCTCGCGACCCATTCGGTATGATGTGTGTTGCACTATGATGTGTTCTGAAGTCGTCGCAAGACGAAGCCGGCGTCACGCCGCAAGCATGACGCCGGCTCGATGTCAGATCCAGCGCGATGCTTCTTTCTCGGTAGGCAGCCGTCCGTCCGGCGTCATCTGGTTGATGAAATCCGGCAACTGCTTCGCGAGCCCTGCGAGCAAATCGTCGCGCGACAGGCCGGTTTGCGACGTCAGCGTAGAGATCTGGTCTGCGCCGAGGGCAGAGGCGAGATCGGTCGGCGAAATTTGCTTGTTGGGTCCGGTTCCGACCCACGAATTCGCGGTCTCGGTCTGCCCCTTGTCCTGGAACTGCTTGAGCAGATCGCCAAGCCCTCCGCTCAGAACGCTCCCGGCTGCGCCGCCTGCCAGAATGCCGCCCAATGCACCGCCGAGCGGACCCTTCATGAGGTCGCCAAGGCCGCCGCCCAACAGGCCGCCGAGGCCGCCGGTGCTCGCGGTCGTGGTGCCGGGCAGGGATTCAGGGGTGGAAGGTGCCGGTGTTGCCGGGCTCGTGCCCCCGCCGACGTGCTTGACTGCCTTGTACGCAAGCAACGCAAGAATCGCCATGGTGATCGGCGACATCCCCTCGCTGCTTTTGCCTGGGTCGCGCTGGCCGCGCGGTCCGTTCTGCATGCCGTTCAGTATGTCGAGCAAACCCATCATCATCTCCTGTCGATAACCCGCCCACGGCAAGAGTAGTGTGTCGTCATGACGGTTACAAGGCAGGTCGCGGCCGTCGTGACGACGGCCGGGCTGTCCATGTCAGATCGGGTGAGCCGCACGGCGCTGGAGGGACGGTCAGAAACGCACAGGCCTCAGCGCATTGGCTCAGCGAACTGGCGTGTTCTTTTGCAGGGTGAGAAACAGGTTCGAGGAAAACGGCCCGAGCCTGATGCCCGTATAGTCAACCGCGACGTCGCTGTCCAAACCGGAGGCAAGCTGCAAAAGTTTTGTCCTCGTCATGAGGATCAGGTTCGCCTGATCTGCCCATGATGACTTTCCGGTCGCAGCCGCGGCAATCCTGAAACTGATGTCGGTGAAATGAAGCAGCGGGATCGCCGTGTGGTGCTCAACGGGAAAAAAGCGGTGAGGCACCGAAATGAAAGCCCGCTTCGCGATGCGCAACAGTTCACGGACGAAAAACCGCTGATTATCGACACTGCCGACATGTTCAAGCACCGCGTTCGCGGTCGCGATATCGAAGTGATTGTCGGGGAACGGCAGCGCGGCGTTCGCCTCGATCCGGATGTATCGCACGTCGGGGAATTCCGTCTGGAATTCAGCCGCCTCGCCGATGCCGCAGGCCGTGATATTTTGCCGATGCTGATATTTCCGTTCCAGAACATTGGCTCCTTCGGAGACGACGTCTGATACGCCGACATCGACGATCCGGCTGTCCGGCAAAGGTTTCATGCGCTCCAGAAAATCGTCGAAGATGCGGTCGCGCGCGGCAATCAGCAATTTCTCCGCGATGCTCGACGGCCTGGCGACCTGATAGTACTTTTCATCGACGGTGCCGGACACGTTCGCCTCCGCTCAAAATCTCGGGATGGAAAGATACGTCAGCCGTTTCATTTCCTGTCTGCTGTGGGTCACGACATCCAGGATGAGACCCGCAAAGAATTCAAGAAACCCCAGCACGACGAGGCCCACCGCCAGCACTGCGGTCGGAAGGCGCGGCACCAGCCCGGTATCGATGAACTGAAAAACCACCGGCAGCCCGAACGCAACGCCTGCAAGCATGGTGGCGACGCCGAGCGATCCAAAGAACAATTGCGGCCGTTCGTTCTTGATGAGCTGAACGATCAGGCTGAGAATGCGCCAGCCGTCGCTGTAGGTCCGCAGCTTGCTGACCGAGCCCTCAGGACGTTCCCGATAATTTGTCGTGACTTCCGCGCTCGGCATTCGCAGTTCGAGAGCGTGGACTGCAAGCTCGGTCTCGGTCTCAAACCCGGACGACATGGCCGGAAACGATTTCACGAAACGCCGCGAGAGGATTTTGTAGCCGGACAGCATGTCCTTGAAGTTTCCGCCGAACGCCAGGCTGACGAGCCGCGTCAGCGCGTAGTTGCCGAACTTGTGGCCGGGGCGATAGGCGTTGGCCAATTCAGTCGAGCGCGCGGCATTGACGATGTCGAGCTGTTGTTCGATCAGGCGGCCGGTCAGAGCGGATACAGCACTTGCGTCATAGGTATCGTCGCCATCGACGAGGACGTAAATATCGGCATCGATATCGGCGAACATCCTGCGGATGACGTTGCCTTTCCCCTGCCGCGGTTCGTTGCGGACGATTGCGCCGGCCGCCTTCGCGATGCCGATGCTGTCGTCGCTGGAATTGTTGTCATAAACGTAGATCGTTGCGTTCGGCAGGTTGGCCTTGAAATCGGCGACGACCCGTCCAACGGTCAGAGCCTCGTTGTAACAAGGAATGAGGACGGCAATCTGCGGCGATCGTGATGCGTTCATGGACTGGTCTTCTGTGCTGCGATGGGTGCAATTGGGTGCAAGGCTACGCCCGCGCGAAGCCTCGCTCTTGACGGGGGCTGATGCGCGCGAACAGGGCGAAGACCGGCGCGATGAGCAGAGGACCGATCGAGAATCCGGTTGTCTTTGCAATGGTGGCTGCGAGCAGCGGCAGCAACAGGATCGCCGCCATCGCGACCTGCGCGGATCGCGGCGAGACCAGCGCCTGCGCACGCGCGCTGCCCAGCCACACCACGACGAACGCGCCCATTACCAGATCGTAGTCTTGCAGGTAAGGCGTCGCGAGGCACGTCCCGAGGATGACCAGCGCATTGCGGATCGCAGGCGGATCGTTCTTCCACCACGACCGGGCCACGACAAACACCGCGATTGCGCCGAAGGCAATCTGCAATGCATAGGCCGATCCGACATCAAGACCGAGCCGCCGTCCGAACACGAACACCGACAGCATCCGGTGCCAGACGCCGGCGCCGTCTTCCAGAATGACGCGTTTCAGCGTTGCGAGGTTTTCGGAATACGCGAGCCAGAGATCCGCGCCGAAAAGCACGAGGCTCACGGCAACAAGCGCAATCGCCGTGGCAGCGGCTGCGCCCAGCGCGCGCCAGCGCTGGCCCGCGATCAATGCGACGGGAAGCAGCACGCCGAGATGCGGCTTGTAGATCAGCAGTCCGAAAAGGATGCCGGCCACCACAGGCCGCCGGTCGATCAGCACCAGGCCGCCGCCGATCAGCGCGGCTGTCCACGCGCCGTTCTGGCCGCCGATGGCGTTGATGAAAAGTGCTGGCGTCGCCAGCGACAGCAGCAGGGCTGTCTCGGGAGCCGCGAGCCTGAGCGCGCGATAAAACGCGTACCAGCTTGAGACCAGCCAGACCCCGAGCGCCGGCAGATACGGGATGAACGCGAAAGGCGCGGTCAACACCAGCAGCACGGGCGGATAGCCATAGTGATAAAACTGAAGGCTCGGTCCGGTGAAGCTTTGCTGGAAGGCGTGAAAGGCGTTCCAGTCGAAAATCTCGATGACGCGGCCATGCCACGCCAGGAACGCACCCGACCAGTAATTCACAAAATCGTCGCCGAGCGGCCGGCCGTCGCCGTTCGTCCAGCCGTCACGGGTCTGCCCGGAGAGATCGAAAGCATAGTAGGCGAGGGCAACGACGATCCAGCAGCGGGCGATCGCCGACAGCCGGTCGGCGCCGATCAGTCCGCGCGGCCCTGCATCGCCGGCCGCTGTGCTTGTTTTGACCGCAATGGTCGAATCCGCTTCGACAGATGGCATCGTCCGGCCTCGAAATTCAGGCCGACACCTTAAGTCACCGTCGTTAACGTATCGTGCCCCAAAGCCTTGATGCTCGAAGTGGTGACGCTGCCCGCGGTCACGCGTCCCGCCTGACATGCCTTTCGGGTTTCCGGCGGGGTGGCGAACGCGCACTCGCTCTGCTATGGGAATTTACGACGTCCGCGCCCGGCAACCGCTGCCCGGCACGGGCAAGTCCGGTCCCGTAGCTCAGCCGGATAGAGCGGCGGTTTCCTAAACCGCAGGTCGGAAGTTCGAGTCTTCCCGGGATCGCCAGACTTTCCATTTCAGCACACGACGGCCAGAAGCGAGGCACGTCTGCGCCTCGCTTCTTTTGTCCGGGCGATCTGGCCGAACGTCACTCCAGTTTCGAGGTCACTCCAGCTTGGAAGTCACTCCAGCTTGATGCCGGCCTCGGTCACGACCTTTTTCCATCGGGCGACTTCCGAACTCACCATGGTGCCGAACTCCTT
>JAZKGC010000050.1:0-35826 GCA_040386115.1 Pseudomonadota bacterium
AGCTTACCGGTACTAATCGTTCGATTGGCTTGATTGCTCTCATTTTCAATGTCCATGCCGCTCTTAACCGAGCATGGCGTGACTTGATGTGAGAAGAAAAACCAAATGCTTGCTTCGTAAATTCTGTCTTTCGCCGGCCTGGTGGTTCTAGCGAAGAGCCTCAACCCGATCCCATTCCGAACTCGGCCGTTAAACTCTTCAGCGCCAATGGTACTATGGCTTAAGCCCTGGGAGAGTAGGTCGCTGCCAGGCCTGCAAAGGACAGAAATTTCCTCTTTCGATTCACGAATAAAAAAACGCCGTCTCCTTCTGGAGGCGGCGTTTTTGCGTTTTGGATCCCGATTCTCACGCGCATTTGCTGTACATCGCCGGACTGGCGCGCGTGATGCTGCTTTGATTTGGTCAAGATCTCGACCGATGATCCGCGCTGGATGAATCAGCTTTGCACAGGGCATAATCCAGAAAAGCGGAAGCCGGTTTTCGGGAAAGATCATGCCCTTTCAAACTCCAGTCCGATCAAGTCTAACCAGATCTTCCAGCCGAGGAGCCTTCCTGATGCGTGATGTTGCCCGCACCCCGATCGCGGTTTTCGCCGTAGCCGCAGTCGCCATGTTTGCCGTCGCAGTGACGAGCAGCGACGCGCTCGCACAGTCCAAGCAGCCGGCTCCCGCGAAGCAAGCCGCGCCGCCGCCCGCGCCTGCCCCCGCCGCGAAGCAGATTGCGCTCACCGAAAAGCAGATCGAATCGGTGCTGGCCTCGCAGAAGGATTTCGATGCGATCGACGATCAGGACAAGCCCACCGACAAGCCATCGGCAAACATGCTGGGAAAGCTCGACGAGGTCTCGAAGAAATACGGTTTTGCCGACTACGCCGATTACACCATTGTGCTCGACAATATCGGCCTGGTGATCGGCGGCTTCGATCCGAAAACGAAGAGCTATGTCGGTGCGGACGTTGTTATCAAGCAGCAGATCGCAGCCGTTCAGGCGAACAAGAAAATGCCGGCCGCCGACAGGAAGGAAGCGCTGCAGGAACTCAATCAGGCGTTGAAGTCGCCGCCGCCTGCGGTCGAGAACAAGGGCAATATCGAGTTGGTCGCAAAGTATTACGACAAGCTCGCCGCCTTGATGCAGGACGACGAGTAAGTTCGCGGCACGCATGAATGGATTTTGAAACGCCGCCCTCTTGGGGGCGTTCTGCTTTCGGTCAGCATTTTCTGCCGCTAAGCTCAAGCTCCGCTCGTCCCCGCGAAAGCGGGGATCCACGCTTCCTTTGCAATACTGGATTCCCGCTTTCGCGGGAATGAGCGGGAGAGTGTGTGGAGTGCAAGCATGACTCAGACTGCCGAACGGCCGTGGCCGCCCTTGCCCTTCATCGGGTGGCAGGATTCCTGCGCGACGCTGCACATGTGGACGCAGATCGTCGGCAAGATCCGTCTTGCGTGCGAGCCGATGGTCAATCACTGGTGGCAGGTGCCGCTCTATGTCACGTCCACGGGCCTTACCACGTCGCCAATTCCGTATCGGTCGCGCAGTTTCCAGATCGACTTCGATTTCTGCCGGCACGTTCTCATCATCGCTACCAGCGATCCGCAACGCATCGAGTTTCCACTCGCGCCTTATCCCGTTGCGGAGTTCTACGACAAGACCGTGAGCGCGCTCCGCACTCTCGGCATCGAGGTCTCGATCTGGACCATGCCGGTCGAGGTCGCGGACGCCATTCCATTCGAACAGGATCACGAGCACAAATCCTATGACGCGGCCGCTGTGCAGCGGTTCTGGCGCGCGCTGGTGCAGTCCGATCGCGTGATGAAAGAGTTTCGGGCGCGCTTCACCGGCAAGGTCAGTCCGGTGCATTTCTTCTGGGGCAGCTTCGACATGGCGGTGACGAGATTCTCCGGCCGAACCGCGCCGCCGCATCCCGGCGGCATGCCGAACCTCGGCAACTGGGTGGCGCGCGAGGCGTACTCGCATGAAGTCTGGAGCTGCGGCTTCTGGCCGGGCAATGGGGGCTACGGCAAGGCGGCGTTCTACGCCTATGCGTATCCCGCGCCTGCGGGCTTTGCCGGCGCGCCTTTGCGCCCTTCCGCCGCGTTGTTCGATCCGAACTTGCAGGAATTCGTACTGGATTACGATTCTGTCAGGGCGTCCGGCGATCCCGATGCCATGCTGCTGGAGTTTTTCCAGAGTACGTATGAGGCCGCCGCGAATGCCGGACGCTGGGACCGGACTGCGCTGGAGCGAATGTCGGGCTGAGAGCGCAGGCAAAAATCGCAGCCGTCATTGCGAGCCAACGGGTCGGCGCAAAGCGCGTTTACGCGCGTCTTTGACGCGCTATGGCGCCGCCCGATGACAGGCTCAGCGAAGCAATCCAGACTTGAAAGTCGCATGGACGGAAAACCGGATTGCTTCGTTGCTTGCGCTCCTCGCAATAACGGCAGGCGCGGATCGTGGCCGGGGTTTGTGCCGGCCGTCCACATCATCCCGCTTGACTTAAGTTTCGTGTGACTATATTCCTAGTATGTGTCGTGACTGTGGCGTTTCTAGAACGCGACGGTTGTGAGACGAAACCGGATGACGACGGTGGAGCGCCGGGAGGTGCCGCGCCCGTCACTTCGGGCGCGCGCGGCCCTCGCAAGGCTGCGCGGCGGACTCGATCGCAAGAGTTCGCCAAAAGGTGCCTCGCAAGCACCTTGGCGCCTCCCGCCGCTCCATCGTTCCGCCTCGGCGGGGGAATGGAGTTTGCAAAGCTCGGACGCATCTTTGCGCCGCGAGAATGATGTCGCTTGCACGCGAAGGAATTTCACTCCGGTCATCACCGTCAACGGCCCCGGCTTCGCCGGACCCTTTGGCGGGAATAAGAGGAAGATTACGCCGGAAATCGTCCGTCGTTCGTCGCGCCGGGCGGCCGTGATTTGACGGTCCAGATCAGCGGGCCGGGAACGCTCTCCGACTCTGTGGCAAAGCCGAGCGACAATCGCCGGTCGTGCGCGTCCATCAGACCCTCGATCAATCCGGTCAGCGCATTCAGGCACGCCGGATGATAATCTGGAACGCCGGCGATGAGATTCCATTGCCTGTGCGAAACAGCGACATTGCCGTTTGCCGTCGTGAGGTCGGCGTCGTCCCCTTGCGCGCGCAGCAGTTCCAGCAGGAATTCGCCGAAGCCGTCCGGCCCGTCGCGATGGGTCGCCGACAAACTCGCCGCGATGTCAGTGTAAAACTGCATCCCGATCAGCCGTCCGGTGAGGTGCAACAGATGACCCGCTTCGTGCGGCCCGAACAGTTGCACCATCACCGGCAATGCCGAACGCACATATTCCATCGCGTAGTTGCGATAGGCCTTCTCGAGGCGCGATTGCGGCCAGGTCTCGGTCGCGAGTTTCGGCGCGGCTGCCAGATCGAATAGCGGCGCTTCAAGATGCCGCGCGAACACCAGCCGCTCGTCGGGGGCGAGATCGCGGTCGTACTCGTAGTAAAAGCCTTCGAGGCCGTTCTGCCCATCGACCGTTTGCCTGGTGCAAACGAATCCTATGCGCGGATTCCTGAACGACACGCCGTTATGCGCGTGCCAGCCGCGCAGCATCGCGGTCGATACGTCGCCGGGAATGGAGCAGATCGCCGTGCCGCGCCAGATCCAGCGTGGCGTCGGATAACGTATCCACGCCTTGCGATCCGACTCGCGCATGTACTCGACATTCACGCCGCCGATCTGGTTGCTGAGATAGTGATACTGCGCCGCAGCCATCGCATGCGGCGTCTTGCTGAGCCCGAATTTCTCGATACCCGGAAGAAATCGCTCGTGATGCTGGCGGCGGAATACGCGGAACACGAATTCCGCAGCATCGGCGGTACTGCGCCGCGTCACCACGGACATGATCAATCCGGTGAAGTAGGCATGGTAGAGGTCCGCGACCGCATGCCAGGCTTTGAAATTATCTGCCCTACAATTATCTGCCTTGAAATCATCCGCTTCCGTGCGAGCAGTCATCGCATGACCTCAGTGTTGGCTCATGCGGGCGGAGGCACGGAATTTCTCACCGACTCGCGTTGCATCATTTTGTTATGAAACGCGTCGATCTTTGGAAACGCCTTGCGCCAGCCGCAGTCCGGAAACCGGAAATCGAGGTAACCGAGAATGCACACGATGCCGATTTGCGCGACGTTCAGCGGTCGCGTCAGGACGTCGGGATGCGCCTCGAAGCGCGCCAGACCGTCCCATGCGCGCTTGAACTGATCGTCGATCCATTCGGGCCAGCGGTATTGTTCAGGCCGGATCATCTTTTCGTAGCGGCACAACAGCAGCGCATCCAGCATTCCCTGCGTGATGGAATGATCGGACTTCACTTGCCACCTTTCAGCGCCGGAAGCCGGAATCAACTTCCCGCCGCCCGCGAGTTCATCGAGATACTCGACGATGACGTAGGAATCGACGATCACGCTGCCGTCGTCCAGAATCAATGCGGGAATTTTCCGCAGCGGGCTGACCTTTTGCGAATACTCTTCGTTGGGCGTGACGGGGATCGCCTTGGTCGGAACGAGCTCGATCTGATCGATCAAGCCGAGTTCGATCGCCGCAATGCGGACCTTGCGCGCGAACGGCGATGCCGGCGAGTAAGCGAGTTTCATATCGGCCTTTCCTCAGAACTATCAAAGGGCGGTGTGGCTCCGGCGCCCGTGCACCGAAGCCGTCAAGCTGAATTAGGCCGCGACGACTTCCTGACGCTGCGCGCCGAGGCCGTCGATTCCCAATGTGACAACGTCGCCGACGTTCAGGAATTTCTGGGGCTTCATTCCCATGCCGACGCCGGGAGGCGTTCCAGTCGTAATGATATCGCCCGGAAGCAGCGTGGTGATCTCCGACAGATAGGAAATGATTTTCGCAACGCCGAAAATCATCGTCGCCGTGGAGCCGGTCTGGCAGCGCGTGCCGTTGACGTCCAGCCACATGCCGAGCTTCTGCGGGTCAGGAACTTCGTCGGCGGTCACGATCCAGGGGCCGAGCGGGCCGAAGGTGTCGTGCGACTTGCCCTTGGTCCATTGTCCGCCGCGCTCAATCTGGAAAAACCGTTCCGAGACGTCGTTGCATACGGCGTAACCCGCAACGTGCTTCAACGCGTCGGCTTCGCTGATGTACTTGGCGCGAGTGCCGATGATAATGGCGAGCTCGACTTCCCAGTCGAGCTTGGTCGAGCCGCGCGGCTTTTCGATTGCGTCGTTCGGTCCGCACAGGCTGGTATTGGCCTTGATGAAAACAATGGGCTCCGACGGAATTGGCATTCCCGCCTCGGCGGCGTGATCGGCATAGTTCAGTCCGATAGCGAGGAATTTGCTGAAGCCCGAGACAGGCGCGCCGTAGCGGGGTGTGCCGTCAACGAGGGGCAGGGACGCCGGATCGATTGCGGCGATCTTGGCCAGTCCGGCCGGTGACAGCGCGTCGCCCGTGATGTCTTTGACGTGAGCCGACAGATCGCGGATGCGGCCTGAACGGTCGAGCAGTCCAGGCTTCTCCTGGCCCATGGCGCCATAACGAACCAATTTCATAGGCAGTTCCTCTTCGTTCTTGTCCGATATTTCATTCGTCGGATGTTTCATGCGACACGACGCGGGGAAATTCAACCTTTCCAGGCGTGTGTGCAGTGCGGTCAAGTCAGATTTGTTTGAGGGATCAGTTTGAAGGCACTGCCGTCTCGCACCAGATGGCCGGGATTGAAGTGGCCGCCAAACACCAGCGTGGGCTTGTCCGCAAAGCGCGAGAAAAGCTGTTTGCGCGCCTCAACGGATTGGACGGGATCATGGTCGGCGGTGGACGACCAATCGAGATGGGCCATCTGGCAGGGATGATGCGCCACATCGCCGGTCAGCAGGGCTTCTTCGCCGTCAGATTGAACAAGGATGCTCATGTGGCCGGGGCTGTGGCCGGGCGTCGGGATCAGAGAAATCTCGTTGCTGAGACGATGATCGCTGGCGACCAGGTCGGCAAGGCCGAGGGCCACGATCGGCTGCACCGAGTCCTCGAACACCGCCTTGTGCTCGCCCTCACGGCTGTGCGTTGCCCAATAGTCATGCTCCGCCTTGCCGAACACATAACGCGCGTTGGGGAATGTCGGCACCCATTGGCCGTTGGCGAGCGTTGTATTCCAGCCGACATGATCGACATGCAGGTGCGTGCACAGAACCGTATCGATGGTGTTCGCCGGATAACCCGCCGCGGCCAAATCGTGCAGGAATGGCTTGTCGAGGCCGTTCCAGGCGGGCACGGATCGGCCCTGCTTGCCGTTGCCGATGCAGGTATCAACGATGATTTTCTGCGTCGGCGTTTCCACGATCCATGACTGGATATTGAGCTTGAGACGGCCCTCGGGCGTGGCGTAGTGCGGCACCAGCCAGGGCATCTTCTGCGCTTCTTCCGCAGTTGCCTGCGGAAGAATGAATCGCGTGCCGCCGGTGGCGGCAATTTCCACGATGTTCGTGATTTTGACCTGGCCGACGGTCCAGCGCATCGGGTTACATGGTGCCGGGATAAGCGCCGCCATCGAGCAGGATGTTCTGGCCGGTGATGAATCCGGACTTGGCGCCGCAGAGGAACGCGCAAGCCAGACCGAATTCCTCGGGATCGCCGAAGCGGCCGGCGGGGTTCTGCTTGGCGCGCAATTTCAGCATCTCGTCCATCGAAATGCCCTGCGCCTCAGCCGCCTTTTGCAGGATCGGGCCGCGAATGCGGTCGGTGTCGAACGGACCCGGCAGTAAGCCGTTAATGGTGACGTTCGCGATCACGGTCTTGCGGGCGATGCCGGCGACGAAACCTGTGAGGCCGCTGCGCGCGCCGTTCGACAGTCCAAGCACGTCGATCGGAGCTTTCACCGCTGCCGACGTGATGTTGACGATACGGCCGAACTTGCGGGACATCATGCCGTCCACCGTCGCCTTGATCAGTTCGATCGGGGTCAGCATGTTGGCATCGAGCGCCTTGATCCAGTCGTCGCGGGTCCAGTCGCGGAAATCGCCGGGCGGCGGGCCGCCGGCATTGTTGATCAGAATGTCCGCATCGGGGCAGGCTTTCAGCGCGGCCTCGCGGCCTGCGGGCGTTGTGATGTCGCCGACAACTTCGGTCACTTTCACCTTCGGGCTCAACTTGCGGATATCAGCCGCAGTCTTTGCCAGCGCTTCCGCGCCGCGCGCCGTAATCGTGACATCGACGCCTTCGTTGGCCAGCGCGATGGCGCATGCGCGTCCCAAGCCCTTGCTTGCGGCGCAGACAATCGCCCGTCGTCCTGAAATTCCGAGATCCACTGCTTCACTCCCTGTTCGTCACGTTTCTTCTGTCAGCTTCTCAAGCCAGTTATAAAGGTTTAACAGGCACCGGTAAGCACCCTCCGCTCATGCCTGATCTGTGCGTCGAGCACAATCGGCTGCATGGGTCAGTTTACCCGCATCTCCGCCTTGATCATGTCGGCGGCTTTCTCGCCGATCATGATAGCCGGTGCATTGGTATTGCCGCCAATGACCGACGGCATGATCGAGGCATCCGCGATCCGCAGACCCTCGAGCCCATAGACCTTGAGTTTTGGATCGACCACGGCGAGCGGATCGTTGACGCCCATTTTGCAACTGCCCACTGGATGATAGACGGTATCGACCCGCGCACGCAGCGCCGCGCGAATGTCGTCGTCGGAATGCACGTCAGCGGTGAATGCATCCGAGGTCTGGATCGCTTTCAGGGCCGGGGCATCGAGCAAGCGCTTCGTGGTTTTGAAGCCTGCCACCATCGCCTCCAGATCCTCCGGATCGCCAAAAAAATTCGGATCGATCGCGGGCGGTTGCATCGGGTCGGCGCTTTGCAGCCAGACGCTGCCGCGGCTTTTCGGGCGCAGCAGGCAGACATGACACGAGAATCCGCTGCCGAAGAATGGCGTGCGTCCATGATTGTTCACCACGGCCATGCAGAAGTGCAGCTGGATGTCGGGAAGCTCCAGATCCGGACGGGTTTTGAGAAACCCTCCGCATTCGGCGATGTTCGAGGTCATCGCGCCGCGCCGCTCCCGGCGGAACTGGAAGATCGATTTGACGATGCGTCCGATGCCTTTGAGCGTGAGGCCGGTAAAGCTCGGATTGTCCGAGCGGTAGCCGAACACGAAATCCGGGTGGTCGTGCAAATTTTTGCCGACGCCGGGCAAATGATGGACCGATGCGATGCTGTGTTTGGCCAGATCAGCCTGATCGCCGACGCCTGACAGCATCAGCAGTTGTGGCGTCTGGAACGCGCCGAGGCTCAGGATCACTTCGCGGTGCGCGCGTATCTGCCGCGTCTCCTTGCCGTGTCGATATTCGACGCCGACGGCGCGCTTGCCCTCGAACAGAATACGCGTGGCATGCGCCCCTGTGACGACATTCAGGTTCTTGCGCGTGCCGATGAAAGGGTGGATATAGCCGCGCGCGGCGCTCCAGCGTTCGCCGTTCTTCTGCGTCACCTGATAGATGCCGAGACCTTCCTGCTCGGCTCCGTTGAAATCTTCGTTGATCTTGAATTGCGCCTCGCGCGCCGCCTGAAGATAAATCTCCTGCACCGGATTATCGGTCTGCAATTTCGTGACGCTCAGCGGCCCGCCCTTGCCGTGATACTCGCCGTCGAGTTCGCTGTTGTCTTCGGAGCGTTTGAAATACGGCAAAACGTCCTGATAGGACCAGCCGGTGTTGCCGAGCGCGGCCCATTGATCGTAGTCGGCCTTGTGGCCGCGGATGTAGCACATGGCATTGATCGAGGAGCTTCCGCCGAGGCCTTTGCCGCGCGGCTGATAGCCGATGCGGCCATTGAGTCCCGGCTGCGGCACGGTGTTGAACGCCCAGTTATTCACAGGGCCGGACACCATCAGGATCAGCGCGCCGGGCGTGGTGACGACCCAGTTGTCGTCCTTGCCGCCGGCCTCCAGCAAAGCAACCGAGACATTTGGATCTTCCGACAGCCGGCTCGCGACGGCGCAGCCTCCCGAGCCCGCGCCTACAACCACGTAATCGAACGTGTCCGCCATGTTTTCCTCGCCCCTGGTTTTGACGCCGGCATTTGCTGCCGGTCGTAGCAATTTCGAAATCTTACGACATGAAGCGCAGCAGCTTGATCAGCCGCGCAATTTTGCCGCCATAAGGCGGATACAGATCGGCAAGCCGGTTGAATGGCGATCGATAGAACACCGGCTTCATTTTGCTCAGTGTGCGAAATCCCCATTCGCCGTGATAAGCGCCGATGCCTGACGCGCCGACGCCGCCCATCGGCTGGTTGGCCTGCACGAAATGAAACAGGCAATCGTTGATGGTCACGCCGCCGGAAACCGTCCGCGCAAGAATTTCGTCGCGCGCAGTGTTGTCCTTACCAAACCAGTAAAGCGCCAGAGGCCGGTCATTTGCGTTGATGTGGGTAATCGCGTCCGCCGTCGTATCGCATGCGAATACCGGGAGGATCGGTCCAAAAATTTCCTCCTGCATCACTTTCATATCGGCGGTCGCGCCGCTGATGAAAGTCGGCGGGAATTTACGTTTCGATTTCCACGCCGGATCGCCGGGCTTCGCGGCCTGTACGATTGTAGCACCCTTAGCGGCGGCATCTTCGACCAGACTTTCCAGCCGGGCATAATGTTTATCGGAGACGATCGAGGTGTAATCCGTGTTGTCGGGGCTGGTGCCGAACATGCGCGCGACAGTGCCGTGCGCCTTGGCGACAAAGTCACTAACGCTATCGCGCGAAATCAGAACGTAATCCGGCGCGATGCAGGTTTGTCCCGCGTTCAGCAATTTGCCATAGACGATGCGCTCGGCGGCTTCCGCAATATCAGCGGAGCGGTCGATGATGGCCGGCGATTTGCCGCCGAGTTCGAGCGTCACCGGCGTGAGATTGCGGCCCGCAGCTTCCGCGACCATCCGTCCGACGCGAGTGGAGCCGGTGAAGATGAGATGATCGAACGGCAGGGCCGCGAATTGCTCCGAGATGTGGCCGTCGATGCCGGTGACCATGATTTCAGTATCGCTGAATTTCGCTGCGATCAGCTTTTGCAAGAGCGCCGAGAATTTGGGAACCAGTTCGCTCGGCTTGATCATGACGCGGTTGCCGGCCGCAATCGCAGCGACTGCCGGCGCCAGCGTCAGTTGCAGCGGATAATTCCACGGCGCGATGATGCCGACGACGCCGAGTGGCTGCGGGATCAGTTTGTTTGTCGCGGGAAAATACTGGAGTTCGGTGGCGACGTGTTTCGGCGCCATCCAGCGGTTGAGATTCTTCATCGCATGCTTGATTTCCGCAAGCACGAACAGGGTCTCGGCGATCAGGGTTTCGGTTGAAGAGCGGCTGCCGAAATCCGCCGAGATGGCTTTGTCGAACTGAGTCTCGTTTTCAACAACCATCGCGCGCAACCTGGCGAGGCGGTCGCGGCGCTCGGCGAGGGTGGCCGGTGGCACCGTGCGCGACAGCGCCATGGCGCGGTGGAAGACATCCTCGATGCCGCCGGTAGCGGGATTCTTTACGACCTGATCCATCTGGTTCCCTCGCGCAGCTTTTCTTGTCGTGCTCATTTTGGCCCTGAGCTTCGCCCGTAAGGCTGGGCTTTCGCAGCACTATTGGCAAGAGGACTGCAAATGGGGGCTTCGCAGCCGCAGGATGCGCAGGCGCAGCTTTGAACCGGGCGTCATAAATTCGTGAAAAAGATCGCCCGCAGGCCTTTCCAAAGCAGGGTACCGTTGGTACATACCCCTGCGCCATGGGCGTTTGCCCGGGTTGCCTTCTCTAGCCTCCGGACGGTTGGATCGACGCCTTTGGCGTTGAAGCGCTGTCCGTCCGGTAAAGTTCTTGAAGGCGTGCAACGGTTTATCGCGGGGTGGAGCAGCCCGGTAGCTCGTCAGGCTCATAACCTGAAGGTCATAGGTTCAAATCCTATCCCCGCAACCAAATAACCCTCCTGGATCTTTGATCCAGGAGGGTTTTGTTTTAGATTTGAATTTTAAGGCGTTGGTCTTGCGGGACGAGATTTTGTTGCCTGCTAGCTGATTTTTGAAGCAAGTTCGATCCAGATCGGTGACTCGCGTGCGTACAACGCCTGCGTGGCCTCCATCCCCATCGCTCCCTCATCGATGCCGTATGTCTTGAACATCTCGATGGCCCTATCGCTTTTCCCCGCCTGCACGAGCAGGCTGGAGAGGCGATCTATCACGGATTTCGGTGTCCCCTTTGGCACGGCGCAGCACTGATAGGTTGTGAGCTCGAAAAGCGGGGAGTTTGCCCCTTGCTCCTTGAATGTCTTGACGTCGGGAAGCGTCGTCAGTCGCTTGCGCGGCACTGCAATTGGGATACCCGCCCCGCTCTGGATCACGGGTTGAGCGCCGATATATGAGCCGATGCCGCCATCGATCACCTGCCCGAGGATATCGGTGAACATCGGAGCCTCGCCACGATAGTGCACCGGTTCGATCTTGAGATCGTATTGCTTGTTAAGTTCGATAATCGTGAGATGGGGGGGAGAGCCAACGCCGAATGTCCCGAGGCTGACGCGGCTGGCGGATTTGGCATACTGTACAAACTCTCCAAGTGTTTTTATGCCCAGTTTGCTGCTGACGAACAGTGGAAGGCCGCCTGTGGGCATCGCCGCGACCAATTCGAAGTCACGGTCGGTGTCGTATGCCAGATCCTTGATCAGAACCCGGTTTACAGTCATCGCGCCCGACGTATTGAAGAGCAGCGTATGGCCATCGGCAGGCGCGCGCTTGACTTCGGTTGCGGCCAAAGACCCGAGGGCGCCGGGTTTATTCTCGATGACAACCGACACGCCCGTCTGTTTTCCGATGAACTCCCCGTAGGTTCGGGCAAAAATATCGGTTTGCCCTCCCGCCGCGAAGCCGACCAGGATTTTGATGTTTCTCTCTGGCCATTGAGGTGCCGCGTAGGCTGATGCTGGAATCAGAACGGACGCTGCGCCCGCTTTGAGAATCTGGCGGCGGTTGAATTGCACAGTTTCCTCCTCATTCGTCGTTTGATTTTTTTAATATGGTTCTACTTTAGAACTGTCAATTTATTACGGTCGGACAATGAAGCCACAGTGTCGCACGTTGTTTTTCCTCCCGCACTGCACGCGCGAACGTAAAGGAGTCGCATGCGCTCATAAGCCTGAAGGTCGTGCGCTGTCCGGTGAGGTCTCAAATGCGGGATGCGGTCGGTGTCCGACGCCGATCACCACGGCAGACCGCAAAGATCGATCGTGCCTTCGCGCAGCAGGCGGCGGATCTTGAAGACGTAAGGCTTCATGGCATTGAATGGCGCGCGTCCGCCGGGTTGCTCGGCGTAGACAGCGCCGCTGAAGGTCTGCCAACCGAGCTTTTCGTAGAGCGCGGCGTTGTGCGGTTCACAGAACAGCATGCCGAAATCCGTCGCGCGCTCCTCGGTCAGTGTATGGACCGCTGCGTTGATCGCCAATGCCGCGTAGCCGCGCCCGCGGCAGTCCTCGCGCGTTGCCACTCCGCCGATGCCACCGATGGTCACCTCGCGGCCGTTCCATGTGCCGCTGCGGCGGATGATCCCGACATGGCAAACCACATCGCCCTCCGTCTCGATCATCACCCGCAGGTCGGGATGGGCGAATGTGAGATGTCCCCACGGCATCCCCTTTACAACCTCCAGGGGCCAGATCGACGTCAGAAGAGGCTTTGCCGCAGGCCAGCCCGCGTCCCCGGTCGCAATATCGATTTCGATGCTCATTTCACCCTCGCGCCGCGCGTATCAGCATTGTCCTCGGCCCAATGGTGAAACGCCGATTCCGATGCCATTGTGCAGGTCATATTGGGAGATTATTCCACGATGCACGCAGCTCAACTCAGCTCATACCAGAAATGGTCCATTCTCATCGGCGCGTCCGTGATGTTGAGCCTGTCGATGGGTATGCGGCAGAGCTTCGGGCTTTTCCAGCCCTCCATCCTGCAGGATACCCAGATCACCACCGCCGACTTCTCGCTGGCGACGGCGATCCAGAACATCGTTTGGGGGATCACCCAGCCGTTTGTCGGCATGATCGCTGACCGCTACGGATCGCGCTACGTGATGATCATCGGCGTGCTGATCTATGCGCTCGGCCTGGTCACGATGATCTTTTCCACTACGGCTTTGATGTTCACCTTCGGTGCAGGTATCTGCATCGGCATCGCGCTGTCGTGTACGGCGTCAAGCATGACGATGACGGTGTCGGCCCGCACCGTGTCGGCGGCCAAGCGCAGCGTCACCATGGGTGCCATCTCCGCCGCGGGCTCGCTCGGTCTGGTTCTGGCGTCGCCGCTGGCTCAAACCGTGATTTCCACCGCTGGCTGGCAGATGGCGCTGGTGGCCTTTCTGGGAATGGTTGCTGTCATGCTGCCCGCCGCGTTCAGCGCCGGAAAGGCCGACAAGATCGAGATCGACAAGGCGGACGATCTCAATCTTTCGCTCGGCACGGTCGTTCAATCCGCGCTCAGCCATTCCGGCTACGTCATCATGGCGCTCGCATTCTTCGTGTGCGGTTTGCAGCTTGTCTTCATCACGACACACCTGCCGAACTATCTTGCGATCTGCGGTCTCGATCCGTCGCTCGGTGCCACCGCATTAGCTCTGATCGGGCTGTTCAACGTGTTCGGCTCTTATGCCTTCGGCTGGCTCGGAGGACTTTATCCCAAGCAGTTGTTGCTGGGCGGCATCTATATCGCGCGATCGCTGGCGATTGCGGTGTACTTCGTGCTGCCCGCCACAGCGACCTCGACATTGGTGTTCGCGGCCGCCATGGGAACGCTGTGGCTCGGAGTTATCCCGCTGGTCAATGGCCTGGTGGCGCAATTATTCGGCCTCCGCTTCATGGCAACGCTGACCGGCATCGCGTTCTTCAGCCATCAGGTAGGATCTTTCATCGGTGCCTGGGGCAGCGGCCTGATCTTCGATCACCTCGGTAGTTACGATATGGCCTGGAAAAGCGCGGTGATCATCGGCCTGATCGCCGGATCGTTCCAGATGCTCATGAATGTGCGCCCGCCAAAGCCGAAAGAAGAGCTCGGCGGAGCACTTCCCAACGCGGCCTGAGGCCGCTGCGCGGCCATTCCGCGCGGCTTATCTTCTGTTTCACGCCCGCGAAACCTTCTATAGTCCGAGGCGTTGACACGTCGTCACCCATTATTCCGGATGTTTACCCATGACCTTCACGCTCCCTAATTTGCCTTACGCTCACGATGCGCTCCAACCCTACATGTCGAAGGAGACGCTCGAATATCATCACGACAAGCATCACCAAGCTTACGTGACAAACGGTAATAATTTGCTGAAAGGTACCGAGTTCGAGGGCAAGTCCCTCGAAGACATCGTGAAAGGCTCATTCGGCAAAAATGCGCCGCTCTTCAACAATGCCGGGCAACACTACAATCATCTGCATTTCTGGAACTGGATGAAGCCCAACGGCGGCGGCGACAAGCTTCCCGGCAAGCTTGCAAAGAAGATCGACGAAGATCTCGGCGGCCTTGAGAAGTTCAAGACCGACTTCGCTGCGGCTGGCGTCGGCCAGTTCGGCTCCGGCTGGGCCTGGCTGTCCGTGAAGAACGGCAAGCTCGAGATTTCCAAGACGCCGAACGGCGAAAGCCCGCTGGTGCATGGTGCTACGCCGATCCTCGGCGTGGATGTTTGGGAGCATTCCTATTACATCGACTATCGCAATCGCCGCCCGGACTATCTCAAGGCGTTCGTCGATAACCTTGTGAACTGGGAATATGTCGATCAGCTTTTCTCGAAAGTCGCGTGACGAAATCCTTCACAGCGATATGATCTCGCGGGGCCCAGCAATGTGGCCCCGCTTTCATATGAGCGGCGACGAATGAGGGCGACTTGTATGTCTTACGTTCTTGTCTTTATTGGCGGCGGCCTCGGTTCGACGCTTCGATACGCGATCAATGTTTTGTGCGGCCGCACCCTCGGCCTGAATTTTCCCTACAGCACGTTCCTCATCAACATCACAGGATCGCTGGTGATGGGCCTTGTCGCCGGCTATCTGGCCTTCAAGGGCGAGGCATCGCAGCCTTGGCGGATTTTCCTCATGACCGGAATCCTCGGGGGCTACACCACCTTCTCCGCCTTCTCGCTGGACGCCGTATCGCTTTACGAGCGCGGCGAAGTGGGGCTGGCCGTGTTCTACGTTGTGGGCTCGGTGCTGCTCGCCATTGCCGGTCTTGTAGCGGGTCTGGCCATCATGCGGCATGTGACCTGAGGGCCGGCCACAGAGTCTGCCGAAGGCCTTGCATAGCCGTGGACACGAGTTATGTTATATTATAACATTTGAGGGCTGAGGCAGTCCCTCAGCGACTCCGGTGCAGCAGAGGCGCTTCCCATGGCCCATTCCCGCGGCCACGCTCATGACCACAAACCTGTCCACAATCACGGCCATTCGCATGGTCATGACTCCCAAAGTCATGGCTCCCACAATCATGGCCCAGCCTCGCTACATCCGCCGCAGGCGGCGCCGTGGTCGATCCTCCGTATGACGCTCGTGGCACGGCTGTCGGCGGCCTTGGCGATCAGCGCAGGGCTGTGGGCCATTGTCCTTTTGGCGATGAGGTGAGCGTGACCGCGCAACTGCAATTCTGCGACGTTACGCTTGGCTATGACCGCCATCCGGCGGTGCATCATCTGAGCGGCGAGATTGCGCCCGGCGCGCTGCTCGCGGTTGTCGGTCCCAACGGTGCCGGCAAATCCACGCTGTTCCGCGGTATCGTCGGCATACTCAAGCCGCTGGCGGGCACCATCGGCCTTGGCGATCTGAACGCACGCGACATCGCCTATCTGCCGCAGACCGCCGACATCGACCGCAGCTTCCCGATCTCGGTCTATGACTTTGTCGGAACGGGACTTTGGCGCAGCAAGGGCATCTTCGGCGGCTTGGGAGCGCCGGAGCGGCAAAAAATTGTGCAGGCGCTCGCGGCGGTCGGTCTGAACGGGTTCGAGAATCGCACAATTGGCACCCTGTCCGGCGGACAAATGCAGCGCATGCTGTTCGCTCGCGTGCTGTTGCAGGATGCGCGCGTGATCGTGCTTGACGAACCGTTCAACGCCATCGATGCAAAGACATCCGCCGACCTGATTGCGCTGGTACAGCGCTGGCATTCGGAGAAGCGCACGGTGCTGGCTGCGCTGCACGACATGGATCTGGTGCGCGCGAATTTCCCCGAGACCTTGCTGCTTGCGCGCTCCCCTGTGGCGTGGGGCGCGACGTCGGACGTGCTGACGGCGGAAAATCTTCTGGCCGCACGACATATGTGCGAAGCCTTTGACGATGCGGCTGCACCGTGCATCGAACATGCACCGTCGCGGGCGGCCTGAGAATTGTGATGATCTTTGATGCGCTGATCGCACCGTTCACGGAATTCGAGTTCATGCGCCGCGCCCTCGCAGGCGTGATCGCGCTGGCGCTCGGTGGTGCGCCGATCGGCGTATTTCTGATGCTGCGGCGAATGAGCCTCGTTGGCGATGCGATGGCGCACGCCATCCTGCCTGGTGCTGCGGTTGGTTTTTTGCTGTCGGGGCTCAATCTGTTTGCGATGACGTTCGGCGGGCTGGTCGCGGGATTTACCGTGGCCATCCTGGCCGGTATGGTGGCGCGCACCACCGAGCTCAAGGAAGATGCATCGCTGGCGGCATTTTATCTAATCTCATTGGCGCTCGGCGTCACCATCGTGTCCATCAAGGGCACCAACATCGACCTGCTTCATGTGCTGTTCGGCAACATTCTGGCGATGGACGATGCAACGCTGCTGGTGATCGCGTTCAACGCGACCGTCACGCTTGTCATTCTTGCGATCATCTATCGCCCGCTGGTGATCGAGTGCGTCGATCCAGTTTTTCTGCGCACGGTGAGCCGAGCCGGAACGCCGGCGCATCTCGCATTTCTCGCGCTCGTGGTCATCAATCTCGTCAACGGCTTTCACGCGCTCGGCACGCTGCTCGCGGTGGGGCTGATGGTGTTGCCGGCTGGCATCGCGCGGTTCTGGTCGCGCGACATCACCGGGATGATCGGCATTGCGGTCGCCAGTGCCGCGCTGTCGGGCTATCTAGGACTATTGCTGTCGTTCCACACCAAGGTGCCATCTGGCCCTGCGATCATTCTGGTCGCGGCGCTGTTTTATGTCGTCTCGGTCTTGTTCGGCAGCGTGAGCGGGCTGGTGCGCCAGTTATTTCCCGGCCGCCATCTCGAAGCGTGACTGGAGGTTCGATGCCGCGCACGCTTTCATTATTTGCGATCTGCGTTGCGGCGATGTTTGCCGTCTTCACGCCTGCTCAGGGGCAGGAGAAGGAACAGGCGCGACTCAATGTCGTCGCGACATTCTCGATCCTCGGAGATTTCGCCAGGAATATCGGCGGTGACCGCGTCAGCGTGACCGCGCTCGTAGGGCCGAACAGCGATACCCACGTCTATACGCCCACACCATCCGACGCCAGGAAGATCACGGATGCGAAGCTGGTGATCGTCAATGGCCTCGGGCTTGAGGGCTGGTTGCCGCGCCTGGTCAAATCATCCGGGGGCAAGGCCGCCACCGTCGTCGCCACCAAAGGAATCGCCACGCGGAAGATCGATGCAAATGAACCTTCGGGCCACGACCACGATCATGGCGACGCCGACCCGCACGCCTGGCAGTCGGTGGTCAACGCCAAGATGTACGTCACGAACATCCGCGACGCGCTGGTGGTTGCCGATCCGGCCGGCGCGGATGCCTACCGGGCCAACGCTTCGGCGTATATTGCCAAGCTGGACGCACTGGACCGCGAGGTGCGCGGGGAGGTCGCAAAAATTCCGGCCGAGCGCCGCAGCGTGATTTCGACCCATGATGCTTTCGGCTATTTCGCGGCTGCCTATGGGATCAAATTCATTGCCCCTCGGGGCGTCTCGACCGAATCCGAGCCAAGCGCCCGCGACATTGCCGTCATTATTACACAGATCAAAAAGCAGAAAATTCCAGCTGTTTTTCTCGAAAATGTCAGCGATCCACGGCTGATGCAGCGGATTGCCGCCGAGACCGGGGCGGCAGTGGGAGGAACGCTGTATTCTGACAGTCTGACCGACGAAAAGGGGTCCGCACCCACTTACATTGACATGGTCCGGCACAATATAAAGACCCTGACGAGCGCGCTTTCGAACTAGGGCAGGGCCACCCTGCCGCCGGGCGTGTTTTAGAATCCGCCTGGAGATTTCATGTCTGAAGCCGCTGCCGCCAAAATCCCCGTGACCGTCCTGACCGGCTACCTCGGTGCCGGGAAAACCACGCTGCTGAATCGCATTCTCTCCGAAAATCACGGCAAGAGATATGCGGTGATCGTCAACGAATTCGGCGAGATCGGGATCGATAACGATCTCATTATCGGGGCGGACGAAGAAGTGTTCGAAATGAACAACGGCTGCGTCTGCTGCACGGTGCGCGGCGATCTCGTGCGCATCATTGACGGCTTGATGAAGCGCAAAGGCAAGTTCGACGCCATCATTCTGGAAACCACCGGGCTCGCCGATCCAGCGCCGGTGGCGCAGACCTTCTTCGTCGATGAAGACGTGCGCGAGAAGACTTCGCTCGACGCGGTGGTGACGGTGGCCGACGCCAAATGGCTGAGCGATCGCCTCAAGGATGCGCCGGAAGCCAAGAACCAGATCGCTTTCGCGGACGTGATTGTGCTGAACAAGACCGATCTCGTCAGCAAGGCTGAATTGGCCGAGGTCGAGGCGCGCATTCGCGGCATTAATCCATACGCGACGCTGCATCGGACCGAGCGCTGCCAGGTCAAGCTGTCGGATGTACTGGGGCGCGGCGCGTTCGATCTTGAACGTATTCTGGAAATCGAGCCCGAGTTCCTTGATGACGGTCACGATCATGGCCACGATCATCACGGCCACGATGATCACGGACATGACCACGGGCACTCACATGGCGGCCTGAAGCACTATCACGACGAAGACATGCAATCGCTGTCGCTGCGCACGAACAAGCCGGTCGATCCGACCAAGTTCATGCCCTGGTTGCAGGAACTCGTCGCCAGGGATGGCGAGAAGATACTGCGCTCGAAAGGCATCCTGTCATTCAAGGGCGACGATGATCGTTATGTTTTCCAGGGCGTGCACATGATGCTGGAAGGCGATCACCAGCGGAAATGGAAAAACGACGAAGCGCGCGAAAGCCGCCTCGTGTTCATCGGTCGCGAATTGCCCGAGCAGGCGATCCGCGACGGTTTTGAGCGCACCATCGCGTGATGAAAGAGTTTAATCCGGCCCCGGATACGGGCTCCATCGTTTCCGTCACCGATCGCGTCACCAAAGTGGCGCTCGAGGCACCCGCGACTGCCGTGCATTTCCTCGGCGATACCGCCGTGTTCATTGGAGCCGAGGAACACGCCATGCTGGCCAGCGGCGAAGGCGACGTGAAAGCGGTCGCGGTGCATGGCGGCGGGATTCTTTGCTCTGCATCGGATGGAAAACGGGTGGTCATCGGCGGCGACGATGGCAAACTCGTCGCTATCGACGCGAAATCCAATATCGAAACATTGGCGACCGACGCGAAGCGTCGCTGGATCGACAACGTCGCGTTGCATCCTGACGGCGCGGTGGCGTGGTCTGCCGGGAAGACCGCGTTTATTCGTGCGCCGAAGGGCGAGGAGAAGTCGCTCGATGTGCCGTCCACGGTTGGCGGGCTGGCGTTCGCGCCAAAGGGATTGCGGCTGGCGGTTGCGCACTACAATGGCGTGTCGCTGTGGTTTCCCAACATGGGCGCGAAGCCGGAGTTGCTGGAATGGAAGGGCTCGCATCTTGGTGTCACCTTCAGCGCCGACAACAGGTTTCTCGTTACCATGATGCACGAGGCCGCGCTGCACGGCTGGCGGCTTGCGGATTCCCGGCACATGCGGATGACGGGGTATCCTGCGCGCGTGCGCTCGATGTCATGGAGCGTGGGCGGCAAGTTTCTCGCGACGTCCGGGTCGGACAGCGTGATCCTGTGGCCGTTCGCCAGCAAGGACGGGCCAATGGGCAAGGAGCCGGCAATGCTGGCACCGTTGCAGGCGAAGGCGACGGTGGTGGTGTGTCACCCCAAAGACGACATTTTCGCGGTGGGCTACAGCGACGGCACCATCCTGATGGTGCGCATCGAGGACGGCGCGGAAATTCTCGTGCGCAGGAATGGCGGCGAGCCGGTGTCGGCATTGGCATGGAGTGCGAAAGGTTCCGTGCTTGCGTTCGCCACAGAAGACGGCGATGCCGGGATGATGCCCCTTTAGGGCGCTCGCCGCGATTCGAGTTCCGGATTTATCTTCACAAACCGCTGAGCGTGATGCACGGTCGCATCGTTCTGGAACTTTGATCGCTGCGCACTGTTGGCTCGGTACACAACAGACGGGTGCCGAGATGTCTTCGAACGAAGCAAAACGCGCGAATCGTATGGATTCCATTCTCGCCGTTTTTATGATCGCAGGTGGTTTGACGGTTTCGGGAATTGCGTTGATGCAGCTTGCGTCGCGCGATCAAGTGCGAATGGCGCAGACAACGCAACAGCCTCCAGACGCGTCTCCATCTGTCCCGGCCGGCAAAGACAATGCGCCTGCGGAGTCGATGCCGGGTGGTACCCGTCCGACGACGCCTGCGCCTGAGCCGGCGCGACCTGATGCAGACGCGCAGAAAGCAGGCTCAAAGCCCGCGCTTCCGCCTGCGCCTGCAGAAAAAATGGGCGAGCCCATAAGGCAGTAAGTCGGTTGCGTTGAAAAAAAGGGGCCGAGCGTGAGCTTGGCCCTTTCATATTCGTTGCAAGTGGCTTGAATCATCGCACCAGAATATTCCGGAACTGCCACGGATCGCTGGTGTCGATGTCTTCAGGAAACAGGCCGGGACGATCTGTGAGTGGGGTCCAGTCGGTATAATAGCCTTTCACCGGACCGAGATATGGTAGCTGGATTTCCAGCAGGCGATCGAAATCCATCTCTTCGGCTTCGACGATCCCTTCGTTCGGGTTTTCCAGCGCCCACACCATGCCGCCCAGTACGGCGGAAGTCACCTGCAGGCCAGTGGCGTTCTGATAGGGCGCGAGTTTCCGCGTTTCCTCGATGGAGAGTTGCGAGCCGAACCAGTAGGCATTGTTGTCGTGGCCGAACAGCAGCACGCCGAGTTCATCGATGCCGTCCACGATCTCGTTTTCGTCGAGAATATGATGCTTCTCCTGCATCCTCGCTGCGCGGCCGAACATTTCGTGCAGCGAGAGCACCGCATCATCCGCTGGGTGATAAGCATAGTGGCAAGTCGGCCGATAGATCACGGTGCCAGCTGCGTCGCGCACCGTGAAATAGTCGGAGATCGAGATCGACTCGTTGTGGGTGACGAGGAAACCGTATTGCGCGCCGCGGGTCGGACACCACGTGCGCACGCGCGTGTCGGCACCGGGCTGCATCAGATAGATCGCAGCACCGCAGCCGGCTTCATGGGTGTGCGCGTTTTCTGGCATCCACTTTTCATGGGTGCCCCAGCCGAGTTCGGACGGCTGCACGCCTTCCGACAGGAAGCCTTCCACCGACCATGTGTTGACGAACACGTCCGGCTCTTTCGGCTTCTTCGAACGTTGGGTGTCGCGTTCAGCGATATGGATACCTTTGACGCCGGACTGGCGCATCAGGTCTGCCCATTCGGCCTTGGTCTTCGGCTTCGGGGCATTGAGCTTGAGGTCAGCGGCCAAATTCAGCAGAGCCTGTTTGGCGAAGAACGAGACCATGCCAGGATTTGCGCCACAGCAGGAAACGGCCGTCGTCGAGCCTGCGGGTCGGGCTCTCTTGGCGGCCAGCGTGTTCTCGCGCAGGGCGTAGTTGGAGCGAGCTTCCGGTCCCTTCGACGCATCGAAATAGAAGCCGAGCCAAGGCTCATTGACCGTGTCAATGTAAAGCGCACCGAGTTTGTTGCAGAGCTCCATGATATCGGTAGAGCCGGTATCGACCGAAAGATTGACGCAGAAACCCTGGCCACCGCCTTCGGTGAGCAGCGGGGTCAGCAGTTCGCGGTAATTGTCCTTGGTCAGACCCTGCTGGATGAAGCGCACATTGTGCTTCTCACAATGTGCCTTGCGTCCTTCGTCCTTGGGATCGATCACCGTGATGCGCGACTTGTCGTAGTCGAGATGTCGCTCGATCATCGGCAGCGTGCCTTTGCCGATGGAGCCGAAGCCGACCATGACGATGGGGCCGGTGATCTTCGCGTGAATCTGCGAGGCGGACGGGCTCATGGGAGGTCTCCGGAACAATGCGGCCGCGGAGTCGCGACCCGAATGGATGGGTGCAGGCGCTGATTAGGTACGGCGCTTGGCGGTGACTTCGATCTCGACTTTCATCTCCGGCTTGTAGAGGGCAGACACCGCAACGATGGTCGCGGCCGGCCGGATCTCGCCAAGCGTTTCTCCGCACACGGCGAACACAGCATCGAAATCCTTCGCATCGGTGACGTAATATGTCGCGCGCACCAGGTCGGCCATTTCGAAGCCGCCGTCCTTCAGCGCGTTGGCGATGACCTTAAAGCAATTGCGCGTCTGTTCGGCGATGTCTTCAGGCAACGCTTTTGTGACAGGATCGTAACCGGTGGTGCCGGCGACGAAACAGAAGTCGCCATCGACCACGGCGCGGCTGTAGCCGGCGACCTTCTCGAACGGCGATCCGGATGAAATCAGGCGGCGGGACATGACACTTTCCTTATAAAAACGGCATTACGGTGCGGGAGACGTTCCCGCCACGCAATGCCGGGTCTTTGCGCTCAAATCAAGCCGCCTGGACGAGAAGCTTTCGAGTCTTTGCGCCCATGCGGACGCGCGGACGACGCGCCTTTATGCCGGTCGCCGCGATCATGCCCCAGGCACCATCCAGCGCGCCATCGCGCAACTCGACGGCAAGCAGCCGGTCGCGCTCGAACGGGCCGGGCAGCGACAGCTCAGAGGTCTTCGCAGCCGAGAAGCCAAAGCGGGCATAATAGGCCGCGTCGCCGCGCAGGATGATTGCGCCGTGGCCATGGGCTTTCGCGGTCGCCAAGGCGTGGTTCATCAAGGCCGCGCCGACGCCGAGCTTGCGGCACGAGGCATCGACCGCAAGCGGGCCGAGCACCAGCGCGGGGATGCCCCCGGCGCTGACGTGCCACAGCCGCACGGTGCCGATCAGCTTCCCTTTATGCACCACGGAGAAGGCGAGGCCTTCGGCGGGCGCGCGTCCGTCGCGCAGGCGCTGACAGGTGCGCGCGTGGCGGCTTTCGCCGAAGCTCGCATCCAGCAGCGCTTCACGCGCAACGACGTCCGAGGCACGCTCCGCACGGATCGCGAACGGAGCGGCCTCAGGGGTGAGGGCGGCGGTCTTTTTCCAAACAGCAGTCGTTTTAAAAGCAGTCATGGCACGTCAGTCCCCACTCCAGATGCCGGCAGGCAACGGAGTGTTGTCAGCAAATCGCGATGTGACGGGATGGGAGCCGGCGAACCGGCTCCCGGTTATTCACGCCTCAGGAGATGAGGCTCAGATGTGGCCCGATCGCGTAGCGATCAGATGTGATAAGTCTTCAGCGGCGGAATGCCGTTGAAAGCCACCGACGAGTAGGTCGATGTGTACGCTCCGGTGCCTTCGATCAGCAGCTTGTCGCCGATCTCGAGCGTGACGGGCAGCGGGTACGGAGTCTTCTCGTACATCACGTCGGCCGAGTCGCAGGTCGGGCCGGCGAGGATGCACGGAGCCATCTCCGCACCGTCATGCGGGGTGCGGATCGCGTAGCGGATCGATTCGTCCATCGTCTCGGCGAGACCGCCGAACTTGCCGATGTCGAGATAGACCCAGCGGTTCTCATCGTCGTCGCTCTTCTTCGAGATCAGAACGACTTCAGTTTCGATGATGCCCGCATTGCCCACCATGCCGCGGCCCGGCTCGATAATGGTCTCCGGGATCTGGTTGCCGAAGTGCTTGCGAAGCGCACGGAAGATCGACCGGCCGTACTGCACGACCGGAGGAACGTCCTTGAGGTACTTCGTCGGGAATCCGCCGCCCATGTTGACCATGGACAGGTTGATTCCACGCTCGGCGCAGTCACGGAACACCGTCGAGGCCATCGCCAGCGCGCGGTCCCACGCCTTCACCTTGCGCTGCTGCGAACCGACGTGGAACGAGATGCCCACGGGCTCCAGGCCAAGGCGCTTGGCGAGGTCGAGGACATCGACCGCCATCTCCGGATCGCAGCCGAACTTGCGCGACAGCGGCCACTCGGCGCCTGCGCAGTCATAGAGAATGCGGCAGAACACCTTGGCGCCGGGGGCGGCACGGGCGATCTTCTCGACTTCGGCCGAGCAATCGACTGCGAACAGCCGGATGCCGAGCGCGAAGGCGCGCGCGATGTCGCGCTCTTTCTTGATCGTGTTGCCATAGGAGACGCGGTCGGGCGTCGCACCGGCAGCCAGCGCCATTTCGATTTCGGCGACGGTCGCGGTGTCGAAGCACGAGCCCATCGAGGCCAGCAGCGACAGCACTTCAGGCGACGGGTTTGCCTTCACCGCGTAGAATACGCGTGAGTCCGGCAGCGCCTTCGCGAAGGTCTGGTAATTTTCGCGCACGACTTCGAGATCGACGACGAGACATGGCTCGGTGTCGAGGCCCTCGCTGCGGCGGCTGCGCAGGAATTCCTGGATACGTTCGGTCATAGCACTCTCCCAAACGGCCCTGCCAAATGATCTGGCGATGAACCGTCCAAAAAATGATGTCGGGTATGAGCGCTTGAGCCATGTCGCGCGATGGAGGCGCGGCGATAGCCAACACTCAGACCAGACTGTGCTGCCGTGGATTGGTTGGGAAAGCTCCCGCCCGCACACCTGGCAATGAAGGACAAGCCTCTTCGGTATTCGCGCTGGCTGATGGAAAGCCAGCAGAGACCAAAAAAGCCCGATCCGTCGTTGCTTTAAGTCGCGTCCCCCGTTGAGAGCGGGGTGCGCCGGTTCGCCTCCGGCTGCCAGTCACGGTTGCAAGGAGCAAAGTCACCTTCAATGGCATCCCTTGAGAGAGATGCTGGCCTCCTAAGCTCTAACTCGCTTAAGCGACCCTCGGTTTCTTCGTCCCTTGGCGGCTGTCCGGCCTCTTGTCCGGATACCTACCGACTGACACACGACCACAGGCACGTGCGAAATTGGGCAAGGGTGAAATATGATCTTTGAGTCTGGGGCGCAAGTATTTTTTTGTCCATGAGGCAAGTTTCCTCAAGACGTGATCGAAATGTCGCGCGTGTGTAAACAGACGTTGAGGAAGATGAATGCGCGTTAAGATTCTAGCGCGCGAAAAGCCCAAGAGGGGCGAGTGCAGCCTTAAATCTTGCGAGTAAACGGCTCAACGCGCTGGGCGGCGCGGAGGAAGCCGACCATGATGGCGACGCCGATCACAAACAGCACCGCCTGGATGATGTAAGCGCCGGTATCGCTGAGGCCGAACAGGATCGCGAGCGCCCAGCCGCCGGCAAAAGCAGCGCCAAACACCTCTGCGCCGATCAGAATGACGGCACTGATGACGGTGACGACGCTGGGCCACGCGATCTCGCGGGCATTGGCTTCGAGCTTCTTGGCATTCATGACTTTGTGATCCCGTTTCGGGTCGCAATCTCTGCGAAATTACGGCTTCAATCAAGTCGTAAGGGCGCAAAAAAGCCCCACGCGATGGTATAGAGAAGCACCAGAAAATCGCTGCAAATAAGGCTCCCCAGAGGATTCTCATGTCAGAAGCGCTTCAATCGGCCAGGACTGCTCCCCAAGCTCAAGCCAACCCGCTGCTGACCGCCTGGCAGACGCCGTTCGAGACGCCGCCTTTCGCGGATATCCGCCCAGAGCACTTCCTGCCGGCCTTTGACAAGGCCTTCGCGAACCACACCGCCGAGATCGAGGCCATCAGGACGAGCCCGTCCGAGCCCAGCTTCGAGAACACAGTCACCGCGCTCGAACGCGCCGGCAAGCTGCTCTCCAAGGTCTCTTCTGTGTTCTATGACCTCGTGGGTGCCCATTCGAATCCTGAACTGCTCACCATCGAGTCGGAGGTCGCTCTGAAACAGGCGCGGCACTGGAATCCGATCAGCATGGACGCCACGCTGTTTGGCCGGATCTCCAAACTCCGCGACAGGACGGCAACGCTCAAGCTGACGCCAGAGCAGGCGCGGCTGCTGGAGCGGACCTGGACCAGCTTCCACCGCTCGGGTGCAGGCCTCAGCGAGGCCGCCAAGGCCCGGACGGCGGAGATCAACGAGCGGCTGGCCCATCTTGCCACCAGCTTCAGCCACCACCTGCTTGGCGATGAGCAGAACTGGACCATGGAGCTGGGCGAGGGCGATCTCGCCGGTCTGCCGGAGAGCTTTGCCGCTGCTGCCAAGGCCGCTGCCGAGGAGCGTGGCATGCCGGGCAAGATGGTGGTGACGCTGTCCCGCTCTTCCGTCGAGCCGTTCCTGAAATCGTCCGCCCGCCGCGATCTGCGCGAAAAGGTGTTCAAAGCCTTCACCGCGCGAGGCGACAACCAGAACGAAAACGACAACAGCGCCGCGATCGTCGAGGTGCTGAAGCTGCGCGAGGAGCGCGCGAAGCTGCTCGGTTATCCAAGCTTTGCCGCCTACCGGCTCGAGGATTCCATGGCCAAGACGCCGGAGGCCGTGCGCAGCCTGCTGGAGCGGGTCTGGAAGCCGGCCCGCGCCCGCGCCATGGCGGACCGCGACGCCTTGCAGGGGCTGATCGCGGAGGAGGGCGGCAATTTCAAGCTCGCCGCCTGGGACTGGCGCTATTACGCCGAGAAGCTGCGCCAGCGCCGCGCCAATTTCGACGACGCCGCGATCAAGCCGTATCTGGCCCTCGACCACATGATCGACGCTGCATTCGATGTCGCCCGCCGGCTGTTCGGACTCACCTTCAGCGAGCGCAAGGACGTGCCTGTGTGGCATCCGGACGTTCGGGTCTGGGAGGTGAAGGATGCCACGGGCAACCACAAGGCGCTGTTCTACGGCGACTACTTCGCGCGGCCGTCCAAGCGATCCGGTGCGTGGATGACGTCGCTGCGCGACCAGCAGAAGCTCGATGGCGATGTCGCCCCGTTGATTATCAATGTCTGCAATTTCTCAAAGGGAACGGACGGCGATCCCTCGCTACTGTCGCCCGACGATGCCCGCACGCTGTTCCATGAGTTCGGCCATGGCCTGCACGGCATGCTGTCGAATGTGATGTACCCTTCGCTCTCGGGCACCAGCGTTTTCACGGATTTCGTCGAACTGCCGTCGCAGCTCTACGAGCACTGGCAGGAGCGGCCCGAAGTGCTGCAAAAGTTCGCGCGGCACTACCAGACCGGCGAACCGCTTCCCGACGATCTGCTCAAGCGCTTCATCGCAGCGCGCAAGTTCAACCAAGGTTTCGCCACGGTGGAGTTCGTCTCGTCGGCGCTGATCGATCTTGAATTCCATACCCAGCCGACGGCCTCGATCACCGACGTGCGTGCATTCGAAAAGCGCGAGCTCGAAAAAATAGGGATGCCCGCCGAGATTTCGCTGCGTCACCGGCCGCAGCAGTTCGGTCATATTTTCTCCGGCGATCATTACGCATCGGGCTACTACAGCTACATGTGGTCCGAAGTGATGGACGCCGACGCGTTCGGCGCGTTCGAGGAAGCCCACGACATCTTCGATCCGGCGGTAGCCAAACGTCTGCACGACGACATCTACTCGTCGGGCGGATCACGCGATCCTGAAGACGCCTACATTGCCTTCCGTGGCCGAAAGCCTGAACCTGACGCGCTGCTGCGTCGTCGTGGTTTGCTCAACGAACCCGAAGTAGCCTGACGCAAGCGAGACTGTCACATGAAGATGCCTCGCCTCATTCAATGCCTGCAATGCCTGTGCATCGCGGCTGCGTTCGCGATGGCCGCGAGTGCTGCGCAAGCGCACCCGCACGTCTGGATCGTGGCCAAGAGCGAGCTGGTCTATGCGTCCGACGGTTCGATCACTGGCGTGCGCCATGCATGGACCTTCGACGACATGTTCTCGACCTATGCCTTGCAGGGCATAGAGACCAAGACGAAGGGCGTCTATACGCGCGAGGAGCTTGCGCCGCTGGCGCAGACCAATGTGGAGTCGCTCAAGGAATACAGCTTCTTTACTTTCGCCAAGGCCGGAGCGACGGGTAGCCAGAAGAAAGAGAAGTTCAACGATCCGATCGACTACTATCTCGAATACAAGGACGCCGCGCTGACACTGCATTTCACACTGCCGTTCAAGACGCCGTTCAAAACTCCCGCGCTGGCTCTGGAAGTTTTCGATCCGGCCTACTTCATCAACTTCGCGCTGAACGAAAAAGAGCCCGTGAAGCTGGTCGGTGCGCCTGCGAGTTGCAAAATGACGATTCAGCGCCCCAACGACGGCAGCGCCCCGGCGCAGAAGCTGAATGAAGAGACTTTTCTGAACGGCGACAACTCGAACTATGGAGCGATGTTCGCGAACAAAATCACCGTGGATTGCCCGTAATGTCACGATGGATGCGCGTTGCGGCGACAGGTCTCGCGGTCTTAGCCGCCGTTGTTTTGATCGATTATGCCATCGACGCAGCATTGGCTCAGACGCCATTCGGCGGTCCACGCCCCGCCGCTGCCGAGCCCCAGGCCGGCGGCATTGTTGGCTGGTTGCTCGCCAAGCAATCGGAATTCTATCGGCAGATGTCGGCCACCATTCGCGCCGCCAAGACGGATGGCACAGCCGTCTGGAGCCTGCTTGGCATTTCATTCGCTTACGGCATTTTCCACGCCGCCGGTCCCGGCCACGGCAAGGCGGTGATCTCATCCTACCTCGTTGCCAATGAGGAGACTGCGCGCCGCGGCATCGTGTTGTCCTTCGCCTCCGCAATGATGCAGGCGCTGGTTGCGGTGGCGATTGTCGGAGTCGGGGCGCTGTTGCTCAATGCGACTGCCAAGACCATGTGCAGCGCCGAGCGTGTCATCGAGATCGCGAGCTACGCGTTGATCGCTGCTTTCGGCGCGCGGCTGGTCTGGACCAAGGGCGGTGGATTCTTCCGCGCAATGAGATCGTGGCGCAGCGCGGCTGCGCCCCGACTCGTTCCCGCGATGGCGCATTCGCACGGTCAAGAGCATTTGCAAGACCATTCTCACGATCATGCGCATTCACATGCGGCTACTCATGCCAGCATCGCTCACGTCCACGGCGACCACGCGCATCATCAGCACGATCACCAAACCCATAATGAGCCCGGCCATGTTCACGACGAGCATTGCGGCCATTCGCATGGCCCGACGCCTGCGGAACTTGCCGGTCCCGGCGGCTGGTCGCGGGGCTTGACCGCGATCCTGGCGGTGGGCATCCGGCCGTGCTCCGGCGCCATTCTGGTTCTGGTGTTCGCTCTGGCACAGGGCTTGTTCTGGGCAGGCGTCGCGGCGACATTCGTGATGGGATTGGGAACGGCCATCACAGTGTCGGCCATCGCGCTTGTGGCTGTCTCCGCCAAGGGGCTTGCGGCACGTATGGCCGCCGGCCGCGACGGCGGTGGCGCGATTCTCCTGCGCGGCATCGAGTTCGGCGCGGCTGGACTTGTGCTGCTGTTCGGCGTTGGCCTGTTGTTGGGATATATTGCCGCGGAACGTGTCACCTGCTTTTGATCGGCTTGCCTTGACATCGGTTATGCAAAGCGCGATGCAAAACGCATCATGACAGAGGTTATTTCCCTTGAAACGCGACGCCCGGCAGTTCAGGCCGCGCCGTCACGTGTCGGTGTATTGCTGGTCAATCTCGGCACGCCGGACACCGCCGATGCCCGCGGCGTGCGTGTGTACCTGAAAGAGTTCCTGTCCGATCCGCGCGTGATCGAAAATCAGGGACTGATCTGGCAGATCATCTTGAACGGCATCGTTCTGCGCATCCGGCCCGCCCGCAAGGCGAAGGACTATCTGAAGATCTGGAATACCGAGAAGAATGAATCGCCGCTGAAGACGATTACGCGCGCACAGGCAGAGAAGCTTGCGGCCTCGATCGCGGACCAGAAGCATGTCGTGGTTGACTGGGGCATGCGCTACGGCAACCCCTCGATCAAGTCGCGGATCGAGGCGCTGATGGCGCAGGGCTGTGACCGCATTCTGACCGTTCCGCTCTATCCGCAATACTCCGCATCGACCTCGGCGACGGTGGTGGACAAGGTTGCCGCCGCGCTCGCGGACATGCGCGCGCAACCGACCGTGCGCTTCACGCCGCCTTATTACGACGATCCGAGCTACATCGACGCGCTCGCCGTTTCCATCGAACGCCATCTCGCGGCATTGCCCTACCAGCCTGAAATCATCATGGCATCGTTCCACGGCATGCCGCAGTCCTACATCGCCAAGGGCGACCCTTATCAGACGCAATGCGCTGCCACGGTGGAAGCCCTGCGCGCGCGCATGAAACTCGACGACAAACGCCTGATGCTGACCTTCCAGTCGCGCTTCGGATACGAGGCCTGGCTGCAACCCTATACGGACAAGACTATCGAGCAATTGGCGAAGGACGGCGTGCGGCGAATTGCCGTCGTCACCCCCGGCTTCTCGGCGGATTGCCTTGAGACGCTGGAAGAAATTGCCCAGGAAAACGCCGAGATATTTCACAAGGCCGGCGGTCAGGAATTCTCCGCCATCCCGTGTCTCAATGACAGCGACGAGGGCATGGACGTGATCCGGCAACTCGTGCTGCGCGAGTTGCAGGGTTGGATCTAAGAGGCTGGATTCACGAAGACTGAATTTAGCATCGATCCGGCGTCTTTATCAGGGCATGTTGTCCCCAGTTTCGAACCGTATCCCCGTTTCAGCCGACCAACAGCCAAGCGCCTGTCGTGCGTTCGTGTTAAGCTGATCGCAATAAGGCGTCTCGCATTTCAGGCCTGTCACCCTTCAGGGAGCTATCTATGTCCGGTTTCGATATTTTCACGATCGTTTTGGTGCTGCTTGCGATCTTCACGCTTTTCGCAGGCGTGAAGACGGTGGGCCAAGGCTATGACTGGACCATCGAGCGGTTTGGCAAATACACCCGCACCCTGGAGCCAGGCCTCAACATCATCATTCCCTATTTCGACCGTGTCGGCCGCAAGGTGAACATGATGGAGCAGGTGATCGACATTCCGGAGCAGGAAGTCATCACCCGAGACAACGCCACCGTCTCGGTGGACGGCGTCGCATTCTATCAGGTGTTCGACGCCGCCAAGGCCAGCTACGAGGTCTCAAATCTCAATCAGGCGATCGTGACGCTGACCATGACCAACATCCGCTCGGTGATGGGCGCGATGGATCTCGACCAGGTGCTGTCGCATCGCGACGAGATCAACGAGCGCCTGCTGCGCGTGGTCGATGCTGCGGTCTCGCCGTGGGGTCTCAAGGTCAACCGCATCGAGATCAAGGACATCGTGCCGCCTGCGGACCTCGTTGAAGCGATGGGCCGGCAGATGAAAGCCGAGCGCGTCAAGCGCGCGGACATTCTTCAGGCCGAAGGCCAACGTCAGTCTGAAATCCTGCGCGCCGAGGGTGCCAAGCAATCGCAAATTCTTCAGGCCGAGGGCCGCAAGGAAGCCGCGTTCCGCGACGCCGAAGCGCGTGAGCGCTCCGCCGAGGCCGAAGCGAAGGCGACGGAAATGGTGAGCAATTCCATTGCCAGCGGCGATGTCGCCGCGCTGAATTACTTTATCGCCGACAAATACATCAAGGCATTCGGTCAACTCGCCGAGTCACCGAACCAGAAGATCATCATGCTGCCGATGGAAGCGACTGGCATGCTGGCGTCGCTCGGCGGCATTGCGGAGATTGCGCGTGCGACATTCGGCGATGGTGGATCGGCTTCGGCACCGCGCCGCCCACCGACCGTGCCGAACACCAAGCCTACTGTCTGAAGGTCGTTTAGATGGCAGATATTTTAGCGAAGTTGGGAAACTGGAACTGGCTGATTGTCGGCGTCGTGCTGATGGGCATCGAGACGTTTGCGCCCGGCGTGTTCATGTTGTGGCTGGGCCTGGCCGCATTGATCGTTGGCCTGCTGACGTTCGGGATCGTCTGGTCGTGGCAGGCCCAGATTATTGCGTTCGCGGCGCTGTCGATCGCGATGGTTCCGCTGTGGCGATATTATTCCGGGCGCAATGCGAAGCCGACCGACAAGCCGTTCCTGAACAAGCGAGCGGAAGGTCTCATTGGGCGCGTGTTCACGCTTGAGAAACCGATCGTCGATGGCGTCGGAACGGTGAAGATCGACGACACCATCTGGCGCGTCTCAGGTCCGGACGCGCCGGCTGGAAGCCGCGTCAAGATCGTTCACGCCGACGGCGCGAGCCTTCAGGTTGGACTGGCCTGAGCTGAAATCTCAGGCGACCCCCGCGCGCAGGATGTCGTGCAGATGCACGATGCCGACGGGCTTCTTGCTATCGGTGACGATCAGCGCCGTGATCTTCGATGCGTTGAGAATTTCGAGCGCCTCGCTGGCGAGCAGGTCCGGACTGATGGTCTTCGGATTTTTTGTCATCACCTCATCGACGCTGACAGTCATGAGATCCGGCCGCATGTGACGCCGCAGGTCGCCGTCGGTGACGATACCGACGATTTCGCCGCGCGCATCTGTGATCCCCACGCAACCAAAACCTTTCGAGGTCATCTCAACCAGCGCATCGGACATCTTTGTGCCGAGCGGTTTTACCGGCAGCGCCTGATCGACGTGCATGAGGTCGCGCACGAATTTCAGCATCGCACCCAGCTTGCCGGACGGATGCAGCACGCCGAAATCGAGTGCGGTAAATCCCCGGCTTTCCAGCAGCGCCACCGCGAGCGCGTCGCCGAGCGCCAGTTGCATCAGTGACGATGTGGTCGGCGCGAGATTGTTCGGGCAGGCCTCGCGCGCCTTCGGCAGCGCCAGCGCAATATCGGCGGCGGTGCCCAGGGTGGAGGTCGCCTCGGACGTGATCGCGATCAGGCCGATGCGGAAGCGGCGTGAATAGTTGATGAGGTTCTTGAGTTCGGCGGTCTCGCCGGACCATGAGAGCGCCATGATGACGTCGTCGGGGGTGATCATGCCGAGATCGCCGTGGCTGGCTTCCGCCGCGTGGACGAAGAAGGCGGGGGTGCCGGTGGAGGCGAAAGTCGCCGCCATCTTCTTGCCGATGTGACCGGACTTGCCGAGCCCCGTGACGATCAGTCGGCCCTTGGCGTTGCGCACGAGATCGACAGCGGCAGTGAAGGCATCGCCCAGATCCGACTGCAAGGCGTCGGCGAGCGCGGTGATGCCGCCGGCCTCCGCTTCAAGCGTGCGCAGCGCGGATTCGATCGCAGGAGATGCGGGATGCGTCATGGAAGGTGGGGCCGTCCGCGGTTTCGAGATCGCCATGTCGGGTTCCAAGAAGGAGCGGAAGGTTCACCCATCCAGATGCTGCCATCCAAGTGCTGCGTTTAGCACGGCCAAGGGCGTGAGGCGACGCGCGCGGCAACGCCTAACCCCCCGTTAACCATAATTGTTTTAACTCTGTTAACGGCGTCCGCTCGCGCCGCAGGGCGGTGTTCCGCACCGCAAGCGGATGAAGTTGTTGAGTTTTTCGGTGCGGTCTTGGTGAATTCCAGGGCCGGGAGGTAAGTGAAAAGTGGACGGCTCGCGGCAACCCGCCCGGTTGTGGGACCAATGCCGGCACGTGCCCAGGTGGCGCGCGCTGTCGGCGTGCTGTCTGCTGATCCTTTTTCAACCTGCCGCTGCCCGCGCACAGACCCTGACCAGCAACATGATGAGCCCGGTGCGCGATGGTTTTGCGCCGCCGGATCAGTCCGCGCTGCGCAGGACGGCGGACAACACCGGGAGTAATGACGCCGGCAGAGATACCAAGGCTGCCTCGCGCATCGGGGCAACGCCCACCTATGGCATTCCGCCTGCCTCGGGCGCGTCGGACACGGGATACGATTCGCTCAATCGCGTGCGCAAAAAGCCGAAGCTCTATCCCGGCGCGCCGAAGCCCAAAATCGTCGGCCCCGGCAATTCGCCAGCGGCGACTTTGCCGCGCGCGGCTGCGCGGGTCGCAGCACCCGTTGCGCCGTCGGTCGCCGGCACTGTCCCCGGCCAGCCGCCGCGCCGGCGCCTGCGGCCGGACGACGATCCATTCGGCAATGTCGGTTTCTACGCTGGAAGTTTCCTGACCAAGGCCGCCGTGGAAGTCTGGGGCGGCTATAATTCCAATCCCGGCCGCACCAACACGCCGAAGGGATCGGGGTTCTATACGATCGCACCCGAACTGCTGATCGCATCCGACTGGGAGCGTCATTCGCTGATCGCCGACCTGCGCGGTTCGTTCACCGGCTACGGCACGACGTTTCCGCCGACCAGCTCGGGGCCGTCGCCGGTGCCGACCAGCATCGACACGCCGGGTTTCAACGGCAAGATCGACGGCCGCCTCGATGTCACGCGCGACACCCGCATCAATTCGCAGGCGCGGCTGCGCGTCTTCACCGACAATCCCGGCTCGCCGAACATCCAGGCGGGCCTGTCGAAATATCCGCTGGCGACCAATATCGGCGGCACCGCCGGCATCGCACATGACTTCAATCGCTTGCAGGTCTCGGTGGCGGGCCTCGCCGACCGCACCACCTATCAGCAGTCGCAACTCACCGACGGCACATCGACCACCAACGCCGACCGCAACTTCAACCAGTTCGGCGCGCTCTCGCGCGTGAGTTACGACCTGATGCCGGGTCTCAAGCCGTTCGGCGAGGTTTCTGCCGATACGCGCATCCACGATGTCAAATTCGACCGCTCGGGCTTTCAACGCGACTCCAATGGGGGATACGCGAAGGCGGGCACCACGTTCGAATTTTCGCGGCTGCTGACCGGCGAGGCGGCCATCGGCTATTCCATGCGCAGATATGAAGACCCGCGCCTCACCGACCTGAAAGGGCTGCTCACCAGCGCATCGCTGATCTGGGCCGCGAGCGGCCTGACCACGGTGCGGTTCGATGCGACGTCGTCCATCGACGAAACCACGCTGCCCGGCGTGTCCGGCGTCATCTCGCGCGATTACTCCTTGCAGGTCGATCACGCATTTCGCCGCTGGCTGATCGGCACCGCGAAAGCCGGCACCGGCACCTCGGATTACGGCAGCACGCGGTTCGACAAGCGCTATTTCGTGGAGGGCGATCTGATCTACAAGCTCTCGCGCACGTTCCATATCAAGGGCCAGGTGCGCCATGACTGGCTGGAAAGTTCGATCGCCGGTGCGAGTTCCAATGCGACCGTGGTGATGCTCGGCATCCGCGTGCAGCGTTGACCGCTTAACGTATGATCTCTCCTCTCATCCCTGCGCAAACGCAGCTATGCAAGGCTTTTATAGATTTCTCTCCGCTCACCCCCGCGAAGGCGGGGGTCCAGACTTCTTCTTGAGCAAGCAGGTCCATTCCGAGACACAACTCTCAGTGATGCTGGATCCCCGCTTTCGCGGGGATGAGCGGGGTTGTTTTGCGCGGCATCGCGCAGGTAACCCGATTCAATTTTCAAACAGCCACTTTCATACAGATGCGCGCGCGTGGGGCTTGCCCCATTCGCGCCAAAAGAAGACGCACGCCTTCGTTCCCGCGCCGCGCGCGGGTTGGATTTTCAGTCGCGCCCTCAAAAAACAATGAGGGGCATGGAGCGCCGAAAGGCGCAAATTGTGTTGGTTCGCTTCCGGCATCGTTTGCGACACGATGGAGTTCCGGAAGCGCATCGCCTTGCGGCGCTCCAATACGGCGATTTTGGGCGAAGGGACCATACTTCCGGGTGAAGACGGGGGAGCAACTCG